>NZ_AOMC01000001.1 GCF_000336695.1 Halococcus morrhuae DSM 1307
AATTGATGGAAGAGATCGAGCATCTCTTCCTCCACTCGGACGGTTCAGACGGTTCTAAAGGGTGGTATCTCTGAACGTGCAAAGCTGAGATCTATGATTATGTCGGCGTCTCGGGTGGTCATCCACCGGAGAACAGAGAACTCACCCTCTCCATCCACTACTACCCGGAAGGACGCCTCAAGACCGAAATCGGGGTCCACGACGAGCCTGAGCGCCGAACTACTGACGAACCGCCGGGTTACACGCTGACCACCCTGGAGTAACGTGACTCAACCAACCGCAGAACCCGCGAACAAGTCACGTCCTGGACCGTCACTGAGTGTAGCTTCAACCGTGATCTTGCTAGCTTTCTTCGAGCGGAACGGGATAGAGCCGGCGTAGCTTGATCCGGGCGTCATCGGTGG
>NZ_AOMC01000002.1 GCF_000336695.1 Halococcus morrhuae DSM 1307
GAGGTTCGCGCGCACCAGCAAAAGACTTCCGTAGGTTCGACGGCGTAGGCCGTCCGAACCCCCACCGGAGGAATCCTCGCCCTTCAGGGCGGGGAGGATGTCAAGGTATCGTTTGTCGCCATTGTAGCGTTGTTCGTATGCGTGCTGTCGTCGTTTCGTACGACCGGGCGGATCTCGTTGCCCCGGCCGTCGATGATCTACCGCTGCAGTATCACTCATAGCATCGTTCGACAAGTATCCCGACGCTAGTCCTGTAGTGTGCGGTACGTCGCGCCGTTCAACGAAGCGGTGATCCGGTTGCTACTGTTCGACAGAAAGGAGATTCTAAAGCGCAAGCTCGAACGGGACGGGCGTGAAACAGAGGATCCCCAGCCCGAAGGTGACGAACCCCAAGAGGACGCGTTTCGTATCGAGCGCGTCGTCGTAGATCGGCGTCGCGGGGCCGGCGTAGGCAAAGGCCATCGTGAACACGCCCCAGAACACCCAGAGGAAGACGGCGTTGAACGCGGCCTGTTGGACGTAGTAGAGGTAGGCCGCGAGCCCGAACAGCGCGGCGGGGACGAGCGCGCCGACGGTCGCCTGGCGCTCGCCGACCATCGCGCGGACGAGATGGCCGCCGTCGAGCTGGCCGACGGGGATCAGGTTGAGAAAGGTGACGAACATGCCGACCCAGCCGGCGAAGACGACCGGGTTGACCGACATGCCGGCGGGATACTCGATCGGCTGGCCGGTGAGGTCGGCGAGCCATTGCACGAGCAGGGGGTAGTTGAACTCGATCGGGATGGCCGGTGTGGGGACCGGTGGAAGACCGAGGCCGACGAGCGTGACGATGCAGGCGACGATGAGCCCGGCCAACGGACCGGCGACGCCGATATCGAAGAGGGTTTTGCGCGACGGCATCCGCCCGCGCATGCTGATGACCGCGCCCATCGTACCGATGACGTTGGGCAGCGGGATGAAGTAGGGGAGACTCGCGTCGACGCCGTGATATCGGCTCAGGGCGTAGTGGCCGAGTTCGTGCACGCCGAGGATCGAGAGCACCGCGAGCGCGAACGGCCAGCCGGCGAGGACGGCCATCGGATCGAGGAAGGCGTCGCCGACGGTGTCGATGGTGCCGTACCAGCGTGCGCCAGCGACGAGTGTCGAGAGTATAGTGAGCAGCGCGAAGACGACGTTCTTCCACGGGATCCCGTCGATGCCGGTCGAGTGCGGCGTGGCGACGAGGACGTGTCTCGTCCGATCGATCTCGATACCGGTGAACGGGTCTTTTTCCGAGTTGGATTCACTCGTCAATCTGACTTCGTAGCCCTGATCGCGAAACAGCGGCCAGAGACATCGTTCAAGCCGGCGGCCATCGACCAGCGGCTCGCCGTAATACCGGAGCTGGCCGCCGTCCACGTCCGTCTCGGTCACGCGAAAGAGTCCGGCGAACGCCTCGGCCGGCGGCCCGTCGGCCGGCGGGTCGCTGTCAGCCATCGACATGGATACGCGTCGAACGGGGATAAACGTACAGACCGTTTCGGGCGAGAGCGCCAGCGGGGAGCGGTCCGTCAGCGGGGCGGGGCGACGAGAGGCCAGTCAGGCCGGTCAGGCCGGCGCGACGCGCCAGGTCGTCGCGCTGGTGTACGACCACGGCTCGATCTCCAAATCGCCTGCCGAGTCGGCGAGTTTGTGCATCAGCGCACCGATCTCCTTCGGCGAGAGACCGACCTCGTCGGCGATGAACTTGCTCTTGAAGTAGAGCTCGCCGTCGGCCGCGTTGCGTTCGAGATATGCCTTCAGACGTTGCTCTTTGGTGGTCGCGTCGACACCGGCGGGCTGAGTCGTACTCATTGTGACCTCACTCGGTCATGCGATCCCCATGTATTATAGCCGACAGATGCTTCGGATGAATTCGGTGCACTTCACTCTCGATGGTGTCATCGACGACGTTTCACGACGCTTCCAAAATCCTTTAGACGTTTTATCGAGCATGCAGAGCCCATCGATCGACAAATAGGATCGCTTGTCGGCGGAGGAGAACGTTACGCACCGAATCGTAATTTCTACTTTTCTCGTATTGTAATTATCCCCCGATGCGGGGACGGATCGCTCACGCGCGGTCGTGGACCCAGAACTGCTCGTCGCTCGTGCGTTCCTTCTTGAATATCGGGACCTCGTCTTTGAGCCGGTCGATACCGTCCTCGACGGTCGCGAACGCCTCGCGGCGGTGGCCCGCGAGCACGACGACGAAGACGATGTCCTCGCCGGCCTCGATCCGTCCGACTCGATGGTGAGTGAGCACCTCGTGGACGCCCTCGCGCGCTTCGAGTTCGGTTTCGATGGCGTGCAGTCGCTCGTCGGCGACCTCGCGATAGGTCTCGAATTCGAGCGCTTCGGTCGGATCGTCGTCGGGGGCGTCCTTCACGCGCACGCGCCCGGTGAAGGTGGCGATCGCACCCGCACGGTCGGCCTGCGGCGATTCCTTTAGCTCTTGCACGAGCGAGTCGAGCGTCACGCGCGGTTCGAGATCGTCGATCTCCGTACAGAGCGCATCGAGATCGATCTCGTCGGCGTCGGTGGCTGTCACGAGCTCCGGGCCGGCGTGCTCGCGCCCGCCGAGAACGACAGCCGGCAGCCCGTGGCTCGAAAACCCCTCGACGAGTGCGTAGTCGTGATCGGGCGCGAGGTCGTCGAGGAGATCGGAGAGCGAACGCTCCTCGCCGGTGGCGAACCAGCCGTCGTCGCTCAGGCCGTAGGTGACGCGCGCGCCGGCCGCGCGGTGGCGGGCGGTGTCCTTGCCTTCCGTGTCGATGGTCGGTGCGTGATCGAGGTGTTTGATCGTGGCGACGCTGCCGTCCAGTCGGTCGGCCAGGCGTTCGACGAGCGTCGTCTTCCCGGTATCGGAGGGACCGACGACGGCGATGGCGTTCATACGAGGGGCACGGCTGGCGGTCGTTTGTACCCTTCGCCGGTGTTGACAACGCTTAAGAGTGCGTCCGGGCAACCGCCGACAATGAAAATCATCGTCTCCCTCGGCGGGAGCGTGCTCGCGCCCAGAGACTCCGAACGCGTGGGCGCACACGCCACCGTCATCGAGGGACTCGCCGAGGAGGGCCATACCGTGGGGGCGGTCGTCGGCGGCGGTACGGTCGCACGGAAGTATATCCATACCGCCCGCGAGCTCGGTGCCAACGAGATCGAACTCGACCAGCTCGGCGTCGACACGACCCGTCTCAACGCACGGCTGCTCATCGCGGCGCTGTCCGAACGAGCGGCGACCCGGCCGGCGCGTGATTACGAGACCGCGGGAGCGGCGCTCCGTCGCGGCGAGATCGCCGTCATGGGCGGTGTCACGCCCGGACAGACGACCGACGCCGTGAGCGCGGCGCTGGCCGAATACGTCAACGCCGATCTCCTCGTGTATGCGACGAGCGTCCCCGGCGTCTTCGACGCCGATCCGGACGAAAACCCCGATGCACAGCGCTTCGATCGCCTCTCAGCCGGCGAGCTCGTCGACGTGATCGCCGACATCGAGATGACCGCCGGCTCCTCCGCACCGGTGGACCTGCTCGCGGCGAAGATCATCGAACGCTCGGGCGTTAGAACTGTGGTTCTCGACGGCACCGACCCCGATCGCATCGGGCACGTCGTCAACACCGGCGAGCACGACGGCACCGACATCGTGCCCGCCGAGAGCGACGAACCGACCTACTGGGCGATGAATGACTGAGAGTAAGCGGAAGTCCACGGCTTCAGCCGTAGGTCCGAGCGATAGACCGCATCGAGAACTGCCACAATCGCCAGAACCGCAAGAGTTAGCCCCTCCGGGGTCGTACCTGAGTATAGACTCAAACGGGAAAATTGGAGTTGGGTTGGGGTCTCCATCAACAAAAAGCAACCTTGCCCGATTGGGCCTCGCTGCCATCGCAGGGCAGCGAACAAGGCCGATGGCACGGCCCGTGCGATGCGAGCGGGGGAACCCTGATGGGTTGGCGTCACCATTCGCTCATCGCCCCGAAGCAGAGCGCACGAACCCGGTACGGACATCGCGCAGCAGTGTCCGGAAGTTGCCTCTGTCGGGGTGGTCAGCGTGACCGACCCCGAGCGCGGGGAATCCCACGACTTCAGTCGTGTGGAGGATGTCAATGACGACCCGTATATTCTCGCCGGCTCGCAGCCACACGATTTCTGGGCCGAATCCGTCGCCGACGTGATCGACAAGCGCGAGCCCGACGACCCGATCGTCATCAAGGGCGGCATTTCGCCGTCGGGCGTGCCCCACCTCGGCAATATGAACGAGATCGCACGCGGCTACTTCGTCGCCGAGGCCCTCCGCGAGCGCGGGCGGACGGTCCGACAGATCTTCACCGCCGACGATCGCGATCCGCTCCGCAAGATCCCCCGAAAACTCGCCGACCTCGACGGCAACGTCGTCGGGCTCGGTGAGGTCGATGCCAGCGCGCTCGGCCGCAACCTCGGCAAACCCTACACCGCGATTCCCGATCCCTTCGGCTGCTGTGAGTCGTATGGCGCACATTTCTCGAACCTGATCGAGCGGAGCGCCGAGCTGCTCGAGATCCCCGTCGAGACCGTCTCGAACACCGAGCGCTACGAATCCGGTGCGTTCGACGACGTGATTCGCCACCTGCTCGAACACCGCGAACAGGCACGGAACGTACTCGGACAGTATCAGGAGAAGGTCGACGACGACTACATCCCCTTCCGCCCGATCTGCGCCGAGTGTGGCCACGTCACCGAGACGGACGCCGTCCGGAGCGTGGATCTCGATGCCGGCACCGTTGAGTACGTCTGTACCGACGTCGAGGCCGGCGAGCAAACGATCGAGGGCTGTGGCCACGAGGGCACCGCCACCTTCCACGAGGGAAAGCTCCCGTGGCGCTTCGAGTGGCCCGCCCAGTGGCAGGTGCTCGGCGTCGATTTCGAGCCGTTCGGCAAGGACCACGCCGAGGGCTCGTGGCCGAGCGGCGCGGATATCACCCGCACCGTCCTCGACGACAGCCCGCCGGTGCCGATGGCCTACGAGTGGTTCACGCTCGACGGCGAACCGTTCTCGTCGTCGGCCGGCCACGTCATCATGGTCCAAGATGTCTTAGAGTTTCTCGAACCCGAGGTGCTCCGCTATTTCTTCACGAAGGACCCGAGCCGAGCGCGCGATTTCTCCATCGAGCGCGCCGACCAGCTGGTCGACGAGTTCGATCGCTTCGAGCGGACGTACTTCGACGAGCACGCACGGGAGGACGAAACGATGGACGAGGCCGGGACGGCCTACCCGATGATCGTCGAAGCGGCGAGCGATCGACCGATCCGCCTCCCCTACACCTTCGCCGCGGTGCTCGGCATGACCGACGACAGCGAGCTCCGCGAGAAGATGGCGCGTCGTCAGGAGCACATCCCCGAAGATGCCTCGGAGAGCGCGGTCGAGGCGGCCCTCGGCCGCGTCGAATACGCCCGAACGTGGGCCGAACGCACCGACAACGCCTACAACTACCGCCTCGCGACCGATCTCCCCGACGTATCGTTCGGCGGCGATACGAGGCAAGCGCTCGACGAACTGGCTGGCGTCGTCGAGGCGGGCCACGACGGCGAGGAAATCCAGAGCGAGATCTTCGAGACCGCCCGCGAGCACGACCTCGATCCCGGTGACCTCTTTACCGCCGGCTACCGGCTCTTCTTCGACACCGAGCAGGGGCCGAAGCTCGGGCCGTTTCTCGCGGAACTCGACCGTGAGTTCGTGGTGCGACGGCTTCGCCGTGAAGGGTAAGCAGCGTCCGTAGCGGGACCCAAACCCTCATCACTGCTCATCACGGAAAAGTGCCAATGGCGAGCACGTTGCTGTGGGTTCTCTCGGGAGTGCTTCTCTACAGCGTCGTGGCGACGGCGCTATCGGCGCGGGGATTTCTCCCCGACTGGGCCCGAGTTTCGGGACCGATCACGACATTACATACGGAGCGCGGAAAGGCCGTCCTCGACTGGCTCGCACGCCCGAAACGGTTCTGGCGGGCGTGGGCGAACGTCGGCCTCGGCATCACGCTCGTCGTGATGGTCGGCTCGTTCGTCCTCGTCATCTTCAGCGCCGTCACGATCCTCAATCGGCCCTCCTCGACGATCATCACCGAGCCACAGGACGCGCTGGTCATCCCCGGAGTCAACCAGTTCCTCCCGCTCTCGGTCGCCCCGGAGATCGTTCTCGGACTGCTCGTCGGGCTGGTCGTCCACGAGGGCGGCCACGGTCTGCTCTGTCGGGTCGAAGACATCAGCATCTCCTCGATGGGGCTCGCGCTGATCACGCTGATCCCGATGGGCGCGTTCGTCGAACCCGACGAGGAGGAACAGCGCAACGCCGAGCGGGGTCCACAGACGCGGATGTTCGCCGCCGGCGTCACCAACAACTTCGCCATCACCGTCATCGCCTTCGCGCTCCTCTTTGGCCCGGTCGTCGGCTCGATTGGCGTCGTCCCGGGCGTCCACGTCGGCGGGGCGCTACCGGGCACGCCGGCCGCCGATGCAGGCATCGGCGAGGGAAGCGTCATCACGGGCGTCGCGGGCCAGAACGTGACGAACGCGAGCGATCTCGACCGTGCGCTCGTCGACGCGAACCGCACCGTCCCGGTCTCGCTGTCGAACGGCACCACGACGACCGTCGAGCGCTCGCTGGTCGTCACGAGCGCCATCAAGGACGGACCGATCGGGCTCGGCACGGGTGCGACGATCACGGCGATCAACGGCTCGCCCACGCACACCGAGAGCGGGTTCACCGCGGCGCTCGAAAACCGCTCCGTGGCGACGCTGCGGACCGACAACGGCTCCACGACGACCGCGCCGATGGGCGCGTACGCGAGCCGGATCACGCCCGACGGGCCGCTGGCGAACGCGACCGGTGAGGGCGGCGAGCCGGTTGTCGTCACACGATTTGCCGGCGAACGCACCCCGAACACGTCCGCGCTGTCCGACATGCTCTCGCAAACGAACCCCGGTGAGACGGTGCGCGTCGAGGCGTTCGTCGGGGGCGAGCGCACGACCCAGCGCGTCACACTCGGCGAGAACACACAGACCGGCAGCGGGCTGGTCGGTGTGACGGGGCTCCAGTCGGGGACCACCGGGATCGCCGTCGACGACTTCGGCATCGACGCCTATCCGGCCGCCGGCTTTCTCGCGGCGCTCGGCGGCGAGGGGGGAGCTGGCGGCTCGGCGCTCACCAGCGTCATCCTCCTGCTCACACTCCCGTTCGCGAGCGTCGCCGCACCCGGCGTGAGCTACAACTTCGCCGGCTTCGTCGGCGCGAACGTCGACTTCTACACCGCGACCGGCCCGCTCGGCTTCCTCGGCGGCGGCGTGTTCGTGCTGGCGAACGTACTGTTCTGGGTCGGCTGGATCAACCTCAACCTCGGCTTCTTCAACTGCGTCCCGACCTTCCCGCTCGATGGCGGGCACATCCTCCGGACGAGCACCGAAGCCGTCGTCTCGCGGCTCCCCATCGGCAGTCGACGATCGCTCACCGGCGCGGTGACGACCGCGGTGAGCCTGACGATGCTCGCGGCGCTCATGTTGATGATCTTCGGTCCGTCGCTGCTGTCGGGCTGATATCGCCGCCAACGTTTTCACCCCGGACTGACGAGCGCGATCATGTACGATCACGTACTGTTGCCGACCGACGGGAGCGAGGCGGCGATGGACGCCGAAAACGAGGCGTTCGAGATCACGACCACCAACGACGCGACGCTGCACGTGCTCTTCGTCGTCGACGAGACGGCCGGGCCGCTGAACGTCCGCGGTGGCGACGAGCGCTTCGAGGAAGCCGAATCGGAAGGCGAGGAGACAGTGGCGGAGATCGGCGAGCGGGCGGCACGGGCGGGCGTCGAGGACGTCACCGACGTCGTTCGACAGGGCACGCCACACGAGGAGATCCTGGAGTACGCCGACGAGCACTGCGATCTCGTCGTCATGGGGACCCGCGGCCGCAGCGGGCTCGACCGACAGCTCCTCGGCAGCGTGACTGAGAAGGTTGTCCGGCGATCAAATCCCTCGGTCCTGACGGTGCGCGTGGGCAGCGAAGGGACCTGAGCGTCGTGGGTTCGATCGGCGCTCACTCGTCCTGCTGGTAAGGGAGACTCCAGATCGGCCCGCGTTTGCCGAGAATTTCGTGTAACCCGACCATCACCAACACCGCCAACATGAACACGCCGACGCCCCGCGGAGAGGTGAGATAGCCGAGCGAGACGATGAGCGTCGTCGCGTACGCCGGCGGATGTTGAACGTCGGCGAGATACATGCCGAACGTCGAGAGGAGGGCGGCGACGAAACTCGACACCACCTGCCGGAACACTTCGAGCGAGAGCGCCGGACTCGCCGCCGGATCGATGCCGCCGACGATCAGATGGAAAGCGATGAAACCGGCCACCGCGCCGATGAACTGGCCGCCGATGATCCGCCGTGGATAGTTCATCTCGTCGTCGGGCAGCGTTCCGAGGAGGAACAGCGACGGCCCGAGGCTCGGGATCAGAAACGGCTGTCCGGTGACGAACGACAGGAGCCCAAGGACGAAGAGATGAAAGCCGAGATAGGTGCCGACCCCGCCACCGAGCGGATACCGAGCCATGGCCGTCGTTGGATCTCATGACGGATAAGACGGCCGTTTACCGGTTCTATTCGTCGGTCACGTCCCGCGAAACGACGAGGACCGGTCGATCGCTGAGGCGCACGACCCGTTCGGTGACGCTCCCGAAGACGAACCGGCTCACGCCCGACCGGCCGCGCGAACTCATCACGAGGAGATCGATCCCGTTGTCGTCGGCGTAGTCGAGGATTCCCTCGTGGGGAAGTCCCTCGTTGACCGCGGTTTCGACGGTGAGTCCACGATCCTCGCCGCGCGTTGCGATGGTGTCGACCGCCTCCTCGCCCATCGTTCGCAGCTCCGAAACGGTGTCTTGGGCATCGACGCCCATCAGCCCGGCCCCGCCATAGGTGTCGTCGACGACGTACAGCGCGTGGACCGTCGCGTCGTACGTGGCGGCGAGATCGAACGCGTGCTCGATCGCGGTCTCGACCGCCTCGCTTCCGTCGGTCGGGACGAGGATCTCGTCGTACATGGCGCTTCCTACGGCACGGAGTCACGAAAAACAGGGGGTCGAAACGGGCTACAGCGGGCCACGACCGAAATCGAGCTTTCCCGTTTCGCGGACCTGCTCGTCTTCGAGCTGTCGCATCGCCGACGTCATCAGGTTCTGCGAGTCGATCAGGCCCCGGAGGTCGCCGCTGTCACGGTCGACGATCGGGAGCTGTTCGAGATCGTTCGAGGACATCCGGACGGCGGCCTCGAACAGCTGTTCGTCCGGGTGGCCGGCGACGATATCGATCGTCCCGGCTTCGGCGACGGTGATCTCCGCGCCGTCGTTGGCACTCGCCCGAAGCAAGTCGCCATAGGTGACGATCCCCACGAGACCCTCGTCGGGATCGACGATCGGAAGCCCCTCGTGAAGTGTCAGTTCGGTGGTCCGTTCGGGCGTCGTCTCCGGTTCGCCCGGTTCGTCGAGAGCATCCGGCTGGTCACCGTCGGTCTCGGGGGTGAAACGGGCGACGGATGGCTCGTCGCTGGTGAGTTCGTTCACCAGCTCGGCAACAGTCACGTCGGGGCGGATCGTCACCGGTCGCTCGTCCATGATCTCGGCGACGGTGAAGCGCTTCAGCGGGTCGACCTCGTACTCCTGATAGATGTCGATCCCGCGCCGAGTGAGCTCCTCGGTCATCAGGGAGTTGCGGAGATAGATCGAGGCCACGCCGTCGGCGACGACGGCGACGAGAAACACCGGCAGAATGGCCGCGAACTGCTGGGTTACCTCCACGGTAAAGAGCACGAGCGCGAACGTCGCGCCGCCGGCGACGCCGAACAGGGTTCCCAGACCGGTGAGCGCGAACAGCCCGACCGGTAGCGTCACGCCGGGGACGAGCGCGTTCACCGCGAGCGCGAACGCGCCGCCGATGCCGGCCCCGATGACGAACATCGGCGCGAGAAAGCCACCCGACGTGCGCGTCCCGAGCGTCACGGAGACGCCGATCGCCTTCCCGATCACGACCAACAGGAGCAGTCCGATGGGAAGCTCGTTCTGGAGGATTTCGCTCGTGACCTCGTAGCCGACGCCGAGCACGCGCGGGACGAACAGCCCCATCACCCCGAGGATGAGCCCGCCGATCGCCGGCAGGAGTACGTTTCCGACCGGGAACCGATGGAACAGGTCCTCGACAGCGAAATAGCCGCGCTTGAAGGCGACGGTCGCCAGTCCCAGGATGACGCCGAGCACCAGCAAAAACGGCAGGTTCGGGAGCAGCTGGTAGCTCAGGTCGCCGATCCGGAGGAGTGGCTCCGTGCCGAGGAGCTGGCGACGAACCGCAGTCGCGATGACGCTGGCGACGCTCAGCGGGACGAACGACCGCATCCGGAACTCGAACAGCAGCAGTTCGATGGCGATCAGCACGCCCGCGATCGGCGTGTTGAACGTCGCGGCCATCCCTGCCGCCGCACCGCAGGCCAGCAGCACCTTTCGCTCGGCCACCGTCGTGGGGATGTACTGGCCGATGACCGATCCCATCGTTCCTCCGGTCTGGATAATGGGGCCCTCGACGCCGAACGGCGCGCCCGTCCCGATGGCGATGGCGGCCGAGATCGGCTTCAGCAGCATGACGCGGGGTTCGACCTCGCTGTCGTTGTCCCAGACCGCCTCCATCGCCTCGGGGATACCGTGACCGCGGATCCGCGGCGTCCCGTATTTCGCCAGCAATCCGACGATCAGCCCACCGATCGCCGGGATCAGTACGATCCAGATCGGCAGTCCGTTGTTCGGCGGCGTGACGAACTCGAAGGCGATCCGTCGATAGAAGAAGAGGTTCGTCAGCAAGCCGATGAAGTGGTAGATGAGAAACGCGATGATGCCGGCCAGAAGCCCGATGATCCCGGCGAGCACGGCGATCGTCCCGAGTCGATAGTTGGAGTCGGGGTCGATCGGTGTGCGATCCTCGGTTCGCTCGTCGAACGAAACAGTTCCGGACGTCTCCGCGTTGTCTGCCATCGCTCGTCGCCTCGTCACCGACGACGACGCTTCACTCTTGGTATTCCATCACGAATTCCGGAACGGACGTTCGTACCGTCCCTACCCCGATCCGGCCCGCTGGTATTCGACGAACCGCACCTCGACGGAGACGTCTCTGTTCGTCTCGGCGGCGATATGCCGTCTGAGTCGTTCGGAGAGCCGGGGGTAGGGCTCGCCGGTGGTGCGTGCGGCGACGACGGTGACGGAGCCCTCCTCACCGAGCAGGCCCGCGGCACCGAACTCGGCCGAGGCGGACGCGAGTTCGAGGTTCGAGTAGTCGGGATCGTCGAGCACTTCGTCGACGTTCCGGTTGACCGCCTGATCGAACAGGAAATACTGGTAGGTGCCGAACAGCATTGCAACCACGAGGAGAGCGAGGCCGACGGCCGCCAGCACCGAAACGATCCGTCGTGGTGAGAACGAGAGCCATTCCCGCAGGCTGCTGACCTCGGATGGCCGGTAGCCGAAGCCGAGGAGGGCGACGAGCGCCGAGAGGTTGATGAACACGACGTTGACCAGCAGCAACGCGAGCGCACCGAGCGCCAGCAGCGGCTCGGCCCAGACGACGCCGATCCCCACCGCAGCAGTGGCCGGCACGACCGCCGCGGCGACCGCGACGCCGGCGATCGTCACCGGGAGATCGGTCGAGAGTGCGAGCGCGCCCGCAGCCCCGGCGACGACCGCGATGGTGAGCGTCAGCAGCGTCGGCGTCGTGAACGATCCGACCTGTGTGATCCGCCCGACGGCGAGCGTCGACGGCACGAGATGGCCCCATCGGAAGACGGCAGCCGCGACGGTGGCGCTGATGGTGGCGACGACGAGCCCGAGGAACTGTGATCGGAGGCTGTTGGCCGTCGACTGTCCGTCGTCGCTCACCAATCCGACGCTCGCCGACAGCGAGGAACCGGCGAACGGTGCGACCACCATCGCGCCGACGATGACGATGGCGGAGTTGAGCAGGAGTCCTGCAGTAGCGAGGATCGCACTCAGCGCGGCAAAAACGACGAACATCGTCGTTTCGGGCGTGAGCTCCTGTGCCTTCGTCCGGAGTTCGGCGTGCGACAGCCCGATCTCGTCCTCGGGACCCTGCGTGTAGCGACCTTCCAGCTCGTCGAAATGTGGCGTCGTGGCGGTCTCGACGTCGGTGACGATCGTGAACGCGTCGTCGGCGAGACCCGCCTCCGAGAGTCGGCCGAGCATCTCCTCGACCGCACCTGCAGGCGTCGGGAAGTAGACGATGGAGGCGTCGTTGCCCGCCGCCTCGTCGGCGATGACGTAATCGGCGTCCGCGTCATCGAGCGTATCGAGCACGCTATCGCGTGACTCGTCCCTGACACGAACCTGTATGAGCCGCATCGAGCTATTCGATGGATCTCAAGCGCAGCCATATACGGATTCCGCAATCGTCGCGAGCCCTATTTGTCGCTATCCCGTCACGATTTGCCGAGGCTCTCGGGATCGACCTCGACGTCGCCAGGTTCGCCGGCCTTGATCGCCTGACCGTAGTTGAGCAGCGCGACGAACACCGTCCCGCCGACGGCGTTGCCGACCGTGGTCCAGAGCAGGAAATGAACGAACTGGGCGATCGAAATACCCTGCCCCCGGAACATTGCCGAGAGCAACTCCGTCGTGCCGAGAAGCGCGTGGTGGAACGGCCCGAACCCGATGACACCGGTGATCATCCAGATCAAAACGACTTGACCGATGGTGTCGCGGCCAGCGGCAACGAGCCACGTCGCCAGCCCCATGAGCCAGCCCGCGATGACGCCGCTCAGAAGGATCGCCCACCACGGCAGCGGCAGCAACGCGTCGGCGAGCATTCCGGCCGCCGCGGGCGTGACGATCCCCAGCGGCGGCCCGGCAACGGCGATGAAGCCGGCGAACACCGTACAGCCGATCAGGTTGCCGACGAGAACCACACCCCATAGTTTCCCCAGTTCGGCGATCGAGGCGCGGCGATCCATGACGGGCAGCACGCCGAGGGTGGTGTGGGCAGTGAACAGCTCCGTCTGGCCGATGATGACGATGACGAACCCGACCGTCGAGACGTTCGCGAGGACGAACCGCGTCACGAACGACGACTCGAACCCGCCCGAGAACGTCAGCGCCATCCCCATCAGCAAGGCTCCGAAGCTCACGTTGAGCCCCGCCGCGATCGCCGAGACGAACAGGCCGCTCGCCGGCCGACGGATCTGTTTGAGCGCGTTTTCGAGTTCACGACCCAAGATCTGGCGGGCGGCGAGGGTCGGTTCGGGCGAGCTTTCCTCGTCGGTGGTGTCGTCCTCGGTCACGTCACCCGACACCCTCGTTCGGCCGTCGTCGGATCATAGCAAGCTCCATTCAGCGCGGATACCACGCCCTTCAGGGCGTGGAGGAGCGCGTAGTCTTCCGCAACCGCCCGTTTCAGCGCCACGGCTGTCCCAGAATCCAAGCGTTAAGGCGCTCAGGCCCCTTGTTTCGGGCGATGCGGGCTGTGCCCGTATCGGCCGATACGGTTGCGACGAACCATGCTCGTCCGGCTCCCCGCCG
>NZ_AOMC01000003.1 GCF_000336695.1 Halococcus morrhuae DSM 1307
GGGTCGGTCCCGGAGTCCCGGAACCTCCCCGGCTCGTCGGGTTCCCACTGTGTGGGATTCCACGTCCTTTAGGGCGTGCGAGGACATCAATTGTCCCCCTCTTTGACCTCGGAGAGTTCGTCGTAGCGTGCCGATTCGAGCTGGTCGGTCTCCCGGAGCACGAACGGGCCGATCGCCAGCGTTCGTTTGATCACCGTGAGCACTCGCATGACGTAGGCGAGCACCACGGCGAACGGCGAGAGGGTGAACACGTACATCGCACTGGTGAACAGGAAGGCAGCGTCGATGCCGAACACGGTGGTGCCGAACAGTCGCGCGGCGTCGAAGGAAAGCATCATGTACGCGGCGATCGCCAGCGCCGGCATCGCGCCGTAGAGGACGCCCCGCGAGATGTTGATGATCTCCCACTGGACGTAGAGCGTCTTGAAGTGCTCGCGCGCCGGACCGAAAAATCGCAGCGCCTCGATGAGCTCGTCGAAGCTCTCGTCGGCCTCCTCGGAGAGCGAATCGGCGTATTTCGCCCGAAGGTTGCGCGCCGCGTGGATCTTCCAGGAGTAGTTGTAGTTGATCACGGGCAACAGGACATCGAACGAGCCGAAATCGGTATCCTTCAGCTCGTCCGTCACGGATTGGCTGTGGTCCAGCAGCCCGTCGGCGTAGCTCGCGATCTCTTGGAGCTCGTCGTTGCCGTCGGTGACCGTCTCCCTGAGACGGCGTGCGCGCTGGTCGGCCGATTCGATGAGGACCCGCAGGAACCGGGACGGTTCGGCCGGACTCGCCATGATCCCCGTCCGCTCCTCGACGTCGCTGCGGAACTCGGTCACGCTTCGCATCTGTTCGCGCTGCGTGCCGAGCGTGTCGATCTCCTCGGAGAGCACGAACTGCGAGATCGAGAGCACGAGGGTAATGCTCGTGATGAGCGCGATGATGACCGACGAGAACAGCGACGTCACGGCGCTCGTCGTGACGAGTTTCCGCACCGAACTCGGCCCGAACACGTGGAGGACGACGAGTGTCACGTACGCCAACAACAGGAAGACCACCGTGACGAACCAGCGGTTCGCCGTGATGAGAAACCAGATCTTCGCCCGGCTCTCGCCGACGCGTTCGCGCATCGTGTCGGCCGGTCGCGTGACGCTGTCGGCATCGGTCGTCGAATCACTCATCGGCGATTCCTCCACGCTTCAGACGAAGCCAACTGTGTCGAGCGGACATCATAGTAGCGAGTCACCGCCGGTCGTGACGTTCAACTTCTCGATCGTAGTGCCGTTGACCGCATCGCTGGCGACGAGCGTCGCGGTCTCGTTCGCCGGCAGTTCGAGAGAGACGTTCGTCTGGCCGGGATCGATCGCTGCCGTCGAAAAGCTCGTCCCACTCGCCGAGACGACGGTGATCGTCGAGACGTTGCCCGCCGATGGCGAGGCGGTGAGGGTCGCTTTCGCTCGAACGCGCTGGCTCGACCACGATTCGCTCGGCGCGATCCGCTCGAAGACCGCCGAACCGTTCGTGTCGGCCGTGACGGTCGGATCGAGGGTGAGGCAGCCGCCGAACGCCAGGCTACAGACCACGATCGTCGCCACGAAACAGCGCTGCAGGGACCGCCCGTTCACGAGTCCCTCCGGATCGGTACGATCGATCGGGTGGGGACGATCGCCGACGTGTCCGACTCACCCACTGGTATGTTCGATATGGGGCAGTTCATGGTTCAGAGATGCGGGAGGATCGACTCACGTGCGTATAGCGAGCACGGCATGTAATAGTGTCTGCTTTCGCATGCAGGGAGAGTCACCGACACGACTCCTCGCGTCCGGCGTCGCCGTCGAAGCTACCGGGCTCGTGCCGAACGCGCAAGACCCTTGTTCAACTCGCCCAAATTCCGTGTATGAGCCGACGAGAGCCACCCCAAACCGAAGAGGGCTGGTACGTACTCCACGACTTTCGGACCATCGACTGGGACGGCTGGCGGGCGGCCCCCGAACGCGAGCGCGAGCGCGCCATCGAGGAGGGCGTCGACTATCTCCGCGATCACGAGGCGCTCGCAGACGCCGATGTGGGCGGGTCGGCCGTCTTCAGCGTTCTCGGTCACGAGGCCGATCTCATGCTCCTCCACCTCCGGCCCACGATCGCCGATCTCGATACTGCCGAACGCCGGTTCGAGCAAACGGCCTTCGCCGGGTTCACCGAGCAGACCGACTCGTATCTCTCCGTGACCGAAGTGTCGGGCTACATGTCACAGGAGTATTTCGAGGGCGAGGAGGTTCAGGACACGGGGATGGCCAACTACATCGAGTCCCGGCTCGAACCAGACATCCCCGACAGCGAGTACGTCTCCTTCTATCCGATGGACAAGCGCCGCGGGCCCGAGAACAACTGGTACGACCTCCCCTTCGACGAGCGCGCCGACCTGATGAGCGGCCACGGCGACATCGGGCGCGACTACGCGGGTAAGGTCACGCAGATCATCACCGGCTCCGTCGGCCTCGACGACTACGAGTGGGGCGTGACGCTGTTCGCCGACGATCCCGCACAGATCAAGAAACTGCTTTACGAGATGCGCTTCGACCCGTCGAGCTCGCGTTTCGGCGAGTTCGGCCGGTTCCGGTTCGGTCGCCGGTTCCCGCCCGAGGATCTCGGCGCGGTGCTCGCCGGCGAACCCGTCCCGACCGGTGACGATCATCCCCATGCCGGTACGGACACGAGCCACGGCGAGGGGAGTCCACACGGCGATCACGGAGACGAATCGAGTGAGGGTGAAGACGAAAGCGAAACCGTCCGCGACGTGCTCGACGAGGAGGGGATCTACGCGGGCCAGCCCCACGGCGAGGACGTCCACGCGATGGTGCTCTACTCCGAGGCCGATCCTGACGAACTCGCCGACGACGTCTCCGGACTGCGCGGCAACTTCGAGCACTATGATACCCACGTGAAAACGGCCGTCTACGGTAACCCCGATGGTGGAGAGTCGGCGGTCGTCAGCATCTGGGAGACCGCGAGCGCGGCCGAGACCGCCGGCGGCTTCCTCTCCGATCTCCCGGGCATCGTCGCGCGCGGTCGCGGCGACGGCGACGACGGGTTCGGTACGATGGGAATGTTCTACACGACCAAACCCGACCAGCGCGAGGCGTTCGTCGAACGGTTCGGCACCGTCACCGATCTCCTCGCGGAGATGGACGGCCACGACGAGACCGACCTGCTGGTCAACCGCGAGAACGAGAACGACATGTTCATCGCCAGCCGCTGGCGCTCGCGCGAGGACGCGATGGCCTTCTTCCGCAGCGACGAGTTCCGCGAGACGGTCTCCTTCGGCCGCGAAGTGCTCGCCGACCGGCCCCGACACGTGTTCCTCGCCTGATCGGATATCGCGGCCATTCCGACCGAAACGGGCGAAGCGTTTTTGTCCCATCCCCGAGGCTCTGCATCGTGAACGCGCTCCCGGATCTGCTGCGCCTGCTCTCGCTCCCGCTGTTCGGCTGGGCGGCCGTCCGCGACGTTCGGACGCGCCGCGTCCCCAATCGGACGTGGCTGCCGCTGCTCGTGCTCGGGGCGGCGCTGCTGACGTGGGACGTGGCGAGCGTTCTCCGGAGCACGGCGTCGGTCGATGCCGGGATGGTCGTGCTCCGACTCGTCATCAGTCTCGGCGTCGTCGCCCCGCTCGGCGTCCTCTTCTGGCGCGTCGGTGCGTTCGGCGGTGCCGACGCGAAGGCGCTCGCGACGCTCTGTCTGCTCTTTCCGTTCACACCGATCTACCGACCGTTCGATTCGCTGGTGATACCGCTCGCCGAAACCAGCGGCGTCTTCTCGCTGACGGTGCTGACGAACGCGGCGCTCGTCGGTGGAGCGGTGCCGTTCGTCCTGTTCGCCCGCAATGCGCTCGCCGGACGCGTGGGTCTAGTCGCGTTTCTCGGCCGCCCCGTCCGCTGGCGCGAGCTGCCGGAGACACACGGGCGACTCCTCGCGCGTGCGAACGGGCTCGAAGCGGGGCTCGATCTCGACGCACTGCGGATGTATCTCCGCTGGCGCGAGACGACGCTCGAAACGCTCCGAGCGAGCCCCGACCGCTCGCGCGACCCGGCAAGCCTCCCGGCGGAGCGACCCACGCCGGGCGACGGGGCCGTCGGACCGCTCACGGACGGCGGCGAGCGCGTCGATCCGTGGGGCGCGGCAGCGTTTCTCGATGCCGTCGAGGGCAGTGCGTACGGAACGACGCCGGCACGCCTGCGCGCGGCGCTCGATACGCTCGTGCGCCACGAGCGCCTCTGGGTGACGCCCGCCATCCCGTTTCTCGTCCCGCTGTTCGTCGGGCTCTGTCTCGCGCTCGTCTACGGCGACCTGCTGTACGCCGTGCTGGGCGTGTTCGGACTGTTCTGAGGGCAAACACTATGCGTCAGCATGTCGAAACGAGCGCCATGCAGCGGCGCTCGTGGGCCGTCGGTGGCTGTCTCGGTCTCGCGATCGGCTGTGCGACCTACGGCTGGCTCGTCGCCGATGCAGCGCTGGCGGCGACGCTCGCCGGTGTCTATACCGTCGCAACCGGACTCACGCTCGAACACCGCTCGGTCGTCCCGCTGGGGAGCGAACGGGTGGCGGGCTACGATCCGTGGAGCGGCGCGTGGGCGGTCGTCGTCTCGCTCGCGGCGCTGTGCGGCGTGGGGTTCTGGCTCCCGCTCGCGCCGGGGTTGCGGCTCGCGCTCCAGTTGCTCGTCCTCGGCGTCGGGCTGGCCGCCCTCCAGTTCGGGATCGGGCTGGTTCGTTCGCTGCCCGCGGACGAACGACCCGAGAGCGAACGGGTAGGGGTAGACTGAGCCCGTCAGCCGAACAGGCCGGCGAGCCGTGCAGCCAGGCCGCTCGATTCGGGCTCGTCGGATTCCCAGAGCCGGAAGGCGGCAGCGACCTCGGCGTTCTCGCTGGCAACCAGTTCCTCGGTATCGGGTGCGGCGACAAGAAGGTTGATCTCGTAGTGGCCGTGATAGCCGTATTTGAGTAACGTTCGGTCGCTGAAACCGGCGACGAACGCGCGTACCTCGTCGGGGATCCGCGGGGCGACGAGGGCGAAAGTGAACTCCGTGCTGAAGTGTTCCTCGTCGGCGTCGATCCCCGCGCCGAGATCGTGACCGAGCGCGACGAGCGCTTCGAGATCGGCCACGCTCACCCCGTCACAGCGGCGCGCGTACAGCCGTTCGACGGATTCGTGATGGCCGTACGAGAGCGCCGAGTGGAGGAACTGTTTGTGACTTTCGAGCGTGAGCGCGCCGGAGAGCGCGAACGACTCGCCGTGAACCCGCCGGTCGGCGTCGAGATCGTAGTTGAACTGGAGACGCTCGGCGACGCGGGTCAGATACTCGTCGTCGAGGGCGGGCAGGTCGAGGTCCGCCTCGGCGCGGGCGGAGTCAGCATCGTCGCCACCGCGATGGCTCATAGTGGGGCGAGGGGCGAGGCGAACAAAAGTACACGGTCGCTGCCACGCGAACGCTTAAGCAGTCGCTCGACATAGGGGGCGAGCATGGGTGGAACGGACCGCGAGACGTGCGGTCGGTGTGCCATGACGTCCGTGACCGAGATCGCGGCGGAGGGAAAGAGCGACGCGGAGCGCGCGAACGACGACCCGTTCGCCGACGCGCGCATCGAGCTCTCTGAGGACGAACTCCGGCGTGTCTCGCCATCGGCGTGGTTCGCCGGGGCGAAGAACAGACTCGATGGGTTCGTACAGCGACTCACCTACGGACGATAACGAGGAACTCGATGGAAGAGAGTATCTCCGGATTCAAAGAGCGCGGCGGATGGAACGAGATCGTCGAACACGGCGAACGGATCACGCGTGCGCTCGCCGAGTTCGATGCCGACGGCGAGGCGTTCGACGAGTGGGACGAATGGCGGCCGAAAAGCCACGAGCGCCTCGACGAGGACGTCAACGAGAAGACCGCCGAACAGGCATCGATCGAGGAGGGTGAGGGCGAACGCGCCGGCAAGCAGCCGAACGAGGACCTCAAAAGCGCCGGCGAGAAGCTCTCGCAATCCTACGAGAAACTCGACGACACCGACGAGGCGGTCGATTCCTGGAGTGAGTCGCTCGAATACGTCGCCCGCGCGGCCGACTCGGCGGGTCGGAAGGCGATCCGCACCGTCGAGGACACGGTGTACAGAAACGTGATGACGCAGGTCGCACCCTACTACTTCGACAACGACCTCATCAGTGCGAACCTTCAGCGAACCGGCAACGCCCGCGATGGCGACTACGACGGCTACGTCTTCGAGGTCAACGTCAACGACGACGATCTCAAAGAGCGAGTGAGCGAGCGCCTCGCCGAGTACGACGACGAAATCGACCGCTGGCACGTCACGACCGAAAAGCGGACGTCGGTCTCCGAGGCCGTCGAGGGCACCGAAGCGCCGGAGGAGAACTCGACGGCGGACTTCACGACGAACTAGGGTCGTCGTCGACCGCGACGGTCTCGGGTTCGGTCTCCGGCAGCCGATGGACGCGCGCGGTCGTGATACGCGTGTTTTCGACCGCCTCAACCGTGATCTCGACGCCGTCGTAATCGATGCTTTCACCCTCTTCGACGAGCCGGCCGGCCCGGTTGAAGATGAAGCCCGCGATCGTCTCGAACTCCTCGCCCTCCGGCAGTTCGATGTCGAGCGCTTCGTTGACGTCCTCGATGTTGACTTCACCCTGTGCGAGCACCGTGTCCTCGTCGATCGTCTCGACGGGTTCGCGCTCGCCGCCCTCCAGGATCTCGCCGACGATCCTGTCTCTTATACACATCTNGCCAGCCCGCTCAGAGATGTGTATAAGAGACAGGATGAGGTCCTCGATGTCGAGATCGCCCGACTCGCCGTAGTTGAGATCGCGGACGAGATCGCGGATGTGCACGGTGCCGATCACGTTGTCGAGACTGCCCTCACAGACCGGGACGCGCGCGTGACCACTCTGGACACAGGTCTCGATAGCTTCTTCGATGCTCGTGTCGGTCGTGACGGCGGTGACGTCGAGCCGCGGCGTCATCACCTCCTTGGCGATGGTGTTGTTGAACCGGAAGATACGCTGGAGCATCTCGCGTTCGTCCTCGGCGATGACACCCTCGCGCTCGCCCGTCTCGATGATGTCCTGGATCTCGTCGCGGGTCACGTAGGAGGTCTCGATCGCCGACCCGCCACCGGTGATGCGGTTGATCTGGCGGGTGAGATAGTCGAAGACGACGATGAGCGGGAGGAGTCCGTACTCGGCGAGTTTCAGCGGTCGGGCGATCGTCAGCGCCCACGATTCGGTGTTCTCGACGGCGTAGGACTTGGGCACGCTCTCGCCAAACAGCAGGACGAGCGCCGTGATGCCGAACGTCGAGATGGCGACGGCCACGCCCTGTGGGTAGTAGAGCGCGAGCAGCCCCGTCGTGATCGACGTCATGGCGATGTTGACGAGGTTGTTCCCGACCAGGATCGTCACGAGCAGCCGGTGCGGGTTCGATTTGAGTTCGGCCATCGTCGCCGCGCCGGGTGTCCCGTCCTCGACGAGCGCCTCGACGCGGTGGGCGGCCAGCGAGAACATGGCGATCTCCGAGGAGGAGAAGAACGCCGAGAGGACGATGAGGACGACGACGACGGCGACGCCGATGGCGACGAACGTGCCCTCGTCGACCGAAATCCCGAGGACATCGACGGCGAGCGGCGTGGCGAACGGGGCCAACACGAACGCGGGGAGATACATCGACGTGGCGCTCTTGCCCGCCGGCCGGATTAAACGTTCGCATGGTTTTGACATCCTCCCCGCCCTGCTCGCGCCCATACGGGCGCTCGCTGAGGGCGGGGATTCCCGACCGCAGTTGGGATATTAAGGTTCGCGGTTCGGCTCTTGTTCTCGCGGGGCGAACCGGCCCTCGCTACGGTCGAACAGGCGAACCGCTGGCTGTGCCAACCAGCCGTTATCCCTATCCTCTCGCTGAGGATTCGGGAGTACCTTTTGTCTGATATTCTCCGCACCGTTACTGTCGGCATTGGCGACCAGCCCGCATTCGCCGCAGACGTACAATCCGCGCTCGACGCGCTGGCTGTCGTCGGTTCGGCCGCAGGCCGAACACGACTTCGACGTATCCCTTTCGGAAACGGGTTCGACGCTGATACCTTCGGCTTCAGCCTTGTAGTCGAGCATCGTCGTGAAGCGGTCGAACGCCCATCCGTGCAAATCAAGGTTGCCGTGGTCGCCCCAGTCGGCGGTTTCACCGTTGTCGTCCTCGCGGATTCCCGCGAGGTCGCCAACAACGATTGTCCCAACGTCGCGCTCGGCACACTCTGCGACAATCGTTTTTGAGAGCGTATGCAGGAAGTGCGTCCGCCGGTCGGTGCGCTTGCGATCGAGTCGCCGCGCTTCGCGCGACGAACTCTTATCGCATTCCGCACGCTTCTTGGCGAAGTAGTATTCGTCTTCCTTGAGCGCGCCGCCGGGATACAACAGGGATTCACCACCGAACGACACGGCGGCGAAGTTGCATATACCGAGGTCGATTCCGGCAACTTCGTTGCCGGACGACTCTGGCACATCAACCTCGACACGACAGACGATGTGCAATCGCCATTCGCCGTGTTCGTGGACTGCACGCACCTGTTGGACGTTTTCGACGCTCGTTTCGGGCGAACCGATGACATCGTACTCGCAGAGTACGAAGTCGGACCATCCGTCCTTGAGGTTCTTGCCCTTCGAGAGTCGGATACGGTTGTTCGCGGCGTCGTGCTTGAAGCCCGCCGCCTTGAACGTGACCGTCGAACGTGGGTGTTGGTCGCCGCGTTTGCGGTAGCCGGGCGGGTTCGCTTTCGTGTCCCCGTTGTCGCGCTTGCCGTACCAGCCGGTGAACGCTTCACCGAGTTCTTGGAGAACTCGCTGACTGGACTGAGAATGAAGGTCCACGTAGCGTTCGTGACCCTTGAGGTAGGACATGAGCGCGTTAGCGTCGGGAATTTGGCCGCAGGCATCCCAGACACGTTGGACGGTCCACCGCCCAACGTTCCAGAGCTTCGCGGCGGCGAACCCGAGCGAATCGAGATCGGCACGCACTTGCGAGTGGTTCCGAATCCTCGCTCGATAAGTGCGTGTGATCATCGAATCCGCTATACGTAACCTATGTATCCGAACAAACCTAAGTATTCCGATTGTGGAATATCCGGCCGTGCAATGTCCGGCGAATGCCGAACCAAGCTCACGGCGCGTATCCCCACCCTACTCGCGTCTCCGTTCCGACCGATAATCGGAACTCCGGCGCTCGTTGAGGAAGGGGCATCCGCGCTGTATTTTGGGTGATCGAGAACGGTGGGGTAGGCGAAGGTCTTAGGCCGATCTCGCCCCAACCGTCGCCGTGAGCACCACCCGATCGACAGCCACCGAGACGACCGAACCGCTCGTGCTCTACCGGCTGCAGGCCTGCCCGTTCTGCGAGCGCGTCGTCCGCCGGCTGCACGAACTCGACATCGATTACGAATCACGCTTCGTCGAGGCGCGACACTCCGAACGCGACGCCGTCAAACGCGCCTGTGGCAAGCGCACCGTGCCAGCCATCAGCGATCCGAACACCGGCGTGACGATGGCCGAGAGCGCCAATATCGTCGAATATCTCGACGGCACCTACGGGGAGCACGCCTGATGGTCGAGTTCGACGTGGTCGAGCTCGACGCCACCGATCATCCCGCGGCCGGCGATCAGGCACCCGATTTCACCCGCCCGCTCGTCGACGGCGAGCTCTGGACGGACATGTCGCTCTCGACGCTACTGGAGGACGGCCCGCTCGTCCTGCTCTTCCATCCGATGGATGGGGCCTTTCCCGCGACCTACGCGTGGAACGAAATCCGAGAGCGTGGCTGGACCGACGAGATCGCCGTCGTCGGCCTGTCGATCTCGACGCCGTACGCACACAAGCGGCTCATCCAGGAGCGTGAGGTCGACGCCCGACTCTTCTCGGATCCCGGAAACGGCGTCGCCGAGAAATACGACATCGTCAACGATCTCGACGGGATGGCCGGAGTGTCGGAGCCACGACCCGCGGCGTTCGTCGTCGACGGGGACGGAACGATCCAGTACGCGTGGATCGCCGAGGAGTGGCCATCCTTCCCCGACTACGACGCGATCGAGGCGGCCATCGACGAGCTATGACGGACGTTGCGGCTGCCGCCGAGACCGTCCGCGAGGGCGGGCTCGTCGTCTACCCGACCGAGACGGTCTACGGACTCGCTGCCGACGCGCTCGACGCTGACGCCGTCGAACGGGTCTTCGCGGTCAAGGGCCGCTCGCACGAGAAGCCGATCTCGCTGGCCGTGCCAACCGTCGAGGCGGCGCTCGCACAC
The DNA here is from genome assembly GCF_000336695.1 of Halococcus morrhuae DSM 1307. Classification (GTDB taxonomy): domain Archaea; phylum Halobacteriota; class Halobacteria; order Halobacteriales; family Halococcaceae; genus Halococcus; species Halococcus morrhuae. The sequence continues at coordinate 10,324 of NZ_AOMC01000003.1, forward strand.
ACCGAGCCCACCGAGCGCGAGCAGCGGTTCATGGACGAATTCCTGCCCGGTCCCGTCACCGTGCTCGTCGAGGCGGGGCCGGAAGTGCCGGACGTGCTGACCGCCGGCCGCTCCCGAGTGGGGGTGCGCGTGCCCGACCAGCCGGTGGCGCAGGAACTCCTGGAACAAAGCGGACCGGCAACCTCGACGAGCGCGAACGTGAGCGGGCAGCCGAGCGCGCGACGTGTCGCGGAGATCGGCGAATCGGTACGGACGGCCTGTGGGGCCGTCCTCGACGACGGCGAATGTCCGGGCACCGAGAGCAGCGTCGTCGACGTCTCATCGGGCACGATCCACCGCCGCGGGGCACGGGTCGCGGATATCGAGGCGTGGCTCGACTAACCGAGGCCGAGCAACGAGCGCAACGACCGCGTCTTCACGCCACATTCCTCGCGGTACTCGCAGGACTCACATTTCGAGCGGTCGTCGAGGCGCGGTGGCGGACCGTCGATCGATTCGAGCGTGCGGACCGCCGTCCGATAGGCCGCCTTCCGCCGAGTCGTCAGCGGTACTTCGCGAATCACGCCGTAGGTCGGATATTCGACGAACGCACGCTCGACGGGCGTCTCGCGCTCGTAGGCGAGCGCCTTCGCGGCCGCGACGGCGTGGACGGTCTGGGGCTTCCAGACGCCGTTTTCGGGCGGACTGCCGGCCGAAACGAGCGATGGGACGGGTGTATCGAGCTCCAAAACCTTGTGGGCGATGCCGCGGCAGTCCTTGCCCGTGAGGAGCACGTCGCGGTCGGCAGGATCGCGGAGCTCGTCGAAGGCGTCGAAGCGAGCTTTCGCGCACGAAAGATTTGGTGGTGTCGCAAAGTCCTCTAGACTTTGCCTCTGGTAGCCTCCACTGAGAGGTCACAGCTCATGGTTGTTTTGGTTGATCGACTGAGGAGTTCGTCGAAGAACGTTCGGTAGTGACCTGGATTGGCGTACTTCACGAGTCTGAGTTGAAGCAATGCCTCTAACCCGGCTTCTGTCCAGCGCATCCATTGGTTCTTGCATCGGTTCGCTACCTCTCCCATCGCTCGTTCCACGGGGTTCGAGGTCCACGGTACCTCGAACCCCTCAAGAGCCTGCTCGGCGAACGTCACTATCGACGGCAACCACCGCCGGAGATACCCCGCAGCCTTCCTCGAACCGAACTGTGAGAGTTGCCACGCTGTCTTCTCAATGCGCTTGGTCGTTCGCGCGATCCGTTCGCGGATCGCCGCG
>NZ_AOMC01000004.1 GCF_000336695.1 Halococcus morrhuae DSM 1307
GTAGCGTCGTCAGTGACTGCGCCGATGTCATCGAGAGCGGCCGCTGTCTCGTCCCAGTCAGCATTGATCGACAGATCCAGCAGGGACCGCGAGTCCCCAGCAGTATCCTCGCCGAGCGTTGCTTGAACGGAGTGGTACGAGCGGTCTTCGTCTTGGCTGTGACACTTCGTTCCGTCGGCAATAATCGCGTCAGCGTCCGTTCCGGCAACACAGTCAGGAAGGAACTGCTTGAGCTTGCTGCCGTATTCTTTGGCACGGCGGTTGATGGT
>NZ_AOMC01000005.1 GCF_000336695.1 Halococcus morrhuae DSM 1307
TGAGATCGCGTTGATGTGTGCGGTGTACAACATTAAGGAGGCCGCAAAACAGGAAATTCCACTTCCGTCATGCGATTAAACACGGCCGTTCAAAGTGGAGATAGTCGTAGTCATCAGGTCCGGTTGCGGGCCGATCAAGTCCTAATTCGGCTGCCGCTTCGCCCCCGTCAAGTCCCTCTTTCGTGACAGTCACACCATCACGAGTGCGGAATGTGAGATTGCGATTACTCGCTAGTCGGTCGGTTCGACTCTCGGGAATGTCGTCAGGCCGAATTGGACAAGTCCAATAGAGACGTGTTGAATCGCCTGCCATTGGCATATTCGCTGGAAGCAACTGGAGCGTGGCTGTACCACGATCAACCGAAAACTCCCTCTCGTCGTCGGGGAGTGTGCCGATTCCGCCAGGATTGACTGAGCGGCGCTGGATGTATCCTAAGACCAACGCGCACTGACGTTCTTCGAGGTATTCTTTCAAGAATGGTGCCTGTACTCGAAGACATCGAATTGTGTGGCCCGACTCATCACCACTGAGACCGACAGTAGTTTCCCAGCGGTTGGTATCATAAGTCGCTACCACCTCATCAGAATCGATAGTCTCGAAGCGGCGCTTCTCATGTTCGATTAGGTCGTGGTATTCGATGAACCCGGTGTCAATGAGGGGAGCTTCGTATTGGAAGTTCGTTACGAACCGCGCCACCTCAACACCATCAACAGTCGTCGAAAGGTCCTCCTCCCAATAGGATTCCATCTCCTCACCCATACCTGGGCGTCGTCGTCCATATTCCATCGGACTGAAGTCGATGTCATCAAGTGCTGTCGTCGGGTCTGCATTTAGCACCACCTCAAGAGCATCAAGTGGAACCAAGCACGGCTGAATATTGAATGACTGTGTGAGAGTTAGTGTATCTGTTCCAATTCTACCGTTCTCTTCTGAGATATCCGATTCAACCCGATCCCACTGTTCGGGGGAAAGTGAAATCGAAGACCGTCCTAATTGATGAACGTGCACCCAGTCTCCCTGAATGGGTTCAGGATCAACCGACTCGAAAGACAACCATGCTTCTACGTCATCAATTTCCTCCAAATCCGTGAAAATGTCGTACACTGAATTCAGAACAGGTGTAATCTGTATTAAAAGTGGCGGATATTATCACGCGAAGTGATTCATTCCGTGTGGGAAATACGCGATCAAGTTCGTTATTTCCACTACATGCCGATGACCTGTTGGAAATGAAACAATAGTTTCTCGCCAGACTGGTCAGAAGGTGAGTCGTTTTAACTCAGGATGAGGGGTGGTGAGAAGGGGCTCTATCCGCCCAGTGGAAACACCGGAAACGGTGGTGTGTTGGGTACAGCCAAAAGGGACGCTTCCGGAGTGTTCTCACTGACGACAGATTTCACTCGAAATCAGGTGTGGTCCGTGTCGATCACCTCCCGTTATCGGGGGGTTTTTGCGTTAAATAAATAGCGCTCCCGTATACACGGTCACTAGAGCATGACTCCAAAATCCCACCCCTACCGACTTATCATTTCGATCCTGCTTATAGCTGCTATCGTCCTCAGTGGATGTATCGGGACCGTCCCTGAAACCAGCGGTGGATCAGCGGATGAAGGTACCCAACCCCGTGCCAAACTACTCAGTTTTGAACGTCTCGACAGTGAATGTATTGACGATACTGGAATGGGAGCGAACAGTACCACGTTCTCTGCCGATAACGGAGAACGGCTCTCCATCAATCGGACGATCAAAACGAATCGCTCTTCTGTAGTAGAGTGGAACTGCGAGACAATAGGGTGATTCATCTTCTGAACGGTTTGTAATCACGGCGTAGCGGCTGTCTCCAGCCACCGATTGTCTAATGATAGCACACTATTCCGCCAGTCTATACAAGAGCGAAACGAATAGTCCAGATGTTGCTTTGAATGCCTCACTCTCACAGAATGAATCGAGCGCGGCGAATTGGACGCTCAATGTCACAACCCACGTCACTGACTCCGACACAAAGACCTGCACAGGTCGCATCCAATACCATGCAGTTGTTCAGATCTGGAACACCTCAGAGTATCGAGTCACATTTTTGAACGATGGCAACTGGAGCGGGAACGTATTCAGCAGTAAGCAGGGTGGTGGCGGATCGGGAGTTGCCTACGCGCCTACTCCGGAAAACACTACGACGGTACAATAACTAGCGCCACGATCCCCCGTGAGAAAATCACTCCTGCTGCGACCGTGATTGGCTTCGGATGACTGGAGGGCCGCCACAGGTCGGTTGGGATACGTCTAAGACTGCTGTCTCGATCTCGGCGATGTCGGGGTTGTAGGATAACCCCGACATCCACGCACACCCCGATCGACGTACAGCCCCTCTCGCGCCGATTCTCTCATGTCCGCACTCGGTATCCCCACCTCTAAATGTCGGGGTTGTCTAGACAAAGGCGACACGCCATGCGCGTCGAACGTACCGATCACCCTCAGTTCCACAAGTGCTGGCTCACAACCGACGAGTACGAACAGCTGCGCCGGACAACCGACTCCTACCGCGACGAGCTTGTTGTACGGCTCGGCGGCGAGGTCGGCCTGCGGTCGTTCGAGGTCCCACAGATCACGCCCGAACACCCCCGCCGCGAGGTCATCGAGGACGACAGCTACCACTTTCTGCGCGTGCCCGAAGGCAAAGACACCACCGGCAACGGGGGAAAACCTCGCGATGCCTACCTCCCGCGCAGCGTCGAGCGCGATCTCCACCGCTACCAGCGTGCCGAGGAGATAGCCCAAGACAACCCATTTATCGATGTGAGTCCGCGCCACGTCCAGCGGATCGTGAAGAACATAGCCGAGCGGACGGCTGACCGCACGGGCGACAGCGACTTTCGGAAAGTCTCGTCACACGACCTCCGGCGGTACTTCGCGCACACCTGCTTGGTCGAGAAGCGGATGAATCCCCGCGTCGTCATGGAGATCGGCGGATGGGAGGATTACGCAGCGCTGGAGCCGTACCTGAACAAACCCAGTCCCTCCACTATCGTTTCAGAGTTCGAAACCGCCGAACTCGCGTGAGAGACGATCCCCCACTATCGAAGTGTATGCTCACAACCAGACCGGCCATCCAGTCCGTCACCACCCCCGGAACAGAATGTCGGCGAGCCGACGCTGCTGTCACGAACGACAGAATCTATGCACGAGAATCAGGATGAAGATGAGTCGGGCGGCTAACCGGTCGGGGATGAGCACAGTCTCAAGTGGTCACAAACGATGCAAAACGGGTCGGGGCTGCGGAACGCAGCCACGACCCACGACCTGACGATCAACCGAAAAACACTGATTCTCTTTCTGGCGGACGGTTGCTGTTGACGAAACAGGCCGAAGAAGTCCTTGATGGCACGACTGATGCGGTCGAGGTGGTCAGCCACCTCGACCTCGCCTCGTATGCTCACGACGATCCATTCCCGGACTGGCATGACTCGAAGCCGTTCAAGCCGATGTTTCGGGCGCTTCTATTGGCCGAACTCGACGGCGCGTCCGATGCCGCCCTGCATCGGACGCTTGATGAGGAACCCGACGTGGCTGCCGACCTTGGATTCGATCCCGATGACGTTCCGAATCAGAGTACACTCTCGCGTGCGCGTCGCAACCGGTTCGAAGCGTTTCAGACGAGAATCGAGGAAAGCGGACGGCAGATTCGGCTGCTTGCCGCCAGACGTGGAAGTCCAATCGGGACACCCTACACAGACAGCGCTTCAGAGGAGCCGACAGGCTCCTCGAAGCGCACCGTCAATCGACTCATTCGCGGGAAAACCCGCGAAATGGTCGACGAACTCACCTCTGTCGTATTTCCAGCAGTCGATTTTGACCGGCCTGATGGAGCGATCTACGACGATGAGGAGCTACTGCTGCTGGAGACGTTGCTTGGGGTCACAGGCACCGCCGCCAACGGCGGTGCCGAGACCTACGGCGATTACGTCAACCCTGAGCCGGATCTCGATGATCCGTTCTACGAGGACGGTCCGTCCGGAGAAACACTGTTAACGGCGATCAAAGAGCTCGAACCCGACGAAATCACGGAAATGATCAATCGTGGCGCGGCCCGCGTCTTGACGCGGGCCAAGCCTCATGTGGAGTTCGAGCGGCCGGTCATGATCGCAATCGACATGACCTACATCGCTTACTACGGTGAACGTGACGAGGTAGTTCGCGTTCAGGGAGCTCCCGACGACAAATCCTACGACTGGTGCTACAAGTTCGCAACCGCGAGCGTTGTCGGTGATAACATCCAGTTCACCGCAGCAATGCTCCCGATCGGTGACGCCGATGACCACGATCCGGACGAGTACTCCGGTGAGGACAAATCCTATCGAGCCGGCGGCGTGGTCCGCCGGCTCGTGGAAACCGTCGAGGAGCGTATCAGGCTGAGTGTCCGCCGAGTCTACGCTGACAGAGAGTTCCATGCTGCAGACGTGATTGACGTACTCGAACAGCGTGATCTGTTCTACGTGATCCCGGCTAAGCGCGATGACCGCGTGAAGCGGTTCATCGCACGTATGGACGATCAAGTCACGGTCAAAGACACGTATCCGATGTACGGTCCGGTAAAAGGCAATCCAGGATTGACCAGGGTTGAGACGACGTTGGTTGGGCTTCCTCCCGACGAAGATCGCGACAGGATCCAGACGTTCCTGACCAATCTCGCCGTCAATAGTCCCTAGCGAAAGTTATGAAGATCGCGTGAGATAGCGATCTCATGAGCGGAGATCGTCGCAAGGAGATCGTCCGACATCTCAGTGA
>NZ_AOMC01000006.1 GCF_000336695.1 Halococcus morrhuae DSM 1307
ATCGAGTGCGCTGTCGAGCTGTGCGAGGAACTCACCGCGCGCGTCGCCGCCGAGGCGAGTTTCGAGCTCGGACCATTTCTCGGGTTGAGTCTCCTCGATGAACGAGACGACGGTATCCGGGAAGAACCCGCGCTCGGCATCGAACTCGTCGCTTGGCAGCGTCGTGTAGCCGCCGTGCTCGCAGAGGTGGGCTTCGATGGCATCCCCGAAGGACTCCTCGTCGTAGATTTTGGTCATCTGTGAGTGGCGTGGGTTTCATCACGGTTCTCGGTAACATCAATCTGGCCCGTGACCGCGGCCGTGATGAGCGCCTGGCGTTTCTCTTCGAGCAGGTCGATTGACCGCTCTACGTTGTCGATGAGGTTCCAGAGTTGCTCCGTCTCGTTTTGGATGTGCTCAACGATTTCGCGTTGTTCCTCCACGGGTGGGAGTGGGGTTTTGAACGAACGGATATCAGGCATATAGATGGTCTGATGCGTCGAACCTTGCATGAGTCGGTCGAACTCCTGATCCATTGAGCGGAAGACGTACAGCAGATATTCGGGAATGATTTCGTCGCCACAGACCCAGTTGGCGAAGTCTTGCGAAGTCGCCATTTTGTCAGCCATGATTCCAGAGAATCCGACTGAGGCGGTCCGCGAGACGAAAACCGTGCCTTCGGGGAGAATTCGTGCGCCCGAGTTCTCCAATCCGAGTTGGCTGATTTTGTATTCCGTGTCTTCGAGGTGGATTTTCTGTCCTTCACGGAAGGGCTTGATGTCAGATGTCGTGACCCACGGAATATTGCAGTCCTCCCAGTATTCGTCGTTCGATCTGCTTGGCGTGTGACCGGACTCTAAACGGGCGACGAAGCGAGTTCGGACAACATCCCAGTGTTCGGGAATCTCGGCCAGCCATTGCGCCTCCGTGCTCTGCGTCGTTACCGTCGAATCCAGACCTGTTGTAACGGCCTGAGTGATGAGTGATTGCCGTTTCTCATCGAACAAATTGAGGAGACGCTTCTGTTTCGTTACGAGTGCGTCAGTACGGGCGGTGTGGTGGTCGAGGAACTCGGCAATGGCTCGTTGTTCTTCGAGTGGTGGAATTGGTAAAATCCCTCGCCGGAGGTCGAATAGATTCACACCCTGTACGGTTGCGCCCCGTGTGTGGAGGTCCATCTGTTGACGGAAAACTTCGGAACGCAGCGCATAGATGAGCCAGTCTTCGTTCACATCCTCACGGGGAGCTATCCGAGCCGTGTCCTGTGTGAGATTCGCACCTTCAAGTTCTGGCGGCACCTTGACTACTCTCCCGACACTCCCTCTGATTTCATACACGAGGTCGCCCGCTCTGAGTCGGGAACGCTGGTACTCGGACGCTTTTTCAGGAGTTGTTTTAGAGAGTGTTTCGGGGTTGAGTTCTCCTGTTTTACAATCACCTCCTTTGATGATTGGAACTCCTTCGTCTTGATCTGGTCCGGGAAGAATGATACCATAGACGATAGGAATGAACGGGTCTCGCAAATATTTGAGCCGAGAGACAGTCCAATGTGGTGGGATTTCCCTCAACCAAGGGAATTCTGTTTCGTGTAGATTGTCCGTCTCAGTTGAGTGCTGAGAAGAATTCGTCCTCTGAATAGACTGCTCATCGTTCATTCAATGACTCCCATCGAGTAAACTTGTAATTTCACTCGTGATCTGTTCAATATCTTCATTTATTTCTTTTGGTTGACGCGGTGGCTCGTATTCGTAGAAATGTCTGTCAAAGTTAATTTCGTAGCCCACAACGCCCAACTCGCCATCCTGATCGTCGTGGTACTTGCTGCTCTCGTTGATCCACGCGTTCTCCAGATGCGGCGCGACCTCACGCTCGAAATACTCGCGCGGGTCCGTGCTCAGCGGGACGCGCTCTTTCTCGCGGCGATCGGTGTCGTGCTCGGGGTCGCCATTGGACTTCCGGCAGATTTCGGCCTCCGGGTTCCGTTCGCCGAGCGCGCGCTCGATCGCGTTGTAGACGCTGTCGCGCAGGTCGAGGCCGGCCATGTTCAACTGCAACTCCGCGTCGTTCAGGAACTCTTCTCTGTCCATCCAGACCTTCTCCGGGTCCAGGCCCGACAGCGCTTCCTTGACACGCTCTTGAATTTCTTCGTCGCGGTTCGTAAACGCGCGCTCGTCGTCGAGAGAGTCAATCCGCTTGGCGGTGGCTCGGAAGCTCAGCCGAAGCGGCTGGTCGATCACGATGCGCCGATAGCCGAACTCGGCGTTATCCACGATTTTCGAGCGGCCGTTTGCCTCCAGGTCCCCGAACAGGCCCGCGATCTCGTCGATCTGTTCGCCGGTGAGGTAGTGGCGCTTGTCGCCGAGGCTCTCGTCCATCTCGTCGTACAGCTCGAGCGCGTCGATGAGTTGGACCTTCCCCTCGCGCTCGGCCGGTTTTCGGTNTTGAGAGCACCCAGATGTAGGTCCGAATCCCGGTGTTGTAGAAGAGATTCTCCGGGAGGCCGACGATCGCCTCCAGCCAGTCGTTTTCGATGATCCACCGCCGGATGGCCGATTCGCCACTGTTCGGCCCGCCGTTGAACAGCGGCGACCCGTTGAACACGATGGCGAGGCGGGAGCCACCCTTCGATTCGGGCTTCATCTTGCTCACCATATGCTGAAGGAATAGCATCGAGCCATCGTTGATGCGTGGCGTGCCCGCGCCGAAGCGCCCGTCGAATCCCTGCTCGTCGTGTTCGCGTTCGACCTGCTCTTTCACTTTCTTCCAAGATACCCCGAACGGTGGATTCGAGAGTAGGTAATCGAACGTGTCGCTTCCAAACCCGTCCTCGGTGAACGAGTTACCGTGAACGATGTGGTCGGGATCGTGACCACGGATGATCATATCTGAGTTACACACTGCGTAGGACTCGGGATTGAGCTCCTGACCAAATAGTTCGAGGTGTGCTTGGTCATTCAACGCATTGAGGTGTTCTTCAGCGACACTCAACATTCCACCCGTCCCACAGGCTGGATCGTACAACGTTCGCACCGCACCGGGCTGTCTAAGCGCGTCGTCGTCCTCGGTAAAGAGAAGATTGACCATCAATTCTATAACTTCTCGTGGCGTGAAGTGCTCACCTGCTGTCTCGTTCGAGAGCTCCGAGAACTTGCGGATGAGTTCCTCGTAGATGTAGCCCATTTCCTCGTTAGGCACCCTCTCGGGATGGAGGTCGATCTCAGCGAACGAGGTAGCGACCTTGTAGAGCAGGTCAGCCTCGTCAAGGCGTTCTATCTGGTGATCGAATTCGAATTTTTCTATGATTTCTTCGGTTTCGGGATCGAACTGTCGAACGTAGTGTTGGAGGTTCTCTGCGAGGTTTTCGGGGGCATTCGTTAGCGTGTCGAAGGTGTGCTCGCTCGTGTTGTAGACGGGCGCGCCCGAGACGTTTTCGAGGACGGGACCCACGTTTTCGATCCCACGCTCATCGAGGTCTGCTGCCTCCTGAATGACCGCCTCCTTGGTGGGTTCGGTGACGCAATCGAGCCGACGGAGCACCGTCAGAGGGAGAATGACCTTCTGATACTCCGATTGTTTGTAATCTCCGCGGAGAAGATCGGCGACCGACCAGATAAAATCGACCTTCTCGCTGAAGTTATCTACCATCTACAGTCCCACAATCAGGAAAGCCAGTTAAAACATGGGAAGAGCCTCTGCACACTCATATCCCACTTCTCACCATTCTAATGACTGTCCAGAAGGTACTCCTTTCTGACTCCCGGTCCAGAAGCCCCGATCTTCATATGGTTATCAGGGCACCAGAAGGGACTGAATTCAGCCGCTATCTACGCCCCGCATCATCCTCTACGATTCGAACTCTCATCCGGACTCAGACTCTCGTTCGCACCCTGTACGCCGCCCCATCTCAATCGAGAGCAATGCCTCACTCAACGTATCTACGAAGCGCAAACATCGATTCCTCGAACAGCGCCTGCGGCATCTCTGAAACCTCATCGGCGACGATCGGATCGAATCCCATCTTTCCGAGTACCTCCCTCTCGATGTCGATTCCCGGGGCGACTTCAACCAATACAAGGCCCGAATCAGTCAGTTCGAAAACTGCTCGCTCGGTGACGTACGTAATCGGCTGCTCGATCTCAACAGCGTACTCGCCACTGAATGTCACCTGCTCGACCTGCTCGACGAATTTGCGGTTCGTTCCCTCACTTCGAATCTCTATCTCGCCATCGCCAACAGCAACGTCGAGGTCACCTGCCGTGAGCGTTCCACAGAAAACCACCTGCTCAGCGTTCTGTGTGATGTTGATGAACCCTCCACAGCCCGGGATATCGGCACCGAAGCGGCTGACATTGACGTTGCCAACGGCATCGATCTCTGCCATTCCGAGGAAGCCGATATCCAGCCCACCCCCATCGTAGAAGTCGAACTGCTCAGGTGAAGTGACGAGCGCGTCGTGGTCGACAGCCGTCCCGAAGTTGATGCCACCCGACGGTGATCCACCGATAGGGCCTGCTTCGACGGTTTGTGTGATTTCATCCCCGACACCACCTTCGGTCGCGACCGTCGGGACCAGTTCCGGGACCCCGACCCCGAGATTGACAACGGCGTCCGGAACCAGCTCCATTGCCGCACGGCGTGCGATGACCTTCCGTTCGGTGAGTGCTGGCCGATTCTCATCGCTATCGCTCTCGGGGACCCGAATTTCACCACTCAGTGCACCACTGTAATCTTCGCCGTACGTCTGGCGGTGGTGGGACGGTGGAGAATCAACGACTGTATCCACGAGGATCCCCGGGAGGTCCACCTCGCGCGGGGAGATCGTCCCCGCCTCGGTTACACGCTCGACCTGTGCAATGACCGTTCCCCCGGAGTTGTGTGCAGCCTGTGCAGTCGCAAGCATATTCGCCTTCAGCGCCTCCCGCTCCATCGATATGTTCCCATTTTCATCGGCCGTCGTCCCACGCACCAGAGCCACGTCAAGCGGGATCGAGTGGTAAAACAGGTACTCCTCGCCGCCGAATTCCATGACCTCAATAAGGTCCTCTGTCGTGGTGTCGTTCACTTTGCCACCGTCCTGTCGCGGGTCGACGAACGTCCGCAATCCGACGTTCGTGATCGTTCCCGGTTTGCCGGCAGCTGTGTCACGAAGCAGGTGGTCCATCGCCCCGAACGGGAGGTTGTATGCCTCAATGTCACCCGCGGCGATCTGTTCCATCAACTCCGGAACGAATCCCCAGTGGCTTCCGATGACGCGTTCGAGCATCCCGTCACGGGCGAGATGCGAGACTCCCCGTCCCTGGCGATCGCCTTCGGCGGCAGGATGATACAGCGTGAGATCACCCGGAGATCCGGTTTCACTGTAGCGGGTTCCCAGCGTCTCAAGGAGATACTCTGGCAGACCAATGGCGACGAAGCCACCGACTCCGACGGTATCACCCGTCTCGACTTGTGCGACGGCTTCGTCGACTGGGCACGCGATGTCCATCGTATTTGCCTGTTGTCGGCAGCCGATATACCTTGCTGTCCGGCAGATTCAAGAGGGTTCCTGACCGTGGGCAATCTTCAGAAGATGGTGTGAACTGCGTATTCAGCCACTGAATGCGGCCAGTGCCAGCACCGATCCGAGATAAGCGATCGTCACGACTACCGCAACTACCGATACCATGTTCACAAGCTCGAAGTTCGCCGATGCTCGCTCCACCAGTCCGGTTGAGGAAGATTCAGCATCCGAACCAAACTCTGACGTGCTTTGTTCGACTTCTTCGACAGTCGGCATTACTGCTGGGAGGTCCTTTCGACGGGCATCAATCGTATTGAAGACAAACACGCTTCCAACGGTAATCACGAGCGCGATCGGCAAGATCACAACTGGTGAAGTCAAACCCAATGCATACAAGCCATACATCGCGACCGCGACACCGCCACCAGTCAGTGCAAACGGAATCTGAGTGTTGACGTGATCAATATGATCCGACCCAGAGAAGATCGACGACATGACTGTGGTATCGCTGATCGGTGAGCAATGATCGCCCATGATAGCTCCACCGAGGAGCGCACCCAAGAGCACTGGAAGGATTTCTGCCCCTACCGTCTCGTAACCCAGTGGCAATGCAAGTGGCGTGACGATCGACATTGTTCCCCATGATGTACCGGTCGTGAACGCAATGAATGCGGAGATGGCGAATATCAGAATTGGCAGCGTCTCGCCGGGCAGACCGCTCCCGGTCACGATGTTGATGACGTACTGAGCCGTCCCAACCTGTTCGGCTGCCAGACCGATCGTCCACGCGAGAACGATGATCGCCACCGCAATCATCATCGTCTTGAATCCATCTATAATCGTATCGCTCGCCGTATCGAGATCGAGCGCCCCAGTGGTCACGGTTCCAAGAAACCCAACGACGGCGAACGCAAACGCTGAAAACAGCAACGCTCGGGCGATGTCCGTCTCCTGAAACGCTTGAGCAAGACCGACAGTCGGCGACGCACCACCACCCAGCCACCACATCGAAACGAGTCCAGCAACGATGAGTGCAACAATCGGCGCAAAGAAGTTCACTAACGTCGGATTCGTTTCGCTTGGCTCACCGACATCAGAACTGACGTTCGAAAGCGGCGATGCTCCCTCTCGCATCGTTTTCCGTTCGCTCCGTGCGCGCCACTCTGCATCCAGCATCGGTCCGTAGAAACGCTGAGTAATAGCGATGATCCCCACCATGAGGAAGGCCATAAGACAGTAGATGTTCCACGGGATGCTTTGTAGAAACAGTTCATATGGAGATGCGCCGATGGCGGCGACAGTCAAAGTGCCGGCAGTAATGACCTGTGCAATGACCGATACCTGAAATCCGATCCAGTTCGAGATCGGTCCGAATGTCGTCACCGGCGAGGTTGTTGAGTCAAGCACGTAGGCATGCATTTCACGCGAAGAGTATCGCGAGTTGGAGAGTTCCTTTGTCGCGTTGCCCGTGATGATCGTACTCGTGTACGAATCGAAAAAGATGAAGATCCCGATCAGCCAAGTGAGTATCTGCGCGTCGCGGGCGGTTTCAACCTTCTCACCAACCCACTGTTCAAGCGCAAGGATACTACCGGATTTGTAAATGAATGCTGCACCCGCTCCCATCAAGAGGATCAGGACAAGAAACGTCGCGTTGAACGGATCGCGAACGGTCTCAACGATCCAGTCAAGCGAGAGAGCTGCCGCCGCGATTGGATCACCCGAGGTCGCGATCAGCGCCCCTGTCCAAATACCGGCATACAGTGAGATGAGTACTTGTCGGGTCACCATCGCAAGGATAATTGCGACTAATGGTGGTGCGAGAGCCAAAATAGCCGGATTTGGTATTGGCACACTGGCAAATCTTACCAAAACATAATAATACTTGTGTATGTAATTTCGCTTCAATAAACAGTGATTGGAAAGAAGATCCTCGGCACAAGCAGCCGTACGATGTCAAATTGCGATCTGTATCCTTTCAATTGGGGAATGGCTTCAGCAGCCAGTAGTACGCTCTGGTTAGGCCGGAGCCGCCGAAAGCATCCGCTTTCTCAGCCGACAGCTGTAATACTCCAGCATGGCCAACCTCCGACTGAATTGTGACTCGCTCACCGTCTGATCACTCACTCGCCGATCTCGCTGATCTCGTTGCCGAGCAGTTCAGCGATTACCGCCACTCCGAGGAATTCAACGAGCTCTCGCTCGTCATCGATAACAGCGACCGCGAACACCCGACGCTCATCGTTCACATTGACGGTCAACAGTCAGCCAATCTCACCGAACGCGTCGATGCCTTCCTCCGCGATCATGGCGCACGAACCGAACGTGAGCGTCACGACGATACCGATATCCGCATTCTCGCCACCCTCGAATAAGCATCTGACCACTGGGTAGACTGGAGCCGCTGAGAGTATTTCACAAGCGGCACCCCCACGCGCCGTCGGTGACCTCACCTGGGTGGTTTCGTTGGTTCGCCAACGTCGTCGAAAAGACGATTCGCATGCATACTCGCTACTAGCTTCGATTCTCATAGCTGGCCGCATTTTGCACATTGGCCCTCCAACGGTGTTCTGCTCGGGTTGCTGACCACCCGTTTTGTCGTGCAGGTGGCATACGGGCGTCTGACTGCTATCGAGTCACGCACACGAAATCAGCGGGTATGGTGCTGTTTTTGCACATCGAAGTCGGTGTGTTCGGTTATTTGATGTGCAAAATCAGGATTGGTATGATCTCGACGCGCAACCCCGTGCCTCGAGATTAGGAATGTTGCGCAATTCTGGTCGCTTTCTACAGCACGTCCTGAGTGATACCGCCGTCAACCTTGACCGCTTCACCGGTGATATTGCGGTTCTCAGCGAAGAAGCCCGCGAGCCGACCCATGTCCTCAGGCTTCTGGTCTCGATGAAGCGGAATTGAACGTTGGATCGTGTCGTCGTAGGACTCCTCGCTTGCGGGCGTGAGAACATCGCGCCACATCGGCGTATCGACGATACCGGGACAAATTGCGTTGACAGTCACATCGTCTTCAGCGAGTTCGAGTGCAAGCGTTTTCGTGAGCGCCAGTACGGCGTGTTTTGACGCTGCGTAGTGGGCGATTCCTCCGGCACCAATTTCTCCGGCAATAGAGGCAGTGTTGATGATGGAGCCGCCATCTTTGAGGTGCGGAATGGCAGCGCGCGCACAGAGAAACATCCCCTTCGCGTTGACATCCATTACAGCGTCCCACTCGTCCTCGTCCATCTCCTCGACCGGGGAGGAGGTGATAATTCCAGCATTACTCATCAGGATATCGAGCCCGCCAAATTCGTCAACTGTCGTCTCAACCATTGCCTCAACTTGCTCTGCGTCCGTGACATCACACTCAACGAGCAGCGTTTCGGACCCCATTGATTCGAGTTCGTCGGCGAGTTCTGTGGCATGTGTTCTGTTATCCGGTTTAGAATCGTCGTCAGCCGCAGATTCAGAGACACCAAGATCGGCGATGACGATATTGCATCCTGCTGCGGCCAGTTCACGTGTGAGGCCACCACCGATGTCCCCTGCTGCGCCGGTAACGATAGCCACTGTTCCGTCGAGGTCGCGTTTGTCGACCATACATAAGGTTCGATATGAATGACGAAAAGTCTGTGTGTACCCACACGAAATTTCTCATTTTACGGGTTGGTCCATCGAATAGTTTTGTGGGCGGGGAAACATTCCGTGACCGCTACAGCACCTAAAGCACCGCTCCGTAGCGTCGTGCACGATTCCGTTACGTCAGCGAGCCCTTCAATTTCCAAGTGTTCCAAGAGTTCCCACGCCACTCTGAGCGACGCGTGAGCTCGCCTCGTTGTAAGAGACATAGCTCGTCAGTCGTAACCAGATCTGATCCACCCGCCGGGCACGAACAGAATAGTGTTCGTGAGATCGTCAGTTGATTCGTCTATACGCCGGACGGCGGTTACTACTGCTCCTGGAGCCGCTGCTGTATCACACGCGAGAATCCCTGGATGATTTTCCAGATCAAGCGTCGAATCTGCACCACGGAAATCCGTGTCCTCGCTGATGACCNCCGCTGCTGTATCACACGCGAGAATCCCTGGATGATTTTCCAGATCAAGCGTCGAATCTGCACCACGGAAATCCGTGTCCTCGCTGATGACCACCCGACGCTGTTCGACCGCATACTCCAGAATGGAATCATCGGCTGTTCCAAGTCCGACGGTTTCGTCGATCTCGACGACATCATATCCCTCTCCACGGAGTGCTTTCACGAACGCTGGAGGGATATGCTCATCCGCGATGAATTTCACGCCTCTTTCTCCACACCATCACGACGCTCCAGGTCGTCGGGACCCTCCACGACGTGCATCCCTTCTGGAATACTCTGGCGCTGTTTCCGAACTGCTCGCATTTCGTCGGAGTGATCGTAGTAGTACGTGAGCGCTCGATAGATATCCGCAAGCTCTAGATCGTAGTCTGCAGCAACCTGAGCCGGATCAACCTCTGCGTCAAGCACCTGCTTTGCGATGTGGTGAACACCGATACGTCGCCCTTCAATCCGGGGTGCCCCACCAAGTGTGTCCGGAGTTGAGATGATTTCGCTCATATGCTATTCTCTAGGCGGCAACGCTCAAAGAGTCTTCGTGAATGTGAGCGGTTGTGAGTCCCACAGCAGTCACTTCGAGTCAGTTATTGGCGGCTCAATACATTCGTACTCCCGCACTCTGGGCATTGCACCATCATTCCGAGCGGCGGAGCCTCAACCTGTCCCCATTCATCGCTCCCAGGGGCCGCTTCAAATCCGCAGTTCAGACACCGTGACGGCAATGTTGTCGAGTCACTCTGGCTCATATCGATTCCCCGATTGTGGGAGCGTTCCCAACACGACGGTTTCCGACTCCGGGTCATCATCCAGCTGAATCAGGCCCCGTGTCATACTGGCCACCACTACGCCAGACTCTGTAAAGATTGCCCCCTCTCCTCGAAGCTGGTGTTGGTGAGAACACTCCGGAAGCGTTCCGTTGGCTGCATCCAACACCCCCACTGTTTCCGCTGGTCAGATCGAGCACCCTTCTCGTCACCCCGCTACCGAATTAAAGCGGCCCACCTTCTGACCAGTCTGCCCAGAAACCCTCGTTTTTGACCATGCTACCGAGTAGCATCATTTCCACGGTTAACGCTCTGATCCAGTTCGCGTCTCATACTTACCCNGCCCAGAAACCCTCGTTTTTGACCATGCTACCGAGTAGCATCATTTCCACGGTTAACGCTCTGATCCAGTTCGCGTCTCATACTTACCCTGCCTGACCTCCGGCCCCGACAGGGGCCGTGAGGCACCACGGTGCAGTCTGTGGTTGCGGTGCTAATTGTCTTGCTCGCACCTCAGCGGGCATCATTCAGTGGAATCTGGTCCAGTTCCGCAGTGTGTTCGCCCTCGATAGTGTGACGCGTTTCGGTAAAATGTTCGATGGCACGAGAGACGACTTCCTTCCTACTGTAGGTCTCTGTGCTAGCAGACCAACCACATTCCGCACAGTAGTTTCGATGGTATGGCATACTAAGGCGTGTTTCTGCCTGATTATAGTGTATATGCTTGGTTGTTCAGGGTTTACCCTGTCAATAGTCACTCCCCTGTTTACAGGGTCCCGGTGGCGTGATCGGCGCGGCAGCACCCCGGTATCGAAATGTAGCTGTCGCAATCGTCCTCTAACTCTGACACGCACGGGCCGGATCGCCATTCCCATTTTGTCCAGCATATAGCCCGAGCAGCGCGCAGCCGGTTCCAACGACCACTCCAAGCATACCCCAGACGGCTCCGTCGCTGCTGGAGGCGAGTATTATCAGAAGCGTCGAAATTCCGACGACGACCATCGTCCAAGCAGTGCCTAGCGTCTGTTGGGTAGGCTTTGAAACCATGCTATTGATCATTGTGCCAGTGACATATATCTATCTCTGGCCTACAAGCAGCCACTTGACTTCTGACGGTGGCGTTCCGGCGTGATCGGCGCGACGACACCCCTCGTTCGGAGTGAAAATCAGTCGGGAAACGACCGCTCTTGCTGAC
>NZ_AOMC01000007.1 GCF_000336695.1 Halococcus morrhuae DSM 1307
CTCTTCCTCTATCTCGTTGTCTGCTTGGGGTTGGTCCACATCTTCCTCAAGCAGATGCTTGCTCTAACTCAATGTGATCGACTGAAACTCAGTATGTAGGCCAATTGCCGATCATCGATATACCTGAAGTCGAAAATAGTTCGATAGATGAACTGAAGCGAGTTTACCAAGATGAGATTATAGGGGAGCCAAATCACGGAATCGAAATTGTTGAATACGCGGAATTAGGCAATCAGAACAGCCTAACACACGACTTCATTGGGTATTTGGCGAACGAAATGGTGGATGTCAGGAAGCAACGCTCTAATCTCAACCTCGATCTTCTCGATTACCTCGGAAACTACGAGGATGGCCCGATCCTCGGCGAGCGCTATCAGCCGGCGAGCGGGCTGGCCGAGTCGGTGCTGACCGACACCGCGGCCGACAGCGAATTCGCAAAACTCCGGGTGACGGGCGCGCAGATCGAGCGCGATGGTGACCGCTTGCGGGTGCTGGCGGTGCCCTACGTGAAGCCCGAGAATCCCGACGAGTACGAGACGAACAGTCACGGCTACGCCACGCTCGATCCCGTGCCGGCGATGGAGTTCGTCGGGCTGAGCGAGGCCGAGGCCGACCTCATCGCGGCGTTCGTGCCCCACGCGGTCGACGAGGCCGACGGCTTCGCGGGCTATCGGGACAACGCCACCGCGACGATCTCGCCGCTCGACCGACTGGAGAGCCTGACCCTGCCGAAACTCGACGACGTGGCCGGTGGCATCGAGCGCTACACGGATGCCAGAGAGCGCGCCGCGGAACTGGACGAGAAGATCGAAAAGACGGATGCGTTGATCGACGAGATCGTCTACGAGCTGTACGGGCTGACTGATGAGGAGATTGCGATTGTCGAGGAGGCCGTCGGGGAGTAGCGTCTGCGAGCGACCGTAGGGAGCGAGCGGTTCACCGAGCCGAACGTCTGTGAGGCTCGGCTCTTTTTCATCGACGTTCGTTAGAGCGAAGCTCTAACGCAGCCTCTTGGAGAGCGAAGCTCTCCAATGGTCGGCGAATCGGAGATTCGCCTCGACATCAGAAGTCGAAGACTTCTGAGGACGTTTTTGCGCCGAGCGGTGCGCGAGCGAAGCGAGCGCACCCGAGGCGGAAAAAGGTCGGAGTGCGGCAAAGGGTGGTTGTTTATCCGTTCTGATACCGAATGATGGGTATGAGCCTCACCGCAGACGACTTCGCCGAGTATCTCCGCGATGGCACCGAAGCGAATGATGGTTCGCTCGGCGACGCGCTCGCGGAGTTGGCGGTCGACGTCGACATGGATTCCGTCGAGGCGGTTCGCGACCTCCGTGAACGAAGATGAGGTGTTTCGCCGATACGAACGTGCTCGTCGCCGTCGTGACGAACGACGACGATCGCGTTGACGCCGCCGTCGCGGTTGCGGAGCGGCTGTACCAGTAGTTGCACCGCGAACGAGCCGCAGGCGAGTGAGCGGGCCGAGGAATCCCCCGAGCGTAGCGAGGGGGTGACGATGGCTTTTGATCCACATTTTGCCAGCGAGCGACCGAAGGGAGCGAGTGCAGCAAAAGGTGGGGGACGAACTTTTTTGCCGGTCGCCACGGTGGGTCCGCTATGGAGAAGGTCAGCATCGAGGACGTAGATATCGTCAACAACCCGCTCGGCGTGCACTCGGTCCGCAAACCCGTCTCGCGCGATCTCGGCACCGACTCCTTCGCGATGAACTACTTCGAGCTCGAACCCGGCGAGTCCTTCTCGGGCGGGCTCCACGCCCACCACGACCAGGAGGAGGTGTTCCACGTCCAGGAGGGGACGGCGACCTTCGAGGTGGGTCGCGACCGCGAGGAGCACGAGGTGGCCGCGGGCGAGCTCATCCGCTTCGCACCCGGCGAGTTCCAGATGGGCAAGAACGACTCCGACGAGCGCGTGGTGGGGTTCGCCCTCGGCGCGCCGAAGGCCCGTCACGATTTCGACGAGATGGAGTCGGTCGTTCACTGCCGCGAATGTGGCGAAGAGACCGCCCACGACACCGTTCTCACCGATCAGGGTGCCTTCGCGTTCACCTGCAGCGAGTGTGGCAACGAGTTCACCATCGGCTAAGGGTATGCTTTTTCGACTGGATGGGTAAGAGCCGATGGCCGATGACGAGCCATCGTCCGGAGCCGGACTCGGCACCCGGCGATGACGATCCCTATGAGTTCCGAGGCCAGTCATCTTCGGCACTCCGCCGCAGTACGTCCGAGACCACAGTCATCGATAGATCATCCGCATCGCCGAACCGCACGATGCGTGCGACCGTGAGCCCCAGGTGTCGAGCAACACCAATTCACTGCTGTACGATTTTCTCCGTAGCGAGCGACGAATGTCTGCGTATGCTCTGTTGATCGCCGGTTCCGTCCGGCGATTCTACCGCTGAGTTCAGGGGAATTGGACGCCTTCTTGCGGTATGGAACGTTTGCGA
>NZ_AOMC01000008.1 GCF_000336695.1 Halococcus morrhuae DSM 1307
GGTCTGAGAGGCATCACCAGCGATACGCCGATCCATCCGCCGGTCCTTATCAAATCTGTCAATTCTAACCCAACCGCAAATCTATGTTTCTGCATCGTGTGTCACGTCGAATCGTCGGTTAGAGCCGCTAAGAGGTGTATTCAGCTACCCCACCCCTTCGCTGTCTGTCGATCAACAGAGCATCTGCGTACGTTCGACCGTCTCACTGATTTGGTGAGTTCGCGTCGGCATCGGCATCCGCATTCGGCCCGATGACGCGTGCCGTCGAGTACACCTGTTCGCCCGTTTCGGCCCGATGGCTGAGCTTGTCCGTCCAGCTCTCCCCGAGCGCGTCGATGGCGGCGAGTTCGCCGGCCAGCTCGCGATCGTCCGGCATTCGATAGCGCACCTTCGTTGCCCGGGCGACCGACCAGTCGGGATGTGGTCGATCGACCAGCGTCATCGACTGGCCGGGAGCGACCGTCCCCGTCTCCAGCACGCGGAGATACCAGCCCGTATAGCCGGTTTCCTCGAACTGTGTGGCGAGGTCTTTCGTCCGCCAGCGACGAGCGAGCTTCCAGCACGGCGACCGTGGCTGCGTGATCTGTACCGTTGCTGCCCCGATATCGTAACTATCGCCGATACAGGCCTCACGTTCGGTGAGTCCGGTGATCGTGAAGTTCTCGCCGAACGCCGCCGGGCCGAGTTCGAGATCGAGTTCGTCGTCCCAGTAGGAGTAGTGTTCGGCCGGGTAGACACAGACGGCCTTCTCCGGCCCGCCGTGGTGTTTCAGATCCGCCTGTTTGTCGCCGTCGAGGTTCGTTTCGTCGAGGAACAGCGCTCCCTTGACGGGGTCCTTGTAGAACGACGTCCACCACGGCTGCTCCATCGGATCGGTGGCGTCGGCCGTGCCGTGCGGTTCGGGCGTCCCGACCTGAATCGAACGAACGCGTGCGTCGCTCATCCGTCTCGCTGTTCGGGTGGCCGACATAAAGAACGTCCGCACAACGAGAAAACGATCGGTCTCACACACTCGATCGGGAGGCCGGGTGAAGTCACGACGGAACCACCCATTACTGCTCTCGGCGATCGTTCGCGGACCGAGCGCTCGATTCGGTATCCGTACTGTCGCTCGGATCGACACGTCTGTGAACCGGGAACTCCTCGCGCGGTTTCGGTGTGGGGGTGAGCAGCCGTTGGAGCAGCGTCTCTTCGCCCGGGTCCGGCTTGTCGACGACGTCGCAGTCCACGACGACGCTCCTGTCGTCCGCCCCCGTCAGCCGAACGTAGTTGAGCCGATAGGACGCGTAGAACACCGGTGGGAGGATACCGAGAATCGGATCGACCCGTCGGAGACGTTTCAACCACGTCCCGGTGTTGATCACGAGCCGATCGTCGATCTCCGTGACCGAGGCCCGATGGGTGTGGCCGTAGAGAAACACGGCGGTATCGGGGGTCTCGGCGAAGACGTCCCGTGCCCGATCGTTGTATTTCGCTGTGGGATCGCGGTCATCGTCACTCTGAGCGAGTCCGAATCGTCGAAGCGTCTTGCGGACGTCCCTCGCGAGGACGTACAGCGGGATCGAGATGAGGAGCAGCAGCACGATGAACACGACGTTGGCGACGAGAACGACGTCGATCAGCGTCCCGACCGGCCCGAACACGTCCAAAATCCCCTCCACGATGGTCATCGGTCGCGACCAGATGCCGACGGCGTCCAACGCGTAGACGCCGAGATACAGCACGCTCAGATTGAACAGGAGGAAGAAGGGGACCGAGGCGTATCTGAGCCAGCCGCTCATCTCGCGGTAGAAGTAGTTCGAGAGCAGCCAGTCGGGAATGCGAGTCATCGGCGTCACGGCCTGGATGTCCTTGAGCCAGTTGTACTTCCCACGCCCCGAGAGACGGCCGGCCCGACTCGTGATGTGTCGGTTCACGAAGTAGCCGGGCGGGTTCGCGTACGGGTTTCCGAAATCAGGAATCCGGTTGCTCGGATCCTCCTGCATGCCGTGTTCGATGTGGATCGTGTGATCGCCGATCTCGCGGCTGATGGCGACCTCCTGTTCGAGAGTGACGTTGTACGCCGCCAGTCGATCGACGTATTCGTCGTGTGCCGCGAGCTCGTAATCGTGGTTGCCCGGGATGAGCGTGATCGGCACCTCTTCCCCGGTCGCTCGGAGCTGTTCGAACAGTTCGGGATACCGATCGAGCAGCGCATCGAACTTCGCCGGCCCCTCGATCTCCGTGAACTCCCAGAGGCCGAACGCGTCGCCGTTGATGACGAGTTCGGCGTCCTCGTCGCTCGCTTCGAGCTCACGGAGAAATCCGAGCAGTTCGTCGAGGAAGTCGACCTGTGTGAGCTGCTCGTCGCCCCCGATATGGAGATCGCTGATCAGGTAGCAGGTGTCGGCCATTCAGCGTTCCATTCCCATCTGCGTGTTACAGCACGTGTCCATGAGACGTATCGATCGATACGGTGCCATCCAGTTATGGATTGCTGCCGGCGTGTGACCGAACTGATTCTCACTCACCGGTCGCGACGGTGTTTCGGAGCGTCCCGACGCCCTCGTAGGTGATGACGATCTCGTCGCCGGGTTCGAGCAGCCCGGGGTTCGCCGGACTACCGAAGGAGATCACGTCGCCCGCGCTGAAGGTGAACCGTTCAGAAAGAAAGGCGACCACCTCGTGTGGCTCGAACAGCATCCGTTCGGTGTTGGTCTCCTGACGGACCTCGTCGTTGATGCGCGTCTCCATGTCGATGCTGCCGGGATCAACGTCGGTCTCGATCCACGGACCGAGCGGACCGGAATCGTCGAACGCCTTCCGTGCCGTGCGACCGTCCTGATCGAGCGCGTCGAGATCGTTCAGGATGGTGTAGCCACGCACCACATCGGGCACCTCCGCGGGCGCGAGATCGCTACAGGGTTCGTCGATGACGGCCGCGAGCTCGCCGGCGTACGTGAACTCCTCGGTGAAACTCGGATACGCGATCTCGCGGTCGGGCGCGAGCACGGAGACGGGCGGCTTGATGAAGAAATCCGGGCGTTCCGGGCGCTCGTAGTCCATCTGATCGAGCGTCGTCGCGAAGTTCCGTCCCACGCAGTAGAGCGCCGACGGCGCACACGGCGCGAGCAGTTCGACGTCACTGTCGTCGAGGCGGTGTGTCTCGTGATCGGTGTGGACGACCCCATCACGGTGCTCGCCGGTGACGATCCCGTCGGGCGTCTGGATGCGCGCCAGTTGCATATCCATCCGCGACACGGCGCGGTCATATCGTTTCCGTTCGCCTACTCTATCCGTCCCATAGAGATTTGTCGGCGGGCTGCATTCGTCGTGTATGGCGGACAACCAGTACGCCTTCGAGGGAGTCGAACCCGAGATCGACGCCGAGGCCGCGGTGAGCCGCGACGCGACGCTCGTCGGCGACGTTAGCGTCGGACCGAACGCCAGCGTCTGGCCGGGTGCCGTGCTTCGCGGCGACGTCGCACCGGTCACGATCGGCGCGCAGTCACACGTCGGCGACAACGCCGTTCTCCACGCCTCACGAACCGGCGAACGCGTGATGGTCGGTCACGGTGCGATACTCAACGACGCCACCGTCGACGACGGTGCGCTGGTGGGGTTCAATGCGACGATCAACTCCGACGTCACCGTCGGAGCCGGCAGCGTCGTCGCGAGCGGCACCACGGTGCCGGAGGGATACGACATCCCGCCGGAGTCGTTCGTCCGCGGCGTCCCCGCGACCGTCACGCCGCTGGCCGAGACGACGCTCGACCCGGCAGCCGTCTTCGACGCCCACTCCTCGGGTGCCTACACCGACCTCGCCGCGCGCCACGACGACCTGTTCGAGTAGGACCTTTTTACTGCGTCGGATGGCCTCCCCGCGGTCGGCCACCACTCTCTGCTCGCGGGCGGCGAAGCCGCCCGTTCGCACGGCCAGCGGGACCTTCGGTCCCGCTCGGCTTGCAAAAAGCTACGGTAAAAACTCCCGCTCACTCGCGCCTACGGCGCTCGTTCACGGCGAACCGCGCTCGCTGCGTTCGCGCGGATGCTACCACCCTCCACAAACCGCACCGCACAGCACCGCCGAAGCCCTCGGGCGCGAGTGGAACGAGCGCCCTCGCCCTTCATCCTCCGAGGACCGCACCGCAACCGGTCATCCCTGAGCCATCTCACGGAGTTCCCTGCGAATCGGCCTCAGGCGGCCGCATCGACCTCTTCGACGAGTTCCGGGTGATCGTTCGAAGGATCGTTGACGGCCGCCGAGACCGGGTAGGCCGTCATCTCGTCGTCGGGGTATGGCTGCAACAGTTCGGCATCGCCGTCATCGAGCCAGCGCCACTCGTCACCCTCCTGGAGAACGACCGCCATCCGATGGTGCAGCTCGCCGACGACCGCGTTCGGTTCGGTCGTGACGATCGTGAACGTCTCGACGGGATCGGCCTCGCCGTCGGGCCGGCCATCGCCGAACTCGCCCAGTCCGGTCTGTTTCTGCGGCGGCTGCCAGCGCTCCCAAAGCCCGGCCATTGCGAACGGCTCCCCGCCGTCGAGCGTCACGCGGTAGGGCTGTTTGCTCCCACCAGTTTCCTGCCACTCGTAGAACCCATCGGCGAGCACGAGACAGCGCCGTTTCTGGTAGGCGTCCCGAAAGCTCCGTTTCTCGGCGACGGTCTCGGCACGGGCGTTGATCGGTCGGTTCGCGTCCGATCGATCGTCGGCCCAGTGAGGGATCAGGCCCCATTCGAGCGTGTCGATGGTCTCGGGCGCGTCGTTCGTGATCACCGGCAGCGACTGGCTCGGCGCAGCGTTGTATCGCGGTCGTGGCGAACCTTCGAAACTCGCATCGAAGCGCTCCTCGATGTCCGCCGGCGGCGTGAAGAGGGTGTAGCGTCCGCACATAGCTCGATATAGGTGTGGTCGGAAATAACACCGTCGGCCGCTGACTCGGACATTACACGATCGAAACGGACGTCGTACTGGCGTTTGTGCGCGCACCGTACCCGTCCGGGCGGAGTCTATGCTCGCGGCGATCCTTCACCGTGCATGGAACTCCGACGGCGGGCATTTCTCGCGAGCGCCGTGGCCACGAGCACGCTCGCCGGCTGTCTCGGTAGCGGGGACACGGGCTCGGCCGACACGGCGGACGGAACGGATGGATCGGACGGGAACAGTTCGGGCTCCGGCTCGACGAGTCGCAACGGATCGACAGCCGCCGCGGGGACCGCCGCACCGGCGCTCGATCATCCGGCAGCCACGGCGCTCGCGGGTCAGCCGTTCCGCGGTCCCGCACCCGGGACAGCCCCGGGAACGATCATCGCCTTCGAGGATCCATCGTGTCACAACTGCCGACGGTTCAACGAGGACACCCTCCCGGCGATCGAATCGAAGCTCGTCGAGCCCGGCGAGGCGACCTTCGTCTATCGGAACTTCCCGCACGCCTTCGCGTGGGGCGAACCCGCGATGCAGGCGCTCGAAGCCACGTTCGCCCGCGGCGAGGCACCGTTCTGGGCGCTCGAAGGTCACTACTTCGCCACACAGGAGGAGTTCAGCGAGGAGAACGTTCTGGATCGCACGGAAGAGTTCCTCGCGGCTGAAACGGCGGTCGATGCCAGCGCAGTCGTCGCGGACGCCGAAGCGAAAAAGTTCGACGAAGCCTTCCAGCGCGATGCCGACGCCGGCGACGCTGCGGGCGTCGTGAGCACGCCGACGTTCTATCTCTTCCGCGACGGAGAATTCTTGACCGAAGTACGGGGCGCACAGAGCTATCAGGTGTTCGCACGGGCGTTGGGGGTCGAATGAGTACCCGCTCGCGATCACTTCGGTTACCGACCCGCGCCCGCGACTGGCGGCTGATGGCCCGCACAGCCCGGCTGGTCGTGACGATTCCCGTCTATGCCGTGCTCGCGCTCGTCGCCGCCCTCGTCGGCCTCACGCTGTTCGTGCTCTCACAGAACCTCCCGCTCGCCGGTTTCCTCCTCTCCGGAGCGCTCCCGCTCGGCAGCCGGCTCGTGATCCTCGCCGAGCAGTACCCCTTCGTCGGAACGAACTACGGCACGTTTCAGGGCGTGTTGCTCGTCGTGACCGCACTGCTCGTCGGCCTCGACGTGGCGATGGTCGTCTATCACCTCCGCGAGCACGCGCTGTCGGCCGCAGGGCACCACGAGCGTCGCCGGCGTTCTCCTTGGCACGCTCGGCGCGGGCTGTGCGGCCTGTGGCTCGGCCGTGCTCGCGGGCGTGCTCTCGCTGTTCGGCGTGACGGCTTCGCTCACGGTGCTCCCGTTCGAGGGGCTGGAGTTCGCGGCGCTCGCGCTCGTCGCGCTCGTGCTCTCGCTGTTCTGGCTCGCGCGCGGGATGCGCGGCGGCGAGATCAACGGCTGTCCGGTCGCGATCGACTGATTCCCGCCCGTACATATAAACGATATCGCGCCGTACCCCATGGTAGCCATGACCGAGGAGCCCTCGTTCGCGATCTCCCATCGTCCGGAACGGCGCTACTCGCGCCACGCAGGGCTCGAATACGAGGGCTCGACCGTCTTCTCGCTGTCACCCGCCAACCCCGGCGACCACGAGAACGAGGCGCTCGACGAACTCCTCCAGGACGTGCTCGACGGCGAGCCATACACCTACGGCGACTGGTTCGACCTGCCGATGGCGCTCTATCTCGTCCACGACACCGAGACCGGCGACGTCTTCCGGGTGTCGGTCCGCGACGGCCGCATCGAGTTCCACGTGCTTCCAGAAACCGATCCAGATGGCCTGCGCGCGCTCTACCGCCGGCTCGCCGCGCGGAGCGAACGGGAGTGGATCGTCGAATCGTCCACCGACGCCTGAGAGCCACAACGGACTTACCTGCCGACGGAAATCTCCGATATGACCGTTTCACGCGAAGTCGAACTCTCGGGACACATCATCGACTCGGGGATGATGCAGTCGTGTTTCGGCGTCATCATGGATCTCGGGGGCTCCTTCGAGGTCGACGAGTTCGACATCGGCCGGAGCGAAGTCGAGGAGTCGTACGCCCGTCTCACCGTGCTGGCCGACACCGAGGACGAGCTCCAGTCGATCGTCCACGAACTCCACCAGAACGGTGCGACGCCCTCCCATCCCGTCGACGCAACGCTCGAACCCGCACCCGGCGATCAGGTCGTGCCATCGGGCTTCTATTCGACGACGAACCACCACACCGAGATCCGCCACGACGGCGAGTGGATCCCCGTCAAGCGCATCGAGATGGACTGTGCGGTGGTCGTCGAGAAAGGCGAGGACGACGAGCCGTGCGCCTACACGAAGGTGCTCAACGCCATCGAGGAGGGCGAACTCGTCGTCACCGGCGAGACCGGGATCCGCGTCCGCCCACCGGAACGCCCCCGGAACCGCGAGGGCGCGTTCGGCTTCATGCAGGGCGGCGTCTCCTCCGAGCGCCCATCGGAATCGACGATCGCGAAGGTCGCCGAGGCGATCGCCGAGACGAAGCGCGAGGGCGGGTCGGTGCTCGCCGTCTGTGGACCGGCGCTCATCCACTCCGGCGCGCGCGAATCGCTCGCCCGACTGGTCCGCGAGGGCTACGTCGACATGCTCTCGGCCGGCAACGGCTTCGCGGTTCACGATCTCGAACGCGATCTCTATGGCACCTCGCTCGGGATGAACACCGAAACGCTCGATCACCCCCGAAAGGGCCACAAACACCACATCTACACGATCAGCGAGATCATCCGTGCGGGCTCCATCGAGCAGGCGGTCGACGAGGGGCTGGTCGAATCCGGCGTGATGTACGAGTGCATCGACAACGATCGCCCATTCGTGCTGGCGGGATCGATCCGCGACGACGGTCCGCTACCCGACACGATCACGGATTCGGTCGACGCGCAGAACGCCATCCGCGAGCAGGCCCACGAGGCCGACATGGTGCTCATGCTCTCGACGCTCCTCCACTCGGTCGCGGTCGGCAACTGCCTGCCCTCCTCGACGCGGGTCGTCTGTGTCGACATCAACCCCGCGACCGTCACGCAACTGCTCGACCGCGGGAGCGCACAGGCGGTCGGCATGGTCACCGACATCGGTACCTTCGTGCCGATGCTCGTCGAGCAGCTGCTCGACGAATAGTCCCTCGCTCGCCGGCGACCGATCCGCCGCCAAATAAAAAGGCGCGAAAGCCGTTCTCGTCGATATGACATCCGTACGGTCCCGGCTCGGTCGACCGTCGGGAACGACCGTCGGCCTGGCCGTGCTGGCGGTAGTCGTCGGCACGCTCGCCGCCGGTGGGCTGTTCGTGTGGCTCGGCACCCGAGGGCCGGTGCTGCCACCCGAACCGGCGGTCGGGTCGGTTGCACTGGAGGTCGCCGGCGCGAATCGGCTCCCCGTCGTCGGCTACCTCGGGGTCGGGATCGAACGGCTGTATCTCACGCTCGGATCGCTGTTGGTCGCGCTCGTCGGCGTCACCGTCGGCCTGATCGACCGCTGGTGGAGCGTTCCGGCCGCCGTGCTGGTCGGTGCGGCGGCCGCCGGAACGACGACGGTTCTCAGCGGTTGTGCCTGTGGGAACGGGTCGACGATGCTGCTCGCCGAACGGGCCATCCAGCGTGTTCTCGACGGGACCGCATTGCTTGCGTGATCGAAACGCCGTCCAGATGTCCGGGTTCTGGCCGTGTTCCAAAACGCTTCATACGGTGAAGCAATCGGAGCGACCGCGTCACGAACCGACCCACAACCGAACTTCCTAACCCCGTGGTCGTCTTCCACCGGACATGGCTGACGAAAGCGATACCGTCCGCGTCTGGCTCGTCGAGCGCGGGTACAACAACCGCGATCTCATCATCCTCAAGTACGCGACGCCCGACGGCGAGCGGCTCTTCCGCCGGGAGCTCGCCGCCCAGGCCATCGGCGTCGACACCGTGACTGCCGCGAAGGACGTCTCGCCGAACGATCTCGAAAGCATCGACGATCCCGATCTCCAGGAGCGCTACGCCGACGAAGTCTCACGGATGAGCGATGAGCACGACCCCGACGACACGATCTGATCGACCTACTCAGGCCGCACAGTTGTTCGCACCCGTTTCGAGCGTCGTCGCCTCGGTGGCGCTCTCCGTGCTTGCGACGCCGCGGTTGATCGCGATGATCGTTTCGTAGTTGTCCGGTTTTTCGGGGACGTCGTCGACCATCCGCTCGACGAAGGCGTCCTCGTCGAGATCCACGAGATCGAGTCGTGCGTGCACGTCGCCGAGCTTGGCACCGACGAGTTCGCCCGGTTCGGCGGTGGCGTACGTCCCGTCGTCGTGCACCGTGACGTGACCCGGCAGAATGATGAGTTCGTCGGGGAGTTCGAGCAGCGTGTCGTGGAGGGTCTCGTACTGCATGCGCCCGCCCGCCTCGGCCCCCTCCTCGCCGAATTCGAGCTCCGTGCGACCGACAGAATCCAGGAAGAGACTGTCGCCGGTCAGAACGACATCGTCGACGCGGTAGGCGACCATCTCGGTCGTGTGGCCGGGTGTGGCGAGCGTCTCGATCTCGTTATTGCCGATCGAGAGAGTTTCGCCGTCGGAAAGCGGTTCGAAATCGACGGCGAGATCGCGCTCGGTCGCCTTCTCGCCGAGGTAGTACGGGACATCGAGTCGGGTCGCGAGCTCGCGACCGCTGGAGATGTGATCGGCGTGGACGTGCGTGTCGAGCACGCCCGTGATTTGCAGCCCGTGCTCGGCGGCCGTCGTGATGTACTGGTCGGTGTGGCGGGTCGGATCGACGACAATGGCTTCGCCGGCGCGCTCCGAGCCGACGAGATAGGAGAGACAGCCCTTCGCACGGCGCTGGAACTGCCTGACGATGAGGTCGTCGGACGCGGTCTCGACCGTGGCGGTCTCGTAGAGTTCGTTCCAGGCGCGCATCCCACCGGTGACGACCGAGACGTCACTGAATCCGTCGGCGTCGAGTTCCGAGGCGAGCCGCGTCGACGTCGCACCCTTCCCGCAGATGGTGAGTACCTCGTCGCCGTCCGCCAGTTCCGTGATCCGGTCGCGCTGGTCGTCGCTCAGCCCTTCAGCCGGCCCGAACGGGACGTTCTCCGCACCCGTCACGCGCCACGAGTCGTAACTCTCGGCCGGACGTGTGTCGATGAGAACGTAGCTCTCGTCACCCCTATCGAGCCGTGCCGCGAGGTCGCGCGCGGTGATCGTTCCGAACATCGTTGCCCGCACGTACGGTATTGTGAAGAATAAGCATTTCCGATCCCCGGTCGTCGCGCGGGATGCTCGCACGCGTGGACCCGACGCGAGCGAACGGAGCGTTCACTCCTCGATCGCCGAGCGCGCCTCCCGGACGAGCCCGTCGATCAGTTCGGGCGTCGTCGGATGGTAGGCGCGATCGGGCACGTCACGGACGTCCATCCCGGTCTCGACGACGACCTGCATCGTCTTCGCCATCACGTCTGCGTCGTGGTGGAACCCCTGATAGCCGAGCACGGTGCCGTCGTCGCTGTCGACGACCAGCGTCGCGAGCCCCTCGGGGACGGCCTTCGTCTTGAACACGCCGTCGTCGCGTGCCTCACGCGTGACCGCGACGTACTCGCGATCGGTCTCCTGGACCGAGGCCTCCGAGTGGCCGACGCGGACAAACGGATAGACGCCGAGGGCGGAGAAGATGACGTGGTGATGGATCGGGTCGTAGACCGCGAGCTCCTCGTCGTCCCGGTGTGCGAGGACGTTCTCGGCGGCCGTGATCCCCTGTTCCTTGGCGATGTGGAGGATCGGCTCGCAGCCGTTCGCGTCGCCGACGACGAACACGCGCTCGTCGTCGCGGGCCTGCATCGTCGCTTCGACCCACTCCGCATCGGGATCGGGGTCGAGCGCCGACCGATCGAGCTCCAACCCACCCAAGGCGGGCCGCCGACCGGTGAAGAGGAACAGCTGGTCGGCCTCGACGACGTCCTCCTCGCCGTCGTGTTCGGTGCGGAGACGGACGCCGCCGTCTTCGGTCTCCTCGATGCTCGTGGCCTGTGTCTCGGTGCGGAGATCGATGGCGAACTCGTCGCGATAGAGCTCCGTCAGCGCGTCGTCGAGCGCGGGATCACCCTCGTCGAGCACCCGCTCGCTACGTTCGAGAACGGTGAGTTCCATCCCACCGACCTCGCCGAGATACGGGACCAGCTCCATCCCGATGTAGCCAAACCCGATGACGATCCCCGATTCAGGGAACTCGGTCGCGTCGAGCACATCGTCGCTGGTGAGATTGTCGACGTCGTCGATGCCGTCGATCGGCGGGACGTTCGGCGTCGAGCCGGTGGCGACGACGACGTAGTCCGCGTCGAGCGTCCGCTCGCCGACGGCGATCGTGTGGTCGTCGACGAACGTCGCCGTCCGGTGGACGAACTCGACGTTCTCGCGCTCGGTCAGCTCGTGGAGCGACTCGCGCCGGTGTTCGGCGAACCCCTGGACGTGGCGGTCCTTCGTCGCGACGACGTCGTCGAGATCGACGGTCGGCGCGCCCGAGAGGCGGTCGTCGTGGCGCGCCTGGAAGCGATGTGCGCCCGCCGAGAGCAGTTCCTTCGAGGGCATACAGCCGCGGAGAAGGCAGAGTCCGCCGCCGGGCTGGCCGTCATCGACGAGGGTCAGTTCGACGTCCGGTTCGTCGACGAGGCGCTCGGCGGCGGCGATGCCCGCGCTCCCGTACGCGCCGATGATGACGATGTGGTCTGTCATGGATGGATGGACGAGCGTCGCCCGCGAGACGCTCGTGCCTGTTCGGTCCATGGCAGCCACGACCAAAAGCGATAGCGGTGTACATCGATCACGGCGCGGCGTGAGTGGCATTCGCCTGACTGTCGTTTCGTTCACCCACAATACCGGTCGATCATCAGGAATCGGCGAGACCGGATATCCGTATGACGACCCGGAAAGCGGCGGGATATCGACGGAATAGCCGGTTGGAACAAAATGGTTGGTTCTATTATAATTCGTTCTTAAACTTCACAGCGTACAAACACATAAGTCGCTCTCGCCCTAACGAAACACACTGACATGGTCGACGATACGCAGCTCGCCGAGAGCAAGGCGATCCATCGGCGAACGGGGACGACCTTTTATGTCGCGACACGACTGCTCCCCGAGCGCGTTCGCCACGCGACGTACGTTCTCTACGCGTTCTTCCGCGTCGCCGACGAGATCGTCGACGACCCGAACGGCCCGCCGCCGGCCGAACAGCGCGCACAGCTCGCCCGCCTCCGCGAGGGCGCTCTCGGCGGCCCGACTGACGACTCGGTCGTGGCGGCGTTCAGCGATCTCCGCGAACAGTATGGAATTCCCGACACCGCCGTCGAGGAGTTCGTCGACGCGATGGTCGCCGACATCGACACGGATAGCTACGAGACCCACGCGGAGCTCGACGAGTACATGGGCGGATCGGCGGCCGCCGTCGGCGAGATGATGACCGCCGTTATGAGACCCGACAATCCCGAAATCGCCCAGCCACACGCTCGCGCGCTCGGCGAGGCGTTCCAGCTCACCAACTTCCTTCGCGACGTGCGCGAGGACGTCGTCGAACGCGATCGCATCTACCTTCCCCAGGAAATCCTGGACGAGCACGACGTCACCGAGCGACAGATAGAGCGCTTCGAGATGAACGACGACGTCGCCGCGCTGATGCGGTCCGAACTCGAACGGACGGAGAAACGCTACCGCGAGGGCGTCGCCGGCATCAAATACCTCCCCGACGACTGCCAGCTCCCCGTCCTGCTCGCGGCCGTGCTCTACGCCGATCACCACCGACTCATCAGGGATCGCGGCCACGATACCCTCTCGACGACGCCCGAGCTCTCCTCGACGCGAAAGCTCTCGCTGCTCGTGCGCACCCGCTGGCACTGGCTCTGGAACAAGGATCCCGAAGCGGTCTTCGCAGCGGTGAGCACGATCTCCGACAGCCCGCAGTACGTCCACGAGCCCGAGGGCGTGACGCCGACGCGCTAGCCTTCGGTCGAGCCGGGCTCGCCGCTCCCGAGACCCGCCACGTCGAACCGATCGGCTTTGACGAGTCCGCCGGCCAGCACCAGCGCGACGCCGACCGGCACCCAGTTGCCGAAGACGGCGTTGATCGAGCCCCAGAGCACGACGAAGCTCACCAGATCGTCGAGCATGAACTCACAGTTTTCGAGGCGATCCATCAATCGTGCGCGGTCGAAGCCGTAGTCCAGTAGAAAGACCGTCACGGTGGCCGAGAGCACCCACCCGAGGTAGTTCGAAACTGGAACGCCATAGAACGCCCCGCCGAAGTAGCTCCAAAAGCCGATCGCGACCGCGCCGGGGTCGAGTACGACGTCGACGAGCAGCACCGTGCAGATCACCGCGACGAGGCGCACCGCCCGCCGCCGGGCGAGCTCGCCGAGCACGAGCTGACAGAGCAGGTAGCTGTTGAACACCAGCGGGAGGAAGAAAACGGGCAGGCCGAGCGGGACGGCCCCGAACAGCATCGGGCCGAGTTCGATCGTGTAGGAGAAATCGCCGTAGGGCCACCCGGTCAGCACGCCGACGAGCTCGATCCCGAACGAGTAGGCGACGAGCAGCCCGGTCGCGACCGCCGCCCGGCGGTCGAACAGCGGCGCGATCCCCGCCACGAGCGGGAGACGCATCACCGCCGTCCCGAAGAGGATGAGATACGGGTTGTATCTGAGCGGCGGGCCGACGAGGCCGGCGGCGCTCGCGAGCAGCAGGGCCGCCCCGACCAGCGGGAAGACCACGGCGATCGTGAAGCGGTTCTCGGCGACGAGCTCGTCGAGACGTGCCTCGATGTGCTGGCGGGTCACGCGCTCAGCCGCCATAGACCAGCCTCCAGAGCCCGCCGAGGGTGAAGAGCATCCCGACGAGCGTGTTCACCGCCGGATACCACCAGTAGGCGCGGTCGACGTCGATCGACGAGCGGGCGATGGCGAAGACGAGAACGGGGTAGGCGAGCAGGAGCACGCTGAGGAGGACGTGGACGAACGAAAAGGCGAGTGCCGCGGCGAGCCAGCAGGCGGCGCAGTAGCCGTAGGTCCGTCGCTCGCCGAGCGCCGTCGCCGTCGTCCGGATGCCCGCCGCTCGATCGGGATCGATGTCGGGAATGGCAGAGAAGGTGTGCATCCCCATCGTCCAGAGCCAGCCACCCAGCACGGCCGCGATCGGCGGCAGTTCGCCTGCGACGGCGGTGTAGGCGATCACGCCGGGCAGTACGTAGAGCCCGTTCGAGATCGAGTCGAGCAGCGGTGTGGTCTTGAACCGGAGCGGTGGCGCGCTGTATTCGACCGCGAGGAAGACGAAGAGCGCGAGCGTCGCGAGTGCCGCCGGCGTGAGCACCGAGACGAAGCCAAATGCGAGCAACCCGCTTGCGACGACGGCGGCGAAAGTGGCTTTGTCGCCCGTGTACCGCACCTCGCGGTCGTCCTTCTTCGGATTCGTTTCGTCGATGTCGGCGTCGAAGACGTCGTTCACGCCGTAGAGGAAGACGTTCGCCGGGACGAGGAAGTAGGCGAACAGTGCGAGCGCGATCGGCGCGAACAGGGTGGCGAGGGAGTCAGCGCCGTAGGCCACGCCGACGACGACCGGTCCGGCGAGGTAGAACCAGAACCGAGGCCGTGAGAGCCGCAGGAGATAGCCCGTCGTGGTCGTTTCGGGCGGGATGGTTCCCTGCAATCGGTCCACACCGCGACGAACGCGCTCGCGACTCATCCGTGGTCTTCGATGACGGCGCTCGCGGCGTGTTCGCCGCTGATGAGACACATCGGTACGCCGATACCCGGTGTGGTGTATGAGCCCGTGAAATAGAGGTCAGGAACGGCGTCGGAGCGGTGGGGCGGTCGGAAGAGGGCGGTCTGGCGGAGCGTGTGAGCGAGCCCGAGCGCCGTGCCCTGCAGACTGTTGTAGCGCTCGGCGAAGTCGTCGATCGAGAACGTCCTCTCCAGGACGATCCGGTCGGCGAGATCGACGCCGGTGTTGGCGGCGATATCGTCGAGGATCGAGTCGCGATAGCGCTCGCGGATCTCGGGCGTGTCGTCGAGTCCCGGCGCGATCGGCACGAGCGCGAAGAGGTTCGAGTGGCCCTCCGGCGCGACGGTGTCGTCGGTCTGCGAGGGCACACAGAGGTAGTAGGCCGGATCGTCGGGCCACGCCGGCTCGTCGAAAATCTGTTCGAAATGGCCGTCCCAGTCGGTCGGCAGCACGAGCGTGTGGTGGGCAAGCGGGTCGACGTCGCCCTCGACGCCGAGATAGAGCAGGAAGGCGGATGGCGCGAGCGTGCGCTCGTCCCAGTAGTCGGCCGAATACTGGCGCTCGTGCTCAGGAAGGAGCTCCTGTTCGGTGTGGGCGTAGTCGGCATCGGAGACGACGATCTCCGGCGTGTGCTCGCCCGCAGCGGTGTCGAGCGAGAAGCCGCCGCGTCGGCGCGTGATCTCGCCGACTTCTGCATCGGTCTCGATCGTGACGCCGCGTTCGCGCGCGAGCTCGGCGATGCCGTCGACGACGCCACCGTAACCGCCCTCGGGGTAGTAGACGCCGAGGTTGAAGTCGACGTGGCTCATCATCGTGTAGAGCGCGGGCGTGTTCTTCGGCGAGCCCCCGAGGAAGACGAGCGTGTACTGCATGATCTGCTGGAGTTTGGGGTGCTCGAAGTAGTTCGAGACGTGGCTCTCCATCGAGCGCAGCAGGTTCAGCCCGACCGGCGCGGACCGGAACACGTCGGTGTCGACCCAGTCGCGAAATCGCGGTCGATCGGTGTAGACGAACCGCTCCATCGCCGCCTCGTAGGTCGACTCGCTCTGGACGAGGTAGTCGTCGAACGCCTCGGCCGCACCCTCCTCGTAGGATTCGAAGACGGCACGCACCTGGTCGCGATCGGGCGTCAGATCGACGCGATCGCCGTCCTTGAAGAACACACGATAGTGGGGATCGAGCCGTTCGAGTCCATAATAATCCTCGCGGTCGGCGTCGAAGTGATCGAAAAAGCGCTCGAAGACGTCGGGCATCAGATACCAGGACGGCCCCATGTCGAAGCGAAAGCCGTCCTGTTCGAACTGTGAGGCACGGCCGCCGACCTGCCCGTTCTTTTCGAGCACCGTGACGTCGGCCCCCGCGGCCGCGAGGTAGCACGCCGCCGAGAGCCCGCCGAACCCCCCGCCGACGACGGCGACCGTCCGACCGGACAGCGATGCCGCGTCCGACCCTGCCGCGAGCGCATCCATGTGGGATAATACGGCGGCGCGTATAAAAGACGACTGACCCCGAATGCTATGGCCGCTGCGCTTCTCGACCGTGTATGGACCACCGCCTCGGCTTCGAGCCGATCTCGGAGGAGCTCGATCGCGTACCGCTGCCCGTCGAGGGTGATCTCCCCGACTGGCTCGCGGGAACCCTGCTCCGCAACGGCCCCGGCCGCTTTCGCGTCGGCAACCGACCGCTCAACCACTGGTTCGACGGGTTCGCGCTGCTCCGACGATTTGCGATTCAGGATGGCCAAGTCCGCTACTCGAATCGCTTTCTCCGGAGCAAGGCGTACGAATATGCCCGTGAGCATGGCGAACTCGGCTTTCGCGAGTTCGCTACCGTCCCCGACATCGGTCTCCTCGATCAACTGAAACGACTGCTCTCGCCGAGGATCACCGACAACGCCTGCGTCGATATCGAAACACGCGGCGATTCCGTCGTCGCCACCACCGAAAGCCCGCGTCCGCTGGAGTTCGATCCCGAGACGCTCGAAACGCGCGGCCAGCACGCTCGTGAACCGTTGGGCACCACGACGACGGTGCATCCCCACTACGATGCCCACCGCGGGGAGACGATCGGCTACGCGACGCGTTTCGGCCGGAATCCGGGCTATACGCTCTATCGAGTTCCCGACGGGCAGATGGATCCCGAGATCATCGGTGGCGTGACGGTCGACGAGGCCGCCTATCTCCACAGTTTCGCGCTCACCCCGAACTACGTGGTGCTCACCGAGAGCCCGTTCGTCGTCTCGCCGCTCGCGCTGCTCCGTGGATCGACCGTGGCCGGGAGTTTCACCTGGAAACCCGAGCGCGGCACGCGCTTCATCGTCTTCGATCGCGCATCGGGCGACGTCGCCACGACCCATCGGACGGAGCCGTTCTTCGTCTTCCATCACGTCAACGCCTTCGAGGAGGACGAGGAGATCGTGCTCGACCTCGTGACCTATCCCGACGCGTCGGTGGTCGACGCGCTCGGCCTCGACAACCTCCGCTCGCCGTCGCCGACGCTTCCAACGGGCGAACTCCGCCGATATCGCCTTCCGGAAGATTCGACACGCGACGTCGAACGGGAGACGCTCCATCCGGGTCACATCGAGTTCCCGACGATCGACTACGCGCGCCGAAACAC
>NZ_AOMC01000009.1 GCF_000336695.1 Halococcus morrhuae DSM 1307
CCGTGAGTTTGTCTGTGTGCCTCAAGAAGCTCACCCTAATCATCAGCAGAAAATAACGTCGTCAATCTAGACGAGGTACTGAAAGTGGGTTGGAATGAAATCTGCAAGAATAGTTCTATGACACCATCGGACACGTCCTAGTGAGGAAAAGGATGTTATCGGGCGTGTCATCAGAGAAAAGCGTGCATACACTCCGCTATTGACTCTCGTATCATCGATGGGCGTCGAATACGCTCTCAAGCGAGGCAACCACGGTATCCAAGTTCTCGATGTCGTCACGATCGGATCGATATGCTGGTCGCCACCACGCGGTCGTTTGAAGAACAAGCGCATCGTCAGTCACGGTATACCCTGTGAGTGCCGCCCACGGCTTGAATCGGTGCTGGAGTGGACGTCCGACAGCGAGTCCGGCTTCGGTTACTCGAAACGTTCGAGGATTCTCCACGCCTGCAAAGAGTGACCAAAAGAATATGAGCCAATAAAACCAGCCCGCCCAATCGATGCCGAACGCGAATTCGGCAATGAGGCCGCTGATTCCGAGGATACCAGTAACTACCATGCCGGCAATAGCGACGTACCGCCAGCGTTGAGGCAAGCGTGCTTCCCACTGTGCAAGCTCTACAGTTTCACTAAGAACAGCCTCCGTGTATCGGCTCCGACTCATTCCCAGCAAGATGATCCCCAGAAATGCACCACCGCCCGTGCCGATAACGGTGAGAACGAACGCTATATCCGGTGGTCCCCACCCCACGACAGCTGCACCGAAGACGCCGACAACCCATGCGAAGGGGATGATCGGGAGAAGCCAAGCGAGAACTGCTCGACCGATAGTGACCGCAAGTCCCTGGCTTCGTGAGACAGCCCATCCGGCGATGGCTGCAACGCCCGCGATTGCCCCAAGCAGGCTGAGATAGAGAACGGCGGCGCTCGATGTGATGCCTGAGAGCCCCAGAACAACCATTGGTGCAACAACGACGGCAACGTAGAGACCAGCAGCCACCGCGTATGAACTGTCAGGGCGACCGACGCTCGATGGCCGGAGCGCAGTCTCGGTTCGTGTTGCCATATGTAGACATATGTTCCCAGAGGAACAAAAAGGCATCTCAGTTGCTACTGTCGAAAGACTAATACGTAATATACCCCGCAAGAGCGGGAGTTTCGCTCTTGTATCTCGACGGTGTACGGGACTTACAGTTGATATCATCTGTCCTTAGCTAAGCGAACAATCATGTGACAGCGGCGGCTTATCGAGATATAACCGAACCATGAAGGTGTACCCAAAGATCCCGCGCTACGACCATCCGGTTGTCTCGTCGGAGTTGTTCGACGCCAGCGACCTGACCCTCATCGAGAAGTTCGATGGAAGCGCGTTCCGATTCACGCTGTACGACCAGCGATACGCGGAGCACTATCCCGAGCAAGTCGCTAATGCCGCAGATGGTGACGAGAATTTCGTCTTCGGGACTCGCAAGACTATCCGGGGCAATCACCGCGATTCGCTAGATGACATCGATGGTGCGTTGCACCGTGCCGTCCGTTGCCTCCGTGAGGGCGTCGATATCGCTGCCCTTCGCACAATTCATGACGAATACGACGGCCCACTGATCGTGTACGCAGAGAATCTCGTCTACTCGACGCTCGATTACGGATACACCGACCGCGACCTGCCTGCGTTGGTTGGCTTCGATGTCCTCCCGTACGCGGCAATCGAGACGATGACGCCACCGGGCAACCCCTACGAGGAGACCTTCGAGGGCTTTCTCGGTATCGATACTGCCAGGGAGATATTCGAGCACATTCGAATCGATACTGCGCCGACCGCCTCGTCGTTCGTTCCGGCAACGGTTCTCGACCATCTCGATGATGGGTTCGCTCCGGAGGCATACACGTTTCCACCTTCGTCGCTGGCTGCGGATATACAGGTCGAAGGAGTTGTGGTGCGAAGCGATGCCTCGGCGCGTCGCGCGAAGCTGGTCCGCGAGGAGTTTCGGGAATTGAACCGCGAACAGTTCGGCCAACAGCCCGAAGATGCGGAATCGGGAGCCGAATACGTGGTGGCGACGTACTGTACGCCGGCACGGATCCGGAAACAGGTGCGGACGATGGTCGTCGAGGAGTGTCGTGAGTTCGGCCTGCATCTGAATGACGATCT
Source organism: Halococcus morrhuae DSM 1307 (assembly GCF_000336695.1). Taxonomy (GTDB): domain Archaea; phylum Halobacteriota; class Halobacteria; order Halobacteriales; family Halococcaceae; genus Halococcus; species Halococcus morrhuae. The sequence continues at coordinate 2,153 of NZ_AOMC01000009.1, forward strand.
CTACCTCCGCGTGGTTGAGGACATCTGGGCCGAAGACTGGCCGGAACTGATGGAACTCGACGTTTCGTTCACACCCGCCGACATCTATCCGTTGGTCGCCAAGCGCTGTATCACTGAACTCCGGAAGATGCAGACGAACGCCGACCTGAACGATACTGATCCGACCACGATCTGGCAGCATCTCTCGTGATGGCTACAGATCTCGATACCGTTGCGTGGTTGAGGCAATAGAACCGAATGCAGGTGGTTTCCACAAGCAGGCCTGCGGCAGCTATCGTCAATAAGGGTGCGGCGCGTTCTCGTACTTGATCGTCCTCTCGGGCTTGTCAGAGATTGTCTTATGAATACGCTGGAATTTCTCTTTGGCCTCCAGAAGGTTGTGTTCGTCGAAGAACTCGCATAACAGTCACAACATAGTTGGATAAAATTCCAGCCGTTCCACATCGCACGAAGTCACTCGGATTCCCGAACGCCTCCGACTCGTCGGAAGCTCACGACGGCGATGGGGTAGGTTCAACTACCTGGCCGATCGTCCTCGTGGCATGCAGGTCACGCGCCGCTACTGGGCGATCGCCGGGACGGGGCTGTTGCTCGCCGTCCTCGCGATCGCGTTCGCCCGCCCGTCCCTGTTGGTCGGTGCGGCGAGCCTCGGCGCGTGGCTGCTCGGCCGCCAGTATCTGTTCGTCCGGGCGCTGTCGGCAACGGCCGACACGATGACCATCGAGCAGTTCCTCGCCCGGGAGCGAGTGGTCGCGGGCACCGAGACGCCGGTCACGCTCGCGGCGTCGCTCGCCGGGCCCGCCCCCCTGAGAACTGAAATCGAGATCGGGCTGCCGGTCAGCGCGACGGGGACCGACGCCGAGGGACGCACGCTCGCGATCGCACCCGGCGACGAACGGGCTGACACGACGGTGACGGCCACCTGGGCGGTCGCCGGCTCCTACGACCTGCCCCAGCCGACGCTCACGCTCGAAGATGCCGACGGGCTGTTCGTCGAGCAGCTGTCGCGCGGGCCGACGCCGTCGATCGTCGTCGAGCCGGAAGGGCCGCGGAACGTCCACGTCGGCGAAGGTGGCGAACAGCTCATGGCGGCGTACGGGCGGCGCAAGAGCGGCCGTCAGGACACCGGACTCGATCCGGGCGAGCTCCGCGAGTACGTCCCGGGCGACACGGCCGACCGCATCGACTGGAACGCGACCGCACGGCTGAACGAACCGCACGTCCGCGAGTACGAGGTCGAAACCAACCGAACGACAGCGTTTCTCGTCGATCACCGCGCGACGATGGGCGACGGACCGACCGGCGAGACGAAACTCGACTACGCACGGGAGGTCGCGTTGACGTTCGTCGACAGCGTCGCCGGGTTCGACGAGCCGCTCGGCTACTACGCCGTCGGCGACGGCGGCATCACCGATCGCCGCCCGCCGACGGCCGGCCGCTACGACGACGTCAAACGCCGACTCCGCGCGCTCGATCCGACCGCCGGGAGCGCCGACGACCGCGACGGGCCCACCACGCTGCGCCACACCGCCCGCGCGCTCACCGGCCGGAGCGACTTCGAGCGAACGCTCGCGCCGTATCTCGAATCGACGGCGACATACGTCGAGCGCATCGCGGGCGACCCGCTGTTCGAGACCGCACGGACGAGCCGCTCCGAGCTCTCCGGGACGATCTGGACGGTGATCTTCACCGACGACAGCAACCGTGCCGAGCTCCGCGAGACGGTCAAACTCGCCCGGCGCGGCGACGGGCACGTGCTCGTCTTTCTCACGCCGACGGCGCTGTTCGAGCCGGGCGGACTCGCCGATCTCGAGGACGCCTACGAGCGCTACCGACGGTTCGAGTCGTTCCGGCGCGATCTCGCCCGACTCAGGCGCGTCTCCGCGTTCGAAGTCGGCCCGCGCGACCGACTGGATGCCGTGCTCGCGAGCGGAAGCCAGCGCAGCCGTCCGGCGAACGCGCAGTAAATCACCTCGGGCCAGAGTGGTCCGTGTGCGTTGAACCTCGAAATCGACGGACGACAGCTACGGAGGGTTCGTCCCCGCGTTGAGAGGGGACAACGAGTCCGCGTGGTATGCCACTCGCCAGAGCATGAGGACTGCACGAGTGACGAGTAGTTCCGGCAACTGCGTGATACAGGAGTCCTCGACGGCATTCGGGTCGGAGGATGCATCCGGTGGCGGGTGATAGTGTTCGAATCCATTCACACGAGCGTAGTCGCCGCCGTGAGGGTGGTTGCCCCAGCGAAGATCCACCCTCTCCGGATCCGTGTAGTGGAATTTGTAGTCATCACGCGTCGTCCACTGGACGTCGAGTCGTGCGGTCTCGGCTCCACAGAGACCGTCATCGAAGCTGACTTCGAGCGTGTTCGGATCGAGAAAGTCGTCCAACTGCGCGGTCGCGAGCGGCTCCTCGGTATTGAACACGTCACGAATGGCGATCAGGGCAGGCCGATCAGTCGGCCCTCTGAGCGAGTGTGATTCGGTCGCTCGCTTGGTTCCTCCCATCACCGGACAGGGACGCTCCCGTCGGGCGAGCGTGACTCCTCGTCGACGAAGCGTTCGGCGTTGGCGATCGAGAGCGCGGCGTTGGCGAACGCGAGATTTCGACGGGTCGTCTGCCACTCCCGGATCACGTCGGCATCGAGGTCCTCGTGGTCCGACGAAGCCTTGGAGAGCGCCCGATTCGTCCGATCGACCACCAACTCTTCGGGTGATTCGACGCCGTATTCGGTCTGGAAGTCGCTGATGCGCTCGTGCATCTCCGAAACACGCCCCCTCAGTTCGTCGGTCGAGACGTTGGCAAGGATGTCCGCTGCCTGCTCGACCACGAGCGATTCCGGTGACCGCCGATAGTACACCCCGCCGCTCTCGCCGGTGTCCGTGGCGACGAACCCTTCGTCGGCGAGGGCGTTGAGGTGCTTTCGTGCGGTCTTCGGCGACGTTCGTGCATCCCCGGCTACAGTATCTGCGGAAAGCGGGGTATATACACGGCTGATGACCTCACGGACACGCTCGTAAGGAGTGGTTTCGGCTTCCCAGTTCTCCCCGACCGCCTCGCTGATATCGGTGAACTCCTCGGGGGCAGCGGGATCTGCCATATGCTATCGTCGTCTCAGAGGAGTATAGGACTTTGGAAAAGTCCTATGTTCCTGGAGTACGGCTATATATGTCTAAAGTTCGATAAATCAGCTTCGCGATCTCCTCGATGTCATGGTTCCGAGAGGGTTCGTTTGTGGAACCCTCGAAACGGGTGGCAGGCGGGCAAGCGAGATCGCCACAGCGACGCGGGGAGACCTGCGCGTTTTTAGTGGTGGGCACACATCGAGAGCGTATGGCGACCCGTCGACGGCAACGGTTCATCTACGCGCAGACGGCCTGGATGGTCGCGGCCGTCGTCGGGTTATCACTTCTGGGGGCGCTCTCACTAGAACTATTTTTTGTCGTCTCGCTCATCGGCTTCCTGATCGTCGTCGAACTCACCGCGCCGTTCTCGGTGACGCCCGAATGGCGCTCGCGGCTGCGCTGGATCGTCCTGATTGGGTTGGCCGGCTTCGCCTACATCGTCGTCCGCCGGGTGCTCGCGATCCTGCCGGAAGGGGTGCTCTGAATGGGGCTGCGAGACCGTCTCGACGTCGGCTATCCACAGCTCGTGCTCGCCGCGCTGACGGTCGTCACAATCGTCGGCCTCGTGCTCGCGGCGAGCACGTCGAGCGTCGCGTTCGGCTCGTACAACGATGCGTGGGACGGTGCCTCCGAGCTCCGCGAGCAGGCACAGGCCGCGGGTGCCGACAGCGAGATCGTCCGAGATACGGACCGATACGCGAACAGTTCGCCCGAGGGAACGGTCGCGGTCGTCCTCTCGCCCGAGAGCGGGTACGGCCCGCGCGAGACCGATCGGCTCCGCTCGTTCGTCCGCAACGGCGGCACGCTGTTGGTGGCCGAGGATTTCGGTCAGCACGCGAACCCCCTTCTGGAGGCGGTCGGCGCACAAGCGCGCGTGACCGGCCAGCTGCTGCGCGACGAGCAGTACAACTATCGGTCGACGGCGCTGCCGATCGCCCGTAACGTCTCGAACGCCACACTGATGACCGGCGTCGACGGGCTCACGCTCAATCACGGCTCGCCCGTCAGTCCGAACGGCGCGACGGCGCTCGCGAGCACGTCGGACGTGGCGTACGTCGACGCCGACCGCGACGGCGAGCTCGGCGACGGTGAAGATATCGGGACGAAACCGGTCGCGACGAGCGAGGCGGTCGGCGACGGACGCGTGCTCGTCGTCGGTGATCCGAGCCTGTTCATCAACGCGATGGTCGAGCGCTCGGGCAATCAGGCGTTCGTCCGGTCGGTGTTCGGCGCTCACGAGCGAGTGCTGCTGGATTACTCGCATGCGGGCGGCCTGCCGCCGCTGTCGGTCGCGCTGTTGGTCGTCAGGGACGCCCCCCTGCTCCAGATCCTCCTCGGAGCGCTCGGGATCGGTGCCATCGCGCTGTTCATGCGCCGTCCCGGTATCGTCGGGCGACTCACCGATCGCGTCGGTCCCGCCGAGGAGTCATCGCTGACCGCACGGCCCGAGGCGCTGGCGGCGTTCGTTCGCGAGCGCCACCCCGACTGGGACGACGAGCGGACCGAGCGCGTCATACAAGGGATTATGGCCCGTCGGGATGAGTAACGGACGATGACTGCCCCCGAAGAGCTCTACGAGACGCTGAGCGCGGAGATCGACGCGGTGCTCATCGGCAAGGAGGAGCTGGTCGAGGGGCTGACGATCGCCGCGCTGACCCGGGGGCACGTACTGCTTGAAGGCGTTCCCGGAGTGGCGAAGACGACGCTCGCACGGCTGTTCGCCCGCGCGAGCGGGCTCGAACACACGCGCGTGCAGATGACCCCCGACGTGCTGCCCGCGGACGTCACCGGCACGCACGTCTATCGCGAGCCGACCGGCGAGTTCGAGCTCCAGCGCGGGCCGGTGTTCGCGAACCTGGTGATCGCCGACGAGATCAACCGGGCGACGCCGAAAACCCAGAGCGCGCTGCTGGAGGCGATGCAGGAGCGACAGGTCACGATCGGCGGCGAGACGCTCTCGCTGCCGGAGCCGTTCATGCTCGTCGCGACCCAGAACCCAATCGAGATGGAAGGCACCTTCGAGCTGCCGGAGGCCCAGCGCGATCGCTTCCAGCTCAAGCTCACGGCCGACCTGCCCGACCGCGACGAAGGTCGGCGACTGCTCGATCGGTTCGACGACGATCCCGACCTCGATCCGGGATCGATCGAGCGGGTCGCCACCGCCGACGAGCTGCTCGACGCACGCGCGACCGTCACCGAGGTGTACGTCGACGATTCCGTGAAGGAGTACGTCCTCGACATCGTGGCGGCGACCCGCGAGAACCCGAACGTCGAGTACGGCGCGTCGCCGCGGGCCACACTCGCCTTCCTCGACGCGGCGAAAGCCCGTGCGGCCATCCATGGTCGCGACTACGTCATCCCTGACGACGTGAAGGCGCTGCTCGAACCGGTGCTCGTTCACCGTCTGGTGTTGAGCACCGACGCATCACTCGGCGACGTCTCGGCCGCGGACGTGCTGGCGGAGATCGAGAGCGGCGTCGAGCCGCCGGGCGGCGATCAGACCCCGGCGACGCAGACGGCGGTCCACGACGGTGGCTCGCCAGACGACCGTTAGGTGGGGTCGTCCCACGAACACGTCACGAGGAAGTCGGCACGGTCGCCGTCGGTCGCCGTCGTTTCGACGGCCACCGCTTGCTCCAACCCGGCTGCGAACCCGACGCCGAGAAACGAGGCCACAGGATGGTCGATCCGGTCGATCGCGCCGTAGGCGCTGCCATCGATGGCGATCGTGACCTGTCCCGCTTCGTCGTAGTCGGGCGTTGCGCTTCGTGCCAGTTCGAACTGTTCGACGAGCCCGTCGGCGAGCTGTGCAGCGAGCGCGCCCGGTTCGTCGGCGAGCGAACCCGACAGCGTGCGACGGAACTCGGTAAACAGCGGGCCGCCGCTCGGATGGAGGGCAACGCCACGCTCGGCCTCGTCGTCGGCGACGACGAACACCGAATCGAGCGCCGACGGCGAAGGAAGATCGTACTCCGATTGCTGGGGGACGAACAGACGGATCGAGACGCCGTTCGGCGTGTCGGGTCCGGGGAGATAGAGCCGCTCATCCTGGAGCCCGAGCTCCGCCACGAGCGCCGCCTCGGTCGCCGCGAGCGAGCCATAGATCCCCTCGCCGACCGACGCCGAGATGAACTGTTCGGGGGTGAGATAGCGGGTCAGCGCGGCCGCGAACAGGCCGGTGCCGCCGAGCGCGAAGAGAACAGTTCGTGAGTCGGGCAGGGCCACGCCGCCGAGCGTCGCGAGCAGACCGACCGCGGCCAGCGCGAGCGCCGTCCGTCGGTACTGCGTCCGGCGCGCCCGGGCGTACTCCTCGCGGAGGCGCTGGTTTTCCTCGCGGAGCACGTCGACCTGCGCGGCGAGTTCGGCGCTCTCGGTCGATCCTTCCTCGTCCGGTTCGATCGATTCCGCGTCGGTCACCTCCTCGTCCGCGTCGGTGGCTCGATTCCGCGATTCGCTCTCGCTCATGCGGTCTCCACCAACCCAAGCGTCACGCGTTCGTAGCGGTGGATCCCGTAGGCGAGAAAGGCGGTGGTGACGACGAGCGCGCCCGCGGCGGGCCAGACCGCCTGGCTCGATCGGAGGGTGAGCCAGCCGGTCGCCCCGACCGCGAGCCCGGCCAGCAGCGACGCGACGAGCAGCCGTCCCGGATCGTGATGATCGACGGCAGGGCTGCAAAGCACACCGAGCAGGCCGATCTCGGCGATCGCGAATATCGCGAGCGCACCGCCGGGCGGAACGAGCGCGACGAGGACGACCTGCCCGAGCGCGAAGGCCGCCGTCGTCGAGGCGAGCAAGAGGGCACCGCCGACGGCGACGATCATGAGGGCCGCCAGCGGGCCGACCGCCACGCCGACCGCGAGCGTCGCGACGAGCGCGCCGAGCACGGCAAGCGCTCTGGCGAGGCGGGAGACGGGCGGGGCGGTCGGTTCGTCGGTGGGGACACTCATGATGAAATCGAGGATTGCATCGGGACTAGAAACCGCCGTTCATAGGTGGGAGTCGCCACAGGACGGTTTATCTTTTATCCTTCATCGCGCTGTCGAAACGGTCCGTCCTCCGGTGTCGCTTCGTTTTCATCCGTTCGTATCGGAGATGCTCGCTTGACGAGTCCAGAGAGGCGGTCGAAGGGAGTGATGCACACGGCCGTGCGGGCTTCGAAGCGCTTTTCTCGCGGCCGGCGAAGGAACTGGTATGGAACGGGAGACGTTCGTCGAAGCCGCGGTCTCCATCGCAGCCGTTGTGCTGTTTCTCGTCGCGATCGTGGCCGTGGGTCTCCTCTACCCGAACCTCTCCGGTGTGGGACCGCTCGCGCTCATCGGCTCGATCGTCTTCTTCGTCGTGGTGATGAGCGCGGCGGGCTACTGGCTCGCCGGCCAGTGATCAGGCGTCCGCTTCAGCTTCGTCGTCAGCATCGACTTCGTCGTCGCGCCAGTCAGAGAGTTCTTCGTCAGCGTCGTCGAGGGCCTGTTCGTAGTACGCCATCGGATGCGAGATCGTCTCGCAGCGATCGTCCATGTTGACACAGTCGCCGTAGGACTGCATCGTCGCACACGACGGCGGCGAGTATTCCGTCGGACTGGTCTCGCCGCGGATATGGTCGGTCTGGTATCTGGTGATGTCCTCGCCGAAGCCCGGGTTCACCATGTAGAGGTCGATGATCTCGTCGGTGCTCATCCCGATCGACGTGAGGAAGGAGGTGATGGCGAACCGGGAGTGGTGGGGGAGATGCTCGCCCTTCTGGACCGAATCGAGCAGCGCCTTCATGCAGGGTGGGAACCGGTCGGGCACGACGGTGTCGATATCGCGCGTGAGATCGAGTTCCGCGAGGCGCTCGCGGATCTCCGCGACGGTCGATTCGAGCGCGTCGGCGATCCCGTCCGGAACGGAAAGCGGCAGCCCCTCAGCGACGCGCCGCTCGATCGCCTTCCGGAGGAGTTCGTCGAGATCGGTCGTCGAGATCGACACCTCCCCATCCGAGAGCGCACGGTTGACGAGTCGCCACTCCTCGCCGCGCATGTCGGCCGCCAGCGGGAGGTAGGCCCCGACAGCGACGCGGTAGCCGTCGCCGTCGGTGTGGACGTCCGTGGCGAGATCGAACTCCGCGAGGAGCTCCTCGCTGGTCAGCCGTTCGGTACGGGCGCTTTTCAGCTCGCGGCGGTTCTCGGCGTCAGCGAGGCGGTCATGTGCCGTCGCGGCCTCGGCACGGGCGTATTTGCGCGTGAGGACGTGTTCGTCGACGAGCGAGACGAGCACGCGCGCGAGCGGGTAGGAGAGCAGTTCGACGCGCGTGGCTCGACTGGGCTCGCCGACGGTGCCGTCGTCGAGCGCGCGTTCGACCCGTTCGCTCGCGCGCTCGCGCACCCGCTCGTCGGCGGCGAGCGACTGGAGGTCGAACTCCGCGTTCCCGACGGCATGGCGCGCATCGTCGAGGAACGGGTAGCGAGCGTGACGGCGCTCCATTCGGCGTGTCTACTGGAGCCGGTCGAATAAACCCGATGATCGGGGCATATCGGAAGACACACCTACGGGATGGGAATAGCGGTGAGCGTGCGATTCGCGCCCCATGCGTGGCGATACGCCACGCCCGCGTTCGCCCTCGCGCCGGTGGCGGCGCTGCTGTCGCCGGTGGCGGGTGCCGCGGCGGTCGTGGCGGGGCTGCTCGCGCTCGTCTTTCATCGCGATCCGGAACGCGAGACACCGGAGAGGGGAATCGTCGCGCCGGCCGACGGTCGTGTGTCGGTCGTGCGCCGCGAGGGCGAGCGACTGCGCGTCGGGATCTACATGGGCGTCACGGACGTCCACGTCAATCGCGCGCCGCTGGCCGGCACCGTCGAGGCGGTGACGCACTCGCCGGGAGCGAACCGACCGGCCTTCTCGAAGGACTCCGACCGCAACGAGAAAGTCGAAATCGACTGCGGTGCGTTCTCGGTCATCCAGATCGCCGGCGCGTTCGCCCGGCGCATCCATCCGGCCGTCGAACCCGGCACACGGATCGAGCGCGGCGAGCGCATCGGCCACATCAGTTTCGGAAGCCGCGTGGACGTGCGCTTTCCACCCGAAATCGACCGTGCGGATCTCGCCGTCGAGCTGGGCGAAACCGTTCGTGCCGGTGAGACGGTGCTGGTCGGCGGTGCGGGGCGGACCTGGCGGATGAAGGGCGAACGAGCGGCGGGCGGCGCGAACGGAGTGACGCGCCGCCACGCGAACGGCGAACGCAGTGAGCCGTAAGCGAAGCGAGTGAGGGCTTCTGCGGTTCTGTGCGGGGCCGGGCACGGTGTGGTACGCTCGTCTCCGCGCGAGCGGACGTGAGATGTGATCGACGGGAAACCTCGACAGTGATCGGTGAACGTGGGCGGAAGCGAGCGTTCTGACTACTGGTGGAACGAGAGGAGGTAGTCACGCCAACGGAAGGTAGCGAGACGGGAATTATGCGACATCTTCGTCAGTGTTCGTCGGAACGAGCTCCGCTGCACCGCAGTCCGGACAGCGATCGTGGTGCACAGCGAACTGCGCGCCACACTCGCTACACCGGTAGTCCGCGTTCTCCGCCGCAGCGGTGTCCACGTCCTGCTTGAACTGCTCGACCCGCCGCCCGAGCTCCCGAAACATATCGCCCATATCATGTGTAAGGGGACAGAGCGTGATAACCGTTCGCCGATTGCGAGCGAGAGCCATCATTTTCGATCGGTGGGTGCATCGTGGTCGGAATCTTTACCCCGCCTCGAAGAGTGGATCAGGTAGCGGGATGGGATAGCCAGACATTCCGGCGGGTTCATATCCCGCAGATCGGTGGTTCAAATCCACCTCCCGCTATCTCGCTTTCTCACGGATTCCGAGCGGCGCTGCGCTTGTCGTTGGATTCAGTTCCGAGAGATCGCTATTACTGTACTCTTCGGAGTTCTGAGTACTGGTCGTGTGGAGAGGAGCCCAATATGCCGTCATCGTCGTCGGCAACGTTGGCCTCCAAACACACCATCATGGCGGTTGTCTTGGTTGAGACATGTATGAGCGATAATACAGACGACCGCTCCCTTGCGACGGACTCGGTCCATGCTGGTCAGGAACCTGACCCTGCAACTGGTTCCCGCGCACCACCGATCTACCAGACCAGCTCCTACGTCTTCGACGACGCCGAGGACGCCGCCGCACAGTTCTCGCTCGAAGAGCCGGGCTACATCTACTCCCGGTTGATGAATCCGACGCTCGAAACGCTGCAGGACCGCCTTGCGACGCTCGAAAACGGTGTCGGGGCCGCCGTTACCGCCTCCGGGATGGCCGCGCTCGATCTCACCACCTTCCTGCTCGCGGCCGCGGGCGACAACATCGTCACCGCCTCGTCGCTGTACGGCGGTACGTACACCTATTTCACCCACTCGGTCGAACGACGGGGGATAACCACCCGTTTCGTCGATCCGCTCGATTACGAGGCATACGCCGACGCGATCGACGAGGATACCGCCTACGTCCATTTCGAGACGATCGGCAATCCTGCGCTCGATACGCCGGACATCCAGCGCGTGGCGGATATCGCGCACGATCACGGCGTCCCGCTGCTCGTGGACAACACGTTCGCGACGCCTGCGCTCTGTCGCCCGATCGAACACGGTGCCGATCTCGTGTGGAACTCGACGACGAAGTGGCTCCACGGCTCGGGGACAACCGTCGGCGGTGTCGTCGTCGACGGTGGGACGTTCCCGTGGGCCGAGCACGCCGAGAAATACCCCGAACTCGCGCAAGACAACCCTGCCTACCACGGCGTCAATTTCGTGGAGACGTTCGGTGAGGAGGCGTTCACCTACGCTGCGATCGCCCGTGGAATGCGCGATCTGGGCAACCAGCAGGCCCCGTTCGACGCGTGGCAGACGTTACAGGGAATAGAGACGCTGCCACTGCGGATGGAACGCCACAGCGAGAACGCACTGGCCGTTGCGGAGTGGCTACAGGATCACGACGACGTCTCGTGGGTCAACTACCCGGGACTTGCCGATCACCCGACGCATCAAACGGCGAGCGAGTATCTGGACGGTAGCTATGGCGGGATGATCACCTTCGGCGTGGCGGGTGGATACGAGGCTGCGCGAACGACCGTCGAATCGACGGAGCTCGCGAGTATGCTCGCCAACGTCGGCGACGCGAAGACGCTGGTCCTCCATCCGGCCAGCACCACACACCAACAGCTCACCGATGCCGAACGGGACGCCTCCGGCGTCGCCGATGATCTCGTGCGTCTCTCGGTCGGTATCGAGGAACCGGCCCGGATCATCGCGGATCTGGAGATGGCGATCGAGACCGCAACTACTGCAAACTGAGCGGCGGTGTCGACCGTCAGTCGCTACTGCTCCGGTGGCACGTCTTGATCATCGGGGTTGTTCGTGATGACATCCACTATCTGCTGACTTCTCGATGGGCCGGTGGCTTCTTCGGTCGGGCGTTGAGAGCTTCGAATGCCCTGCTCTACGGCATCGGCGATTATTTTGTATCCAAACCCGAGCAGACCGGCGTAGATCACCAACCCGCCGATGGCACCAACGATCGCGCCGATGATAGTGAGAAACAAACTGTCCGTGAGGAATAGCTCGACACCGATCTCGATGATGATGCCGCCGATCAGGAACAGTACGATGAAGTAGCCAAGCAAGTAGGCACCATACCGGACGCCTTCGCGAAGGTTCACTGCAACCATGAGAGGTATTGTTAGCTAATTACGTGAAAGACAGGCGCAAAGCCTCGCCGTTCACGGCGGGGATACGCGCCGTAAGCTCTGTCGTGGTAGTGTTCAACCGCCAACTACCCNAAGCCTCGCCGTTCACGGCGGGGATACGCGCCGTAAGCTCTGTCGTGGTAGTGTTCAACCGCCAACTACCCGGCAGTAGCCGGACTGGGGTTCGATAGGAGCGTTTAAGCGTCCGGCCACCCATAGTATGCATAGATGCCAAAGAGTACCCGTCATGCGGTCTACGAACTCTACTACCACGTAGTGTTCGTGCCGAAGTACCGGCAGCCGGTACTGACGGGGAAGGCAGAACCCCTCGAAAGCATCTTCGCTGAGATTTGCGACGACAAGGACATCGAACTGGTCGAAGCCAAAATCATGGACGACCACGTTCACCTGTTCGTCGGCAGTCCGCCGAAAAA
>NZ_AOMC01000010.1 GCF_000336695.1 Halococcus morrhuae DSM 1307
CTCCAGTACCGTCTCAAAGTCTGCTTCCGTCTCCGAATCGAACTCATCGGCGAGTGTTTCGAGCACGCGCGAGTACGCCGGCGTCCGTAAGTCGAATTGCGCGCCATCTTCCCAGAGATTATTCCAGCGCTCGCGCACGGCCGCGACGAACTCCTCGTCGTCGGTCACCAGCGCAGCGCTCTGCTCATCGTCCGGCGTGAGCAGCGAAACAACCATCTCTTCGGTCACCAACAGCGTGTCGTCCAGTCGCTCAGCAGCGGCTCGCAGTTCCAGGACATCCNCTCCAGTACCGTCTCAAAGTCTGCTTCCGTCTCCGAATCGAACTCATCGGCGAGTGTTTCGAGCACGCGCGAGTACGCCGGCGTCCGTAGGTCGAATTGCGCGCCATCTCCCCAGAGATAATTCCAGCGCTCGCGCACGGCCGCGACGAACTCCTCGTCGTCGGTCACCAGCGCAGCGCTCTGCCCATCACCCGGCGTGAGCAGCGAAACAACCATCTCTTCGGTCACCAACAGCGTGTCGTCCAGTCGCTCAGCAGCGGCTCGCAGTTCCAGGACATCC
>NZ_AOMC01000011.1 GCF_000336695.1 Halococcus morrhuae DSM 1307
TTTTCGTCCAAGCCCACCGCAATCACCTCTCCACTCGCGTCGGCAAGGATCGTCCGAAGGTTCTCAGCAACCGATTGTCCCACGTGTTTCGAAGTCATTGTATATACAATAGTAGTTGCTAAAGTCATATCTACTTTTTGGCCATATTAACGCTTATCGACACGAATGAATGCGTTAGATAGACACACACGGCCAATTTCGAAAACCCGTCACCAAAAGGG
>NZ_AOMC01000012.1 GCF_000336695.1 Halococcus morrhuae DSM 1307
CCAGCGGCTCGCGAAGGCTGCCACCAACCTCCGGAATCGGGATCCATACTCACGTTTCAGCCCTGTTCTGGCTGCGTCTCGAACGTACTAGCGGGCGAGAACTCAGTCAACTCCTCGATTTCCTGTTCCAAGCGCTCGACTTCCTGGCGCAGGACATCCGCTTCGGGGTCGTCGCTGACTGCCAACCGGTCTTTGAGTCCCTGCAGGCGCGTCTCCTTGCGTTCTTCGTCCACCTCGGCCTTGCGCACGTANCTGACTGCCAACCGGTCTTTGAGTCCCTGCAGGCGCGTCTCCTTGCGTTCTTCGTCCACCTCGGCCTTGCGCACGTACTCGCTTTCGGAGACATCGTAAACGGCCGATTCGGACACTGAAACGACATCCAGCGCTTCCTCGATTTTCGAGCGGTCAACGCCGACGAGTTGTTCGCGGTCGATGCCAGTCTCTGCGAACGCATCGAGCACTTCCTCATCGTCTTTGAGCGAGCGGTTCCGGCGCGTCGTCCGCTGAACCGAACCNGAACGCATCGAGCACTTCCTCATCGTCTTTGAGCGAGCGGTTCCGGCGCGTCGTCCGCTGAACCGAACCGTACTGGCCGTGGACTGGGCGGTCGTGACCGACGCGCTCCAAGAGCACATCGGTCACGTCCTGCCGCAGGTCGTTGGCGTTGCGCTGGACGTCCGACAGCAGCGTGTAGAGGTTCACCAGCACGGGCGTCTCGACGCTTTCGAGAGCGCTCATGTCCTCGCGTTCGAGCGCATCAATCAGCAAAAGCATGTCCGAATAGACGTCGATCTCGGGTTCTTCACGCTCGCTGTCCTGCTGGTCGTCTGCATTCGCGGTCATCGACAAGTGCGGTGCATCGTCCAGTACGGCGCTTTCGTCTGCCTCATCGAGCTCAGTCAACGTGTTCTCGCGTTCATCAAGTACGTAGCGCGGGTGGAGTGCGAGCACCGCTGCGTACGGTTCGGCTTGCGTCGGCAGCCGGGAGAGTTCGTAGCCATCGATTGCCTCGCGAGTGTGCTCGGCGAGCGCTTCGAACTGCTCGCGTTGCAGCGGTTGTGAGTCACCCGAATCGACGTCTTCGATGATGATTCGCTGCTCCTGAATGTCGGTGATTCGGAATCGCTTCGACGCCAGCGGCGTGATCAGCGTCGCGTCGGCGGGCAGTTTCTCACAGCGCTCGATCAGCGTCCCCCACGTCGCTCCGAACGGAATCGCCATAGGCACCACTCAGAACGTCACTGTCTAAAGAGCCGTGGGCGACACACCGGATTTCGAGTGGAAAACGGCTCTCTGGCGCGGTTCACCCCTCACACCACGTCGCTGTGGACGGGCACGGGACGGGCGGGACGAAGCAACTCCTCTCAGCTCATGAAGCTATGTCATAGGACGCGATCTCAGTTGAGCCACATCCCGGGCATGAATCGGCCTCTGGCTCGACGTTCGTACCGCAGTGACGGCATTCAACGATCGACTCCTCTGTCGTCCGGGAAAGTAGCCGTCTGATTGTCCGTATCATAAGAGGGGAGAGAGCGTGTGAGACACTCGTTTGAGGACCGGATCTGCACCGACCTCGATATTCAGCTATCCACCGGACGATGATAGAAGCTGTCCAACCGGACTGAAAGTGAAATCCCGACAGAGACGACCTGCTGGTTGTGTCCCAGCGAGTTACCACTCACTCGTCGGTCGGTGTGATTCGGACGGTCTCATCGACGTAGTAGATATGGCCACAGCTTTCGAGTTCGGTCAGCGCTGCTTGGGCGTCGGCTTCTCCAAAGTGCTCGTCGGCCTGAATCACTTCGAGAGCCTCGTCTTTCGTAANGCTTTCGAGTTCGGTCAGCGCTGCTTGGGCGTCGGCTTCTCCAAAGTGCTCGTCGGCCTGAATCACTTCGAGAGCCTCGTCTTTCGTAAGCTTCTCGCCGGACCCACCCGCCGCGTCGGTCAGCAGCGCAAGCGTGTCTTCGGCGAACGGTGATATCCGTCGCCCTTCATCCATGCACGTTGTTTCAACTGGCTGCATATGAATCTGTATCAGGCCCTCGAACTACAGCTCGTCGAGGTGCTCGATGCCCTCTTTCGAGACGTTCGCTTGAGTGATCGTTTCGGGCATCCAGTCGGGCTTGTCCTCGGGTGCTTGTTCGCGCCACGCCCACCCTTCGTAGATGTGGAGTTTCTTCGTTCCTTTCTCCCGCAAGCGAAAGCTCTCTCGGCTC
>NZ_AOMC01000013.1 GCF_000336695.1 Halococcus morrhuae DSM 1307
GGGGTAGCTGAATACAACTCTTAGCGGCTCTAACCAACGATTCGACGTGACACACGATGCAAAAACATAGATTTGCGGTTGGGTTAGAATTAACAGATTTGATAAAGGTCGGCGGATGGATCGGCGTATCACTGGTGATGCCTCTCAGACCATCTGACAGAGAAAGAGCGGGCGGCGGCGTTAGCCGACCGCCCGCGAGAGGTTATGGATTATGCACTTCC
>NZ_AOMC01000014.1 GCF_000336695.1 Halococcus morrhuae DSM 1307
CTCAGCTTTGCACGTTAAGTAGCGTCGGGATGTAGGCAGGGGTAACGGGCGATGCTTCCAATCACAGACTTCCTGTCGTGTACGGAGCCAATCGACGAGTTCGAGTCGCTATCGTCCGAGCAGCAGCACCACGCGAAAACCTACACCACAGGTCTTGTTGCCGCCAGCAACAAGACCGTGGCTGGGATCGCACGTGAGATCCTTCCCGCACAGGGCAAACGAGCAGTCAACAAGTTCCTCACCGAGTACGACTGGGACGAGGATCAGGTCAACCATGAACGGCTCGAAGAGTTGCAGAAACACGGTGAAACGCGGTGGTCACAGGATGGCTACGTCATCCTCGACGACTCGGTCACCGACAAAACCGGGAAGGAACTTCCCGGTGTCGGCAAGTTCTACGATCACGCCGAAGGCGAAACTGTCTGGGGACAGAATCTCGTCTACGCCTTCTACGCCGACGACAAAACCGCCTACCCACTCGCCTTTCGCCTCTACGATGATGACGACGACCAGTCGAAGTACGACCTTGCCAGAGACATCATCGATGAACTCGAAGACGAGGTAGGTGTCCCGGCGGACACCTACCTCATGGATTCGTGGTTCACCCACGATTCGAATCTCACCGAGTACATCGAATCATACGGCAAGGACTGGGTCGGCCCGCTCCGCAGCAATCGGCAAGTGACCTACGGTGGCGAGGAGATCCGCGTCGATGCGCTGGAAGAGCGCATCGACAAAACCGAACGAGAGATTGATGATGAAACCTACAAAATCTGGACACAGAAGCGCTCTATCTCAGAGTTGGATGAAGTGCGGCTCCTCATCGCGGAGAAAGTCACAGAAAAAGAGGACGAAGAGAACCCGGTGAGGTATTTTGCCTCGAACAAGATCGATGCGCCGTCCGAACATTTGATCCGGTCGTACTCATTCAGGTGGCCGGTAGAGGTGTTCTTCGAGGATTCGAAGCAGGATCTGGGCTTTGGAGACTGCGAGGTCCGGGACGAGGGAGGTGCCAGTCGGCACTGGCACCTCCAGATGCTGGCCTACAGTCTGCTGCGGCTTGGTCCTGAATCGAACGCCTCGGGAACGCAGTGCTCGAAAGCGTCATCGATCCAAGTCCAGCTGGAATACGCTCTGAAGGAAGTCGTGTACAACCTGTTCTCATGGGTGCGAGACCATCCAAAACAGGCGCTCGACGAATTGATGGAAGAGATCGAGCATCTCTTCCTCCACTCGGACGGTTCAGACGGTTCTAAAGGGTGGTATCTCTGAACGTGCAAAGCTGAGNAATTGATGGAAGAGATCGAGCATCTCTTCCTCCACTCGGACGGTTCAGACGGTTCTAAAGGGTGGTATCTCTGAACGTGCAAAGCTGAGCAGATAGTGGGTGTCGTCGACGTTCGCGGCGAAATCCTCCAGGGCGGCATCGACCGCGTCCGCGAGGCCGGCCCCGCCGCGCGTGACCTCGTTGACCTCCGCACCCATCAGTCGCATCCTGAAGACGTTCATCCGCTGGCGCGCGATGTCCTTTGCGCCCATGTAGATCTCGGTGTCCATGTCGAACAGCGCGCCGACCATCGCGGTCGCGGTGCCGTGCTGACCCGCGCCGGTCTCGGCGATCAGTCGGGATTTGCCCGCCCGCTCGGCGAGCAGCGCCTGGCCGACGGCGTTGTTGATCTTGTGCGCACCGCCGTGCAGGAGATCCTCGCGCTTGAGATAGATCTCGGCCCCGTAGCGCTCCGAGAGGCGCTCGGCATGGAAGAGCGGTGTGGGTCGCCCCGCGAATTTTTCGAGGATCGAACGGAACTCCGTGCGGAAGTCGTCGGACGTGGCGATGTCGTCGAACGCGTCGGCGAGCTCCTGGAACGGTTCCACGAGCGGCTCGGGAACGTGCCGGCCTCCGTAGCCTTCAAATTCGCCGGCGTGCTCCGCGTCATCGTTGATCATCGTGTCTCAACAGTACGCAGTAACGCACAAATGTGTACCGACTGTTCGGCGGCCAGCGAGCGCCGGTCAGCCGTCGAGTGCTGCCCGGAGCAGTTCGTTCACCGTTCCGGGATCGGCGCTGCCGCCCGTGGACTGCATCACCTGTCCGACGAGGAAGTTGAGTGCGCCGTCCTCGCCGGTGTGATAATCCTCGACCGCGTCCGGATTCTCGTCGATCGCGGTCGCGACCGCGCTCTCGATCTCGTCCTCGTCGGTGGTACCAAGCCCCTCGCGCTCGACCACCTCGTCCGGCGAGCGTCCGTCGTCGAGCATCGCGCGCAAGACGACCTCCTCGGCGTTCTTTGCGGTGATCTCGTCCGTCTCGGCGAGTTCGATGAGATGGAGGAACTCGTCGAGCCGGCTCTCGACATCGGCGATGGCCATGTCGCGGTAGTTGAGTTCGCCCAGGAGCGTGTCGGCGACCCACGACGCCGCCACGTCGGGGTCGAAGCGGTCGGCGACCTGCTCGTAGAAATCCGCGACCTCGCGGGTGGAGGTGAGCTTTCGGGCTTCGGACGAACTCAATCCGTACTCCGCGGCGAAGCGCTCGCGGCGGGCATCGGGGAGTTCGGGGATCTCGATTGCCTCGGCCCAGTCGCTGACGCGGAGCACGGGGAGATCTGCCTCGGAGAAGTAGCGATAATCCTTCTCCTCTTCCTTCGAGCGCATCGAGACGGTCACACCCCGGGATTCGTCCCAGTGGCGGGTCTCCTGTGCGATCGTCCGATCGCGCTGGAGGGCGTTTTTCTGTCGCGTCACCTCGTAGGCGAGCGCCTGCTCGGCCCCCTTGTGACTGGAGATGTTTTTCACCTCGGTGCGGTTGGCGGCCGCGAGCGCGTCCGGGCCGATTCTCCCGTCGGCATCGACTTCCGCCTCGGGCACGAGCGAGATGTTCGCATCGATGCGCAGCGACCCATCTCTGGAACTGTCGAAGATGCCGAGATAGTCGAGCACCTCCTCCAGTTTGGCGAGGAAGGCGCGGACCTCGTCGGGACTCCTAAAGTCGGGTTCGGTGACGATCTCCATCAGCGGGACGCCCGCACGATTGTAGTCGACTCTGGTGTATTCGGCGCTGTCGATGCCGCCACCGCCGCCGGCGTGCTGGAGGCTGCCGGGATCTTCCTCCAGATGGGCGCGCTCGATGGCGATGGTGCGCTCGTCGTTTTCGACTGTGACCGTGAGTTCGCCGTCCTGACAGAGCGGCGAGTCGTACTGGGTGATCTGGAAGTTCTTCGGGAGATCGGGGTAGTAGTAGTTCTTCCGGTGGAAGTAACTCTCGTCGGGCACGTCGGCGTCGATCGCCGCCGCGAGTTTGAGCGCGCCCTCGACGGCCGCCTCGTTCAGCGTCGGGAGCGCGCCCGGCAGGCCGAGACAGGTCGGACACGTATGGGAGTTCGGCTCGCTGTCCTCGAAATCCGTACTACAGCCGCAGAACACCTTGGTCTCGGTTTCGAGCTGGACGTGGACCTCCAGCCCGATGACGACGCGGTGGTCGCTGGCACTGACGGCGCGGGCGCTCATTGTCGCCTCTATCCGGCCGCGACCGCTAAAACATGACGCCATCGCCGTCGCACGGCACGGTGGCCACACCTACCAACTCTCGGAAACGTGTCTGACGCACGTTTATGTCCGCGGAACGTCGCCATCAGCCATGAGCGGCAACCGCGTCGAGGAGCTCGAATCGCGCGTCGAAGAACTCGAAGCCTCCCTCTCCGGCCTGACCGACGAACTGATGGAGACGAAAGCCCGACTCGCCGAGCTCGAAGACGAGTCCTCGGACGAATACATCGAGGCGGGCGTCGGGGCCGTCACCGACGACGGGACCGAGGAATCGAGCGCAAACGAAGAAGCTAACCCGGACGAGGACGATTCTACTGACGATTCATCGGCCGACGACATCATCGTCGCGTAGGCCGTCCACGAGCACCCCATGCATATCAAATCGCTCGTCCTAGAGAACTTCAAGAGTTTCGGCCGTCGAACGGAGATCCCGTTTTACGAGGACTTCACCACCGTGAGCGGGCCGAACGGCTCCGGCAAGTCGAACATCATCGACGCCATCCTGTTCTGTCTCGGACTCGCCCGCACGCGCGGGATCCGCGCCAGGAAGCTCACCGACCTCATCTACAACCCCGGTCACGAGGAGGGTGGCGAATCGGCCGGTGGCGGTGTCCGGGAAGCGAGCGTCGAGGTGGTGCTCGACAACGCCGAGCGGACGCTCCCGCGTGCCGAGATCGAGAGCGCCGCCGGCACCGAGAACGTCGGCGACGTCGACGAGATCGTCATCAAGCGCCGGGTCAAGCAGACCGAGGACAACTACTACTCCTACTACTATCTCAACGAGCGGTCGGTCAACCTCTCCGATATTCAGGATCTGCTCGCGGGGGCGGGCGTCACACCCGAGGGCTACAACGTCGTGATGCAGGGCGATGTGACGGGTATCATCAACATGACCGCGGGCGAGCGCCGCGAGATCATCGACGAGATCGCCGGCGTGGCCGCCTTCGACGCGAAGAAGGAGGACGCCTTCGAGGAGCTCGAAGTCGTCGAGGAGCGCATCGACGAGGCCGAACTCCGCATCGAGGAGAAAGAAGAACGGCTCGAACAGTTGAACGACGAACGCGAGACGGCGCTCGAATATCAGTCGCTGCGCGAGGACAAAGAGGAGTACGAGACCTACCGCAAGGCCGCCGAGCTGGAGGACAAGCGCACGAGCCTCACATCGGCAGTCGAGAGGATCGACGAGCTCGACGACGAACTCGACGAACGTCAGCGCGAACTCGACGAACGCCAGGGCAAGGTCTCGCGACTCGAAACCGATCTCGACGAACTCAACGACGAGATCGAGCGCAAGGGCGAGGACGAACAGCTCGCCATCAAGCGCGAGATCGAGGAGATCAAAGGCGAGAAGAGTCGGCTCGAAGACAAGATCGAGAACACCGAGGAGCGCATCGCGTCGGCTGAAAACGAGCGCCGGCAGGCGTTCGTCGAACTCGACAAGAAACAGGAGACCGTCGACGATCTCGACGGCGACATCCGGAGCGTGAAAGTCGAGAAGTCCTCCATTACTGCTGATATCGAGGACCAGGAGGACGAACTGGCCGAGGTCGAAGCGGAGATCGAGGCGAGCGACACGGAGTACGACGAGGTGAAAGCCGACCTCGAAGAGCGGCGGGAGGCGCTCGAAGCCGAAAAGAGCGCGAAAAACGAGAAACAGCGCGAGCAGGACAGGCTACTGGACGCGGCCCGGCGGCGCTCGACCGAACAGAGCGAGAAAGAGAGCGATCTCGACGAGACCCGCGAGCGGATCCCCGAGATCGAGGCCGCGATCAGTGATATCAAGGACGAGTTGGCGAAGGCCGAGCAGAACGAGGCGAACATCGAGGACGTCGTCTCCGACCTCAAAGAGGACAAACGCGAGCGGACCGAGGAACTCGACGAGATCGAGGAGGAGCTCCGCGCCGCGAAGGACGAGTACGCGAGCCTCGAAGCGAAGACCGACGACAGCGGCTCGTCGTACGGACGAGCCGTTTCCACTGTTTTGAACGCCGATCTCGACGGGGTGCACGGCACGATCGCGCAGTTGGGCGGCGTGGCGAGCGAGTACGCGACGGCGTGCGAGACGGCAGCGGGCGGCCGGCTCGCGCACGTCGTCGTCGGCGACGACGGGGTAGGCCAGCAGGCCATCGAGTATCTGAAATCCAGGAACGCGGGCCGGGCGACCTTCCTGCCGATGACGAAGATGCAGCGTCGGTCGGTGCCGAGCCGACCGAACGAGGCGGGCGTCGTGGATTTCGCCTACAATCTCGTGGACTTTCCCGAGAAGTACGCGGGCGTCTTTTCATACGTACTTGGCAGTACCCTCGTCGTCGAGGAAATGGAGACCGCCCGCGAGCTGATGGGTGACTACCGGCTCGTCACCCTGGAGGGCGAACTCGTCGAGAAGAGCGGCGCGATGACAGGTGGGTCGCGCAGCGGGTCGCGCTACTCCTTCGAGTCGAGCGCGGGCCAGCTAGAACGCGTCGCCGACCGGATCACCGAGCTCGAAGAGCGCCGGCGCGAGGTCCAGGAGGACGTTCGGGAAATCGAGGAGCGCCTCGACGACGCGCGCGAGCGTCGGTCGGCGGCCGCCGAGCAGGTCCGCGACATCGAGAACGATATCGAGCAGAAAGAGCGCGAGCGCGAGGGGATCGACGAGCGCATCGACGAGCTCGAAGCGGATATCGCGGAGATCGAGGACGCCCGCGAGGAGGTCGACGCGGAGATGCAGAGCCTGGAGACCGAGATTTCCGAACACGACGACGAGATCGCGGCCATCGAGGGCGATATCGAAGCGCTGGAAGACGAACTCGCGGACTCGGCCATCCCGGAGCTCACGAACGAGGCCGACGCGATTCAGGACGATATCGACGAACTCGACGACCGGATGGACGATCTCGACGGCGAGCTGAACGAGCTCCAGCTCGAAAAACAGTACGCCGAGGAGTCGATCGACGAGCTCCACGAGACGCTCGAAAGCGCCCAAAATCGCAAGGCGGAGGGCGAGGAGCGCATCGAGGAGT
The DNA here is from genome assembly GCF_000336695.1 of Halococcus morrhuae DSM 1307. GTDB lineage: Archaea > Halobacteriota > Halobacteria > Halobacteriales > Halococcaceae > Halococcus > Halococcus morrhuae. The sequence goes on from NZ_AOMC01000014.1 coordinate 6,549, forward strand.
TCGACGGGAAGATCGACGAACAGGAGGAAAAACTCGACGAGCGCGAGGCGGCCGTCGCCGATCTCGAAGACGAACTCGCCGATCTCAAGGACGAGCGGGTGGAGCTGAAGGCAGAGCTCGCCGACGCGAAAGAGTCACGCGACGAGCAGCGCGAGCGGGTGAACGAGACCGAAAGCGAACTGGAGAGTCGCCGCGAACGCCGGGAGCGACTGGAGTGGGAGATCGACGAGCTCGAATCGGTCGTCGGCGAGTACGACCCCGACGAGATTCCCGATCACGACGAGGTCGAAGACGAGATCGCGCGATTGGAGGGGGAGATGGAGGAGCTGGAGCCGGTCAACATGCTCGCCATCGAGGAGTACGACACGGTCGAGGCGGATCTCGACGATCTCACCGACAAGCGGGCGACCCTCGTCGACGAGCGCGACGGCATCGAGGAGCGCATCGACTCCTACGAGGCTCAGAAGAGGGAGACGTTCATGGACTCCTACGAGACGATCAACGAGCAGTTCGAGTCCATCTTCGAGCGGCTCTCCGCGGGGTCGGGGACGCTCCATCTGGAAGACGAGGAAGATCCCTTCGAGGGCGGGCTGACGATGAAAGCACAGCCGGGCGACAAGCCGATCCAGCGGCTGGATGCGATGAGCGGCGGCGAGAAGTCACTGACGGCGCTCGCCTTTATTTTCGCCATCCAGCGCCACAACCCCGCGCCGTTCTACGCGCTCGACGAGGTCGACGCCTTCCTCGATGCGGCCAACGCCGAGCGGGTGGGAGAGCTGGTCGACGAACTCGCCGCCGACGCGCAGTTCATCGTCGTCTCGCACCGTTCGGCGATGCTCGAACGCTCCGAGCGCGCGATCGGCGTGACGATGCAGGGCGACAACGTTTCGGCGGTGACGGGGATCGATCTCGGAGCACAGGAGGTGCCCGCCGATGACTGAGGCGGCGGGTGGTGCAGCGGAAAACGGGGAGGACGAGGAGGTCGAACCGGTCGAACTGCTCGTCAGGCTCGCCGAAGAGGGTGAGATCGAGCCGTGGGATATCGACGTCGTCGACGTGACCGACGCCTTCCTCGAACGGCTCGACGCGGCGGATCTGCGCACCTCGGGTCGGGCGCTCTTCTACGCGAGCGTGCTCCTTCGGATGAAGAGCGAGGCGCTGCTCGAACCCGAGGAAGAACCGGAACCCGACCCCGAACCCTGGGAGGAAGGCTACGAGCAACCGCCCGACGAGTTCGGACCGGATCCGGTGGCGGCGCTCGAAGACGAGATGGATCGCCGGCTCGACCGGAAGGGCGCGCGCGGCACGCCGGAGACGCTCGACGAACTCGTGCGCGAACTCCGCGAGGCAGAGCGCGATTCGTGGTGGAAGGAGTCCAGGACCTACGACACGAGTGGCTCGCCGAAGGGGTTCCAGCGCGGCACGCAGACCCTCGACTACCGCTCGGGCGACGATCTGCGCGTCGACGACGAGCCGACCGAGGCCGACGTGACGGGCACGGCCCACGGCGAAGACATCGAGGCCATCATCGCGGACGTTCAACGGGTACTCCGCAAGCAGTACGACGCCGGGCGCGAGGAAGTGCTCTACGCCGAGATCGACACGGCGGGTGGCTCGCGCGTCGAGACATTCCTCGCAGTTCTCTTTCTCTCACACCGCGGCCACGTCCGCCTCCAGCAGGACGAGCTGTTCGGCGATCTCTGGGTGCAGAACCCGAACACGGAGTCGGCCTCGACCGAAGCGATCGCCGACTGAGGTCGGGACGTGCTACCGCGGTTCAGACCACGATTATTGCGCTCGGAACGAACGATGGTACATGTCCGATCCGTTCGGCCGCGCGGTCCGCGACTTCCATCGGGACGAACAGGACGCACCCCTCATCCAGCGTGACGGTGAATGGGCGCGCGAACACCCGATCGAGGCGTTCTATTTCGGCGATTTCGACCCTGACAGTGATCGTGGCGAGTTCCTCACGTCCTGGGTCGATGGCCCGCTGCTCGATATGGGTGCGGGCGCGGGTCGCGATACCCTCTACTTCCAGGAACAGTTCGAGACGATCGCCATCGAAGTGAGCGACCATCTCATCGAGACGATGCGCGAGCGCGGTGTCCGCGATGTCCGCCGTGCAGACATGTTCGCACTTCGGGAGTCGTTCGAGCGCGATCGGTTTCAATCGGCGTTCGCGTGGGGGACACAGGTCGAGCTCGCGGCCTCGATGCGGGGACTCCGGGAGTTCCTCGACGACCTCGCGTTCGTCACCGCGCCCGACGGAGCGGCGACGCTCGACTGTCACGATCCGGAGCGGATCGTGGCGGACGAGATGCTCGGCTATCGGGCCGACCCGACACCCGGACTCGCCCACCGCGTGATGCAGTTCGAATACGAGGGTGATGTCGGCGAGACGCTCCTGTTCCGACTGTTCAGTCCCGATCGGCTACGCGAGGCCGCAGCCGAGACCGACTGGGAAGTCGCTGCCCACAGCTACGATGCCGCGGACTCGCCACATTACCAGGCGGCGCTGACGAAGGCGTAGCCTGCTGCGGATCGTCACCGCGCGATCGTCCGCCGGCAAGTGTTTCCGCTCGCCGAAAGGTTGATACCATGTCGTGATGTATGGTATCTCGTACCATGACACCGGAACGCATCAGGGAGCGGCTGGAGGAGACCGAAGGACGAGTCGATGTCGAGGCGTTCGTCAGCGCGCTCGAATACGTCCGCGACGACGGGCGACGGTGAGACGATAGCCCGCGGCGTCCACGCGCGAGAAGTACGCGGGTCAGTATCGGTTCGGCGGGGTCGGAGAGTCGCACGTGAAAACCGGTTCGTGAGCGTCGCTCGGAAGTCGTCGCTGTTTCGGTAAATCGTCGGCGTACTCTCGCAACGATTCAGTCGAGATAGTCGCCAGCCAGCAATGCGAGGCGCTCGCGGGTCTCGTCGGGGATCGCCTCGGCCGCGGTGTTGATCGTCCCGTCGAGCGCGTGCGCGCAGTCACAGTCGCGCTCGTCGGGCATCGTCTCGATGGCACGCCGGATCGTCGCGTTGATGCGCTCCTCGTTCGCGGCGGCGTTGTCGAGCACCTCCTGGAGGCTCACCTCGCTGTCCTCCTTCCAGACGTCGTAGTCGGTGACGCCGGCGACGGTCGCGTAGCAGAGTTCGGCTTCGCGGGCGAGTTTCGCCTCCGGCACGGCGGTCATCCCGACGATATCCCAGCCCTGCGCGCGGTAGAACTCGCTTTCCGCTCGGGCGGAATACTGTGGTCCCTCGATGCAGACGTAGGTGCCGCCCTCCTCGACGCCCGCTTCTGCCCCGCTACCCGCACCCGCCCCGTCGTCGACCGTCTCGGCCGCGGTGGCGAGATGGCTGGTCATATGGGGGCAGTACGGCTCGGCGAAGCCCATGTGGACGACCATCCCGTCGCCGAAGAACGAGGTCGTCCGGTGGCGCGTCCGATCGAACAGCTGATCGGGGACGACGAGCGTCTGCGGCGGGAGCCCCTCGCGCAGGCTCCCGACCGCGTTGGTCGCGAGAACGCGATCGACGCCGAGCTGCTTCAGCGCGTAGACATTTGCTCGGTAGGGTACCTCCGTCGGCGAGAGTTCGTGGTTCGGCCCGTGTCGCGGGAGGAAGGCGATCTCCCGGCCATCGAGTTCGCCGACCGTGACGGAGCCGCTCGGCGCGCCGAACGGCGTCTCGACGGTCTCCTCGTGGCCCGTGTCGAGATCGAGCGCTTCGTAGATGCCGCTGCCGCCGATGAGACCGATCATGGTTCCTCCAGCAGCGTCCAGCCCTCGCCCTCGCGTGCGACGATCCCTCGCCGTTCCATCTCCGCGAGCACCTCGTCCATCCGATCGGGCTGAGCGATCTCCATCTCGATGCGATCGATGCCGTGATGTTCGGCAAGCAGATGGCGGATTTCCCCCACGTCCATCGTCGTATCGGGCTCCAGAACGCCGCTCACGAGGTCGGTCATGTCCTCGATGAAGTTCCAGGGGTAGATCACCCAGGTCCAGCTGTCGAGATGCTCGCCGACGTAGTCGGGTTCGAACTCGCTCGTGCCGAGCAGCTGGACGGTCGCGGTGCGGACGTCGTTCGGATCGCGGTCGGTGACGTACTCGTGGGCGCGCTCGATCGACCCCCCGGTGTCGGCGATGTCGTCGATGATGAGGACGTCCTTGTCCTCGACGCTCCCCTCGGGCATCGGATAGCGGATCTCCGGCTCGCCGGTCTTCGCCGCGGTTCCCACGTAATGTTCCATCTTCAGGCTCGTGAGATCGTCGAGCCCCAAGAAGTCACAGAGACAGCGCCCGGCGAACCAGCCGCCGCGCGCGAGCGCAACGACGACCTCCGGCTCGAACTCGGTGCGTCTGACCTGATCGGCGACCGACCGACAGCGGCCGTAGATGTACTCCCAGTTGGTGACGGTGCAGGTGAAGTCGTCGCGCTCGGTCATGGCTCAGTTGTGTGGGATGGCGGCACGCGTTAAGTCGTTGTGTCTCTCCGCTCGGTGGAGCAACGATCAGCGAGAACGAAGGGTCAGTTTCCGATCAGCGACCGGCCATGATGCCGCCGTCGACCGAGAGCGGCATGCCGGTGACGTACGAGGCGTCGTCCGAACAGAGCCAGACGGCCGCGTTGGCCATCTCCTCGGGATCCCCGAGCCGCCGCATCGGAACGTTCGATTTGAGTTTCTCGCGCATCTCGTCGGGCATCTGGCTGTAGCCGGGCGTGTCGACCGGCCCGGGACAGACGGCGTTGATGCGGATGCCGTCCTCAGCGTATTCGAGCGCGGCGGTCCGTGTGAGACCGACGACGCCGTGTTTGCCCGCCGAATAGGGCGCGACGTTGCGCTGGCCCTTCAGGCCCGCGCCGGAGGAGGTGTTGACGATCGCACCGCCGCCCTGTTCGAGCATCGCGTCGATCTCGTGGCGCATGCACCGCCACGTGGATTTGAGCGTGATGTCGAGTTCCTTGTCCCAATCGTCCTCGGAGACCTCCGCCGTCGGCACCATCTCGCCCGCCGCACCGGCGGCGTTGTTGTGGGCCATGTCGAGGCCGCCGTAGCTGTCGACCGCTTCCTCGACCATCGCGGTGATGTCCGACTGGCTGGTGATATCGACGGTGAGGAACAGCGCCTCGCCGCCGTCGTCCTCGATCAGCTCGACGGTTTCCCGGCCGGCATCCTCGGCGATGTCCGTGACGATGACGTCGGCCCCTTCCTCGGCGAAACGCAGCGCCGACGCACGACCGATGCCCGCGCCGGCACCCGTAACGGCTACCGTTTTGTCGTTGAGTCCGTTCATAGTGTCTTTCCGTCCGTCGCGGGGCGAGACGACGCTCGTCCGCCCCGTGTGGACACTGAATATTTGTTCAGCTCGACGGATAACCGTTTCGTTCCGGACGGTGCTTCGGCAAGCGAAACCGCGTGACAGCGGTCGGTTTGGCGTGGCTGACTGTGACGCTACCGCACGAAGCCGGTCGGTTCGGAACCTTCTTTATTGACGTTCGTGATTATACGTCCACGATGGCTGTACTCTGGCTGGACGAGGTAGGCAAGGACGACATCGACGCCGTCGGCGGCAAGGGCGCGTCGTTGGGCGAACTCGCTGGTGCCGGCCTGCCCGTCCCGCCGGCGTTCGTCGTCACGGCCGGAACGTACCGCTCGTTCATCGAGGAAACCGGCATCGACGAGGCGCTGTTCGACGCCGTCGATGTCGATCCCGACGATTCGAGCGCGCTCGCCGCCGCCACGGCCGAAGCCGAGGACCTCATTCTGGGGACGGAGATGCCCGACGAGCTGCGTGAGGAGATCCTCGAGACCTACGGGAACCTCGACGACGGCGAAGCGTTCGTCGCGGTGCGCTCGTCGGCGACCGCCGAGGACCTGCCAGACGCCTCGTTTGCCGGCCAGCAGGAGACGTTCCTCAACGTCACAGGAGAAAACCTCGTCCAGCGCGTCAAGGAGTGCTGGGCCTCGCTGTTCACTCAGCGGGCGATCTACTACCGCGAACAGCAGGGGTTCGACCACCGGAGCGTCGACATCGCGGTCGTCGTCCAGCGGATGGTCGATGCCGAGAAATCGGGCGTGATGTTCACCTCCCATCCCTCGACGGGCGCGCCGGAGCTCATCGTCGAGGCCGCATGGGGGCTCGGCGAGGCGGTCGTCGCCGGCGAGGTCTCGCCCGACAACTACGTCGTCGACCGCGACAGCCACGAGCTCGACTCCGTCACCGTGGCCGACAAGAAGACGATGTGCGTCAAGGAACCCGAGACGGGCGAGACGACGATGGTCGACGTTCCGGGCGAGAAACGCGAGGCACAGGTGCTCGACGAGGACGAACTCGACAGTCTGGTCGAGATCGGCGAGCAGGTCGAGGAGCACTACGGCGAACCGCAGGACGTCGAGTGGGCGATCTTCGAGGGCGACGTCTACATGCTCCAATCGCGCCCCATCACGACGATCGCCGATGACGGGGGCGAGCAGGCAAGCGTCGCCAACGGCGGCGACGAATCCGCATCGAACGACGACGTGCTGCTCACGGGGCTCGGCGCGAGCCCGGGCATCGCCAGCGGCGCAGTGGCGATCGTCGGCAAGCTCGACCAGCTCGACAAGGTGGGCGAGGGCGACGTCATCGTCACTGAGATGACGACCCCCGACATGGTGCCGGCGATGAAGCGCGCGAGCGGCATCGTCACCGACGAGGGCGGGATGACCTCCCACGCGGCGATCGTCTCCCGCGAACTCGGTGTGCCGGCGGTCGTCGGCTCACAGAGCGCGACGAGCACGCTCTCCGATGGGCGGCAGATCACCATCGATGGCGACAAGGGGACGATCCGTGAGGGTGAGGCCGACGACGGCGAGCGCGACGCCGTCGAGGAGGTCCGCCCGCAATCTCCTGTGAAGCCGATGACCGCCACCGAGGTGAAGGTCAACGTCTCGATCCCCGAGGCCGCCGAACGCGCCGCCGCGACCGGCGCCGACGGCGTGGGTCTGCTCCGGATGGAGCACATGATCCTCTCGACGAACAAGACCCCCGAGAAGTACATCGACGACCACGGCGAGGACGCCTACATCGAGGAGATCGTCGAGGGAGTCAGAAACGTCGCCGAGGAGTTCTACCCACGACCGGTGCGCGTGCGCACGCTCGACGCCCCCACCGACGAGTTCCGCCAGCTTGAGGGCGGCGAGAGCGAACCCGACGAACACAACCCGATGCTCGGCTACCGTGGCATCCGGCGCAGCCTCGACCGCCCCGACGTGTTCGTCCACGAGCTCGAAGCCTTCCGCCAGCTCTACGGGATGGGCTACGACAACGTCGAGATCATGCTGCCGCTCGTCAACGACGTCGAGGACGTCCTCCAGGCCAAGAATCTCATGCAGGACGCCAGCATCGATCCCGACAAGCGCTCCTGGGGCGTGATGGTCGAGACGCCCGCCTCGGCGCTGCGCATCGAGGAGATGGCCGACGCGGGCATCGACTTCGCCTCCTTCGGGACGAACGATCTCACCCAGTACACCCTCGCCGTCGACCGAAACAACGGCCAGGTCGCCGACCGCTTCGACGAACTCCATCCCGCCGTGCTCGAACTCATCGGGCAGACGATCGAGAGCTGCCGCGAGAACGACGTCGCGACCAGCATCTGCGGGCAGGCCGGCTCGAAACCACAGATGGTACAGTTCCTCGTCAACGAGGGCATCTCCTCGATCTCGGCGAACATCGACGCCGTGCGCGACGTCCAGCACGAGGTCAAGCGCGTCGAACAGAAACTCGTCCTCGATACTGTCAGGTAGGGCTCCGATGCTCAATCACGATCGCACGCGATCTGCGGGGAGATGCACAACGGCTAACAGCGTGAGTGCTCAGTTCTGATCATGCAGCGGGCCACGCCACAGGAGTTCTCCCGCGTTCTCTCCTCGATGTGTACGGAGCCACATCCCGACGCACGCGCGGCCGCCGAGCGCTTTCTCGCGACCAACCCCGGCGATCCAGGGACGTACGAGACGATCGCCGACATCGAGCACGAGGTCGTCGCACAACTGGGAGAGATGGTCTCGCTGCCGGAGCCGGCGGGCTACGTCACCAGCGGCGGTAGCGAGGCGAACATCCAGGCGCTGCGCATCGCGCGCAACCGCGCCGACACGGACGAGCCGAACGTGGTCGCGCCCACGAGCGCGCACTTCAGTTTTCACAAGGCCGCCGGCATGCTCGGGCTCGAACTCCGTACCGCACCGCTCGACGACGAGTACCGGGCGAACACGACGGCGATGGTCGAACTGGCCGACGAGGACACCGTCGCGGTCGTCGGCGTCGCCGGCACCACCGAACACGGCCGCGTCGATCCGATCCCCGAGATCGCCGCTATCGCCGAGGAGGTGGGTGCGCTCTGTCACATCGACGCCGCGTGGGGCGGCTTCCACCTCCCGTTCACCGATCACGAGTGGGACTTCGCCGACGCGCCGATCGACACGATGACGATCGACCCGCACAAGCTCGGGCGGGCGGTCGTGCCCGCCGGCGGGCTGCTCGCGCGCTCGGACGAACTGCTCGACGCGCTCGCCGTCGAAACGCCGTATCTCGAATCGCGCTCGCAGGCGACGCTGACGGGCACGCGGAGCGGGGCGGGCGTGGCGAGCGCCCGCGCCGCGCTCGACGCGCTGTGGCCCGGCGGCTATCGCGACCAGGCCGAACGCGGGCAGGCGAACGCCGACTGGCTCGCCGCCGCGCTCGAAGATCGAGGTTGTTCGGTCGTCGATCCCGAACTCCCGCTCGTCGCCGCCGAGGTCCCCGAGAAGACGTTCGAGGCACTGAGGGAGATGGACTGGCGGATCTCCCGAACGGGGAACGGTGCGCTCCGCGTCGTCTGCATGCCGCACGTCACCCGCGAGACGCTTCAGGCGTTCGTCGACGATCTCGACCGACAGGAATAGACAACACTTAGGCGTGTGACGCAGCGATTTCCGGCAGTGACGCCGCTTCTGTCGGCCCTCGTTGCGGATACGGCCGGAACCGTGTCTGCGCCGCTGCAGATCGACGCACTCGAAAGCCTCGTCGAGACGGCGACCGGGCCGCTCGGGCTGCTCATCATCGCAGGCTACTCGTTTCTCATCGCGATCGCGCTGCCGCTGCCGAGCGAGATCGTCCTCGTCGCGCCGCTGGATCTCGGAATCTCCGAGACGGGTGATTTCGTCCTGATCACGCTCGTCAGCGGCATCGGGAAGGCCGCCGGCAGCGTCGTCGCCTTCCGCCTCGGTCACGAGGCCAGACACCGGTCCGGGCGACTCGTCGAATGGTTACGCGACTCGCAGTTCGACATCGTCGAATGGTCCGAACGGCGGACGATACAGCTCGCGCGCCGGTACGGCTACATCGGGCTGGCGATCGCACTCTCGGTGCCGTTCTTCCCGGACACGCTGTCGATCTACGCCTTCACCATTCTGGAGGAGGACTACCTGAAGTTCGCCGCGGCGACGTTCGTCGGCAGCGCCGGGCGGCTGCTGGTCGTCGCGGGCGTCTTCGCGCCGGTCACCTCGCTGTTCGGGCTCTGACGGGACGGCCACCCGCGAGCCGAAAGCGGCGGGCTTTAGGCTCCCATCCCGGTAGCGATGGCCATGAGCCACGAGGAGTTCCCCACGGAGAACCCGGCGGTCGTCACCTGCGGGCTGCCGTACGCCAACGGCGACCTGCACGTGGGCCATCTCCGGACCTACGTCGGCGGCGACGCGTTCACGCGTGCGCTCCGCAAGCTCGGCCAGGAGACGGCGTTCGTCTCGGGGTCGGACATGCACGGCACGCCCGTCGCGGTCAACGCCTGGGAAGAGGGCGTCACACCCGAGGAGTTCGCGCTGCGTCACCACGAGAAGTATGAAGAAACGTTCCCGACGTTCGATATCGAGTTCGACAACTACGGCCACACGGCCGAACAGCAGAACGTCGAACTCACCCAGCAGTTCGTCCGCGAACTCGACGAGAAGGGGTACGTCTACGAGCAGGAGATCGAGGTCGCATGGGACCCCGAGGAGGGACAGGCCCTGCCCGACAGATACGTCGAGGGGACCTGTCCGTACTGCGGCGAACACGCCCGCGGCGACGAGTGCGACGAGGGCTGTGGCCGCCATCTCGAACCGGGCGAGATCGAGGAACCCACGAGCGTGATCACGGGCAACCCCGCCGAGTACCGCACCCGCGAACACGAGTTCCTGCGGCTCTCGGAGTTTCAGGACTACCTCGGCGAGTTCATCGACCGGATGGACGGAACGGCGAACGCGCGCAACCAGCCCCGCGAGTGGATCGAGGGCGAGCTCCAGGACTGGTGTATCACGCGGGACATGGACTGGGGGATCGACTATCCCGGCGACGAGGAGCTCGTGCTCTACGTCTGGGTCGACGCACCGATCGAGTACGTTTCGAGCACGAAGCAGTACAGCGAGCGCGTCGGACAGGACGGATTCGACTGGGAGCAGGCGTGGCAGGAGTCGGGCGAGCTCGTCCACGTCATCGGGCGGGACATCATCCAGCATCACACCGTGTTCTGGCCCGCGATGCTCCACGGCGTCGACTATCAGGAGCCGCGGGCGGTGCTCGCGAGCGGGTTCGTCAACCTCGACGGCAAGGGCTTCTCGACCAGTCGCGATCGCGCGGTGTGGGTCGACGACTATCTCGACGAGGGGTTCGATCCGGATCTCTATCGCTACTACATCACGACCGGCACCGGGTTCCAGCAGGACATCGACTTCTCCTGGGAACGGTTCGCCGAACGCGTCAACGGCGAACTCGTCGGCACGGTGGGGAACTTCCTCTACCGATCACTGCTGTTCGCCCACCGCAACTACGGGGGAACGCCCGACGGCGAGGTCTCTCAGGAGGTCCGCGAGCGCATCGAGCAAGCGATCGACGAGTTCCAGGACGGCGTCAACGACTACTCCGTGCGGGCGGTCGGGGAGTCGGCCGTCGAACTCGCCCAGTTCGGCAACGAGTACATCCAGCGCCACGAGCCCTGGAACGCAGAGGATCCCGAGCGTGCGGCGGTCATCCGCGACTGCGTGCAGCTCTCGAAGGCGGTCACGGTGCTCGCCGAGCCCATCATGCCCGGCATGGCCGAACGGCTCTGGAGCCAGCTCGACGAAACGGGTTCGGTCCACGAGGTCCCCCTGAACGCGGCACTCGACGCACCGTCCGCCGAGTTCGACGCGCCCGACGAACCGTTCGAGGGCATCGAGGACGAGCGCGTCGCCGAGCTGAACGAGAAACTGGAGGCGCAGATCGCCGCCGCGAGCGAGGGTGGCGAGAGCGACGGGGCCTCGGAGGGTGACGCTGCCGAGGCCACGGAGGCCGACCTCGAAGCGCTCGCCGACGACCGCATCGGCTTCGAGGGGTTCCAGGAGCTCGACGTGCGGGTGGGTGAAGTTCTCACCGCCGAGGGGATCGACGGGGCTGACGACCTCGCGCGTCTGGAGGTCGATCTCGGCGTCGAGACGCGCCAGATCGTCGCCGGGATCAAACAGCTCCACGATCTCGACGAGCTCCCGGGCGAACGGGTGGTCGTGTTGGCGAACATCGAGAAGACGGAGCTGTTCGGCGTCGAGAGCAACGGGATGGTGCTCGCGGCCGGCGAGGAGGCCGATCTGCTGACCACCCACGGCGACAGCCAGCCGGGAACGAGAGTTCGCTGACCGAGCGGCAGCCATTTCTGGCTGGACGCCAACGATGAGGCATGGCGGACGACTGGAAATACGCGGTCGAAGACTTCGAGGACGACGGCGACGAGGGCGCGGACGACGCGCACGCGACCGACGTCTTCGGCGAGAACGAGCCGGACGAGCTCGAACCCGGCTCGCCGTCGTTCGAGAACGTCGTCTTCGTTCTGCTCGGCGTCGCCATCGCGCTGCTGGTTGTTCTCGGAATCTAGCGGACCCAACAGTTAATCCCGTCGCGCGCCAACACGCGACCATGACGCTGGCATCCGGTGGCTCGCTGCTCGCACCCGCGCTTCCGGTCCTCCAGGTAGCCGACCTCGTCCTGGAGCAGCTCCCGCTGGTGCTCGTCGTCGCCGGGATCGGGCTGATGGCTGCCGAGGCGCTCGCGCCCGGCGCACACTTCGTCGTGCTCGGCGTCGCGCTGCTGTTCGCCGGGCTGGTCGGATTGGTACTCGGGAGTTTTCTCGGGCCAGTCATCCTCGCGGTCGTCCTCTCGGTGCTCGTGCTCGCGAGCGGCGCGGGCGCGTTCTACACCTATCGCCGGTTCGATTTCTACGGCGGGAAGGGTGCCGGCAAGACGAGCGACTCGGCCGCGCTTAAAGGGAAGACCGGGCGCGTCACCGAACGGGTGACGGCGACGGGTGGCGAGGTGAAACTCGACGCGGGCGGGTTCAACCCCTACTACAGCGCCCGCGCACTCGACGGCGAGATCCCCGAAAACGAACCGGTGATGGTGACCGACCCCGGCGGCGGCAACGTGCTCACCGTCGAGGCACTTTCGACCGTCGAGGACGACATCGATCGCGCACTCGCTCGCGGCCGCGATACCGACGAGCGCGAACGCGAAACCGCCTGACGGAACTCCCGCCCGAAACCTTATGTCCCGTACCGCCTAACGCAAAAGATAGATGACACTCGTTCCGCTTCAGGCGCTCGCGATCGCACCCGCCGTCGTGGTGCTGTTGGTGTTGGCACTCGCCATCATCACCGTCTACAGCTCCATCGAGATCGTCAACGCCTACGAGAAGCGCGCGCTGACGGTACTGGGCGACTACCGCAAACTACTCGAACCCGGCATCAGCTTCGTGCCGCCGTTCGTCAACAAGACCTACCCGTTCGACATGCGTACCCAGACGCTCGACGTCCCCCGACAGGAGGCCATCACGCGGGACAACTCGCCCGTGACCGCCGACGCCGTGGTCTACATCAAGGTGATGGACGCGAAGAAGGCCTTCCTGGAAGTGGACGACTACAAGCGGGCGGTCTCGAACCTCGCCCAGACCACTCTCAGAGCCGTTCTGGGCGACATGGACCTCGACGACACCCTGAGCAAGCGCCAGGAGATCAACGGGCGCATCCGAAAGGACCTGGACGAGCCGACCGACGAGTGGGGCGTTCGCGTCGAATCCGTCGAGGTGCGCGAGGTGAACCCCTCGCCGGACGTCCAGCAGGCGATGGAACAGCAGACCTCCGCCGAGCGCAAACGTCGGGCGATGATCCTCGAAGCACAGGGTGAACGACGGAGTGCCGTCGAGAGCGCCGAAGGGCAGAAACAGTCGAACATCATCCGCGCACAGGGTGAAAAACAGAGCCAGATCCTCGAAGCGCAGGGTGATTCGGTCTCGACGGTACTGAGAGCGAAATCCGCCGAATCGATGGGCGAACGGGCGGTCATCGAGCGCGGGATGGAGACGCTGCAGTCGATGGGCGAAAACGAGTCCACGACGTTCGTGTTGCCCCAGGAGCTCACCTCGATGCTCGGCCGGTACGGGAAACACCTGACCGGGAGCGACAGCCGCGAGAGCGCGGACGATCTCCAGAGCCTCGATTTCGACCCCGAGACGCGCGAGCTCATCGGTCTCGACAACATCGACGAGATCATCGGCAACATCGACGAGGAGGCCGAACTCGACGTCGAAGAGATGGAACAGGAGGCCGAAGCGATCAAGACCGGCGAGGCGACGACCGACATCCAGGACCCCGACGAGGTCATCTCCGAGATGGACGCCGACGAAAGCATTGAGGGGAGCAAATCGATGGAGGGGCCGTCCGTCACCGACGAAGAGGACGGCGAGCTCGAACCGGAGACGAACTGAACAAGCGACGGCCCGAACGAGCGACGAGCTGACCGGGCCGAAGGGGTTTTACCTGCGTTTCTCCGATGTGGTCCAATGGGCGACCGCGAGGTCGACGAAGGACGGCGGGCGACGCTCCGGCGAGTCGCCGCGCTGGGTGCCGTCGGACCGTTCGCCGGCCTCGCAGAGGACGATGGCGGGATCCGCGAGACGATCGCTGGCTATCTCGCGACGACGCCGGGCGCACACTTCTCGAAGATCCGTGACGATCTCGATCTGGCCACCGGCGAGACACAGCACCACCTCAAACGACTCGAACGGGACGGCACGGTCGAGAGCCACCGCGACGGCGACTACCGACGCTACTTCCCGGCCCGCGAGTTCGACGCGTTCGAGCGCACGGCGCTCGGCTTTCTCCGCCGCGAGACACCGCGCGGAATGGTCATCGCGCTGTTGCGCGACGGCGACGCGACCGCGAGCGATCTCGCAGCAGACGTGGGCGTGTCGCGGCCGACGATAAGCAATCACGCCGCCGATCTCGACGCGGCGGGGCTGCTCTCACGCGAAAACGGCTACGCGCTCGTCCGCCCGGAACGACTGCTGACGCTGCTGGTGAGCTATGCCGACTCCTTCGACGCCGCGACGGTCCGGTTCGCCCGCGAGGCCGACCGGTTCATCAGCGTCGACGCCTGATTACTGAGTGACTTTCCAGGTCGTGCTCGAAGAGTAGCCCCACTTCTCGACCGAGAGCACGCCATCGGTCTTGCGGATGGCGTTCATGTTCGTGCCGACCTCCTTCGGCGACAGTCCGAGTGCGTCGCCGATGAGGCGGGATTTGAAGTAGGTCTTGCTGTCGGCGTGCTCGCGGAGATACGAGAGGATGCGGCGCTGTTTCTCACTGAGAGTCTGCATCGGTGCGCTGCGTGCGGCCATACACGATCCGAACGGCGCATCACACATAGCGGGTTTGGTGCGATGGGCTAATTCGGGCGCTATCGGTCGATTTCGGTCGCATTCACCATGTCGATCGGGCCCGTCGTGGCCCGTCGACGCCCGTTCGAGTCGGGGGTGGTACGGATGGGTACGGCGCGAGCGGGCGGTAGTTCTTTATTTCTCGGCCACGGTAGCGGCGGATGGAGGACTACGCGATGGAAATATCTGATAAACTCCTGTGTCTGTTCAACGCCGACGTCACCGAATCCGAAGACAGCTACACCGTCGAGATACCGCGACGCGAGGTCGAGAACGGGTCGATCGAGCCCGGCGATACCTATCGTGTGGCACTCGTCTCGCGTGAACCAACCGAGGAATCATCGAGCAGTTCGCGCTCGCGGTCGAGCACACCCTCCTCGGAGCCACAGCCGCCCGTCGACGTCGGTGAGATGCGCTACGTCGAGGTCGAGGACATCGGCAAGCAGGGCGACGGCATCGCCCGCGTCGAACGTGGCTACGTTATCATCGTCCCCGGTGCCGAGATCGGCGAACGCGTCAAAGTCGAGATCACCGAGGTGAAATCGAACTTCGCCGTCGGCGAAATCATCGATTAGTACCTTTTTACTTCGTCGGGTGGCCTCCCTGCGGTCGGCCACCACTCCTCGCAAAAAGCTACGCTAAAAACTCCCGCTCGCAAACCGCGCGAGCGGTGTTCTCGTGAACGACCGCAGGGAGTGAACGAGAGCCAGAGAGACGCTTCGCGTCTCTCGTGAACCGCGCTCGTTTCACTCGCGCGGACTCTCTACACCACCCTCCAACTGCACAGCACGGCAGAAGCCCTCGCTCCCTCCGGTCGTCTGCTCGCGGGCCGGAGGCCCGCTCGCACGGTACGAGGGACCGGAGGTCCCTCGCTACTCGCCCTTCATCCACCAGGAGAGCATAGTCGTTCGAGAGAGCGAAGCTCTCTCGTGATGTCGTCAGAACGTGATACGTTCTGACTGCAAGNGTCGTTCGAGAGAGCGAAGCTCTCTCGTGATGTCGTCAGAACGTGATACGTTCTGACTGCAAGTCGAGCTTTGCTCGACAATGACGAAAGACGCTTCGCGTCTTTCGAACCACTCTCCTGAGCCTCGGCTCGCTTGACTCGCCGAGACACCAGGACCGCAAACCGTCGCCGCACCGCAACCGCACCGCCGGCAGGGCCGGCGACTACCCGTCTATCGGGGTTCCGTCCGGCCGTTTCGCACCCTCGGAGTCGTGAACGACGACTTCGCCGGAATCGGGATTTGCTGATTCGTAGCGTTCGCTGACGGCGATGGCCTCTTCGAGTTCGCGGATCGCGCGTTCTTTGAGCGCACCGGCCAGCTCCTCGGCGTGCTCGCGGTCGATGTCGCGCCCGAGCCCCTCGCACTCGTGGGCGCGCACGTCGCCGACCTGGTCGACGGCCGCGCCCATCGGCTGGCTCGATCCATCGAGAGCGACGCTGAACGGATAGGTGCGACAGATGAGTGGCCGATCCTCGTGGACGGTACACGCCCCGACACCGTCCTCCTCGGCGTAGAAGGTACAGTCGCCACAGTCGCTCGTTTCGAGCGCCCACTCGAAGGTCTCGCCCTCCAATCCGTCTTCCCCTTCGCTGAGACCATACGGCATCGGTCGGGCAACGTCCCGGTGATCGTACTCGGTGGCGTCCTGCAGCTCGCGTATCTCGTCGGGGAACACCGTCGCGGTGTGCTCCTCGTGCCCGTCCGGGCCCGTCGCCGCCTTGCAGCAGGCCCCACAGCGCGTACACTCGAAGCCGATTTCCTCGATGGCGTCGGCTAGCACCTCGACATCGAGATCGCGCGCACGGACGAGTTCGTCCTCGAAACTCACACGCCCCCTTCCCACCGCCGCGCAAAAAGACCGTCGTCAGGGGTGGACCTGCTCACTATCCCACTCGACGCGGCCCTCGACGGCGAGTTTGACGAGATGGGCCGCCACCGTGCGTTCGGCCAGCCCTCGCACTCCCGCAAGCTCCTTCTCGTAGGCCGCGTCGGTCACCGCGGCGACCGTCCGCGCGCCATCGCGCACCGCCCGCAGAACCGCTCGCTCGCGGCGCAGTCGATGGGAAATGAGTCGTTCGATCACCGCCCGTGGCTCCTCGACGACCGGTCCGTGACCCGGATACAATCGCGCCGGGTTCCGAGTGTGGAGCCGCCGGAGCGCGGTGAGATAGCCACGCATGTCGCCGTCTTCGTTGCCCACGACGACGCTGCCGCTCGCGACGGCGAGATCGCCGACCAGCAGCTCGTCGTCGATGGCGAGCGCGACGTGGTCGGGGGCGTGTCCCGGCGTCGCGAGCAGCTCGACGGTCCCTGCGTCGGTGTCGATGCGCGTTCCCGGGCCGAAGGTGCGATCGGGCGGGACACCGGTCGCGTGCTCGAACCGGTCCGCGTAGCCGGCGCGCGCCCAGACGGTCGCCCGGTCGGCGTACGCTTCGACACCGCCCACGTGATCGGGGTGGGTGTGGGTCACGAGCAGGTTTGCGACGCCGTCGATTGCCTCGTCGAGTCGGGGCGTCGCGGCCGCCGGATCGACGAGCAACGCCCGCTCGCTCCCGACGAGATAGGCGTTCGTCTCGCCGCCGGGTGCGGCCGTCTCGACAGGGATCGGAACACGGGTCGGACTCACGACGAGTGGTGGCGTTCGCGGCCCAAAAGGCCAGTTATTGGTTCAGGAAGTAGACCTGCTTTCTGGCGTCGCGGAAACTGTAGCGCGAGCCGACGAGATCGTCGTCTTCGAGGCGGTTCAGCGCGTAGCGGACGGTCCGATCGGGCAGCAGCGATTCGTCGGCGAGCTGCCCCTGCGAGAGCGGCGTCTCCGATTCGAGCACTTTGGCGACGAGCTTCGCGCTCGGGGGGAGCTCGCGCAGGCGATCGCGGAACTCGGTCTCGGTCAACGGGTCGTCGGGCTGTGTGCGGTCCGTGGTGGCGCTCATGCCCACCACTCTTCGACGGGCTATGGTAAAACTTGCCCATATATGGGAATGTATACTACTACCGCATGAATGAATACCCTTGTCCTTATATTTCGTGGTGCGGCGCGCACCGCATGGCCGGGCCACGGATGGCGGTGAGCAGTTGGATCGTGCCACGGTCGGGTCGCTCGACGGTCGCCACTGACGGGCAGCGCGCCATATCCGTACGGTTTTATTCCTCGACCGAAAACCACGGGTAGCGTGAAGGGACAGGAGTGGTACCAGACCGCCGAGGTCGCCGAGGAGTACGACACCAAGCGGTTCTCCGACGGCGGCCGGCTCATCGACGAGCGGGAGAAGGAGGCCGTGCTCTCGGCAGTCGGCCCCGTCGACGACAAACGCGTCCTGGAGATCGCCTGCGGAACGGGGCGATTCACGACGATGCTCGCCCAGCGCGGCGCTGATATCGTCGGCCTCGATATCTCGCCCGCGATGCTCCAGGAGGGTCGCAAAAAGGCGCGCGCAGCGGGCGTCGACGACCATCTGGAGTTCATGCGCGGCGACGCCGCCCGCCTGCCCTTCCCCGACGACCACTTCGAGACCGTCATCGCGATGCGGTTTTTCCATCTCGCAGATACGCCCGCCTCGTTTCTCGCCGAGCTACGCCGCGTCGCCCGCAAGCAGGTCGTCTTCGACACCTTCCGTCGGTTCAGCACCCGCAGCATCTACAACTGGCTGCTGCCGATGGGCTCGCGGCTGTACGCCCGTGCTGAGATCGAGGAGCTGCTCGACGGAGCCGGACTGCAGCTGGCCGGCGAGGAACACGACTTCTTCTTCCCGTACGGCCTCTATCGCCAGCTCCCCGACGCGATGGCCACCCGCGTGCGCGAACTCGACGACGTGATCATGGACTCGCCGATCGGCGAGTACGTGGCGTCGGTATCGTACTGGGACGCACGGTTGCAAGAGGAGTGAGAACCGGTCGCCGTGCTGTCGCCCACTGGGGCGAGCTTCCGTCGGTAATGAACTGACTGGCGCACGATCGTCCGCGAGTGACCGTTTCGTCGGTCGTTGGAAGGATCGGCAGCGGCTCGACGATAAAGCGGTTGTTTTTATGTCGAGCGGCGCTATTCGGTCGGTATGCAGCTCTCGGTGGTCGTGCCGACCCTCAACGGCCGGACCCAACTCGTGGCGTGTCTCGACGCGCTCGCGGCGGTGGCCCCCGAGAGCGAGGTGGTCGTCGTCAACGGCCCCTCCGCGGACGGTACCACCGGCATGGTCAGCGAACGCGACGACGTCGACGTGCTCGTCGAGGTCGCCGACCGCAACCTGAACGTCGCGCGCAACGCCGGGATCGAACACACGACCGGCGAGCACGTCGCGTTCGTCGGCTACGATCGGACCGTGGAGCCGGGCTGGGAGGACGCGCTCGCGGCGGGCTTCGACACCGACAGCCACGGCGACGGGCGTGCGCACGCCATCGCCGAAGGGTATCCACCGCGAATGCGCCGAGATGTGGGAGTCGTCACCGGCCCGGCGCGATCGACCGACGGGCCGACGACACCCGAATCGCGGACCATCACCGGCCGCGAGGTGACGTATTTCGACGGGTCGAACGTCGCGTTCACCCGCGCGGCACTCGAAGACGCGGACGGGTTCGACGAATATCTCCAGACGGGCGGCGCGCGCGATCTCGCCCACCGGCTCGCGGCCGCGGAGTACGACGTCCGCTGGGCGGCGGGGATGGCCGTCGGCGATGCGCTCGGCACCGAGACGGCCCCGTCGGCACCGCGGGCGATCTCCGACGGCGGCCGGACCGAGCGCGACTGGTACTGGAAATATCGCGCGCTCGCCTACCGCCTCGTCAAGAACTACGGGCTGCGGCCGACGACCGCCCGACGACTGCTCTCGCATGCGGGGCGGGACGCCCTCACCGGACTCGAAAGCGTCGTACGCGGCGAGGCAAGCCCGACGAACTGGGTCGGGAACGGGCGAGACGTCCTCACCGGGAGCCTGCGCGGCAACGGCTCCGGGCTGGCCGCGCGCTGGCGCTCACGTGACCGCCGCAACCCGAACGGACTCTCCGCGCGATCCGAGCGGGCGGTCGCGGTCCACGACTGGCGCTGACGGCGATTGATAAGCGTTCGTTCCGGTGTTCGTGTGCCAGAGCCTGCCGTTCGTGTCCGGCGTTTCCGCGATCCCGAGTAGCAATTTTTATATAGAACCGCAAACGACCCATTGATGAGGATTTCAAATCATGGCACAGCAACAGCGCATGGGTGGACAGCCGATGTTCATCCTCAGTGACGACAGCGAGCGAACGCGCGGCGAGGACGCACAGAGTTCGAACATCGAGGGCGGCAAGGCCGTCTCGGAATCCGTCCGGACGACGCTCGGTCCGAAGGGGATGGACAAGATGCTCGTCTCGGATTCGGGCGACGTCGTCATCACCAACGACGGCGCGACGATCCTCGGCGAGATGGATATCGAGCATCCCGCCGCACAGATGATCGTCGAGGTTGCCGAGACACAGGAGGACGAAGTCGGCGACGGGACGACCACGGCGGCCGTCCTCACCGGCCAGCTGCTCGCCAAGGCCGAGAGCCTCCTCGACGATGACGTCCATCCGACGACGATCGTCGAGGGCTATCACGAGGCTGCGGAGCTGGCTCACGAGGCCGTCGACGAGCTCGTCGTCGACGAGACGGTCGACGACGACGTCCTCCGTGGCGTCGCCGAGACCTCGATGACGGGCAAGGGCACCGGCGACGTCGGTGCCGAAGCGCTCGCGGAGACGGTCGTCGAGGGGATCCGACAGGTCGAGAACGATGGCGTCGCGCGCGAGGACATCACCGTCCGCACCCAGACGGGCGCGAGTTCGAGCGCGACGGAGCTCGTCGAGGGCGTCATCAGCGAGGAGGAGCCGGTCCGCGAGGACATGCCTTCGACCGTCGAGGACGCCTCGATCGCCGTCCTCGACGTCGAGTTCGACATCCGTGAGTCGAACGTCGACGCCGAGTACGACGTCGGGAGCGTCGATGAACTCAACGCCGCCATCGACGCCGAGGAGAGCCAGTTCGAGCAGTACGCCGACGCGCTCGCCGATCTCGACGTCGACGTGGCGTTCGTCACCGAGAGCGTCGACGACCGCGCGGCCGCCCACCTCGCCGACGAGGGAGTTCTGGCCTTCGAGAGCGTCGACGACGACGAGGCAAAGGCGATCACACAGGCGACCGGCGCGAGCCGCGTCGGTGCCATCGACGACCTCGAAGCGGACGATCTGGGCAACGCCGAGCGCGTCAGCGTCGAGTCGTTCGCCGACGACGATCTCGTCTTCGTCGAGGGCGGCGCGGCCGCCGAATCCGTGACGGTGTTCGCCCGTGGCGGCACCGAGCACGTCACAGACGAGCTCGAACGGGCGCTCCACGACGGGCTCGACGTCGTGACCGCCGCACTCGATGCGGGTGGTGTGGTGCCCGGTGGCGGCGCGAGCGAGGTCGCCATCGCCGCGTACATCCGCGATCACGCGGCGAGCATCGAGGGTCGTCGCCAGCTCGCCGTCGAGGCGTTCGCCGACGCGACCGACGTGCTCCCGCGCACGCTCGCCGAGAACACCGGCATGGACCCGATCGACGCGCTCGTCGAGCTGCGCAGTCGCCACGACAGCGAGGGCCGGGCCGGCATCATCAGCGAAAGTCAGACCGGCACCGTCACCGATCCCGTCGAGGCCGGCGTCTTCGACCCCGTCGCCGTCAAACACGAGGCCATCGAGAGCGCGACCGAGGCCGCGACGATGATCGCCCGCATCGACGACGTCATCTCCGCGGACGGCTGATTCAAGCCGAACCCACCGTTTTTTGTTCCAACGACGACCAGCGCCTCGCACGTCCGTCGGCAATCTTCAGACCGTCGGGAGCCGCCAGTCGTATCGCAGCGCCAGCAGGCGAAGCCCGAGCACGACGATCGCACAGCCGAGCGCCGCCCGACCGGACGCGACGCCCGCCCGCACGGCGAGCCAGAACGCAGCCCCGCCGAGCACCGCCGGCGTCGCGTAGAAGTCCTCGTGGAGTACGCTCGGCACCCGACCGAGCAGTAGATCGGCGATGCTGCCGCCGCCGACCCCGGTGAGCGTCGCGAGAACGACGACGCCGAACGGCGAGAGCGCCGCTTGAACACCGACGAGCGCGCCGGTGGCCGCGAACGCCGCGAGACCGACGGCATCGGGGAGCTGGATCGCCGCGTGATTCCGGAGACGGCTACCGAGCAGCCGTGCGAGCACGAGCGCGAGTGCGACGCCGGCGAGGGCGATGGCGACGTCGCCGGTCGTTCGGAGCGCGATCGGGACGCGACCGACGAGCGTATCGCGGAGAATGCCGCCACCAAGTGCCGTGAGCATGCCGAGAACCGCGATACCGAACAGGTCGAGATCGGCGTCGGCACCCTTGAGCGAGCCGGCAAGCGCGAACGCCACGAGGCCGATCGCGTTCATCGCGCCGAAGGCATCGACCATCAGACGTCCGTCAGCACGACCGGATCGCCCACCCCGACGTCGAACGCCCGCTCGCCACGGCCGCGGTTGACCGCGAGCTCGACGTTCTCGTGGCTGCCGACGGTGACGAGGCGCTCGCCCGACTCGACGTGGGCGTACGAGCGTTCGACCGGTGCCTGCTCGTCGTTGACGGTGATACTGTCACCGAAGGAGTCGTCGAGCACCTCTCCAGGGACGTTCGTGATGGCGTTGCCGAACCCGTCGACGACGAGCACCTCGCCCGCGATCGCGTCGTCGCGGTGCGTCGGTTCTGGGAAGGAGAGTTGCTCGATCCCGTCCGCTGGCGTACAGCGATCGAGGCTCTCGATGTGATCGATGCCCACCTCGTGGACGGCGGCGGCCGCCGGTGCGAACACGTCCCGTCCGTGGAACGTCGAGCTGTCGGCCTCGTCATCGTCGATCACGAACGCCTCGATGTCGTCGCCTTCGGCGAGTTGGCGAGCGACAGGGCGGAGGACACCGTTGTCCGGCCCCACGAGGGCGTGGTCGCCCGCGCGCACGACGAGCGCCGCACGGTCGGTGCCGACGCCCGGATCGACCACGACGAGATGGACGGCGGGCGGGAAATAGGGGAGCACTTCTCGCAGCCAGAACGCCGCCGTGCGGACATCCTGTCTCGGGAACTCGTGGCTGACGTCGACCAGCCGGGCGTCGGTGTTCGAGAGGAACACGCCCTTCATCGCCGCCGGGTAGGGTGTGCCGAAGTCGGAGCTCAGCGTGAGCATGCTATTCGGGATCAGCGGTGTTCGAGCGGTGCGGACGATCATCGGCCGCGCCGTCGGTGTCGCTCACCCGCTGGAGGCGCTCGATGCCGTCGATCTCGTCGACGATGTCGACGACGGCGCTCGGGACGAGCTCCTCCCAGCCCTCGTCGTCGATCATGCGTTCACGGATCTCGGTTCCTTCGAGCTTCTCGCGTTCGAACATCGGCGACTGGCGCACCTCGACGCCAGCCTCGGAGAACAGCTGGACGACGAGCGGGTTGTTCGAGTAGGCGACGTCGAACGCCGGTGACATGCTCCGGACATGGGAGACCCAGACCGCGTTGCGGTCGAGATCCTCGATCGGCACCGGGTAGATGACGAGATCGGCGTCTTCGAGCGCCTTGGTGATCATCATGATGCGCTCGCCGGCGGTGAACGGGTTGTGGCGCGTGTGTGAGTCGTCGGCGCTGCCGATGCCGAGCACGAGCTCGTCGACCTCGCCGGCGATGCGCTCGACCATGTGGTGGTGGCCGTCGTGGTAGGGCTGGAAGCGACCGATGTAGAACCCCCGCGTCATATCCACACTCCCGCCCCACACGTATATAAAACCGGCCGGTCGTACGTGAACGACGAATCATGGCAGAAACGCACTCACAGGGTCGGTTTCGGCAGCGTGTGCGGGACGTTCGAGGGGAGAAAGTATATCAGTAAACGTGCCCTCGTTTCTACTGTTAGAGACAGTCATATGAGCAACGACACCGACACCGACGACGCGTTCCCGACCGAGTCTGAGATCGACTCGGGCTCGGAGTCGGGAGCCGAGACGACCGTTCCGTCAGGGGAGGAACTCGGCAGCGACGTCGACGACGAGGCCATCATCGAGGGGCAAGAGGACGGTCTGCTCGGGGGGCTCGACATCGAATCGACCGCCGATATCGAGATCCCCGACCGACTCGTCGATCAGGTCATCGGGCAGGATCACGCCCGTGACGTCGTGATGAAGGCGGCCAAGCAGCGCCGTCACGTCATGATGATCGGGACGCCCGGGACGGGCAAGTCGATGCTGGCCAAAGCGATGAGCCAGCTCCTGCCCAAGGAGGATCTCCAGGACGTTCTGGTCTATCACAACCCCGACGATGGCAACGCGCCAAAGGTCCGAACCGTGCCGGGCGGGAAGGGCAAACAGATCATCGAGGCGCACAAGGAGGAGGCCCAGAAGCGCAATCAGATGCGCCAGTTCCTGATGTGGATCATCATCGCCATCGTGCTGGGCTACTCGCTGCTGATCGCCGGGCAGGTGCTGCTCGGCATTCTCGCCGCCGGCGTCATCTACATCGCCTTCAAGTACAGCTCGCGCAGTACGGACGCGATGATCCCGAACCTCCTCATCGACTCCTCGGACACCCAGACCGCCCCGTTCAAGGACGCGACGGGTGCCCACGCCGGCGCGCTGCTCGGCGACGTCCGCCACGACCCGTTCCAGTCGGGCGGGATGGAGACGCCGAGCCACGACCGCGTCGAGTCAGGGGCGATCCACGAGGCCAACAAGGGCGTGCTGTTCCTCGACGAGATCAACACGCTCGACGTGCGCTCTCAGCAGAAGCTGATGACGGCGATCCAGGAGGGCGAGTTCTCCATTACTGGTCAGTCCGAGCGCTCCTCGGGCGCGATGGTCCAGACCGAACCCGTCCCGACGGACTTCGTCATGGTCGCCGCCGGGAACCTCGACGCGATGGAGAACATGCATCCGGCGCTGCGCTCGCGGATCAAGGGCTACGGCTACGAGGTGTACATGGACGACACCATCGAGGACGAGCCGGAGATGCGCCGCAAGTACGCCCGGTTCGTCGCCCAGGAGGTCGACAAGGACGGGCGGCTCCCGCACTTCACGCGCGATGCCATCGAGGAGATGATCCTCGAAGCCCAGCGCCGTGCGGGCCGGAAGGGACACCTCTCGCTCAAGATGCGCGATCTCGGTGGGCTCGTCCGCGTGGCGGGCGACATCGCTCGGGCGGAGGAAGCCGAGTTCACCACCCGCGAGCACGTTCTCCAGGCGAAGAACCGTTCGCGCTCGATCGAACAGCAGCTCGCGGATACGTTCATCGAGCGCCGCAAGGACTACGAGATGACCGTCGCACAGGGCGACGTCGTCGGCCGCATCAACGGGCTCGCCGTGATGGGCGAGGACTCGGGGATCGTCCTCCCCGTGATGGCCGAAGTCACGCCCTCGCAGGGCCCCGGTGGCGTGATCGCCACCGGCCAGCTCAAGGAGATGGCCGAGGAGGCCGTCCAGAACGTGTCGGCGATCATCAAGAAGTTCTCCGACGAGAACATCTCGGAGAAGGACATCCACATCCAGTTCGTGCAAACTGGGCAGCAGGGCGTCGACGGCGACTCGGCCTCGATCACCGTGGCCGCCGCCGTCATCAGCGCACTGGAGGACGTGCCCGTGGACCAGAACCTCGCGATGACCGGCTCGCTGTCCGTCCGGGGCGACGTGCTCCCGGTCGGCGGCGTGACCCACAAGATCGAGGCCGCAGCCAAGGCCGGTCTCGAACGGGTCATCATCCCGGCAGCGAACGAACAGGACGTGATGATCGAGGACGAGTACAAGGACCAGATCGAGGTCGTCCCCGTCTCGCACATCAGCGAGGTGCTCGAAGTCGCCCTCGCCGGCGAGGGTGAGAAGGACGGACTGGTCGACCGCCTGAAGTCGATCACCGGTCAGGCGCTCGACCGGCAGCAGGTCAGCCAGCAGGGCACCGGCAGCCCCAGCCCGCAGTAACGTGGCCCGTTGGGCGGTCTTCGCGGGGCTGACCGCCCTCGTTCTCGTTTTGTTGCTCGCGCTCGCGCGC
The DNA here is from genome assembly GCF_000336695.1 of Halococcus morrhuae DSM 1307. Lineage (GTDB taxonomy): Archaea > Halobacteriota > Halobacteria > Halobacteriales > Halococcaceae > Halococcus > Halococcus morrhuae. Next base: position 32,316 of record NZ_AOMC01000014.1, read on the forward strand.
GTTTCCCAGGTGGCGAGCCACGAGGCCACCCCGACGGATGAAACGCCGGCGAGTGTTCCCGAACGCGCTGAACCAGAATATCATCCGGAAGCAGCGCCCCATCACGAAGCGGACTCCGATCCGAATGCCGAACAGCGTCTGGAAGCGGAGCACTCGCAACGCGAACCACAGGAGCCCACATCATTATCGACGGGGCTACTGCTCGCGAACGTCGCGCTCTCACAGGGACTGTTCCTCGTCATTCTGATTGGCAGCGCGTGGTACACACGGATCCCGCTCGGAGCGCTCGGTGCAGCACCGGCGACCAACGGCCTCCGGGAACTCGCCGTCGGCGTGGCGCTCGGTGTCGGATTATATCTCGCCAACGAGGGTGGTTCGCGCGCGGCGAAAGCCGTCGGCATCGAGGTGCCCGAGCAGCTGCGCGGGTCGCTCGCGCCCGATTCGACGAGCGGCTGGATCGTGCTGCTCGGCGTCGTTCTACCCACGATCGCCGTCTTCGAGGAGTTCCTCTTCCGGGCGGCGCTCGTCGGCGCGTTCTCGACGGGTTTTTCGCTCTCGCCGTGGCTGCTGGCGCTGCTCTCGTCGCTCGCGTTCGCGCTCGGTCACGGCGCGCAGGGCGCGCTCGGCATGGTCGTCACGGGAAGCCTCGGATTCGTGCTCGCGGGCGCGTTCGTCGTGACCGGGAGCCTGCTCGTCGTGGTGGTCGCCCACTATCTCATCAACGCGCTGGAGTTCGCCGTCAACGAAAGTTCGCTCGGCTGATCAGTTCTCGAAAGGAGCGACGGCATCGGCATCGATCAATTCCTGGATTTCCGACGTGTCGTAGCCCGCCTCGTGGAGAAGGTCGCAGGTGTGTTCGCCGAGTCGTGGGGGATACTGGCGGATCGTCGTCGGCGTATTCGAGAAGTGCATCGGGCTGCCCGGCATCTCGACGGTGCCGGCGGTCGGGTGGTCGATTTCCCTGTGCATCCCGCGCGCCGCGACCTGCTCGTCGGCGAAGACGTCGGCCATGTCGTGGACGTCGCTCGCGGGCACGTCGTGCTCGTCGAACAGCGCGAGCAGTTCGTCAGTGTCGTATTGCTGAAGCTCCTCGGCGAGCAGCGCGTCAAGTGCTTCGCGGTTGGCCACCCGATCCTCGTTCGTGGCGAACCGCTCGTCGTCGGTGAGATCCTCGCGATCGAGCGCCGTACAGAAGTTCGGCCAGAGGTTCTCGGATGCGACCGCGACCACGACGTGGCCATCGTTCGTTGCGAACGCCTGATACGGCGCGATCGTCGGGTGTTTGCTGCCCATTCTGGAAGGTGGATCACCGGTCGCGAAGTAGTTCGACGCCATGTACGTCATCCAGGCCACCTGGCCGTCGAACAGGCTGATGTCGAGTTTCTGCCCTCCCGACCCACCCAGTTCGCGTTCGAGCAACGCTGCCAGGATCCCCTGCGTGGCGTACATCCCCGCACCGATGTCGGCGATGGCGACGCCGACGCGGACGGGAGTGTGCCCCTCCTCGCCAGTGATGCTCATCAGCCCGCCCTCGGCCTGCATGATGATGTCGTAGGCCGGACGGTGGCTGTCGGGCCCCCACTCACCGTAGCCCGTGATCGAACAGTAGACCAGCTCCGGGTTCGCGTCCCGGAGGTCCTCGTAACCGAGCCCCCACTCCTCCATCTTCCCCACCCGGAAGTTCTCCACGAGCACGTCGGCCTCGCGGGCGAGCGTGCGGAACACCTCGCGACCCGCCTCCGAGGCGAGGTTCAACGCGATCGAGCGCTTGTTCCGGTTGATGCTCATGTAGTAAGCGCTCTCCTCCGAAGCGCCGTAGGAGGGTGGCTGCCAGCCGCGAGTCTGGTCGCCGGTGTCGGGGCGCTCGACCTTGATGACCTCCGCGCCGAGGTCGCCCAACTGCATCGTACAGAAGGGGCCGGCGAGAACGCGCGAGGCGTCAAGTACCGTCAGTCCGTCGAGCGGCCCGCGATCACCGTCGGCCGTGCGCGCTTCACCGGTCATGCTCCCTCCATGAACGCGCTCGCCTGTGGCTCGTCGGGATCCGTGCGGACCTCGACCAGCACGGGTTCGTCGCGCGCGACGGCCTCGGCCACGCGCTCTTCGAGCTCCGCGACGCCCTCCGCGCGGAACGCGGTCATGCCCATCCCCTCGGCGATCGTCGGGAAGTCGAGCGCGGCCGACGGCCAACCGTAGGCCCCCGATTCGAGCCCGTAGCTTCGCTCGGCCTCCTCGCTGATGATGGCGTAGTCGTCGTTGTTGAACACGACCGTCGTGATCGGAAGGTCCTCGGCGACCGCGGTGTGGAGTTCGTGGACCGCCATCATCAGGCCGCCGTCGCCACAGAGCGCCAGCACGGGTTTCTCGGGGTTCGCCAGCTGTGCGCCGATGGCAGCGGGCAATCCGGTGCCCATCGTCGCCCACGAGCCGGGATTCACGTATCGGCGCGGGCCGGCGGCGTCGAAGACGTTGAGCGCCCAGACCCGGAAGCCGCCCGCGTCGGCGCTGACGACCGTCTCGTCGGGGATCGCGCGGCGGACCGCTCGAAGGCAGGCGACCGAGGTCGGTGGCTCGCGCTCGACATCGAGGAGACCGGCGATACGTTCGTCGTAGGCATCCCTGACCGCCGCGACTTCTTCGGCACCGTCCCACCCCGACCTGCCCCCGTCGAGACGAGTCAACAGTTCGTCGAGCGTCGCGCGCGCGTCGGCGACGGTACCGACGGTCGGAGCGTAGCCGGTACCGATGTCGTTCGCGTCGAGCGTGACGTGGACGAGTTCGTCGGGCAGCGGTGCCGACCAGTTGCTCGTGGCGACTGCGTCGAGATCCGATCCGACGACGAGCGCGGCGTCGGCCGCTGCCAGCGTCTCGTCGATTTCCGGGCTGGCGCTACCGGAGAGCGTGCCGAGCCAGAGCGGGTGGTCACCGCCGACGACGCCCTTCCCCTTGTACGTCGTCACGATCGGCGCGCCCAGGCTCTCGGCGACCGCGTTCAGTTCGGCGGCGGCTCCCGCAGTCCTGACGCCGCCGCCGGCGATGACGATCGGTTTGGTCGCCTCGTCGAGCAGTTCGGCCGCAGCGGTGACGTCGTCGGGTGTAGCGGGAGCCGACGGCTCGTGCTCGGCCGGCGATGCGACTGCTACGTCCTGCTTCAGGAAGTTCTTCGGAATGCCGATTCTGACGGGACCTTTCGGCGGTGTCTGCGCGATCGCTATCGCACGGTCGATCTCGGCGGCGGTCGCCTCGGCGGTCTCGACGAGGAGGTTCTCCTTGACGATCTCGTCGTAGATGTCGGGCGGCGTTTCGTGGATGGCGTCGCCGCCGCGGAGTTCGGGCTCGGTCTCGATGGCGATGTGGAGGAGTGGCGTACAGTCGTTTGTCGCGTTCTTCAGCCCGTTCATCGCGTTCATGTCGCCCGGGCCGGGCACGACGATCGTCGCCGCCGGCCGACCACTAGTCTCGGCGTAGCCCCACGCTTCCTGACTGACGGCGGTCTCGTGGCGCGCGACGACGTAGCGGATGTCGTCCGCACGGTCGATGCCGTCGTTCAGCGGAAGCGACTGCTTGCNCTCAGAGATGTGTATAAGAGACAGGCCGAAGACGGTATCGATACCGTTCGCGCGAAGTCGCTCGACGACGGCGGTGCTGACGTGCATGATAAATCCACCACGTCCGGGGGTAAAAAGCGTCCCGTAGCGACCCGCTCAGTCCTCGTGCACCGCGTGGTGGGGCGTAATGTGCGGGCCGCGCTCGCCCTGCTCGACGGTCGCCGAAACGCCGAAGACGTCACGGAGAAGCCCCTCGGAGACGACTTCTGACGGCGGCCCGTGGGCGTAGATCTCACCGTCGGCGAGCGCGAGCATGTGTTCTGCGTGTCGGGCGGCCTGGTCGAGATCGTGGAGGACGAGCACGACCGTGACGTCGCTCTCGGCTCGCAGCGTCTCGACGATCTCCATCACCTCCAGCTGGTGGTGGAGATCGAGGAAGGTGGTCGGTTCGTCGAGCAGCAGCACCTCGGTGTCCTGGGCGAGCGCCATCGCGATCCACGCGAGCTGTTTCTGGCCGCCGCTGAGGCTGCCGAGGGTCCGCTCGCGGAGGTGGCCGACGCCCGCCAGCGAGAGCGCGCGCTCGACGGCCGCCTCGTCGTCCTCGGTCGGGGAGTCGAACGCGCCGCGATGTGGGTAGCGCCCGTGCATGGCGAGGCTCTCGACGGTGAGACTCGCCGGCAGACTGCTTTCCTGGGAGAGCAAGCCGAGCTTGCGGGCGAGTTCCTTCGTCCCGAGCGACTGGATCTCCCGGCCATCGAGCGTGACGACACCCGAATCGGGATCGAGCTGGTTGGCGAGTCCCTGGAGCAGCGTGCTCTTTCCCGAGCCGTTCGGCCCAACGAGCGCCGTCACGCGGTTTTCAGGGATCGACACCGATTCGCCGTCGATGACCGGTTGATCGCCGGTCGGATAGCCGAGCACCAGCTCCTCGCCGACGAGGGCGCTGTCCGGCTCGTTCCGAACCGTGTCGATCGTCGTCCCCTCCGTCGACGATCCGCCGGCGACGAGCGTGCCGCCGTCCGGTGCGATTTCGGTAGAGTCGTCCATCAGTCGTCGCCACCCGCCAGTAGCCCGTTCTTGGAGCTCGATCGATCGGTCCGCGCCGGCGGGACGCACCATCGCTCGCTCATGGCTGTTTAGGCGGCCCTAAAATACATAAACGTTTCCGTTACCGGATGAATGGCGATTCGAGTCGCGTTCGCGATCGTCGATTACTGCGAGAGCTTTCCGGCGACGATGTCCGCCACGCGGTTGCGGTCGAACAGCTCCTTCGAGACGCCGTAAACCTGTTTCGCGGCGCGTTCGGTGAGCACGAGGTTCGTGATCGGCCCCTGGTACAGGGGGCCGCCACGATAGACATCACCGTTTTTGACTGCAGTGAGATCACTTGCGATCTCGTGGTTGCGGAGGGATTGCACGACGGTGTTCTGGAACTTCGTTGCGGTCTGGTCCTCGTGGCCGCACAGGAGGAGCATCTCGGGATCGATCTCCAGCAGCGTCTCGTAGTCGACCTGTGCTCGCGACGCGTGGAAGTTCTCGACATCGGTCTCGGCGAGCGCGTCTCGTACCTGGAGATCGCGCCACTGCTTGAAACTGGTTCCCTTGCCGATGAGATACGGACTGAACTGCTCGGGCTGGTTGCCTTCGGCCCAAAGGATGGCGACCGCCGGGCGCTCGCTCTTCGACGGGACGATATTCGAGAGCTGCGACTGGAACTCGTCGTGGAGCTTCGAGAACGCGTCGTATCGCTGCTCGCGCTTGAACACCGTCGCGAGCTTCCCGAAGGCTTCGTACAGCGAGTAGTAGCGGTAGTTCTCGTGCCACGAGTAGCCCCGCGAGAAGCCGGTGTTGCCGACAAACGGCGCGACGTTGTTCGTGATCTCGTCGATATCGGCCTGCTTCCAGTTCTTGGCGCGATTCAACAGGAAGGTCGGGTCCTGGACGTGGACGTCGCCGTCGAGCTGGTAGTACGTTTCCTTGCTCACGCTACCGCCGTCGCCGAACAGTGTCGTCATCTGTGAGGTGTCGACCGACACGCCGGGAATCCCGTCGTAATACTGGGTGTGGTAGCGCTCTGGCAGCCAGAGCGCCTTCGGTGGTTCGACGCCGAGCGCAGCGCCCATGTCGGCCCAGCTGCCGTTGTTCGCGACCCACGTCTGCGGGACGCTCTCGAACGTGACCTCACCCATCGGGGCCATCGAGACGCTATAGGCACCGTTTCCGTCGGAGCCCGCACCGGTCGTCGCTCCACCCGCGGCCGTTCCGGTTGTCGATCCGGTCGTGCGGTCGCTCCCGTTGCCGTCGCCGCCCTCGCTGGCACCGCCGGCACAGCCGGCCAGCAGCGCGCCGGCCGTCGCGGTCGCGCCGGTCAGAAAGCGTCGTCGTTGCATGTGGATTAGGCTCGCCGAAAAGAGGCTAAAGCGTTCCGATTTTGGCTGGCCTAAATGTGAGGAGACAGGAAAAACAGTCGGCGGTGGCTAGGCAGTTCCGTCGATGATGGCGGCGAGCTTCTGCCGGTCGAACAGCCGTTCGTCGGCGGGAATCTCGGGATACGGATCGCCACTCGTGTAGTCGGGCCATTCGCCGAAGCGCTCGGGATAGAGCTGTTTGGCGGTCATCTCCAGCTGGAAGAGGTTCATGATCGGACCCTGATAGCGCATTCCGGCGGGATAGACGCGGTCGTTGCGGACGGCAGCGAGATCCCGTCCTGCCGGCTTGTTCGTGATGCGCTTGCGCACGTCACTCAGATCGTGTTTCGACGACATACTCCAGAGATGGAGGATCACGTCGGGGTCGGCTTCGAGCATGGCCTCGTAGCCGACTTCGCCCCAGAGGCTCGACCAGTCCTTTTCGGCGAAAGCATCGCGCGCCCCGAGCGGACGGGTGTCGGCCAGCCAGTAGCCGGGCCGGTTGAGATGGTAGGTGTAAAACGCGCTGTTGTCGTCGTTGAGCGTGACGCGGACGGCGGTCGGCCGCTCCCCCTTCGGCGGGAGCTTCGAGCGGATCGTCGAGAGCACGTTCGAATGCATCCGTTCGAGTTTCCGGTAGCGATCGCGTTCTTGGAGCACGCGCGCGACCTTGCCGAACAGATCCCACAGCGAGTAATACTGATAGCTATCCCGATAGGATTTCGGCGGCTCGTCGTGCGTGCCGCTGTAGAAGTTCCCGAACCAGGGACCGACGTTCGTCGCGATCTCGTCGATGTCGGCTTGTTTCCAGTTCTGTTGGGTCGAGACGTACGCCGGATCGAGGAAGTGCACATCGCTGTCGAGTTCGTAGAGCTTCTCCTTGCTCAGTCCGTCAGCGAGCGGGTCGGGGAGTTCCTTCCAGCCCGGCGAGACCCCATCCAGACGCGCACAGTAGGAACCCATGATGTCGCCGGAGAGCTCCGGACTGTAGATCGCGTTCACCGCATCGCCGTGGCCGAGCGCGACCGCCATGTCCGCGTACTGCGAGAACACGACGAACAGGGATTCGGGGGCTCCCTCGAACGAGACGTCGCCCATCGGAGCCATCCCGACGGTGTAGGAACCACCGTTCGATGTGGTCGAGTCGGTCGACGAACTGTTGTTCACGCCCGACTGCGCTCCGTTGCCAGTACAGCCCGCGAGCATGCCACCGGCGAGCATCGCACTGCCGCCCTTGATCACGCCGCGTCGCGTGGGGTTCGCATCGGTTCGTTCGGACATATATTTTAGGTCCGCCAAAACAACGGTTAGCCGTTTCGGTTGACGTTCGACGGATCGATTCGGAATGGGCGACCACACCGACCCGGCTGCATCCCGATCGGCGACGATTTCTCCGCTTTCGACACCGTTTGTTCGCTCTATGGAGAACTGGTTTTTGGGATGCCGAAAATATGTTTTCCGAACAGCAACAGTTAAGTGGGTTGTCCACCTATGATGGAGTGTAATGAGCTTCCAACAGTCCGATTCCGAGCTCCGACAGGAGTTCGGGTCCGTCGAGGAGTCTCCGGCACTCCGCATCGAGGAAGAGCGCGCAGAGCAGATCATCGACGCGCTGAACGCCGATCTCGCCGCGTCGTACGTGCTCTACCACCAGCTCAAGAAACACCACTGGAACGTCGAGGGTGCGGAGTTCCTCGAACTCCACCGGTTCCTCGAAGAGGCCTACGAGGACGTCGAGGAGCAGGCCGACGCGATCGCCGAGCGCGCGCAGGCGATCGGCGGCGTCCCGGTCGCCGGCCCGACGAACCTCGCCGATCACAGCTACGTCGACTTCGAGGGCGAGGACGTCTACGACGTCCGCACCTCGCTGCGCAACGACATGGAGCTGTTCGGCGACATCGTCGAGCGGTTCCGCGACCACATCGAACTCACCAACAGCCTCGGCGACTACGCCTCGGAGGAGGTCCTCAGGGACGCCATCGACGACTACGAGGATCACGCCCACCACCTCGAACACTACCTCGAAGACGACACGCTGGTGGTCGACGAAGCGACCCACTAAAACCCGATTTTTTAGCGTTCGAGCGGAACGGTCGTATCGGTCGAGATCCAGCCGTCGGCGTTGTCCGCCTCGATGAAGACGCTTCGTTCGAGAGAGGTCGAATGGATCGAGACATCGCTGTCAGCGGTCGTGGTGTCGTCGGCGCTCGTCAGTCGGGAGGGAACCGCCATACCGGTGTTAGGCGGGCCTAATTCTATAAGCGTTTTGGTCGGCCTAATTCCTCGCGATCAGTCGTCGGCATGGGTCGCGGGCCGGTAGCCCCGGCTGATCGCCTTCCACTTGCCGGTCCAGAACCGGTAGTAGTTGACCGCGGCAGGGACGGCCATCAGCGTCACGATGGCGAGCGCCAGCCCGGCGAGTCCGAGTTGTGTCGTCGCGCCCGCGTAGGCCAACGGCAGCGCGACCACGTAGCCGAGCACCTGCCCGTAGAACGGCCAGCGCGTATCGCCGCTCGCGCGTAACGGGCCGGTCGCCGTCCGCGAGAGCCCCTTGAAGACGATGCCGACGCAGGTGGCGTAGATGAGCGTCACGGCGACCGACAGTGTCCCTGTCGTCGGGTTGTCGACGAACACGCGCGCGATCGGGTCGGCGAAGACGGCGACGAGTGTCGCCGAAACGAGGTAGACGGCGACGCCGAAGCGGATGACTTCCCGGCCGTAGGCTTCCGCGGTCGTCTCGTCGCCCGTGCCGAGCTCCTGGCCGACGAGGCTGGAGGAGGCGAGGCCGAACCCCCAGCCGGGCGTGTTGAGCAGGTCGCGCACGCGCTGGGCGACGACGAACGCCGCGACGACCGCCGTCCCGAACAGATCGACGATCGCGAGCAGCGGGAACTCGCCGAGCCGCCACGCGAGGTTTTTCCCGATCATCGGCATGCCGATGCGCAGCAGTCGGCGGATCGTTGCCCCGTCGAGATACGTGCCGAACGGAGCGACGGTCACGGGGAACGCCCCGATCAGCGGGACCGAGCCGGTCGTAAAGCCGGTGGTGAACGTCGCAGTGACGACGACATTGGCGAGCACAGTCCCGATCGCCGCGCCGACGACGCCGTAGCCGAAACCGAAGATCAGGATCGCGTTGGCCGCGATGTTCAGCACGGCCCCGCCGGCGCGGACGACCATCGGCGTCCACGCGTCGTCGGTCCCGACGAGCGTGCGGCTGCCGATGAGATTCACTCCAGCAAAGGGAACGCCGAACGCGACGACTTCGAGGTAGTCGGCACCGAGCGCCACCACGTTCGGATCGTCGCTGAGAACGCCGATGAGCGCGCTCGGATAGGTGTGAAAGAGGACTGCGACCGGCAGCGTCAGCACGATCACACAGACGACGCTCGACCGGACCGCCTGGCCCGCCGATCTGTCCGCGCCGTAGGCCTGCGAGACGAGCGCGATGGTGCCGCTGGCGAGCCCGCCACCGAGCGCGAACGCCATCCCCCAGTAGGGGGCGGCGAAGCCGACGCCGGCGATCGCGCCCGTCCCGATCGCCGCCCCGACCATCGCCACGTCGGCGGCGCTCTTCGACATCCTGGCCAGTCCGGTGACGATGCGCGGCCACGCGAGGGTCGTCGCTCGGCGGGCACGCTCGCGCTCGATCAGGCCGGCGCGAACCAGCACGAGACCGACCCAGTAGACCACGAGTCGGACCGGATTCGGGAGTCGCTGCACTCTTTCGAGATCGGTGTGGCGGGATGAAATGGGTTCCGTCCTCGGCAGGGGCGACTGGCTTCGGTTGCTTCGCACACCCGGTCCGGAACCGATCTACTGGTTCTTTGATTGCATATTTGGATTCATACTCCATTCAATTGTATCTCAATCCATCGTATTCGATCAGTAGCATGTGCCCGGATTTGGTGGCTTCAGAGCGATGATCCACAACAGTATCGGAAGCATTAATTGAGTATCTCTTCAACCGATGATGCATGGCAGAAGCGACCGAACGACTCCAGCGGTATCTCGAAGACGAACTCGGCGAGTGCCGAGACGAAGATGTCGAGCAGCGACTCGACGAACTCGGCACGCTCGAAGCGGCGCTCGGCCCGGCACAGGTCGACGACGAACTCGGCGTTCTTTCCGCACTCGCCAACGAGACGCGCTACACGCTCGCTCGTGTGCTCGTGGCCGCTGGCGAGGAGCTCTGCGTCTGCGAGCTCAATGCCGTCGTCGACGTGAGCGAGAGCGGGCTGAGTCACGCGCTCTCGGCACTCGTCGACGCGGGGCTCGCGACCGGACGCAAGGACGGACGATGGAAGAAATATCGTGCGACGAACCGTGCCATCACCCTCGTGACCGTTCTCGACGGGAGCGTGAGCGATGAGTAGCGTCGACCACGAACACGGCCCGGACTGCGAGTGTGAGAGCTGCGGCGATCCGCGCTCGATGGATTTCCTCGACAAGTATCTCACCGTCTGGATCTTCGGCGCGATGGCGATTGGCGTGGGCTTGGGCTATCTCGCCCCATCAGTGACCGAACCGATCCAGAACCTCCACCTCGTGGAGATCGGTCTCGTACTGATGATGTACCCGCCGCTGGCGAAGGCCGACTACTCGCAGCTCCGGACGGTGTTCGGCAACTGGCGCGTGCTCGGGCTGAGCCTCATCCAGAACTGGCTCATCGGGCCGACGCTGATGTTCGGGCTCGCGGTCGTGTTCTTCAGCGGGCTCGTCCCCGGTCTGCCGGCCCGTCCCGAGTTCTTCCTCGGGCTCGTCTTCATCGGGATGGCCCGGTGTATCGCGATGGTGCTCGTCTGGAACGAACTCGCCGAGGGCTCGCCCGAATACGTCACCGGACTGGTGGCGTTCAACAGCCTCTTCCAGATCGTCACCTACGGCGTCTACGTCTGGTTCTTCGGACTGTTCCTCCCGCCACTGCTGGGCATGGACTCGCTCGTCGCCGGCATCACGACCTTCGACATCACCCCGATGCAGGTGTTCCAGGCGATCGTGGTCTTCCTCGGCATCCCCTTCGTCGGCGGCTTTCTGACTCGCTACGTCGGTACGCGCGTCAAGAGCGAGGAGTGGTACGACGATGAGTTCGTCCCGAAGATCGACCCGCTGACGCTGGTCGCGCTGCTGTTCACCGTGGTCGTGATGTTCGCCACGCAGGGCCAGAGCATCGTCGCTCAGCCGGGCGACGTCCTGCTGATCGCCGTGCCGCTGACGATCTACTTCGTGGTGATGTTCTTCGTGAGCTTCGGCATGGGGAAGGGCATCGGTGCGGACTACTCGACGACGACCGCGATCGGCTTCACTGCGGCCTCGAACAATTTCGAACTGGCCATCGCGGTCGCGGTCGCCGTGTTTGGCGTCGGCTCCGGCGTCGCCTTCACCACCGTCGTCGGCCCGCTCATCGAGGTTCCCGTGCTCCTCGCGCTGGTCAACGTCGCACTCTACTTCCAGCGCAAACTCGACTGGAGTGGAACCGGAACCGACGGCTCCGCCGCCGCGGAATCGACCGCCGACGACTGATTCGTTTCTCCATCGTCGGCTCGTCGCATCGATCGTCGATGGAGCCGACACGTCCGCGTTCGCTCGCATCCAAAACGCCAAATGGTCGTGCTATTGACTGAAACTGGCAATTCGGAGTGCGAACGGAGCGATCGCTGCGTCGAAGCCAAGTCTTCTCCAGAGTCTCAATGAGGCCGTAAAACGTGATCAGACGGTGTCGACGTCCGTCCCGACCGAGCAGACGTACTCGCCGGTGGCGACCTGCGGGAGCCGGCGGGTGCGCCAGAACACGCCGTCGACGTCGGCGGTCGTCTCGGCTTTCACGCGCCCGAAGGCGTCGGTCACGCGGAAGATACGATCGCCACGCTCCACCGAATCGCCGAGATCGAGTTCGAAATCGACGAGTCCGCCGGCGGGCGCGCCGTACTGCTCGAAACCGGTCGCACGGGTCTGCTCGCCGTTCGTGATCTCCCCGTCGAGAAACCCGTAGGCGGTGAGGACGTTCATGACGCCCTCGACACCCGTACTGATGCTCTCGGGATCGAGCCCGACAGCGCCGCCGAGCTCGGGATCGATCGTGGGGATGCCCTCGTCGGGGGCGGCGCGGGCGAGCTGGCCGTCGGGTCCCTTCTGGTCGAGGACGTGCCCGCAGTCGAACGTCTTCGCGAGCGAGAGACACTCGTCGTGGAGGTGGTGGCGCGGGCCACAGCGGACGCGCGTCTCGTGGATCATCCGACTGGTCGATCCCTGGTGGAGATCGAGCGCGAGGTCCGCGCGCTGGACGGCCTCGAAGGTGGCCGCGGCGATGCGCTCGGAGGACGTGCCGTGCTCGTCGCCGGGGTAGGCTCGGTTCATCTTCGTGTCGTCGATCGGGTTGCGATGTTCGGCCACGCGAAAGCCGTAGACGTTGACGATGCCGACGACGAGGATCGTGCCCGACAGCTCCGTGGGATCGAGCTGGGGGACGAGCTCGCGGACGACACCGACGCCGTTGAGCTCGTCGCCGTCGCTCGCAGCCTGGATGTAGAGCGTCTTGCCCGCCTCAGCGCCGTTGATAACACAGACGGGCAGCCCCGCCCGAGCGCCGTCACGCGTCTCGCCGATCGGCAGTCGCCCGGTGTCGACCTCGCCGGGAGCGGCGCTCGCAGTTCCGAGGCTCGTCATTGATTGATGGGACTCGCCGACCGCCTTGAGGCGTTCGATATGCGAGTCGAACCGACGCGGATTTGTCGGTGCCGGCGATAGTCGAGGCGTGTCGAGCAACGCCCCCGAACGGCCACCGACCGCACAGTTCATCGCGGCGCTGTCGGTCGCCCGGAACGCGAAGATCGGACTCGCCAGCGGCGTGGCCGTCGCCGTGCTCGCCTACGCCTACCGCGTTCTCGAAATCGCCGGCCCATCGGTCGACACGCGCGGCTCGCCGCTGCTCTTCCTCTCGCTGGCGCTGACGCTCGTGCTCGCGGTCGCCGCGCTCGTCACGGTCGGGCTGACGCTCGTCTCGGCCTACCGCCTCGCCCGCGAATCGTAACTGTGGCCGAACACAGCTCACACGATCACGGGATCTCCAAATCGATCTGTCGGATATCACCAGCCCAATAGTTATTGTCTATCTCGACAGAGTGTAGTCGATGGACCAACACCGGTCGATGCCTTACTGGTGGCGGTACTGGAACTTCGGAGTCGGGCTGTTGCTACTCGTCGCCACCGGAGCGCTGTACGTGCTGTTCGACCCGCCGACGGCACCCGAACAGTTCGAGCTGCTCCTGTTCGTTCTGGCTACACTCCTGTTTTTTCTCTCCGGACTGGAAATCCAGTTCAGCGTCGGAGCACGACGAATACGGGAGCGACAGTTCGTCGCCGCTGCACAGCTACTACTCGGCGTCGCGCTTCTCTGGTCGCCGGCTGTTTCCGTCCTCGAACAGGGCGTCGAACCGTACGACGTCGTCGCCTTGGCCTCCGGACTGTTCATGCTACTGATTGGTTTCGGGACGATATACAGTCCGGCTGTGTTCGGACCGTACGACAGCGCTGATTGAGCATCGATTCGTATCCCCGTTCACTGCTCTCCGGCGAGCGCGCCGAGTCGCTCGGCAGCCGTCCGCGGTCCCTTCGCGAGCAACACGTTGCCCGCCCGGAGTTCGGTCTCGGGACCGGGCGAGACGACCCACTCGTCGTGGGCATGCGTCACCGTCTCGGTCGTGACGGACTCGTCGGTGACGTCCGTCCGCCCCGCCCGCCGGACCGCGATGACGCGCATCCCCGTCTCGGTCTTGACCATCCGCCCGCCGAGAGTCGCACCATCGAGATCGCTGTCGTGTCCGACGGTCAGCCGGACGATCACCTCGTCCGATTCGCCGACGGCCTCGGCGATGACCGGATGCGAGCCGAGTCCTCTGAGGACGCCTTCGCTGATCTCGACGGCCGCGTCGGAGATGACCTCGGTGCTGCGGGCAAGATGGACGAGCCCGCGCAGCGAGACGGGATCATCGACTCGGCTCGCCGCACGGAGCGTCCACGCCTCGAAGCGTGACTGAAGCGCGTCGACCTCGGCCTCCAGGTCGACCACCTCGTCGGCGAGATTCGTACTGTCGAACAGCACCGCACCGTAGCCCAGGTCGACGGCGAGTTCGCTCATGTTCTTCATCAACACCACCGAATCGGTCGCACGTTCGAGATCCGAGATGGTCGGGTCGGGCGGCTCCGGTGGAGTGTAGACTTCCCCAGTAACACTCTGATAGACGCCGGCGAGCGCCTCCTCCGGCCCGCGAAAGAGCACGACATCGTCGGCTTCCAGGGTGGTCTCGCGGTCGGGGTTGAGCACCCACTCGCCGGCCCGCCGGAGCGCGATCGCCCGCACGCCGGTCTCGCTTTCGAGATTGAGGTCGCCGAGAGCTCCCCCGGCGAAGCGCGCATCGGGAGCGACCTGCGCACGCACGATCGTCTCGACGGCGTCGGGCAGCGCCCCGCGGATCGCCTCGGGCAGACCGATCTCCTCCAGGACGACCTTGGCGATGTCGCCGGTCGCGTCGCTCACCTTCTCTGTCGCGCCGACGATCCCCACGACCGGCGCGAGCGCCTCGGCGTCGTCGGGGCTGCGGGCGGCCATCAGCAGACTCATCCGTGTCTTGAGCTGGAGGATATCCATCTCGGATTCGAGTTCGAGCACCTCGGCGGCGACCTCCCGGCTATCGAGCAGCACCGCCGAGTACGAGAGGTCGATCATGAGCTCGGCGATGTCCTTCATCTCCGCGAGGAGCCGCTTGACGCTCCGTGGCTCGTAGCCGACCTCCCGTGACATACGTCGGCGTTCGACCGGACCGGTCAAAAGCTTGCCGTGGCGCAACGGTAATGCTTTTCCCGGAAGGTAGGGAAGCAGAGACATGGCCGACGACCTCCAGAAGGGCCTCGACGATGTGCTCGTTGCCGAATCATCGCTCAGCTATATCGACGGTGATGCCGGGCTGCTCGCCTATCGCGGCTACGACATCAAGGACCTGGCGCGCGAGGCGAGCTACGAGGAGGTACTCTACTTGCTCTGGCGCGGCGAACTCCCCGATCGCGACGCGCTCGACGAGTTCGCCACCGAACTCGCCGCCGAACGCGCGGTCGACGAGTCGGTCATCACGACGCTCGACGGCCTCGCCGCCGCCGACGAACGCCCGATGGCCGCGCTCCGAACCGCGGTCTCGATGCTCTCGGCGAGCGACCCCGAGGAGAGCGATCCCGACGATCTCGACGCCGCCCTCCGGAAGGGTCGCCGCATCGCCGCGAAAGTCCCCACCGTGCTCGCGGCCTACGACCGCCTGCGCAACGGCCAGGAGCCCGTCGAACCCCGCGAGGACCTCGGCTACGCCGCGAACTTCCTCTACATGCTCGATGGCGAGGAACCCGACGACGTGGCCGCCGAGACCTTCGACATGGCACTCATCCTCCACGCCGACCACGGGCTCAACGCCTCGACGTTCACCGGGATGGTCATCGCCAGCACGCTCGCCGACACCTACAGCGCCGTCACCGGCGGCGTCAGCGCGCTCGCGGGCTCGCTCCACGGTGGCGCGAATCAGGACGTGATGGAGACCCTGCTCGAACTCGACGAGAGCGAAAAGGACCCCACCGACTGGATCCGCGACGCGATCGACAACGACCGCCGCATTCCCGGCTGGGGCCACCGCGTCTACAACGTCAAGGACCCGCGCGCCGAGATCCTCACCGAAAAGTCCGCAGAGCTCGGCGAGAATTCCGGCGAAAAGAAGTGGTACGACTACGCCGCCACGATCGAGGAGTATCTCACCGAGGAGGAACAGTTCCCCGAGAAAGGGCTCGCACCCAACGTCGACTTCTACTCCGGTACTGTGTACTACCAGCTCGGCATCGATCTCGACATGTACACCCCGATCTTCGCGATGAGCCGCGTCGGCGGCTGGGTCGGTCACGTCCTCGAATACCAGGAAGACAACCGCCTCATCCGCCCCCGCGCACGCTACGTCGGTCCCGAGAACCGCGAGTTCGTCCCGATCGACGACCGTTAAACACCCCCACTTTTTCGACGGGGGCATCGCGCTCGCTCACTACGTTCGCTCACGCTCAACCCCCGTCCAAAAACCTGGACTAAAAACTCCTGCTCGCTCCCTACGGTCGCTCGCAGTGAACCGCGCTCGTTCCACTCGCGCGGATGCGACGCTCTCCGCAAACCGCACAACGCCGCAACCGCCGAAGCCCTCGGCGCGCGCTCACTCCGTTCGCTACTCGCTCCCTACGGTCGCTCGCGCGCTTCGCCCTTCATCCGCCAGGCACCGCACCGCAACCGCACCGCGGCCGCGCCGCCAGCGGCACGAAATCATCACGCTGGACCGTCAGGTACTGGTTCGCGACACGCGTTCGAGCGGTATGCCACCCGAACTCCAGTGTGCTGCCTGCGGCACTCGCTACGCCGACCGCTGGCGATGTGCGTGCGGGCAACCCCTCGATTTCGTCGATCGACCGCTACCCGAAGGTTCTCCGCCCATACCGACCACCCTCGACACCCGCGAGGGCCTCTGGACGTTCGACGAGTTCCTCCCGATCGAGCGCCGCGTCACGCTCGGCGCGGGCTGGACGCCGCTCGTCGACAGCGAGGGACTCAGTCCCTCGAAGAGCCGAACGGAATCCGGCGATGCGCCCGACTGGAACTGCGCGTTCAAGCTCGAATCCGTCTCGCCCACGGGCAGTTTCAAGGATCGCGGCGCGGCGCTGACGGTCTCGCGAGCACTCGCCTGCGGGGCCGAACGGCTCGTCGAGGACTCGTCGGGCAACGCCGGGACCGCGATCGCGACCTACGCCGCCCGCGCGGGCCTCGAAAGCGAAATCTACGTGCCGGCCGACGCGACCGCCGCGAAACTCCACGCGATCGAGCGCACGGGCGCGGACGTCGTCCGCGTCCAGGGATCGAGAGAAGACGTGACAGAGGCGGCCATCGACGCCGTCGAGACGGGTGCGGACTGGTACGCGAGCCACGCGTGGCGACCATCGTTTGACGCCGGCACCAGCACCATCGCCTTCGAGATCGCCGCCCAGCGCGACTGGCACGCTCCCGAAGCCGTCGTCTGCCCGCTCGGCCACGGCACGCTGTTCCTCGGCCTCTATCGCGGCTTTCGCGCGCTCGCTGACGCCGGCTGGATCGACGACCCGCCACAGCTACTCGCCGCTCAGGCCGCCGGTTACGCTCCGTTCGTCGAGGGTTCGGACGACGAGAACGACCGCGCCGACGGCATCCACATCCGCGAACCGGTCCGCGCCGACGAGGTCCAGAAAGCCATCGCGGAAACGGACGGCGACGCCATCGCGATCGACGCCACGGCGACCGATCGCGAACACGAACGTCTCCACGAAGCGGGCTTCCCCGTCGAGCCGACGAGCGCCGTCGCGCCCGCCGCCCTCCGGGAGTATCGCGAGCGCGGGGTGCTCGCCGATGACGTGGATGTGGTGGTGCCGCTGACCGGGCGGGCGAAGAACTGACTCAGAGAAGCGCATCAAGCCGTTCAACGCTCGTCTCCATGTAGCCCCAGTCGAGCGTGAACGCCTCGATCGAGAGCGTCCCCGTCCAGTCCTCTCGCAGTGGATCAAGGATCGTCCCGAAATCGAGCGTGCCGGCACCGAACGGGAGGTGTTCGTCGCTGGCCCGTCGGGTGTCGTTCAGGTGGAGATGGGTAACGCGATCACGATGGCTGTCGAGGAAGTCGGCCATATCGGTCGAATCCATGCCATTCATCCGCGCGTGACCGGTATCGAAAGTCATGCTCGCGCCGGTTGCATCGAACAGGCGCGGGAACCGTTCGGCAGGGAAGAACTCGCCGGGGATGTTCTCGACGCAGACCTCGAACCCGTGTTCGCTCGCGAAGCCGTCGAGTTCGCGCACCGAATCGAGCAGCTGCTCGCGGAGCTCGTCGTGTTCCCACGCGGGCGACCAGGCCGACGTGCTCGCGTGGACGACGCCCTTCTCCGCACCGCAGTCGGCGGCCGTCTCGATCGCCGCCAGGAGTTCGCGCAGCGCACCCTCGCGGACGTGCTCGAACGGCGAAGCGATATCGAGCGCGAACGGGAGATGCACCGCGAGGTCGATATCGTTCTCGACGGCGCTCTCCTGGACTGCTTCGGGGTCGAGACGGTTCCGCACGTGTTGCCCGTCCATCATCAGCTCGACGAAGTCCAGGTCGAACGCGTCGGCGTGCGCGAACGCGTCCTCGTACTCCATCCCGATCTGCGTGACGAACCCGCGTCGAATCCCCATGCACGACGCTCGGGGACGCGAACGTTTGAATCCGCGGCGTCAGTGCTCTGGATGGATCGGTGCGTCGAACCCGCCACGCACCAGCGGTTTGGCGATGTGTCGGCGCGCACAGGGTGGCACCTCGTACCACCCCTCCTCGAGATCGCGCTCGATCGGCTGCTCGACTTTCCCCGGCGCGCTCGTCTCACATCGTCGACAACGATAGCCCTGTCCGCGGCCCGCACTCTCCATCGAGCGCCCGCAGTCGGGACAGGTTGGGACCACGGGTTCGGTCGTCACGAGATCGCGGACGGCGAACTTCTCGAGTTTGAGGGTCCCCTCGGAGACCTCGCCACAGACGGTGAGTTCGTCGCCGACTCGGAGCGCGCGCACCCGATCACGGAAACGCTTCGTCGGCTCGAAGGCCGCACAGGCCATCGTCGCACCCTCGTCGTCGAGTTCGAAGAAGACGTGGCCACCCTGACGCGTTTCGGGCGAACCCGACACTCGGCCGTCGAGACGGTACGATCGCCCGTCCTCGCTGGCCTCGATCGTCCCGTCGCGCAGGTGTGCGTCGGTACCCTGATTGGTCACGAACAAAGCCGCTCGCTCGACGGGTTCGCTCTCGATACGTTCCGCGACGGCGCGCACGACCCCGGGATCGTCGCCGCGAACCCCGTGGAGGATCGGACCGGGCGCGTGCGGCACGCAGACCATCGCGCTCTCGCCGTGATCGACCGTATCCCACGCGTCGGGATAGCCCCAATCGGCGGCCGCGACGAGGGAATCGAAATCGACCTCGCGCGGCGTTCCGCGCCGATCCGCTTCGCGATAGCTGATGTGTTCGTAGGTCGGGTCGTCGAACGATTGCCATGCGCCGACCGCCGCGAGCGCACCGATGAGGCCGCGCGCGTTGCCCCACTCGGCGTGGCGATAGCCGGCAGCGTCGATTCGCGCCTCGGCGTCGGCAAGCGCGAGATGCTCGCGAACCGCCCGGCGCGAGAACGCCACGACGGGTTCCGAGGTCGTCTCGCCCGGGGCGACCACGACCCCAGGGTTCGTCCGCGGGTCGTCGATCGCCGCGAGCGCATCGACCGCCTTGCGAGCGATCGAGAGGGCTTCGTCGACGGCGAGATCGGTGTGTACACAGAGTGCGGCGTTACCGCGCGTCTTGTGCTCGACGGCGGGGTTCAGTCTGACGAGCACCAGTCGCTCGACCGTCCCGCCGGCCGCGCGCACCGCCTCGGCGACTCGGACGGCGAGATACGTCGTACACATCCCTCGCTCGCGCGAGTCGCTGTCGTCGAGCCCGATGAGCGTCACACCGGTTCTGGGACGCCGTCGCTCAACCGCGTTCCGGCTCAAATTTGATATATAAATCTTCTGCTGTAGAACGACGAACCGCCCGACGAGAGGGTCTCCCGCCGGCACAACCACTATATACGATGCGCTACTTACGTACAGCTATGTCCCGGTCCGCGCTCGTCGGCAACGTGACGGCCATGCTCGAAGACGCGGGCTTTCTCGTCAGTGAGCGCTGTGCGGTCCGCCCGAAGAGCTTCGACGTGGCTGCCCGCCGCGACGACACGGTACTGCTGCTCAAGATCCTCGGCAACATCGACGCCTTCGATGCCCGCACCGGCATCGAGATGCGGCGACTCGGCACCCATCTCGACGCCACACCGATGGTCGTCGGCCTGCGAACCCGCGACGAGGAGCTGAAACCCGGCGTAATGTATCTCCGACACGGCGTGCCGGTCCTGAGCCCCGACACCGCCCTCGATCTGTTCATCGAGGACGTCCCGCCGATGATCTACGCCGCCCCCGGCGGGCTCTACGTCAACATCGACGGCAAGGTGCTCGCCGACGAACGCGAAGAGCGCGAGTGGAGTCTCGGCCGGCTGGCCTCGGAGCTCGGCGTCTCACGACGCACCGTCTCGAAATACGAGGACGGCATGAACGCCTCCGTCGAGGTCGCCGCCAAAATGGAGGAGCTGCTCGACGCACCGCTCGTCGATCCCGTCGACGTGCTCGACGGTGCCGAGGACCCCACCGACGAGGACACGACCGACGACGAGACCGACGACGCACTCGTCGCCGTGCTCACACGGGTCGGCTTCGACGTCCATCCGACGACGCGCGCGCCGTTCAAAACCGTCAGCGAGGACGACGGCGACGAGGAGAACGTCCTCACCGGCCACTCGGCGTTCACACAGACCGCCGAGAAGCGCGCCCGCATCATGTCCTCGCTCGGCACCGTCACCCGCACGCGCTCGGTCTACGTCGTCGACGACGCCAGTCGCGACGCCGTCGAGGAAACCGCACTCATCGAACGCGAGGAGATCGACGCCATCGACGATCCCGACGCGCTGCGCGAGCTGATCCGCGAACGCGCCGAGAGCTCCGCCTGAACGTTTTTACTGCGGGGGATCGCGCTCGCTTCGCTCGCGCTCAACCCCTTGCAAAAACGTTCATTAAAAACTCCCGCTCACTCGCGCCTACGGCGCTCGTTCACGGCGTTCTCGTGAGTGACCGCAGGGAATGAACGAGAGCCAGAGAGACGCTACGCGTCTCTCGCGAACCGCGCTCGCTTCACTCGCGCGGATGCTGACGCTTTCCGCAAACCGCAACGGCACCGCAGAAGCCCTCGCGCTCCCGCTGGTCGCGCTTCGCCCTTCATCCACCAGGAGAGCACCGAACCGCAACCGCCGGCTGCCGTACCGCAGCCGCCCGGCAGCCGCCGACCGCACCGCAGCCGCCATCGCGCCGGCTCAGTAACGACTTTCAGCACGCCGGTCGAAGGCTGATTATGAACCACGAAACCTCGCGCGACCTCTACGATCGTGCGCTCTCGGTGCTCCCCGGCGGCGTCAATTCCTCGGTGCGGGCGACCCAGCCCTACCCGGCCTTCATCGAGCGCGGCGACGGCGGCCACGTCATCGACGCCGACGGGAATCGCTACATCGACTACGTGATGGGCTACGGGCCGCTGCTACTGGGCCACGACCTGCCCGAGTCGGTTCGAGCGGCGATCCAGTCGTCGATGAGCGACGGGCCGATGTACGGCGCGCCGACCGAGATCGAGGTCGAACTCGCCGAGTTCGTCGCCCGTCACGTCCCCTCGGTCGAGATGCTGCGGTTCGTCAACTCCGGTACCGAAGCGACCGTCTCGGCCGTCCGCCTCGCGCGCGGCTACACCGGCCGCGGGAAGATCGTCGTCATGCAGGGCGGCTACCACGGCGCGCAGGAATCGACGCTCGTCGCGGGCGACGCCGAGAACGCGCGCTCCTCCTCGCCCGGCGTGCCACAGACGTTCGCCGAACACACCATCCCGGTGCCGTTCAACGACAGCGAGGCCATCGAGGAAGTGTTCGAAACCCACGGCGAGGAGATCGCGGCGGTGCTGACCGAACCGCTGCTCGGCAACACGGCGGGCGTACCCCCTGTCGAGGGGTATCACGAACAGCTGCGCGAGCTCTGTGACGAGTCCGGCGCACTCCTGATCTTCGACGAGGTGATGACCGGGTTCCGGGTCGGCGGACTCCAGTGCGCACAGGGGAAGCTCGGTGTGACGCCCGATCTCACGACCTTCGCCAAGATCATCGGCGGCGGTTTCCCGGCGGGTGCAGTCGGCGGCCCAGCGGAGATCCTCGAATCGTTCACGCCTGCCGGCGACGTCTTCCAATCGGGCACCTTCTCTGGCCATCCGGTCGCGATGGCTGCCGGCCTCGAAACCCTGCGCTACGCCGCCGAAAACGACGTCTACGATCACGTGAACCGACTGGGCAAGCAGCTCAGAACGGGCATCGCCGACATCGTCTCCGACCGCGCACCGGGCTACACGATACTGGGCACCGACAGCATGTTCAAACTCGTGTTCACGCGCGCCGGTGCGACCGACATCGACGAGGCCTGCATCCCGGGCTATCGCCAGACGCCCGACAGCGACTGCTTCGACCACTGCCCGAAAACGGGAGCCGACGTCGAGAGCGCCGAAACCGATCGTTGGGACAGGCTGTTCCGTCCCGCGATGAAGGAGGAGGGGGTCTTCCTCACCGCCAATCAGCTCGAATCACAGTTCGTCAGCGACGCCCACACCGACGAGGACGTCGAGCAGACCCTCGAAGCCTACAAGGAGTTCTTCGAGTAGCTCAGTCGTCGGCCGGGGCCGATTCGGCGATCGATTCGGGCGCAACGGGAGCGTAGCCTGTCTCTTATACACATCTCT
>NZ_AOMC01000015.1 GCF_000336695.1 Halococcus morrhuae DSM 1307
TCAGAGATGTGTATAAGAGACAGGACGTACTCGGCGAGTTCCTTCGCCTGTAACTGCGCCTCGTCCGTGTCCGCCCCCGCGAGATGGACGAGCGCCTCCTGGAGTCGCGCGAACTCGTCGTCGACCGTTTCGGCACAGTCGGCCAGCACCGGATGGTCGACCGCGTCGATGTGTTCCCGGATCGCCGGCAACAGTGCCTCGTGGGCGTTCTCGCGGTCGAGCGCCCGGAGCAGGTCTAAGCTAAGGACGTTCGAGGTACCCTCCCAGATCGGGAGGACCTGTGCGTCGCGGAGCAGCCGTGGCGTGACGTGTTCCCTGACGTAGCCGTTGCCGCCGAGGATCTCACAGGCGTAGGAGGCGGTCTCGACGGCCATCCGTGCGGTCACCTGCTTCGCGATCGGGACGAGCGCGCGCATGAGCGTGAACGCCTCCCGATCCTCTTCCCGACGATGGCGGTCGAGCAGGCCGGCACACTCGAAGGTAAAGGCTGCGGCGGCCTCGTAGTCGACGCTCATATCCACTAAATCACGGCGCATGAGCGGTTTCTCCTGGATCGGTTCGCCGAACGCCTCGCGGGTCGCCGCTTGAACCTTCGATTCCAGGAGGGCGCGACCCATGATCCCCACGGCCGCGCCGGCGTTCGAGAGTCGCTCGAAGTTGAGCATCGCGGTCATCTGTCGGAAGCCGTTCTCAGGTTCGCCGACGAGGGAGGCCTCTGCACCGCGGAACTCGATCTCGCCCGTCGGCACCGAGAGCGTCCCCAACTTGTCCTTCAGCCGGCGAAAGAGCGCGTCGTTGACCTCGCCGTTCGATTTCGTGCGCGGCACCAGAAACAGCGAGAGCCCCGCGGTGCCGTCGGGGGCGTCGGGTCGCCGGGCCAGCGCGAGCGCACCCTCGGCGTCGATGTTGGAGCAGAACCACTTCTCGCCGGTCAGTCGGTAGCTGCCGTCGTCCGTCCGCTCGGCGACGGTTTCGTTCGTTCCCACGTCGCTGCCGCCCTGCTTTTCGGTGAGGAACATCGCACCCTCGATGTGCTCGTCGGCGTCCCGGCTGGTGAGACGCTCGAAATAGTCCTCAAGGGGACCATCGTCGAACTTTTCCAGTACGAGCGCGACGCCGTTCGTCATCGAGACCGGACAGACGAACCCCGCGTCGGCGTACGAGAGCAGCGTCTGCTGGGTCAGCGTGTGCGTCAACCCCATCGGCTCCTCGCGATCCGGCGGCGCGTGGAAGGCGTCGTGTGTCAGGCCGAACTCCTCGTAGGCGATGCGCTCGTTTTCGTGCTGTGTGGGGTGGTATTCGACCTCGTTTCGGACCTCACCCTCTTCGTCGTACGTGTGGAGTTCGGGTTCGTGTCTGTCGATACGGTCGGCGTTGTCGGCGACCGTCGAGCCGACGACATCTCCAAATTCTGACAGTCGGGGCTCGGCCCACGCGAACTCGTCGTCGGGATAGGTTCGCTGTACCTCGAACTGGAGCGTCCGATCGAGTTCCCAGTAGTTCACGTCGCGACCCGCCTCGAAATTCGCGTAGTCGATGACTTCGCGTGTCATACTCATTCATTACCTGCCATCGCAATAACCGCTGGGGCGAGTCGCTTTTTCCCCGTGAGCGACTCCAGCCAGCAATGACCGCGTTCACCCGCGAGGAGGCCGTCGAGCGCGTCGAGCGCCTCGTCGAGACCGTCGAGGAAGAGCCGATGCCCGTCCCGGTGCGCGAACTGTGGGTCTACGGCGATCTCGCGCTCGGGCTCGATCCCGTCGATCGCCTCGACGTCTATCTCACGAAGGACCTGCTCTTCGGCGGCGACGACGATCGCGAGGCGGAGTTCCGCGAGACACACGGTGTCGAGGGGATCGGCAAGACCGTGAGCGCCGATTGGGCCGACGAGTATCCCGACCGGATCCGCGCCAGTGCCAACGGCTACGCCGCCCCCGAAAAATGTCTCGCGGCCCAGCTCGTCGGCGACGACGAACCGATCCATCTTGAGGTCTGCAACGCGAGCTTCGAGGACAACGTGACCCAGCGCCTCAAGGGGGCGATGGCCCGCGAGAACTACACGGAGATCCTCGACCCGCGCGGGGTCTGTCTCTGGCTCGACGGCCAGCGATCCGAGGACGCGTTCGAGAAACTCGAAGAAGGCGAGTTCGTCTTTCCGACCCTCGCCGACGCGCTCGGAATGGTCGGGATGGACGAGGATGAATCCAAGCGTGCTGCCGACGCGGTGCGGGAGTACCGCGACCGCCAGGAGGGCGCGAGCGTTCGCGGCGACGTGGTCTGAGCCGCCGCAGCGCCGCAACGGAACACGAGAAGGGTTAACTCCTCACCGATCGTCGGCCGGTTGCATGACCGAAGATCACGAGGAGAGGCGGCTGACTCGCCGACGAACACTCTCGCTGTCGGCCGGTGCGCTCGCGGTCGGGCTCGCCGGCTGTTCCGATATCGGCCTCGGTGGCGAGGGCGAAGAAGGAGAAGCCGGTGGTGAGGGCGGAGACGGTGGCGAAAACGGGGGCGGTGGCGGAGAGGGAGGCGAGCAAGAAGGCGGCGGAGGCGGCGAAGGAGGAGAAGGCGGCGAGAACGGTGGCGATGGAGGCGGTGGCGGTGGCGAAGGGGAAGACGGTGGTGGCGGGGAGCAGGAAGGCGGCGAAAACGGAGGCGGCGAAGGTGGCGAGGAAGGATAGTCGAAAGGTGCGCTTCGAGAACTGACCGATCGATCGCTCCGAGATGCGGTGAAACGACGTCTCAGTCGGCGCGCAGCTCGCGAACGCGGTCGATGTTCCAGGCAAATCCGCGGCCGTCCTCAGTCGGCGTTTCGAGGACGAATGGGAGTTCGCGCAGATCGTCGTGAGTCACGATCGCGCGCATGCCCGCGTCGCCGATCTCGCCCTCGCCGATGTGGGCGTGTTCGTCCTTGTTCGTCCCGCAGGCGTGTTTCGAGTCGTTGAGGTGGAAACAGTGGAGATCGTCGAGACCCACCGTATCGTCGAAGGCGGCGACGGTCTCTTCGACCGCCTCGGGCGACGAGAGGTCGTAACCCGCGGCGAAGGTGTGGGCGGTGTCGAGACAGAAGCCGATGTCCGTATCGCTGCGGTCGCGAACGGCCGCGAGGTGAGCGAACTCGTCACCCAGTTTGGTGCCGCTGCCGGCGTCGCTCTCGACGAGCAGGGTGACATCCGAAGGAATGTCGAGCTCGTCGATAGTGCTCGCGGCGTTGTCGAGCCCGTTCTCGACGCCCGCGCCGGTGTGTGCGCCGAGGTGGACGTTGACGTACTCGATGCCGAGTTCGGCGGCCGCATCGCACTCGTCCTGGAGGCTCGCGATGGACTTCTCGCGCAGGTCGTCCTTCGGCGTGGCGAGGTTCACGAGGTAGGAGGCGTGGATGACCCAGGGGCCGAGCTCGCCCTCACGAAAGCGGGTCGCCTCCTCGTCGTCGATATCGGGACCGGCCCAGACCTGTGGCGAGGCCGTGAATATCTGCCCACAGTTCCCGCCGACGTCCTCCTCGCGCCCGATGGCGTTGTCGACGCCGTCGGCGATCGAGACGTGTGCTCCGACGTGCATATGCTGACGTCGCCGGGGGTACTCATAGGGCCATCGAAGGGCCGCGACTACTCGGTCGATTCCTCGCGGTCGGCTGCAGCTCGCGCTGCGGTGGGATCCTCGCGGTCGTGGTTCCAGGCGTCGCTCGCGAACTTCTCGCGGGCGCGCTCGCGTGCCCGATCGAGCTCGTCGTCGGTCCACGTGCCGACTTCGGCGTCGGCCCAGTCGGCGAGCGCGTTCTCGAAGGCCGCGACGGCGCGCTCGCGATCCACGTTCGCCTGCTCCCGGACGTTCGTCACCCGTTCGTCGAAGCGCTCGGCCGCTGGGGGGTCGACGAAACACGAGAGATGGCGCTCGGTCGCGCGGTCGAACAGGACCGAGCCGTGCTGGATGACGCTGTCGCGGCGGCGGCGGTACTGGGCGTTGCCGCTGATCTTCCGGCCGTCGGCGGCGACCACGTCGTGGGCCGGATGGAGTGCGCGCAGATAGCAGGCGGGCTCGTGGATGGCCGGGCGATCCTCGCTCGCGAACGAGACGGGGACGTCGAGGCGATCGAACCCATCGAAGAGCGGCTCACAGAGCAGTTCGTAGGTGTCCATCAGATCGCCGGGGAGTTCGGCGGCGGGCGCGACGATGGAATAGGAGATATCGCCGTGGTTGTCGTGGTAGATGCCGCCACCGCCGGTCGGCCGGCGCGTCACCGAGATCCCCTCGCGATCGCAGAACTCCCAGTCGACGGTCGCCGGCTCCTGTCGATAGCCGAGCGAGAGCGTCGCCGGCTCCCAGCGGTAGACGCGTACCGTCCGCGGGCCGCCCGCAGCGGCCGTCTCGGCGGCGATCTCGTCGAGCGCCATGTTCAGCGGCCCGGGCCTGACGTCCTCGCGGATGAGCCGCCACTCCCGATCCTCGATGTCGGCCATGCGGAGTGAAACGATCGTCGACGCAAAGCCGTTGTGGACCCGGCGGTCGAGCCAGGAGTTGGTTCCACGTTCCACCGCCTGCACGAAAACGGACAGTACAGGCCGTGAGCGCTGCGATCAACTCTCATGTCTACATATATCACAGAACGCTCATCTATTCACGGCTCGAATATTCACGTATCAATGATTCATCCACCCGGAGCGGTCGCATCGGCGTTCATCTGGTCAGTAACCATCCTGTTCGCCGTCGCGGGTCTCTTCTGGCTGTTCGAGACCCTCGTTCTCGCCCGGTACCGAGACGATCAAGAGACGGCGTACGGCCCGGAGGACGTCCAAGTGCGCATCCTCACGATCGGTGCCGAGGCCGTCGTCCAGCAGACGGTCGATTCGTTGCCAGCGTCGATCACCGATCGGCACGTGATCGCCGAGAAACCGATCGCGATCGACGGGGCGGAGGTTCACGTCGTCCCAGAATCGTTCTCCTGCGAGGCGGTCCGGAAGGGCCGCGCGATCGAGTGGGCGCGGCAAACCCTGTCGTGTGATCGGGAATACGTCCTCTATCTCGACGAGGACAGCATCGTCGAGGAGTTCGATGGACTGCCCGACGCGGACGTGGTGCAGTTCAGCGAGCGGCCCCGCTACACGGGGTCGTGGCTCGCGTACTTCGCCGACGTCTTTCGCATGGGCGCGCAGATCGAACAGCACGCCTTCCATCGCTTTCGCATCCCGCTGTTCGCGTGGGGCGGCGGCATCGCCATCCGGAAATCGCTCGAAGACCGGGTGACGTGGGACTGGCCGACGCTGGTCGAGGACACCGCCTTCCTCTGGCGAGCCGCCGAATCGGAATCGGTCTCGTACGCGCTCAGCCCGGCCAGTTTCTCGAATCAGGCACCGCCGAGCCTCGGCGAGATCTTCCAGCAGCGCCGCCGGTGGGCCGCCGGCAACCATCAAGAAGCGTCGAACCTCCCGCTGCGGTACAAACTGCTCGCGAAGAGCCGGTCGTACGTCTGGGCGGTCGCCCCGATCATGCCGCTCATCACCGTCGGCGTGACGCTCAGCGGCCTGCAGCTGTTTTGCTCCGGGCTGTTGCAGGTCCTCTCGGTATCGCTTGCGCTGCTGATGGTCGCCTGGTTCGCGATCGGCCTCTCGCAGTACGACCGGCTGTCGCTGCGATCGCTGCCGATGTTCGCGCTCGTTCCGCTGGCCGTGCTCGTCCACTCCGTGGGGGCGACGGCCGGCCTGATCGCGCCGCCTGACGACTTCCACGTCACCGAGAAAACCACCGACTGAAACCGTCGACCAGCAACAGTTCACAGCGCAGATGGGAATCGTCCGTCCTGTCGAGTCCCGAGCGCCGACCGGAGCTACTCGGCGTTGCGGGCGATGTAGACGTCGTAGTCGGGATCCTCGGCGACGGGCGTGCCGACGCTGGTCGGCGGCGCGGTGACGCGACCGGCGTTCTCGCTGCCGACGAAGACGACCGTCGCGTCGCGCTCGTGGGCGACCTCACGGATCGTCCGACTGATGTCGGTCTCGGTCGAGGCGAGCGAACTCGTCGCTTCGGTCGTCTCGACGTGGACCTCGCTCTCGGGCGCGATCTCCCCCGCGGTCATCGCCAGCTCGTCGCCGGCGCGCTGGGGATCGAACGGCTCGTCCGCCGTGATCCAGCCACGCTCGCGGGCGAACGAGGCGTCGTGTGGGACGACGACGAGCACGAGCACGTCCTCGCCGAGCGCCGATCCGAACTCGCGAGCGCGGGAGAGCGCCGTCTTCGCGAGCGCCGAGCCGTCGAAGGGAACCAGCAGCATACGTCGTTCACGGACGGTTATGACATAAACGTTGGCGCTGAATCATCCTGCTCCCGTCTCCTCTCTCCGTCTTACCCATCCGAACCATCCGCCGGACGCCCCCTCCCCCCCCCCCCCCCCCCTCCGGTAGACAGATATAGGATTCGTGGCCGCGTTCGTCCGACAATGAGAATACTGGTCACAGGGGCTACGGGGACCGTCGGTCGACACGTCGTGACGAGCCTCGTCGACGGTGACATCACGGTGCGAGCGGGCGTACGAGACATCGCGCGTGCCCGCGAGCGCTTCGGTGACGGTATCGAGTACGCGGAGTTCGACTTCCAACGACCCGAGACGTGGGGTGCGGCGTTCGACGGGATCGACGCGCTCTTTCTCATCCGGCCGCCGACGATCGGGCGCGTCAAGCGCCACATCACGCCCGCGATTGACGCCGCCGCGCGGATGGGCGTCGAGCACGTCGTCTTCCTCTCGGTGCTCGGTGCGGAGAGGAACCCGATCCTGCCCCATCGCCGCATCGAAGCCCATCTTCGGGATGCCGACGTGAACTACACGTTCCTCCGGGCGTCGTTTTTCATGCAAAACCTCGCCGAGGTCCATCGGGAAGCCATCGCCGAGCGCGACGAGATCTTCGTCCCGGCCGGGAACGGAAAGACGAGCTTCGTCGACGCGCGCGATATCGGGGCTGCCGCCGCGGTCGCGCTCACGGGACCCGGCCACGAGAATCGAGCCTACGACATCACTGGGCCGGCGGCGTTCGACTACGCGACGGTCGCCGAGATATTCTCCGACGTGCTCGACCGACCGATCGGCTACGCGAACCCCTCGATCCCGGCGTTCGTCCGGCGGCTCCGTGCCGAGGGACAGCCGCTCGCGTTCGTCCTCGTCATGGTCGGCATCTACACCATCGCGCGGCTCGGGTTCGCCGGGCGCGTGAGCCGGGACGTCGAGGCGCTGATCGGTCGCGAACCCATCCCGCTCGAACGGTTCGTCGCCGACTACGCCGACGCCTTCGAGAGCGCGCAGGCCGAATAAGTCCATATACGGAACGGTTTTTCACCCGTGGCGGCTAGCTCGGCCATGATCTGTGTTCTCTCCGATACGCACGGCGCGGACAACCATCGTCTCGATGGCCAGCTTCTGGATACCGTTCGCGAGGCCGAGCTGGTGATTCACGCCGGCGATTTCACGACCGAGCGCGTGCTCGATGCCTTCGAGGCCGAGTCACAGGAAATCCGTGCAGTCTACGGCAACAACGCCACGCCGACCGTCCGCGAGCGCCTGCCGGCCGAGCGCGTCGTCGAGCACGAGGGGGCTACCATCGCGCTCACCCACGGCGACGGCCACGACGAGACGGAACTGGCACTGTTCGGTCGGCAAGCCGACGCCGACATCGTGGTCTCGGGACACTCACACCAGCCGGGCGTCACCGACACGGGTGAAATCGTTCTCCTCAACCCTGGCAGTCACGCCGACCCACGGTGGTATCGGCCGGGCTACGCGGCGCTCGACGTGGAGGAGGGTCGTATCGAGGGACGGCTCCACGAGCCCGACGGCGAGCTCTTCGAGGAGTTCACCGTGGGGCTGTGAACCGCCCGAAACGGATTTAGGCCCCGGTCAGTTACGCCCCGCATGGCTCTCGGTCTCGACCCGGTGTTGCTCGTTCTCCTTGCAGTCATCCTGCTGGTCTTCTTCGGGTTCTACCTCCTCATCCGGCGCACCGCCACCGCCTTCCGCGAGGGGAGCAAGCGCGGTCGGCGCTAGCTCATCGCACGCTCGACGCACTCGATCGCCCGTTCGATGTCGTCACCGTCGACGTCCCAGTGAGTACAGAACCGAACGATGTGCTGGCCGAACGCCGATGCACGGACCCCTTCCGCGGCGATGGCCTCGATGAACGCCTCGGCCGTGCGGTCGGTCTCGACGAGGACGATGTTCGTCTCGGGCGTCTCGGCGGCGAGCCCGTCGATGGCGTCGAGTCCCGCCGCGAGCGTCCGGGCGTTCGTGTGATCCTCGGCGAGTCGGTCGACGTTGTCGAGCGCCTCCAGCCCCGGAGCGGCGACGATCCCCGCCTGGCGCATCCCGCCACCCAACAGTTTTCGGTTGCGGTGTGCACGGTCGATGAACGCCTCGCTCCCGGCGAGCATCGAGCCGACGGGCGCGCCGAGCCCCTTCGAGAGACAGAACATCACCGAGTCGGCGTTGTCGAGCAGTCGCGGGGCGGGCGTGTCGAGCGCGACGCTCGCGTTGAACAGCCGGGCACCGTCGACGTGGGTCGGAATATCGTGCTCGTGGGCGGCCGCGGCGGCGGCGTCGATCTCGTCAGCAGTGATGGCGACGCCACCCTTCTGATTGTGGGTGTTTTCGAGTGCCAGCAGGCCGGTGCCGGGTCGGTGATCGGTGCGTTCGACGAACCCCTCGTGGACCGCATCGGGGGTGATGACGCCGCGTGCGCCGCCGTCGATGGGGCGCGCCTGGAGCCCCGAGAGCTGTGCGAGGCCGCCGACCTCCCAGTTGTAGATGTGGCTGTCGCGCTCGCAGAGCAGTTCGTCGCCACGGTCGGCGTGGGTGCGCGCGGCGATCTGGTTGCCCATCGTCCCCGTCGGAACGTAGAGGGCGGCGTCCATGCCGACGGCCTCGGCGGCACGGGCTTCGAGCTCGTTGACCGTGGGGTCCTCGTCGTAGACGTCGTCGCCGACGGCGGCCGTCCGGGCCGCCTCGCGCATCGCCGCGTCGGGTCGCGTCACCGTGTCGCTGCGGAGATCTATCACGGTTTTCGTATCGGTTGGGACGTGAAATACCCAGCGCCACCCGCTCGATCCGATGGCAGAACGTCCTCGCCGCCCGTCATCGGCAGGCCGAATCTATATGATCGACACTGGTGTAGCCCCGAGCAATGGTTGATCTGGCCACCGAACTGCCAGACGAGTCACTCGCCGCACGCGATGTCGATCGCCTCCGCGAACGCCCCGCGGTGCGAAGCGTCATCGAACTCCCGACGAGCTACGAGCACGGCCACGACGTGACGAGCACCGCGACCGTCCTCACCGGTGGAACCGTGCTGTATCTCACGTTCGACCGCGAGCGCGAGCAGTGGAAACAGCGCGTGCTGGCGCGCGATGCGAACGAGCGAGAGTTACTGGAGGCGACGCTCGACCAGTTCGAAGCTGGCTAGTTTCCGGCGACGTCCGCACACGCCTGCATCACGACCTTGCTCAGCGCGGGATGGGCGTGGATCAGTGTGTTCGCGAGCTCGTCGGCCCCCAGCCCGTACCGGACGGCGGGCGTCACCTCGTGGAGCAGCGTCGCGGCCTCGTGGCCAAGGATATGACAGCCGAGGATCTCGTGACTGTCGGGATCGGCGAGCACCTTCACGAACCCGCGATCGAGTTTCAGCGCCCGGCTCATCGCCGTGTCGGTGAACTCCGCCCGTCCGACGACGTACTCCCGCCCCTCGTCGTCGAGCGCCGCCTCGGTCTTCCCGACCGCACCGATCTGTGGCTCGGTGAACACCGCGTGTGGAAGGGCGTCGAAGTCGGCGGCTCGTTCCGCCCCGTGGACGACGTTGTCGGTCACGATCTCGCCCTCGTAGTCGCCGGAGTGTTTGAACATCGCGTTGTCGGCGATATCGCCCATCGCCCAGACGCCATCGACGTTCGTCGCCAACTGCTCGTCGGTCCCGATGAACCCCGCGTCGGTCGTTTCGATAGTGGTTTCGTCCAGCCCGATCGAATCGGTGTTCGGACGGCGACCGAGCGCCACGAGCAGTTCGTCGCCCGCCACGTCGATCTCGTCGCCGTCCTCTGATTCGGCGTTCACGACGATCTCCCCATCGGATTCGTCGACGCCCGTAACGCGATGCCCAGTATAAACGTCGTGGCGCTCGCGGGCGATCTCGGTGAACGCGTCCGCCACTTCGCTATCCTCGCGGGGCACGAGGGAATCTTCCATCTCGACGAGCGCAACGTCGGTCCCGAACGAGCCGAAGAAGTAGCCGAGTTCGGCCGCGATGTAGCCGCCGCCGAGCACGACCAACCTGTCCGGCGGCGTTTCGAGCCTGATCGCGTCGTCGCTGGTGAGGTAGTCGATCTCGCTCAGCCCGTCGATGGCGTCGGGCACCATCGGGCGCGATCCGGCCGCGACGACCATCTTCTCGCCGGTGTGCGTTTCGCCGCTCTCGGTCTCGATGGTGTGGTCGTCGACGAACCGGGCTTCCTCCTGAACGAGGGTCAGGTGCTCCTCCTCGCGCTTGTTCGATTCCTTTCCACTCGCGGCGTCGGCGAGCTCGTCGTTCACCTCGCGAACGAACTCACCGAAGTGTACCTCCTCGACTGTCGCCTCGATGCCGAACTGCTCGGCCGCACGGACGTCGTTGAGCGCGTTCGCGTGCTGGATGAGCATCTTCGAGGGGTTGCAGCCACGGTTGAGACAGGTCCCGCCGATCGGTCCCCGCTCGACGAGCGCCGTGTCGAGTCCCGCCGCGGCCGCCGCCGACGCGACCGTGTTGCCGGTGCCACCGCCGAAGACGACGAGGTCGAAGTTCGCCATACCGTCGAGAGACGCCCGACGCATAAATCGGTTTAGCGCAGGGAGGCGAGTATCGGCTCGAAAGGGTTTTTCACGAAGCGCACAATACTTTCCCCGAATGGCACTCCCCATCGACCCCACCCAGCTGGACGAGGACGACGTCGGCGTGAAGCGGACGACCCTGGAGATGGACCACGAGGCGGCCGTCGAACACGTCCGCGAGACGTTCCTCGATGCGGACTTCGGGATCCCCGTCGAGTTCTCGCCGTCGGAACTGCTCAACGAGAAGATCGACGCCGACCGCGACCCCTACTACGTGCTCGGCGCGTGCAATCCCGCGATCGCCGACCGCGCGCTCGACGCTACCGACGACCGTATGGGTGGACTGTTCCCCTGCAACGTCGTCGTCTGGGAGGAAGAACCCGGGACGCAGACCGTCTACCACGTCTCGATCATGCGCATCGCGCGCCTCGTCGGACTGGCCCCCGACGACGAGGTGATGGCCGACATCGTCGCGGACACCGGTGCGCTCGCCGATGAAGCGTTCGAGGCGCTCTGATGGGCCACCATACCTTCGACGCCGATCGCGCGGACAAGCTGGAGGACGCCGGGCGTCGCTACCGGTACGTCTCCGGCGAGGAACTGCTCTGGGCGCTCGCACCCGATTCGAGCGACACCGTCGCCGATCTCGGCAGCGGAACGGGCTTTTTCACCGACGTCGTCGCTCCACACGCGGACACGGTCTACGCGATCGATATCCAGGAGGCGATGCACGACCACTACGCCGAGAAAGGGCTGCCCGACAACGTCGAACCGGTGACGACCGGCATCGAGGAACTACCATTCGAGGACGGCTCGATCGATGGTGCGTTCTCGACGATGACCTATCACGAGTTTGCGAGCGACGACGCGCTCACCGAGATCCGGCGGGTGCTCGCCACACCCGGTCGCCTCGCGATCGTCGACTGGAGCGGCGAGGGTATCGGCGATCACGGCCCACCGCTCGACGAGCGCTACACCGCCGAAACGGCTGCCGAGAAACTCCGCGAACACGGGTTCGCGATCGAGCACACGTTCACACGCCCCGAGACCTTTCTCATAGTCGCCACCATCGAGTAGTCAGCCGAGCTGGTCGGCGACGACGGCGTCGGCGCGTTCGACGAACTTCTCTTCCTGTCCGCTCGGAATCGTGGCCCCCGCGGCCACGTCGTGTCCGCCGCCGTCGCCGCCGAGCGCCCGCGCGACCTCGCCCATCACCGCCGAGAGGTCGAGCCCCGATCGGACCAGTCTGTGTGTCCCGCGCGCGGAAACTTTGCTCTCGGTGTCGCTCTTGGCCGCGAACGCGATGACCGGTCGATCGCCGCGCAGCGCGTCGGTTCCGAGCGCCATCCCCGCGATGATGCCGACGATCGTCTCGCGGATCGCCTCGCCGGCGTCGAACCACTGGACGTGCTCGCCCTGCGTGACGCCCTCGCGCTTCACCCAGTCGAGCCCCGTCGCGAGGTTCTTCCGATGGTTGGTGAGCAGCGTTCTGGCCTCGTCGAGTGTGTCGTCGCGATCGCCGCGACAGACCGCCAGCCCGACATCGGCGCGGTCGTAGCGTGCAGTCGCGTTGAGCAACGTCGAGAACTCGCTGGCGTCGCGCAGTTCGGTGCCTTCGGCTTCGTTCGTGAGCGTGTAGGTCGTCCCGACGAGATCGTCGATGCGGCTCGCGGGCACGCCACGGGCGACGGCACGCTGCAACAGCGCGCTCGCGACCGTCTGGCGTTCGTCGGTCGTGAGGTCGACCCAGCGCTGCCACTCCCCGTCCCGTTCGAGTTCGATGTCGAGATCGGAGAGGAAGCCGATCGCGCCGCGCTCGCTGCCCGAGATGCCGGGGATCCGCACATCGTTGGCGTATTCGAGGAGCTTCGGCAGCGGGCGGCTCTGCTTGCCGTAGAGCGCGAGATCGGTCGTCTCGGCGAGCACGCCCGCAGCGACGCCCTCGGCGACGACCTCGCGATTCGCGCCGACGAGTTCGCCCGACGAGTCCTGCATGTCGCCGACCGCGCCGACGACCGCCAGCGCCGCCAAGTCGCGGTTCGCTTCGTCGCCGAGCGCCCGCGCGAGGACGTAGGTCGTGCCGGCCCCCGAGAGCTCGGTCGCGCCGTTGAGTCCTTCCAGGAGCGGGTTCAGATGGAACTCGGTCCCGGCGTCGGCCGGCTGGTGGTGGTCGGCGATGACCGGTGTGAACGCGCCCGCGGCCGCGTGGTCGGCGATATCGTCGAGCTGGCCGCTGCCGAAGTCCGTGAAGAGCACAGTAGAGAAGTCGCGCTCGGCGATCCCCGCGATTGCGTCGGGATCGAGCTGTTTCTCGAAGACGGTCTCGAAGGGTATGTCGGCGCGATCGAGCGCCTCGGCGGCGATGGCCGCGCTCGTGAGTCCGTCGGCGTCGATATGCGAGGCGAGCAGCACCCGCTCGGCGCGAGCGAGGCGCTCGGCGCACGATCTCGCGCGTGCGTCGAGTGCCGGAATCGGTCCACCCATCGGCGGCAGCTACGGCGCAATCGGGTTTAAACCTCCGGACCGTGTGCTGTGAACGCGAAAAATCGACCGATAGCTGTGGCGCGCGGGAGCGCCGAAGGCGCGACTCGTGCGAGGGATGAGCGAACGAGCGAAGCGAGTGAGTGAATCGGTTGGGGAGGGTGTGGCCGTCGCGGTGCGTAGCGGTCGTCTGCGGTTTCACTGCAAACGAAACGGTAGCAAGACCAATCCGCCGAATCGTCCGATACAGGCGATCTCGCTGCTTACCTCGACAGCTGTCCAACGGTCTCCCGCGCGAGCGCCTCGAACGACGCAGATTCGGGAACGACGTCGACGCTGATGCCCTCGCGCTCGGCGGTCTTTCGTGTCGGCTCACCGATGGCCCCCACGACCGCGCCGTTCAGCCCGGCGACGGCGGCCTCGCGCACGCCCTGCTCGGCGGCGGCCGCGAGGAAGTTCTCGACTGTGAGCGAGGAGGTGAACAGCGCGCCCGCGAGATCGCCGCTCGCCGCCAGCGCCGCCGATTCGCCCGATTCGGGCGGGCGGCGCAGCTCGTAGAGGACCGTCTCGTGGACGTACGCGCCGGCGCGTTCGAGCCCATCGGTGAGCTTCGGCGAGCCGTGCGTGCTCCGGGCGACCTCACAGCGCGCGCCCGCGATCTCGTCTTCGAGGTCGGCCACGAGACCCACGGAGGAGAACTCCGCCGGCACGCGATCGACGTCGTAGCCCGCCGCGCGCAGCGCCGTCGCCGTGGCATCGCCGATGGCACAGAGCACGCCATCGGACTGCCAGCCCGCCTCGGTGGCGATCTCGACACCCGTCTTGCTCGTGAGTACGGTGTAGTCGGCATCGGTCCGAGGCGTCTCCCCTGTGGCTTCGACCGCGAGCATCGGATCGAGAACCGGCTCGACGCCGAGCGACGTGAGCAGTTCACCAGCGCGTTCGAGACGCTCGTCGTCCGGTCGGAAGGCGGCGACGTTCATCGCTCGACCTCCCGGGGCTGCTCGCGCTCGCCGACGACCTGCCCGATGACCGTGACTGCGGGCGGTTCGATGCCCTTGCGCTCGGCGACGTCGACGATGGTGTCGAGCGTTCCGGTCGCGACGCGCTGGTCGGGGCGGCTCGCGCGTTCGACGAGCGCGACCGGAACGTCACTCTCCATTCCGGCTTCTCGGAGCGCGGCGGTGTAGTCGGGGAGCTTGCCGACGCCCATCAGGACGACGAGCGTCCCCCCGGTGGCGGCGAGCGCCTCCCAGTTCACGGCCGATTCCTCTTTCGTCGGGTCCTCGTGGCCGGTGACGAACGACACACTCGAAGCGTGCTCGCGGTGGGTCGTGGGGATCCCCGCGAGTTCGGGCGCGGCGAGCGCCGAGGAGATACCCGGCACGACCTCGAAATCGATCCCGTTGGCGGCGAGATGGCTCGTCTCCTCGCCACCGCGGCCGAAGACGAACGGGTCGCCACCCTTCAGCCGGACGACGTCCTTGCCCTCGCGAGCGAGTTCGACCAGCCGCTCGTTGGTGTACTCCTGACTCGTGCGCTCGCCGCCGGCACGCTTGCCGACATCCTCGCGCTTCGCCTCGGGGATGGTGTCGATGATCTCGGGGCCCGGGAGTTTGTCGTGGAGCACGACGTCGGCCGCGTCGATGCGCCGGCGTGCCTTCACGGTCAGGAGCTCCGGATCGCCCGGACCGCTGCCGACGAGGGACACAGTACCATTCATTCGGCTCGCTTGGCCTCCCCGTCGGTCCCGCGGGCCTGTTCGATGAGTTCGGCCGCACCCTGCTCGGCGAGATCGGCGGCGAGCTCGCTGGCCGCCTCGGGATGGCTCTCGACGGGGAGATCCCGCGTCGTGCTCACTTCATCAGTGCCGTCCTCGCTCAGCACGCGCACCACGGTGTGGACGTATTCACCCTGAACGACCGCGTACGCGCCCATCGGCGCGACACAGCCACCGCCGAGCTCCTCCAAAACCACACGCTCGACGGTCGTCTCGACGCGCGTTCGCGGGTGGTCGATGGCCTCGTTGATCGTCTCGGCGAACGGCCCGTCGGGGGCGGTCACCGCGAGCGCACCCTGGCCAGGAGCCGGGACGAACGTCTCGGGCGGGAGCTCCTGGACGTCGAGCCCGCGCCCGATCCCCGTGCGTTCGATCCCCGCCGCCGCGAGCACGATGGCGTCGTACTCCGTATCGACCTCGCGTTCGAGTGACCGCCGCTCGATCTCGCGCAGGTCGTCGAACCATTCCTGAGGCGTGCGCTCGAACTCGTCGTCGTCCTCCTCGTCGGCGTCGATCCGTTCTTCGTGCTCGCGCTGGCGATGCGGCGCGAGCAGTTTCTCGATGCGGGTGTCGACGTTGCCCCGGAGCGGTTCGACATCCAGATCGGGACGGGTGGCGAGTATCTCGGCCTTTCGGCGGAGGCTCGACGTGCCGACGGTCGCGCCCTCGGACAGTTCCTCGAACGTCGTCCCGTCGGGCGTGACGAGCACGTCGCCCGGGGTCGCCCGCACGGGGACGCCCGCGACGACCAGATCGTCCATCCCCTCGGTCGGGACGTCCTTCATCGAGTGGACGGCGAGATCGCAGTCGCCGTCGAGGACCTCCTCGTCGAGCGCGCGGACGAACGCACCCGTCTTGCCGAGGCGGTGGATGAGTTCGTCACGGATCTTGTCACCCGTCGTCTCGACCTCGACGAGTTCGACCGACCGACGGCGTGATTCGAGGTGTTCTTGGACGCCAGCAGCCTGTCGACGCGCGAGGTCGGACCCCCTCGTCGCCAGCCTGATGGCTCCCTCGTGTGTGCTCATGCCCGCACTCGGACGGCTGGGTTCATACCCCCTTCGAGAGCGGCCCACCTCTCGATGGATCGTCAAGGGTCCGGTGTCGGCGCTGCCGCCGGCCGGCCGGCGGCGGTTGCGGTGCGGTGCGGGCCTGGCGGATGAAGGGCGAGGCGCGAGCGAGGCCGCAGGCCGAGCGAGTAGCGACCGCAGGGAGCGCGCCGAGGGCTTCGGCGGTGCTGTGCGGGAGTTGTCGCATCCGCGCGAGTGGAACGAGCGCGGTTCGCCGTGAGCGACCGCAGGGAGCGAGCGGGAGTTTTCAGCGTAGCTTTTTGCAAGCGGGGGTCGGGCGAGCGAACACGGTGAGCGAGCGCGACCCCCCGCAGTAAAAAGGTACTACCACGGCTCGCTTTTCAGGCCGGCACGATAGGCGATCACGTTGGTCGTGACGTGCAGAAGCGGCGTCAACACGAGTGCCGCCGCGATCACGGGGAGGCTGAAGATCGCGGTGAACCACGCGGTGGCGGCCAGTGCGGCGAGGACGAGCGCGCCGACGAGGAAATCGAGCTGGTCGAGGCCCGGGAACGCCGCCCCGCGCGAGCGGCCGGTGCGCCGTTTGAGAAAGGAGGCGACGATGTCGCCGAGGATCGCCCCGAGCGGGAGCGCGAGGGCGGCAGCGGGGGGAAACGTCGGCAGCGCCAGTCCGGTCGCGGTCCCGACGGTGGGGGTGATCGCGTTGAGCAGGGCCGCGACCGCCACGCCGGCGAGCGTGCCGGCGATCGCGCCGCGCCAGGTCTTGCCGTCGCCGAGGAGGCGTGCGCCGTCGAGCGTCCGACCGCCGTCGATTGGGCGACCGCCGCCGAGGAGCACGGCGGCGTTGTTCGGGACGTACGCCGGCAACAGCGCCCAGATCGCGACGGCAACCGTCTCGACGAGAGTCACGGGGGCACTCGATGCGGGGCGCTCTTAACCGCCCGGATTCGCCGCGCGAGCGACAGTTCTTTGCCGTCGACGGCAAAACTTGCGACCATGATACCGCCGATCGCGAATCGGTTCGTCGCCGGCGAGACCGAACGCGATGTCATCACCCACGCCCGCGTGCTCGACACCGAGGGCATCAACAGCATCTGCAACCTCCTCGGCGAACACTACGACAGCCCCGAGCCGGCCGCCGCCGACCGCGAATCCTACTGCGCGCTCATCGAGGCGATCGGCGAGGAGGATATCGACGCCACGGTCTCGATCAAACCCTCACAGCTCGGCCTCGGCATCGCCGAGGGATGCTTTCGTTCCAATCTCGAACTCGTCGTCGAGCGGGCGGCCGAGCAGGAAGTGTTCCTCTGGATCGACATGGAGGACCACGAGACGACCGACGCGACGCTCGATGCCTACACCCACCACGTCGAGGAGTACGACGGGATCGGCGTCTGCGTGCAGGCGAACCTCAAACGGACGCCCGACGATCTCCGCCGGCTGGCCGACTACCCGGGAAAGGTCAGACTGGTCAAGGGTGCCTACGACGAACCCGGTGACGTCGCCTATCGGGAGAAGTCGCGGGTCAACGAGGCCTATCGCGAGTGTCTCGAAATCATGTTCGCCGAGTTCGACGGCGGCATCGCAGTCGGCAGCCACGATCCCGCGATGATCGATGACGCCGAGGAGCTCCACGACGAGCACGGAACGGCGTTCGAGATACAGATGCTGATGGGTGTTCGCGAGGACGCACAGCACGACCTCGCCGCCGATCACGAGGTCTATCAGTACATCCCCTACGGCGACAGCTGGCTGTCGTATTTCTACCGTCGGATGATGGAGCGTCGGGAGAACCTGCTGTTCGGGCTGCGCGCGCTGGTCGGCGGATAGCTGGCGATCCGCATCGGACGACGCCGACGGACCGTCGCTCGACCCAGATTTCGCCGGCAGTATCATAACCTTCGGGAAATCATACGGGCCAATGGACTCGTGGAAGCGCGATGGGACCCGTGGACTGGTCGTCCTCGTACCCATCATCGTCACCCTCTACGTGCTCGCATTCGTCTACAATACGATCGCCAGCCTGCCCTTCATCGAGGCGATCCAGCCGGCGATCGTCCGAGTGCCGCTCACGCTCGCGGTGTTCGGACTGCTGGTCTTCGGCGCTGGCTACCTGATGCGCACCGCGAGCGGCCCGTTAGTGGAGGGAGCGATCGACGACGTGATGAACAGCCTGCCGGGACTCCGGGTGGTCTACAACGCCTCGAAGATGGCCGTCGAGACGGCCGTCACGGGCACCGGTGATCTCCAGGCACCGGTGAAACTCGAGACGTGGGACGGCCTGCGGATGACGGCGTTCAAGACGGGTAAGCAAACCGAGGACGGCCGCGACGTGCTCTTCCTGCCGACCGCGCCGAACATCACCACGGGGTTCGTCATCGAGGTCACGCCCGACCAGTACGAGGAGACCGACGAGCGCGTCGAGGACGCACTCACACGGGTTCTCAGCGCCGGTTTCGGCGAGACCAACGACTCCGA
Organism: Halococcus morrhuae DSM 1307; assembly: GCF_000336695.1. Classification (GTDB taxonomy): domain Archaea; phylum Halobacteriota; class Halobacteria; order Halobacteriales; family Halococcaceae; genus Halococcus; species Halococcus morrhuae. The sequence goes on from NZ_AOMC01000015.1 coordinate 18,605, forward strand.
AGTCCCCATCGACGTCCGTGATGAACCGCTCTATCGCGAGTCGTAGCGCACCACCGACGGATATTCTCACGCCGACTGCACCAACCGCCGTCGGGCGCTGTCGCGCCGTTTATACCCGGCGCGGTCGATCCGACGGCATGACCGACACGGAGCTCATCGAGGCGCTGCAGCGGGCCGACGCGGTCGAATTCGGCGAGTTCGAACTCTCCCATGGCGGCACGAGCGACTACTACGTCGACAAATACCGCTTCGAAACCGACCCGGACTGTCTCTCGCTGATCGCCGACGCGTTCGCGACACGGCTCGACGACGAGACACTCGCCGGCGTCGCGCTCGGCGGGGTGCCACTGGTGGCCGTGACGAGCGTCGAGACCGATTCGCCGTACGTCATCGCCAGGAAACAGAAAAAGGAGTACGGAACGGGCAATCGGATCGAAGGCGAGCTGGCCGAGGGCGAGTCGGTCGTCGTCATCGAGGACATCGCCACGACGGGCCAGAGCGCGCTCGATGCGGTCACGGCGCTGCAGGAGGCCGGCGCGCACGTCGAGCGCGTGCTCGTCGTCGTCGACCGCGAGGAGGGTGCCTGCGAAACCCTCGCCGAGGCCGACGTCGAACTCGACGCGCTGGTCACGGCGTCGGAACTGCTCGCCGACGAGTAAACCGTCTGCTTGCGTGACGGTATACTGTCGGACAGAGCGGATCGAGGATTTGTGATACGAACGGCTATTCGTCGTACGGGAGTCTTCGATCCACTGTTCACGGATTGCTGTCCGACAGTACAATCGCAAGCGATTCAACCGCCGGGCTGCGCTGAACGCGTATGGCTTCGCTTCCGCCGCGGCGCTGGCTGCTCAGGGGAGCGCTCGCGCTCGTCGTGGGCGCACTGCTCCTCGCGGCGGCCGTCTCGGCGGCCACCTACGAGCCGACGAATCTCGGCCCCGGTACGATCGACGAGCCCGCCAACGGCTCGACGGTCGTGAGCGTGCAGGGGTTCCACTTCCAGGGCATCGACAACGGGAAGAAGCCGGCTCGACTCGTCTCCGCCGACCCACGTGGGGCGACCGAATGGGTCCACAACGGCTCCCAGGAGGGTGCACGCTGGTTCTACGACGTCGATCCGCTCGCGAACGGCAACCTGCTCGTGACCTCTACGGTGCCGGGCGACACCGTGGTGTACGAGCTCGATCCCGAGACCGACAGCCGCGTCTGGGAGGAGACGTTCGACGCCGAGGACACCCACGACGTGGATCTCATCAACGGCGATCAGCTGCTCGTGGCGAACATGCGGAAGACGAACGAATCGGGCGTCGCGAACGACCGGCTCTTCATCTACGATCGCAGCGAGGGTGAGATCGTCTGGGAGTGGACGTTCAACGAACACTTCCCGGAATCGACCGACGGCGGCTACTCGGAAGACTGGTCACACGTCAACGATGTTGACAAGATCGACGATGGGAAATATCTCGCCTCGCCGCGCAACTTCGATCAGGCGATCGTCGTCGATCGGAAAACGGGCAACATTACCACACGCCTCGGCAGCGACGGCAACCACTCGCGGCTGTTCGAACAGCACAACCCCGACTATCTCGAAGGGCCGAACGGCACACCGACGATACTGGTGGCCGACTCGGAGAACGATCGCGTGGTCGAGTACGCCCGCGAGGGCCCCGGCGAGTGGAATCGGACGTGGGAGCTCTCGGGCGGGTTCAACTGGCCGCGTGACGCCGATCGCCTCCCCAACGGCAACACGCTCATCACGGACACGCTCAACCATCGCGTCGTCGAGGTCACGCCCGACGGCGATATCGTCTGGGAGTATTACGCACCGTGGGCACCCTACGACGCCGAACGGCTGAGCGCCGCCGGATCGAGCGAGCGAAACGCCTCGGTCGGCGGGTCACACGGTCCGACCGCGACCGAAATGAACGCGTCGGGCAACTACAGCCTCTCGGGCAGCGCCGAGAGCGGTCCCGGCGACCGGGCGAGGTTTTCGTCGTGGGTCGCGGCCGCAGCAGCCGACACGCCAGTACAGAAGGTCGTCCAGTCGGCCGCCGAGCGCTATGCGCACGTGACGCCGTTCTTCCGCCCGGTCTGGCTGTCGAGCTGGGCCTTCGCCGCGCTCGTCGGGGCGCTGCTCGTCGTGCTCGTCTGGACCGCCGGTGAGCTCGTCTATCAACGCCGGCGCATCCGGCGGCGGGTCGCGGGCGTGTTCTCCTGATCGGTGTTGTGCCCTGCGCGCAACATCGTGGCGTTCTTGTGGCTCGCTCTCGTACTGCTGGTGATGTCGAACCGCGAACTCTACGAACTGGACGGCTGTCCGTACTGTGCGAAAGTGAAGGACAAGCTCGCCGATCTCGATCTCGACTACGAATCGCATATGGTGCCGAGCTCACACGACGAGCGCACCGAAGTCGAGGAGGTCAGCGGCCAGACCGGCGTCCCGGTCCTCGTCGATCCCGAGCACGACGTCGACGGCATGAGCGAGTCCGACGACATCGTCGACTATCTCGACGAGACCTACGGCGACGCAGCGGCCTGAAAACGCGCTTTTTCGTGATGATCAGCGTTCGATAGCGCCGCGTCTCAGTCGAAGTAGCCCTCGTCGTCGAGACCGGCCATGACGTCGTCGACGAGCGGATCGACGTCCTCGTAGGGGAACTCCTGCCGGCCACCGGCCTGGGTGTTGAGCTCCATCGCGGTGAAGCTCACGTCGCCGGACTCGAACGTCGTCGACGGGCCGTTCGGCAGCGCCGGCACGAGATCCATCGGACTCGATACGGGGTAGTCGGCGTCCTCGAACCCGTCGTGAAGCTGCTGTCTGATGTCGTCTTTGTCTGACATCGCAGGTAGGGGATGGTGCCGTCGCGGGGTAGCTCTGTGGCCGCTCATACGGTGGAATTTAAATATTCACGAGTGTCCGCCGTTTGCCCGCTCACACTCACACGACCGCTCATGGCGACACGACATCCAATCAAGAGAGCAGCTGTTCCATCAGTTTGGCTTCGGCCTTGCGGAGATGTTCGTCGATGGTCGAACCCGAAAGGTCGAGCACGGTGGCGATATCGGCATGCGTCGTCTTTCGCGGGATCTCGTAGTAACCGAGCTCGAAGGCCGTCTCGATGACCTCGCGCTGGCGGTCGGTGAGTGCGGCCACCAGCAGGCCATCGCTCTCGGCACCGCCCAGTCGATCGACCGAGCAAGCAACTTCAGAGGGCAGACGCTCCATCGAGCGTTTGATCATCGCGGGCGTCCCGATGACCTGCAGTCGGAGCCCGCGGGCGGTGATCGCGATCGGCGAATCGACGAGCACCCCCTGTTCGAAGAAACAGCGCTCGAACACGGCGAGCTCGCCCTCGACACGGAGATACAGCCCGAACGCGCCACCGTCGTCGTGGATGACGTCGTCGAGAAGGACGTCCGATCGGTCGTCGAGCACCTCAGGAAGGCGGCGTTCGTCACCCTCGATCCGGTAGCACAGCGTGCTCGTTTCCGGGTTGCTCTGGACATGTCTCAACGACTGCCGGTCGAGCGCCGGTGCGGCCGCGAGCGCGTCGTCGACGGGATGGACGAGCCCCTCACCCGGCCGGAGCGAAAGGGTGAACTGCCGGACGTGCGCGCGCTCGTCGGTCGATCGCTCCACCGTCAACTGTACGCGCTGGCGTCGGTGAGTTCCTTCCCCACGATCAGCTTCTGGATCTCCGTGGTGCCGTCGGGAATGGTCATGACGCGGGCGTCGCGGTAGTAGCGTTCGAGCCGGTTCTCGGTCTTCAACCCCTCGCCGCCGAACACCTGGATCGCGTCGTCGGTCACGTCCTTACAGGTCTCGCTGGTGTAGCCCTTCGCCAGCGAGGACATCAGGCGGGCGTCCTCGCTGCCGTCTTCGAGCAGTTCGGCCGCGCGCCGGGAGAGCTGGCGCGAGGTTTCGAGTCCGGCCTTCATGTCGTAGAGCTGCTCGGTGACGAGCTGGTGCTCGGCGATCGGCTTGCCGAAGGTCTCACGGTCGGTCGCTCGATCGAGCGCGGCGTCGAACGCCGCCTGCATGATGCCGACGGACATGAACGACATCCCCGTGCGCATGAACGAGAACGTCGCGTTGAGCGGCTTCTGATCGAAGAACAGCTGGGTGACGCTCTCGGGGAACGGGACGATGTCGTTCATCTCGTTACCCGCCATGATCGCATTGGAGAACATGTTCGAGAGGCGGTTGCCCTCGGGCACGCGCACGTCGTCGAAGGAGATCCGGGCGTTCGAGACGCCCTTCCAGCCCATCTTGTCGATCTCCCGGGTCTCGAAATCGTTGTTCGCGCGGTCGACCATGAACATGTCCGAGGCCCCCGTCGAGTCGTCGTGGGCGACCACGAGCACGCAGTCGGCGTAGTGGGCGTTGCCGACCCACGTCTTCTCGCCATTGATGACGAACTCGTCGCCGTCCTTCTTCGCGACGGTGTTCGGTCGCGCGGTGTCGCTGCCGCCCTCGGGTTCGGTGACGGCGAGCGCCGCGAGACAGTCGCCATCTTCGAGTTTCGGGAGCATCGCCTCCCGGGTCTGCTCGGCGGCGAACTGGACGAACAGGGCGGGAAAGGACATCATCACGCCCACGAGCAGGCTCGGCCAGGTGTAGCTGATCTCCTCGGCGGCGATCGTGAAGTTCCAGACGTCGCCGAAGAAGTTCGGTGCCGTCTCGGGATCGAAGCCGACGCCGAGTTCGTTCAAATCGCTGACGTAGCCGAGCAGTTCCTCTCGGTCCATCGGACCGTTTCTATCGGCCTCGTCGACGATCGGGTCGATCGTTTCGTCGAGATATTCCCGGAGATCGTCGCGAAACGCCCGCTGTTCGTCGGTCAGCTCCATCTCACTCGGGCACCTGCTCGGAGAGGCTGTTCATGATCGGCGCGAGCTTCGTCCCCTTCTGCACCGGACCGTCCATCTCGTACTGTTGTTGCATGAACCCCTGGATGGGGTCGACGTTACCGGTGATGAGCCCCACCAGCACGTCGGCCGGTCCTGTGATGGTGATGTCGGCGTCGTCGAGCTGGCCCGCCCCGCCCGTGACGAGCTCTTCCTCCTCGCGGACCTTCAGGTGGCCCTCCATCGGGCAGTCGTCCGCCTCGAAATTCGTGGTGATGTCCTCGTTGATCTGCTCTTTGACCTCGGGGTTCCGTTCGACCATCACGCGCATGCCCGACCAGAGCAGTTCCTGGAACTGGTCGGCCGTCTCGGGGTTTGCGGAGACGAACGAGGCGATGTCCATCGCCTCCATACGCCCGAGAATTCTGGCCATCACCGCCGGATGCTCGCGCACGAGCTCGTCGGTCTGGCCCTCCATGTCGGCGAGAATGGCCGGGAGGTCCGCTTCGAGCTGGTCCTGCTCCGCTTCGAGCGCGGTCTCGATTCGCTGGATGAGCTGATCGTCGGTCATAGTGTGTGTCGGCTCGTCGCCGACCGTACGATCGAAACGGTCGGGAACGCAATGGGCTTGCTTCGATGAATAACAGGTGCTTTATATACCGTTGGACGAGCGACGGGAGCGTCGTGGGAGCCAGCACCGACCGGGAGAGCGTCATCGCGTCGAGAATTGTCAAAGAGTTATCATAGTCCCGGGCGGATTCGAACCGCCGTCAATGGCTCCAAAGGCCATTATGATTGGCCGCTACACCACGGGACTGCTCGTTGCACAGTCACGTATCGATGGAGCACACTTGAACGCTTCGAGAGGTCCGATCAGTCGGCGGCTCCGCCGTCGGGATCGAGCAGCGCACAGACGTCCTCGTCGGGGGCGAAACAGTCCGGACACTGCGGTTCGCGGTCGATGATCGTGTCGAGGCGCTCGGCGACCGTCTCGTCGATGACGCTTTCGAGCTGGCTGGCTTCGGTGCGGAAGTCCTCGACACCGAGCACTTCGACGAGGAAACGCTCGATGATGCAGTAGGTCTGGAGCGAGTCACGGGCCCGCTCGATCCCCTCGTCGGTGAGCGTCACGCCCTTGTATTTCTCGTGGTCGGCGAGCCCGCGCTCTTCGAGTTTGCCGATCATCTCGTTGGCACTCGCCGGACTCACATCGAGCGAATCGGCCAACCGTCCCGTGGCCGCCGGGCCGTTCTCGACCTGCTGGACGAGATAGATCGCCTTCAGATACTGCTCGGCCGTGTTCATATGTGCCACCCCGAGTGTCCGTGACTCATTCGCGCGCCTCCATCAGTCGCGTGACCTCCTCCGCGCCGTCGGCCTCCTCCTCGCGGATGGCTGAGAGCGTCTCGACGAGGTGTTCGCGGTCGATACCGAACGACGCGGAACTCGCTTCGATAGCGGCGATGAGATCGTCATAGAACTTGTAAGCGGTCTCCTCGTTGCACAGTTGATCGTACAGCACACCGTCGGTGTCACGGTCGCGATCGTAATGGTCGGCGACGAGCGGCTCGATTTGCTCGAACGGGATCCGCTCGGCGTCGAGATCGTCGATCAGCGCCGCCAGCCGGTCGCGGTGATCGGCCGACTCCTCGGCGGCGTGTTCCAACAGCGCCTCGATCTCGGTGTCGAGATCCGCGCTGACGGAGCGATAATGCTGATGCGCGCGTGCCTCGACGACCTCTTCGAGCACCATCCCGATCTGGAGCAGTCGGGCGAGCTGGTGGTCCGAGGCCACCGGCTGGCTGACGCTCACGGAGCGCTCCCGCGCGCAGCGTGGTCGAAAACCGATGCCTCGTTCGTGTCCATAGCCTGTCTGGGGAATCCAACCCCTTAAGCGATTACTCCCGCAGGCGCGCCGCGACGAGATCGTCGAGATCGTCGCGGAACTCCTCGACGGCGATCTCGTCGAGCACCGGCACGAAGAAGCCCTCGACGAGCATGTTCCGTGCCGCCCGCGGCGAGATCCCGCGCGAGGTCATGTAGAACAGGTCCTGCTGGTCGACCTGTCCAACCGTCGCCGAGTGGCTCGCCTCGGTGTCGTGGTTGTTGATGATGAGCTTCGGCGAGGCGTCGGCCTCCGATTCATCGCTCAACATCAGCGTGTTCTCGCGCTGGTAGGAGTTGGTGTTCCAGGCTTCCGTACCCACGTCCTGAACGCCCTCGTAGACCGAGCGTGCCTCGTCGTCGAGCACGCCCCGCGTCACGAGATCGGCGGTCGTGTGTTCGGCCTCGTGCCAGACGCGCGAGGCGACGTCGAAGTGCTGGTCGTCGTGACCGAAGAAGGCCCCGATGATCTGCGATTCGGCACCGTCACCGAGCAGTCGCGTCTCGACCGACGATTTGGTGAGTCGCGAGCCGAGGTTGCCCTCGATCCAGTCGATCGTGCCGTAGGTGTCGGCGTGGCCACGCTTGAGCGAGTAGGTGTACGTCTCCTGATCGACGTTCTGGAGCGAGCCGTACTGAACGGTCGAGTTCTCGTCGGCGTCGATCTCGACGAGTCCCGAGTAGTAGCGCTCACCGTCCATGTCCTCGCCCGTGGTCTGGCGTTCGAGGATCGTCACCGAACTCGACTCGCCGGCAACGACCAGCGTGTAGTTGAACAGCGACCGCGAGTTCATCCGCGTCCGGACGGTGACGTCCTCGGCGTCGACGCCGTCGGGGACGTAGACGACCGTGCCGGTCGAGAACAGCGCGGTCGACAGCGCCGTCAGGTAGTTCTCGGTCGGATCGATGACCGAGCCGAACTTCTCGCGGACGAGCTCCTCGCGCTCGTCGAGCGCCTCGGCGATCGACATGACCTCGACCTCGTCGGGACCGACCTGGTCCTTCTCCTCGGCCGCGTTGAGCGGATCGACGAACCCCGCGAAATCGAGATCGTAGAGGTTCGTCCAGTTACGCCCCGGCGTCCGGATGACGTCGGGCATATCGAGCTCGTCGAGTGCGTCGAGCGCGTCAAGGCGCGTTTCGAGCAGCCACTCCGGCTCGTCGAGGCTCTCGGATATCTCGCGAACCTGTGCTTCCGTGAGATTCGCGTGGAGCTGTGCACTCATCGATTACCCGAGGCTCCCTTCCATCTCGAGCTCGATCAGCCGGTTGAGCTCGACGGCGTACTCGATCGGCAGCTCCTCGGTGATGGGCTCGATGAAGCCGGCGACGATCATCTGTTTGGCGTCGTCGTCGTCCAGTCCGCGCGACTGGAGGTAGAAGACGTCCTCGTCGCCGATCTTCCCCACCGTTGCCTCGTGGGCGACGTCGACCTTCGACTCCTCGATCTCCATGTACGGCATCGTATCGGAGGTCGACTCGTTGTCGAACATCAGCGCGTCACACTCCACGGAGGTACTGGAGTTCTCCGCGCCGTCGGAGATGTGGATCAGACCGCGGTAGTTCGTGCGACCGCCGTCCTTGCTGATCGACTTCGACTCGATGGTGGATTTCGTGTCGGGCGCGTTGTGGTAGACTTTCGCGCCGGTGTCGATATCCTGGCCCTCGCCCGCGAAGGCGATGGTGATGTGGTTGTCGGTCGCACCGCGACCCTTCAGGATCGTCGAGGGGTAGAGCATCGTCGCCTTCGACCCCATCGATCCCGAGATCCACTCCATCGTCCCCTCGGATTCACAGATCGCGCGCTTGGTGTTGAGGTTGTAGGTGTTCTTCGACCAGTTCTGCACCGTCGAATACTGGACGTGGGCGTTCTCGCCGACGAACACCTCGACACCGCCGGAGTGGAGGTTGAACTTCGAGTACTGCGGTGCGGAACAGCCCTCGATATAGTGTACTTCCGAGTTCTCCTCGGCGATGATGAGCGTGTGCTCGAACTGGCCCATTCCCTCCGAATTCATCCGGAAGTACGCCTGGATCGGCATCTCGACGGTGACGCCCTCGGGGACGTAGACGAACGAGCCGCCCGACCAGATCGCACCGTGCAGCGCCGCGAACTTGTTGTCCGACGGCGGCACACAGCTCGTCATGAAGTGTTCCTTGACGAGCTCGGGATGGTCCTGCACCGCCTTGTCCATGTTGCAGAAGATGACGCCCTTCTCCTCCCAGCGCTCCTGCATGTTCTGGTAGACGACCTCCGATTCGTACTGGGCACCGACGCCCGAGAGCGCGTTCTTCTCGGCCTCGGGGATGCCGAGCTTGTCGAAGGTGTCCTTGATCTCATCGGGCAGTTCGGTCCAGTCGTCGACGCTGCCGCGCATGTCGACGTCCGGGCGGATGTACGGGACGATCTCCTTGACGTCGACCTCGCTCAGGTCGGGCTGGCTCGGCCAGTCGGTCGGCATCGGCATCGCGTGGAACTGCCGGAGCGCACGGAGACGTCGCTCGAGCATCCACTCGGGCTCGTCCTTGTCCTCGGAGATGAGACGGATGGTCTCCTCGTCCAGCTCACCCTTCTCGGCCGCGAACGCGGCGTTCTGTTCTTTCTTGAACTCGAAGCGCTTCTCCGAGTCGGTCTCTCGTAGGTGGTCTTGGTCTGAACTCATTGTGTGGTTTGTAGCGGTTGAAGCCTTATCAGGCTGTCTCGTAGGTTTCCTCGCGGACCCAGTCGTAGCCCTCGTCCTCGAGTTTGCGGGCGAGATCGGCATCGCCGCTTTTCGCGATCTTGCCGTCGAGCATGATGTGGACGTGATCGGGCTCGACGTAATCCAGAATCCGCTGGTAGTGGGTGATCTGGAGGATGCCCGCGCCCTGCTCGTCGCGCAGCGCGTTGATGCCCGTCGAGACGTCCTGGAGGCGGTCGATGTCGAGCCCCGAGTCGATCTCGTCGAGCACCGCGACCGACGGCTCCAGAATTGCGGCCTGGAGCACCTCGTTCTGTTTCTTCTCGCCGCCGGAGAAGCCCGCGTTCAGGTAGCGCTGGGCGAACTCGGCGTCCATGTCCAGCTGCTCCATCTTCTCGGACATGATCTCCTGGAACTCCGCGACGCCGACCTCACCCTCCTCGACGTCACCCTCCATCGGCGAGGTCTCGTAGCCCGCGTCCTCGTCGGCCTCTTCGGCCTCGCCCTCGTCGTCCTCGAACAGCTCCTCACGCTCGTCGAGTTTGGCGTTGAGCGCCGTGCGCAGGAAGTTCACCATCGTGACGCCCTCGATCTCGGCGGGATACTGGAAGCCGAGGAAGACGCCGAGCGCCGCGCGCTCGTTCGGTTCGAGATCGAGCAGGTCCCAGGTACGCATCTCGTCGGGGATCTCGACGCCGTCGAATTCGTCCTCGTCGAGATGGATGCGTACCGCACCCTCGGTGACCTCGTAGGCCGGATGCCCCGCGATGACCTTCGCGGTGGTCGATTTGCCCGAGCCGTTCGGCCCCATCAGTGCGTGGATCTCGCCCGACTGGACTTCCAGGTCCACTCCGTCGAGGATCTTCTCGCCGCCCTCTGCGACCTCTGCGTGGAGGTCATCGAGTTCTAAACGTGCCATCGTCCTATCACTCACCCGTTGGCTCGTGACACCCATAATCGTTTCCATTCACCGGTAACGATTTTCGATGAGGGAAAATCATTTTCACCTGTGCGAAAGAGAACTGTTGTGACCGGCGCTCCCGTCGGCTCGACTCCACTATCGGCGGGTGCCGTCCGCAACCCTTTTTCGCGACGGCGCTGAGCCGGGCGTATGGACCCCGTTGGCGTGCTGACGAGCGTCCGCCGCTTCCAGTTCGCCACACCGGACGGCAACCGAACCAACGGCACCAACGGGAGTTTCGAGCAGGGCTCGCAGGAGGTCGTCGAGACCGCCAACCGACTCCTCCCAAAATGGGTGCCCGAGTGGTGGGTGCGAGCCGTCCTCGCCGTCCTCGTGCTCGCGTTCGCGTGGTACGGCGGCAAACTGCTCGTCAGACTGATCGGTCGCCGCGTCGCCCGGCGCTTTCGCCGTCCGAGCGTCAGCCAGGCCGTGTTGCGCTCGATACGCGTCGCCGTCATGTTCCTCGCGGTGCTGACGGCGGCGGCGCTCGTCGGCGTCGGGCTCGACGACATCCTGCTGTCGGTGACGGTGTTGACGGCGGCGGCCGGTGTCGTCATCGCACCGATCCTCGGCAGCATCATCAGCGGCCTGTTCGTCCTCACCGATCAATCCTACGAGATCGGCGACATGATCGAGATCGTCGACGCCGACGATGGCACACGCGGATTCGTCGAGGAGATCACCTTCCAGTACACCAAGATCTTCACGCTCGACAACACCTTTCTGGTGATCCCCAACGGCACGATCCGTGAACGCGACGTGATCAACTACTCGGCCGAGGATCTCCGGACGCGGCTCACCCTCGACGTGCTGATCCCCTACGAGTGCGACCTCGCCGAGGCACGATCGCTCATCGAACGGGCGGCTCGCGAGGACGACATCGTCATCGGCGGCGGCCCGGACATTCGCATCGGCAGCGCGCGCTATCCGGCCGCCCCGACCTGCTACATCGACGAGTACGCCGACAACGGCGTCTCGCTGCGGCTTCGCTACTGGGTGAAGGAGCCCTACAAGCTCACTGCGGTGCGCTCGCGCGTCCAGGAGAACATCTGGGAGGCGTTCGAGGTTGCCGAGATCGGCTTTCCGTACCCGCATCGACAGGTGGTCTTCGACGAACCGGACGATGCCGGGGTTTCGGAGCGCCCGCGATAACGCACCTCAATCGGCCGACGCGGTGACGACCCGACAGTCGAGCTGTTCGCGCAGGAAATCGGCGACGTCGGGTTCGTCGATGAGTCGATCGACCATCCGCCGCCAGCGGCTGGTCTGTTTGCGGCCGATGACGACGATATCGGCGTCCTCCAGGGCGATCTCGTCGAGGATCGTCTCCTCGACAAGGAAGCCCGGTCGCACGGCGTAGCGCGTGTTCGACAGCGGGCCGAAGGCTTCCTCGACGGCGTTTTTCAGCGCCGACTGGGTGACACGCTTGCTCGAATGATAGAGGTCGATATGCAGCACGCTGAGGGCCGCATCGTGTTCGTCGGCGACGTCGATGGCGGTCTTGAGGGTCCGCCGCGAGTGCTCGCTCAGCGGATAGCGAACGGGCACGACGACCAGCGTCATGTAACGGAGGAAACCGTCGGAGACGCCTGAACGTTTCCATTTCGACGCGAGCGCGACCCAGCAGTCACTTGCCGATCGAGCGCCCAATCGAGTTATGGAGGCGACAACGGTCGACGGGCGGACCCGCTACGTCGACCGCGAGCAGACTGTGCGCGGCTCGAAGGGACCGTTCTTCGTCGTCTACACCGACGAGCGCGCCGAGCAGCGGTGGGGCTATCTCTGCGGGAACTGCGAGACCGTCGACAACGCGATGGACGCGATGGGCCGTCTCAAATGTAATCGCTGTGCGAACATCAAGAAGCCCGACGAGTGGGACGCCGCCCACGAGTGAATGGTACTGCCGACGAACGGGATCGCTTCGGTCGGTTTTCGATTTGCATTTAATAGTGTGTGGAAGAAGTATAGACTAGACAACAAATACTTCCCTCGACCGATCCGATACACCGGCCACAGTATGCCGTACAGCAAGGGATCGGACACCGAGGAATACTGTCCACAGTGCGATGCCGTCCAGTCCGTCGTCAAAACCGTTGCGTGGCAACCGAACCAATGTCGGGAGTGCGGAACCGAACTCCCCGACGACACGGAATCGGAACGATAATCGCTGCTTTTGCAACAGTTGCCCCGTTTCGCGGCGTGAAACGGCGACGGATGATACATCGCTGCTCGCCGTTGACCATCGCTTAGCAACCTTTTTGTTCGTCGACCGGGAATCGATATTTCGTCATGTTATTACGTGGCACTGTCGTTGCCGATGCACATACCGTCATCCGCGATGGGGCGGTCGTCGTCGAGGACGACCGGATCGCCGCCGTCGGCGATGCGGCGTCGCTAGAGGAGAACCATCCCGATCACGAGATCACCGATCACGACGTGCTCGCGCCGGGGCTCGTCGGCGGTCACATCCACTCGGTACAGAGTCTCGGACGGGGGATCGCCGACGATACGGCACTGCTTGACTGGCTGTTCGACTACATCCTCCCGATGGAGGCGAACCTCGACGCCGACGGGATGGAGGCGGCCGCCAAACTCGGCTATCTCGAATGCATCGAGAGCGGCACGACCACCTGTATCGACCATCTCTCGGTGGCGCACGCCGATCGTGCCTTCGAGGCGGCCGGCGAGATCGGCATCCGCGGGCGGCTCGGGAAGGTGCTCATGGATCAGGAGTCGCCCGACGGGCTGCTGGAGGAGACCGACGCCGGCCTCGACGAGAGCGAGCAGCTCATCCAGGAGTATCACGGCGCGTTCGACGATCGCATCCGCTATGCGGTGACGCCACGGTTCGCGGTGAGCTGTTCGGAAGACTGTCTCCGCGGGGCGCGCGAGCTCGCCGACAAGTACGACGGGGTGACGATTCACACGCACGCGAGCGAGAACCAGGACGAGATCGAGACCGTCGAGCGCGAGACCGGCTATCGCAACATCCACTGGCTCGACGAGGTCGGACTCACAGGGGAAGACGTCGTGCTCGCCCACTGCGTCCACACCGACGAGACTGAGCGCGAGGTGCTCGCCGAAACCGGCACGCACGTCACCTACTGTCCGTCGTCGAACATGAAACTCGCCTCGGGCATCGCGCCGGTGCCCGACTACCTCGATCGCGGGATCAACGTCGCGCTCGGCAACGACGGCCCGCCGTGTAACAACACGCTCGATCCGTTCACGGAGATGCGCCAGGCCAGTCTGCTCCAGAAGGTCGACGCGCTCGATCCGACGAGCACGCCCGCCGAGACGGTCTTCGAGATGGCGACGATCAACGGGGCCGACGCCGCCGGCTTCGAGCGGGTCGGCAAGCTCGAAGAGGGCTGGAAGGCCGACATCATCGGCCTCACGACCGATCTCACGCGCGCGACGCCGCTGCACGACGTGCTCTCGCATCTCGTCTTCGCGGCTCACGGCGACGACGTCGAGTTCACGATGGTCGATGGCAACGTGCTCTACGAGGACGGCGAGTTCGCGCACGTCGACGCGGCGGCGATCCGCCGGGAGGCACGGAGCGTGGACCTCGATATCGACGCGCTCGCCGCCGAAGCACCGTGACGACGGCGGTCGACACGCTGATCCGCGGTACACTGGTGAACGTCCATACCGGTGAACTCGAAGACGGCGCGATCGCGATCGACGACGGCGAGATCGTCGCGCTCGCCGAGCGCCCGGCCGACCGCGAGATCGAGGTCGGCTACGTCGCACCGGGGTTGATCGACGCTCACATGCACGTCGAGTCGTCGATGGTCACGCTGCCCCACTACGGCGCGGCAGTCGTCCCGCGTGGCGTGACGGGCATCGTCTGGGACCCCCACGAGATCGCGAACGTCTGCGGCGCGGCGGGCGTTCGGGCCGCCATCGACGACGCCGAGCACACGCCGCTCAAGGCCCGCATCACCGTGCCGTCGAGCGTTCCCGCGTCGGACCTTCAGGACACCGGTGCGAGTCTCGACGCCGACACCGTCGCCGATCTACTCGACGCGCCCCGTGTCGTGGCGCTCGGCGAGGTGATGAACGTCCCCGGCGTCGTCGCCGGCGATACAACTGTGCACGCGAAGATCGACGCCGCCCGCGAGCGCGGGCTCCCGGTCGACGGCCACCTGCCGCGGGTTCGAGGCGACGATCTCCAGGAGGCCGCACGCCATCTCGACAGCGATCACGAGAGCATCACGCTCGCGGAGGCGCGCGCGAAGGCCGACGTCGGCCTGCGGGTTTATCTCCGCGAGGGATCGGCGAGCAAGAACCTCGTCAACCTGCTCGATCTCGTCGAGGCGGTCGACGATCGATGGCTCGGTCTCTGTACCGACGACCGCCACGTGACCGATCTCGTCGAGCACGGTGGGATCGACTTCGCCGTCGCCACGGCGATCGACGAGGGCGTCGATCCCGTGACGGCAGTCCGGATGGCGACGATCAACGTCGCCGAGAGCTACGACCTCCCGTTCGGTCGTCTCAAGCCGGGCTCGCCGGCCGATCTCGTCCTGCTCGACGAGCTCGATCCGTGGACCCCCACGGGCGTGATGATCGACGGCGTGCTCGATCCGACCGCCGATCGTCCGGAGCCACCGTCCTCGTCGATCCCCACGGACACCGTCTCGTTCGAGCCGGTCGAAGGTGAGGATCTCGCGATCGAAGCCCCGGACGGCGACGGAGCGGTCGCGGTGCGAGCGATCGACGCCGTCGGCGGGCTCCAGACCGCACGACTGGAGGCCAGCGTACCACGGTCGGATGGCGTGCTCCAGGCCGCCATCGACGACGATGTCCTCCCGCTCGCCGTCGTCGAGCGCCACGGCGGCGACGGCAGCATCGGTCACGGGTTCGTCCACGGGCTCGGGCTCGATCGTGGCGCAGTCGCGAGCACCGTCGCCCACGACGCCCACAACGTCGTCGTCGCGGGCGCGTCCCACGAGGCGATGGCGACGGTTGCGAATCAGCTCCGCGAAATCGGCGGTGGCGTCGCCGTCCACGATCCGGCGTCCGGCGAGACGACCGCGCTCTCGCTGCCGGTGGCAGGACTGATGTCAGACGACCCGCTCGACGTCGTCGCCGAGGAGTTCGGTGCGGTCGAGGAAGCGGCCCGGACGATCGGGCTCGATCACGACGGCGGCCTGATGGAGCTGTCCTTCCTCTCGCTCGAAGTGATCCCCGAGCTCCGGCTCACCAACAACGGGCTCGTCGACGTCGCGACGATGGAGTACGTCGACACCGTTCGCGATCGGTAGCACTGTTCGGTCGTTTAAAACGTGGAGAGGGTTCGGATTTCGAGGTTTTTCGTCGCTTCATCACCTGAAACGGTATGCTCTCGAACGGAGTTACATCGCGCCCTGGAGCATCCCGCTGGTGCGGACGAAGAAGTAGACGACGAACGCGGCGGCGATCAGCCACTGGCCGACGCTGATGTCGTCGAACTCGCCGACGGCGGTCTTCGTGATCGGGTAAGAGATGAGGCCGGCGGCGATCCCGTAGGCGATCGAGTAGGTGAGCGGCATGACGAGGATCGTCAGCCCGGCGGGGATCGCGTGGGCGATGTTGTCCCATTCGATGTCGACGACGTTTCTGAGCATCAGGAGCGCGACGACGACCAGCGCGATGTGCGAGGCGTACTGCGGGATCACGGCCGCGAACGGGACGATCACGAGCGCGACGAGGAACAGCGCGGCGATCACCAGCGCCGTCATCCCCGTCCGTCCGCCCTCCTCGACGCCGGTGGCGGATTCGACGAACGTCGTCACCGTCGAGGAGCCGATCATCCCGCCGGCCGTGGTACCGACCGCGTCGGCCATCAGCGGCTTGTCGATGTCGGGGAAGTTGCCGTCCTCGTCGAGGAAGCCGCCGGCCTGTCCGACGCCGACGAGCGTCCCTGCGGTGTCGAAGAAGTCGACGAAGAAGAACGTGAACACGATGAGCGAGAACACGAACGCGTCGACGTTGGCGAACCCGCTCAGGAAGGCACCGATCAGCGGCGTGATGTCGTACTGGGCGCTCGGCAGCGTCGATGGGAACAGGACGCCGGGATCGACGAACCCGGCGACGGTCGCGAGGTAGCCGAGCACCGTCGTGAGGACGATGCCGACGACGATCGAGCCGCGGATCCCGCGCGCGTACAGCGCGAGCGTGACGAACAGCCCGAACACCGCGAGCAGCGCGACGGGGTTCGACGCGACCGAGCCGAGCGTCACGAGCGTCGCCGGGTCGGCGACGACGACCTCCATCGCCTGGAGCCCGATGATCGCGAGATAGAAGCCGATCCCGGTGCCGATGGCGTACTTCACCGGGGCGGGGAACAGCCTGATGACGTACGAGCGCGCGCCGACGGCCGTCAACAGGATGAAGATCACACCCTCGGTGAACACCGCCGCCAGCGCGGTCTGCCACGGGACGCCGATCGTTCCGATGACCGTCAGCGCGAAGAAGGCGTTCAGCCCGAGCCCGGGCGCAAGCCCGAACGGGCGGTTGGCGTACAACGCCATCACCAGCAGCGCGATCACCGACGCGACAATCGTCACGACCGTCAGCATCTGTTGGACCTCCACCGGGGTGTAGCCCTGCATCACGATCCCGGGCTTGCCCTCGCTCGGTACGCCGGTCAGTATCGCCGGGTTGACGACGATGATGTACGACATCGCGAGGAAGGTCGTGATCCCCGCGACGATCTCCGTTCGGAGATCGGTGCCGTGTTCATCGAAGCCGAAGTAGTTCGCGAGCGTGGTCGTTACCGACCCACCCTCGCTCTCTCCACCTGCAGACTGCTTGTTACCACCTGCCATAATATGCTCCCATACTACCTACCGGCTTAATTGTTGGGGTCGTTCGTGAGTAATGATGTAATATAATTGAATATTGCCGTATGTCGCCGCAGTCAGCCAGATATCCGACATCCATACCGTATATTTAATTATGAGGAACCAAAACGATATCGTCATGAACCTTTTGGATAATAAACGTTTAGGCACAACAGTTATGTGTATCGAAACCACACCACAGCCAGACGTCTCACGGCGGGAGCGCCCCGCTGAACGGCGATAAACAACCTAAACGACCATGACAGTAGAAATCGACCTCACGCTCAACGGTGAGGAACGGACCTTCGAGGCCGAGCGGTCGGATTCGCTGCTCGACGTCCTCAGGAAGAACGGCTACACCGGCGCGAAACGCGGCTGTGATACGGGCAACTGCGGCTTCTGCACCGTCACCGTCGACGGTGAATCGACGATGTCCTGTATCGAACCGGTCGCGACGATCGACGGCGCGACCGTCGAGACGATCGAGAGCCTCGGCAGCCAAGACGATCTCCACCCGGTACAGTCGGCGTTCGTCGACAACGCTGCACTCCAGTGTGGCTTCTGCATTCCCGGGATGATCATGCGCTCGCGGGACTTCCTGGAGGAGAACCCCGATCCCGACAGGGAGGAGATCCGCGCGGCGCTCTCGGACAACCTCTGTCGCTGCACCGGCTACGAGAAGATACTCGACGCCGTCGAGGACGCGGCCGAGCGGATGGACGGCGACACCGCGGTCGCCGCCGACGGTGGCCAGCCCGTCGACGACGTATCCTGTTCGGGCTGTGGCTGTGGGGTGAACGATGAGTAAACCCGACGACGCCGGCAGCAGCGAACGCCAGCACACCGCCGCGGCCGAGAGCGAACATCCGATGGAGTGGGACGAAGCACCGAACAACCGCAAGCCGGCGAGCGATCGCCAGACGATCTCCGAGCGCGAGGAGAAAGACGACGCGCGCAAGATCGTCACCGGCGAGTCGAAATACACCGCCGACTACGCCAAGCATTTCCCCGATCTCGCCGCGGGCTCGGTGCTGCGCTCGGACATCGCACACGGGCGCGTGACCGAGATCGACGCGAGCGCCGCCGAGGAGATGGAGGGTGTCTACGCCGTCGTCACACCCGACTCGGAAGAGGTACCCGACAAACCGTACACCTCCTCCGGCCAGCCCTACCCCGAGCCGAGCCCCTGGGACCTGCACGTGCTCCGGCGGGAGGTCAACTACGTCGGCGATCCGATCGCCGCGGTCGCTGCCGTCGACGGCGACACCGCCGACCGGGCGACGCGCGCGATCGAGGTCAGCTACGAGGAAGAGGAGGGGGTCTTCGATACCGCTGCGGCGACCAACCCCGACGCGCCGCAGATCCACGATCCCGACAACATCGAGAACCATCAGCCCGGCGCGGACTACGAGCGCAACATCGAATCGCACATCGAGGGCGAGATCGGCGACGTGGCGGGTGCGTTCGAGGCAGCCGCCGACAGCGACGACCGGATCGTGACCGAAACCGAGTGGGAACTCCCCTACCAGTCACACTGCGTCCCCGAACCGCACACGACGATCGCCCACCGTGACGAGGACGCTCGCTATCACCTCATCACGAGCACGCAGGTGCCCTACCACACGCGCCGACAGCTCTCGCATCTGTTCGACGTGCCGATCAGGGATATCCGCGTGAGCAAACCCCGCATCGGTGCCGGCTTCGGTGCAAAGCAGTCGATGCTGATCGAGCCGATCACGATCGCGCTGATGGAGGCCGCCGGTCGGCCGGTGAAGCTCGAAACGACCCGTCGCGAGCAGTTCTACGCGCTCCGTTCGCGCCGACCCGCCCGCGTGCGCATGCGCAGCGTCGTCACCGACGAGGGTGACGTCGAGGCGCTCGACCTGTCGGCGGTGACGAACTCCGGGGCGTACGGGCCACACGGGATGACGGTCGGCAGCTCGGTCGGCTCGAAACCGCTGCCGCTGTACACGCACGCACCGAACATTCGTTTCGAGGCGACGGCGGTTCACACGAACCTCCCGGTCGCGGGCGCGATCCGCGGCTACGGCGCGCCACAGGGTCACTTCGCCCTCGAAGGCCACATGGACGAGGTCGCCCACGAGCTCGACATGGATCCCCTGGAGCTTCGCGCGCGCAACCGCATCGAGGAGGGCGACATCGACGACGCCTCCGGGGTGCTCTCGGGTGGTGAACACACCCGCCGGATCCGCTCGTGCGGGCTCGGCGAGTGCATCGACCGCGGGAAGGAAGCGATCGGCTGGGACGAGGTCGAACAGCCCGACGAGGAGCATCTCCACCGGGCCTGTGGCGTCGCGCTCACCGCACAGAAAAGCGGTGTCGCCGGCGACGAGCTCGGTGCCGCACACATCAAGATGAACGAGGACGGATCGTTCATCCTTCAGACCGGTGCCGTCGATATCGGTCCCGGCGCGGACACCGCGATGGCCCAGATCGCCGGCGAGGTGCTCGGAGCGCCGCCCGAGGACGTGCTCGTCCAGCCGTCGGACACGGACGTCTCACCGTTCGACTACGGTGCCTACGCCTCCTCGACGACGTACGTCACCGGGCAGGCAGTCAAGAAAGCCGCCGAGAAGGCACGCACGCAGCTGCTTGAGTTCGCCGCGAAGCTGCTCGACGAGCCCCCGGAGACGCTCGAAGCGCGCGATGGCGCGGTCCACGCCGAGCGTACCGGCGAGTCGGTCACGCTCGAAGAGGTCGGCTACGGCTCGATCTACGGCGACGACGAGCGCGCACAGGTGATGGGCGAGGCGAGCCACAGCACCGACGAATCGCCGCCGCCGTTCGGCGCACAGTTCGTCGACGTTACCGTCGACGATCGCACCGGCGAGTTCGAGATCCACGATCTCGTCTACGCCGTCGACTGTGGCGTCGCGATCAATCCGGACCTCGTCGAGGGTCAGATCGAGGGTGCGCTGCACATGAGCTACGAGCTCGCCGTCTCCTCGGGCTACTCGTTCGACGAGGACGGCACGCCCGAAACCCTCGGCTTCCGTGACTACGGGATGCCGACGGCCGACGACCAGCCACCGATCGAGTCGATCATCGTCGAGACCCACGAGCCGACGGGGCCGTTCGGCGCGAAATCCGTCGCCGAGATCCCGGTCAACGGCGTGCCACCGGCACTCAGCAACGCCATCCGCAACGCCGTCGACGTCCGTGTCAGCGACCTGCCGATCACCGCCGAGAAGATCGAGGCGAAACTCGACACGGCGGACGAGGCCGCCGACTGAAGCCACCGATGTCGCCGATCGGTTCTCGCTACCGTTTTTTCCCTCGCAGCAGTGAGGGTGGGGCAAACTCCCGATAGCCATCCGACGAACGACCGAATCGTTTTCCGTGTCTGCCGTTCCGACATAAGGACGGGACGATCACATGGCACGCGTCGAACTCCTCGTTGCGCTCGTCGCCCTGGTGTTCACGATCGGCATCTTCGCGCAGGTGCTGGCCGATCGCTACCGCATTCCGAGCATCATCTTCCTCATCGTCGCCGGGATCGTCCTCGGCCCCGAGGGGCTCGGCATCGTCACGCGCGAGGCGTTCGGCGTCGCGCTCCCGGTGATCGTCGATCTCTCGGTCGCGCTCATCGTCTTCGAGGGAGCCTTCCATCTCCGCTATGAGGACCTCAAGGCGACGCGGTCGACGCGGCTTCGTCTCATCACCGTCGGCGCGCTGATCTCGCTGGTCGGCACCGCGATCACGGTGCGGTTCGCGCTCGGCACGCCGTGGGATCTCGCCTTCCTGATCGGGTCGTTGCTCGTCGCGACCGGCCCGACCGTCATCGATCCGATCCTCGACGTGGTTGCGGTGCGGGACTCCGTGGCGAACGCGCTCTCGTTCGAGGGCGTCGTCAACGACGTGACCGCGGCGATCCTCGCGTACGTCTCGTTCGAGGTCGTGCTCGCCGAGCAGCCGACGCGGATCGCGTTTCTGGAAGAGTTCGCCGCGCGACTTGCCATCGGGATCGTCGTCGGCGCGCTCGTCGCGGTCGTCCTGCGATCGCTGATCCGGGCGGTCGATCGTGCGGCGGGCAACGCCGCCCAGAACGCACGCCTACTCGCGCTCGCGGGTGCGTTCGTCGCCTACGCCGGAGCGACCCTGCTCGCCGAGGAGGCCGGCATCGCCGCGGCCGCCACCGCCGGTCTCGCGCTTGGGAACCTCGACGTTCCCTACAAGGAGACGATCAGTGAGTTCAAAGGCGACGTCACCACGCTGTTGCTCTCGTTCATCTTCATCGCGCTGGCCGCGCTGCTGTCGTTCGATGACATCGCCGCGCTCGGCGTCGGCGGGCTGGTGGTCGTCGTGGCGGTGATGTTCGTCATCCGGCCACTTTTGGTGTTCATCTCGACGCGCGGCCGCCAGTTCAGCCGCGACGAGCGCCTGTTCATGAGTCTCATCGGGCCGCGCGGGATCATCCCCGCATCGGTCGCGACGCTGTTTGCCGTCGAACTCACGGATGCCGGACTTCCGGAGCAGGCGACGACGCTCGTCGGGACGGTGTTTCTCGTGATCCTCGCGACGGTCGTCCTCGAAGGCGGATTGGCACCATATATTGCGTCGGCGCTCGACGTGGTGCCCATGCAGATCGTCATCGTCGGCGGCGGCACGGTCGGGCGTGGCCTCGCCGAGCGGTTCGACGCACACGGTGAAAACCCGGTCCTGATCGAGAGCGACGCCGACATCGCCCGTCGGGCGCGCGACGACGGCCATACGGTCCACGTCGGCGACGGGACCGTCGCCGAGACGCTCCGCGATGTCGGCGTCGCCGACGCGAAACTCCTCGTCGTCGCAACCGGCGACGACGACGCGAACCTGCTGGCTGCACAGCTCGCTCGCTCGACGTTCGACGTCGATCACATCATCGCGCGGGTGAACGAACCGGAGAACACCGATGCCTTCGAGGATCTCGGGGTTCGGGCGATCTCGCCGACGGAATCGGCGATCTGGGCGATCGACAACCTCGTCGAGCGTCCCGCACTCCTGAAGTGGACCGTCGAGTTGGGACAGTCGGGCGACGTCCGCGAGGTCGACGTCACCGCCGACGCAACCGTGGGCCGGTCGATCGCCGCGGTCAGAAACGATCTCCCGAGCGAGTGTCTGCTCGCGCTCGTGAACCGCGACGGCACGAACCACTATCCGGGCGACGATTTCGATCTGGAGCGCGGCGACACCGTTACGTTGCTCGGCCGGACCGAGGCCGTCGACGACGCCCGTGCACTATTCGGGCGGACCGGGTAGCGATCGACGGGTCGAACTCAGAGAAATTCGCGGACGTCGGAGTACCACATGTCGTGGTGGTCGAGCGCGCCGACACGGCGGGCGATGGCGGCGGCGAGGACGTGCCAGCAGCGCTGACTCTCGTCGTCGGCGTCGAGGTTGTAGGCCGAATCCTTGCAGGTACAGCCGCCGTCCTCGACGACGTACTCGTCGGAGTGGCCCACCACGACGGTGAAATCGAGATATTGCTTGACGCGCCGTTCGGCGACCGCCTCGATGGCTCTGACGCCGCGGTCGCCGTGCGTGTCGATGATGCGCTCGGTGATCGACGGATCGAGCTCGCCGGCGTCGTCGAGCGCGCGCTGCCACTCGGTTGCGGTCACAGCGGGCGTTCGCGCCGGCGGATGAAAACCCGTTCGATGGGCGGGGCGGGATGTTCGGACGGCGATCGCGTCGGATGAAAATATTTTTACGACGATTGACTTATTTGCCCGTATGCCGCCCGCCATCGAAACCGACGGCCTGACGAAGCGTTTCGACGAGACGACCGTCGTCTCAGGGGTCGATCTGACGGTGCCCGCCGGCTCCGTCTACGGCTTTCTGGGGCCGAACGGGGCGGGCAAGACGACGACCATGCGGATGCTAACGACGCTCGTCCGGCCGACGAGCGGGACGGCCCGCGTCGCCGGTCATTCGATCGAGAACCGCGAGGCAGTGGTCCCCGAGATCGGCTTTCTCCCCGAGGAGCCGCCGCTGTACGACGAGCTCACCGCGCGCGAGCAGCTGCGCTACATCACCGATCTCCGCGACGTGGACGGCGACGACCGCATCGAGACGCTGCTCGACCGGCTCGATCTCGCCGCCGACGCGAACGAACGGGTCGGGACGTACTCGAAGGGGATGAAACAGAAGACGGCGCTGATCCAGGCGCTCGTCCACGAGCCGAGCGTGGTCTTCCTCGACGAGCCGACTTCGGGGCTCGATCCGCGCGCCGCGCGCACGGTCTACGATCTCATCGGCGAGCTCACCGACCGCGGTGCCACCGTCTTCCTCTCGACACACATTTTACCTGTTGTCGAGCGACTCGCCGACACCGTCGGCGTGCTCAGCGATGGATCGCTCGTCGCGGAGGATTCCCCGGAGCGACTCACCCACCGCGCCGAGGAGGAGCGCACGTTGGAGGACGCCTTCCTCGACGTGACGAGCGAGCGGCCGGTGGAAGCCCAATGAACTGGCCAACGGTCGGGCGGAGTCTCACCATCGCGCGCGTCGAGTACCGCCGGAGCCTGCGCGCGATGACGCAGAACACGACGCAGCTGCTCGGATTTGGGGCCTTTCTCCTGCTGTTCGTCGGGCTGCCGACGGTCGGCGGGAGCTATCTCGCCTACACGGCCGGCGAGCGACTGATCGAGACGCTGCCGGTGCTCGATGGGGCGCGCAGCGCGCTCGCGCTGGCGTGGCTCGGGCCAGTGTTCCTGATCGCCCAGCGCGCCGTCGGCAAGACCGCCCGGATCGAGCACGAGACGGGCATGCTGACGACCGTGCCGGCCCCCGACGTTCTCGGGGGATTGCTGCTCGCCGAATCCGCACGCGTGCTCTCGATCGTGGCTGTGCCGGTGCTCGTGGTGGCGGGCGCGCTCGCGCTCGGCATCGGCGCGCCGACGGCGTTCGTCAGCGTCGTCGTGGCCGTTCTGGCGGTGTTCGCGACGGCGCTGCTCGCTGGACACATCGTGGGTGTGGTCATCAAGATCGTCGTCGGCCAGTCCGAACTGCTCACGCGATACAAGTCCGTCATCGCGGTCGTCGCCCTGCTCGCGTATTTCGTCGCGGTCTCCTCGGAGACGGTCGGCCGTGCCCTGTTCCAACTATCGGCGCTACTGCGCGATGCGCCGACGGCGTGGTTCGGCGACCTGCTCGTGGTCGGGATTCCCGGCGTCGCGCCGTCGTTGCCACGGATGGCCGGCGCAATCGCGCTGGTCGCGATCGGCGTCCCCCTCCTGCTGGCGATCGACGTGCGCGCGGTCGAGCGGCTCTGGTACGCCGACAGGGCACAGCCCGGAACGCGGACCTACGAGGAAAGCGATACCGACGCGACGGTGCTCTCGCGGATCGCCGCGGGCCCGACGCGCGCGGTCGTCGAGAAGGTCTGGCGGCGGACGAAGCGCGCGCCGATCCGGCTGATCTACGTCGCCTATCCGCTCTTCTTCCTGTTCGCGCCGCTCCAGCAGGCGTTCACCACGGGATCGGTGCCGGCGTCGCTGCCGATCCTGCTGGCGCTGTACGGAGCGTGGGCGGTCGGCGCAGCGGCGCTCAACCCGTTCGGCGACGAGGGAGCGCTGCTGCCGGTGACGCTCACGACCGGGGTTCGTGGCGGGCAGTTCGTGCGCGGACACGTCATCGCGGTGGCGACGGTCGGCCTGCCGCTCGTTGTCGTGGTGACGGGGGTTGCCGGCGTGCTGAGTCCGCTCGCGCCGGCGCGCTGGCTGCTGCTCACCGCCGTGAGCGCGGTGCTCTGTCTCGTCGGCCCGCTCCTCGCGCTGGCGATCGGCACTCGGTTCCCACGCTTCGGAGCGGTCAGCGTCAGCCGGAGTCGGGAGGTGGTGATCCCGAGCAAGACCGCCTTCGCCTGCTACACGGTCGCGGTGGCCGTCGGCGCTCTCGGGGCCGCGATCGCGCTGATCCCGGGCGGTGCAGCCGTTCTCTCCACCATCATCGAGATCATCGCGGGATTCGCCGGGCTTTCGGTCGCCATCGCCCCGCCGGTGCTCCGCGTCGTCGGCGCTGCCGCCGCCATCGGGCTCGTGGTCGTCGCCCCGCCGCTCGCCTATCGGTACGTCGCACGGCGCTTCGAGAGCTACACGCTCGCCTGAATCCAGAATCGAATCGAGATTTTCCCAACTATCAAAATCGAATTGGTAGCGGTGGCGCGCGATGAATCCGGCCGAAGGCCGGAGAACGCGCGAGGGATGAGCGAACGAGCGTAGCGAGTGAGCGAATCGGCTGGGGAGGTGTGTGGGCCGTGCGGGGCGGTTGCGGTTTCGCATTGTCGTCAGGATCAGTGCTGTCAGGACAGCCGTTTCAGCCGCCTCACAGATCGTCTCTGTCGAACCAAGCAGATAATCCTGATCAAGATGTGCTTTCGGCCCGTACTCGACGACCTGATGAAATGGATGAATATCGTGCGATCGAGGACAGACCGTTTTTCGCGCTCGAAGACCGAGCGGCGATATGCACGTCACCGAAGGCGGTCTCGACCTCACGGTGCCCGAACAGCCAGAAGCGGGCATCGGCGAGGGCGTCTTTTTCAACTCCGAACAGGAGCTCAACCGCGACCTCACGGTGGCGGTGCTGCGGGCGGTCGGGGAGGACTGCGACTCGTATCTCGATGCGCACGCCGCGACCGGTGCACGGGGTGTCCGCGCCGCCGGGGAGGGGTACGAGGTAACGCTCTGTGATCGCGATGGGGATGCGACCGAACTCTGTCGGACGAACCTCGATCGGAACGAGCTCGACGGGGAAGTTGTAAACCGGAACGTGAACGCGCTGCTCTCCGAGGAAGGGTTCGATGTCGTCGATCTCGACCCGTTCGGCACGCCGATCCCGTTCGCCGACGCCGCCTTTCGGGGGGCGCGCAAGCTGGTCTGCGTCACCGCGACCGATACCGCGCCGCTGTGTGGGGCACACAAGGAAAGCGGCGTTCGCTCGTACAGCGCCGTCCCGCAGAACACGGAGTATCACGCCGAGATGGGGCTCCGAATCCTTCTGGGTGCGCTCGTCCGCACCGCCGCGCGGTACGACGTCGCCGCCATCCCGGTGTTGAGCCACGCGACGAGCCACTACGTCCGGACGTATCTCTCACTGTCGCGGCGGGCCAGCGACGCCAACGACGCGCTCGACGGGATGGGCTACGTTCACCACTGCTTTTCGTGTCTCCACCGCGAGAGCCAGGAGGGACTCATCGCGCATCCACCCGAGGAGTGCCCGGCCTGCGGCGGACGGGTGCGGACCGCCGGCCCGCTCTGGCTCGGTCCCGTCCACGAAAACGAGTTCCTCGCGCGCGTTCGCGAGCAGGTCACCGACGAGATGGGCACTGCCGAGCGCGCTCGCGACCTGCTCGAAACCCTCGACGGCGAACTCGAACTGCCCACACACTACGATCAACACCGCCTCTGCCGGCAGTGGACGCGTTCGGCGAGCGCGATGGACGACTTTCTGGCCCGGCTCCGTGAGGCGGGCTACGAAGCCTCGCGGGCGCACTACCACGGGACGGCGTTCAAGACCGACGCGACGGTCGCCGAGATCGAACGCGCGACCACGACGGCCGACATGGCCTGAAGATCGACACGGCCTGAGCGGCCGACACACTCCGATCGACCGGCGCGTTCCGATCAGCCAGCACCACGATCACCCGAATCGAAGTCGGTGGGGTTCATACCGGCGCACGCTGAACGGTGGGTGTGCAGACCGGCAGCACCACGAGCTCGCGGACGGACGACCTGCTCTCGATCGGCAGAACGGTCGTCGCGGTCGCCAGACAGGAGCAGATCACGCTCATGGCCGCGAGCCTCGCCTACTACCTCTTCACTGCGCTCGTCCCCCTGCTGCTCTTTTCGGTCATCGCGCTCTCGCTGTTCGGCCACGGGCTGCTCGGACAGCTCTCGGGAACGGCGTCGGGGACCGTCCTACCGAGCGGCGTCTCGGTGCCGAAGACGCTGCTCGCGAACACCCAGGGACGGTTCCGCGCGGCGGTGCTCGGGGCGGTCATCCTCGCGTGGAGCGCGCTCAGGACGTTCGGCGCACTCGACGGCGCGTTCGCGGCGGTCTACGACGAGCGCGAAGAGGTCTCGCTCGTCGACAAGGCGGTCGACGCGGTGATCGTGTTCGTCACCGTGGGGCTCGCGACCGTCGCGCTCGCGCTCATCGGCGGCGCGCTCGCGCTCACGGTCAAGGACCGCCTCCTCCTGCGAGTGGCCAGCCCACTGTTCCTGTTCGTCACGCTCGCGGTCGTCTTCGCCCCGCTCTACTACCTCCTGCCGGAGGTCGAGGGCGTCACGCTCGCCGAGATCTTTCCTGGAACCTTGCTCGCAGCGCTCGTCTGGACGGTCTCGGCGGTCGTCGTCCGACTTTACGCGACGACGTCGAGCAGCGTGCAGTTCTACGGCGTCGCCGGCGGCGTGTTGCTCCTGTTGACCTGGCTCTACGTCGGCGGGCTGGCGCTGCTGGTCGGCGCGGCGCTCAACGCCACGCTCGCCGATCGCGTCGATCCCGATGCCGAGTGGCTGCCGACGGCCCATCGCTAATCGACAGCAGCGCCGGGCGCGGGTCGTACTTACGTCTCGATCGCCAAAGCGGGTCGTGTCGAGGACCGACGACGTCGTGGCCGTTCTCGCCGACGTCATCGCGCTCGCGCGCCGCGAGCGGATCGTCCTGACGGCGGCGAGCCTCGCATACTTCACGTTCATCTCGCTGGTGCCGCTGCTGTTGTTGCTCGTGGTCGCCATCTCGACGCTCGCCGGCGATGCACTCGCGATACGTGCCATCATGCGGGCGACGCGCACGCTCGTTCCCGAGAACGCCGAACTGTTGCAGGGGATCGTCTTCGGTGCGGCCGATCAGGGCGCGACGATCCTCAGCGCCGCCGTGTTCCTCTGGGGCGCACTGTTGACCTTCCGGGCGCTCAACACCGCCTTCAGCGGCATCTACGGCACCCAGGGCGAGCGCTCGCTGGTGGGAACCCTCGTCGACATCGTGCTCGTGTTCATCGTCATCGTCGTCGCGGTGGTGGCGATGGTCGTCGGCGGCGTCGTGCTGTCGCTGTTCGTCGAAACCCGGCTGTGGAACACCCTCGGACCGATCGTCGTCTTCGCCGTGTTCACCGTCGTGTTCGTCCCACTCTACTACATCCTGCCCGACGTCGATAGCGGTGTAGTGGAGATCCTCCCGGGGACGATCTTCGCCGCCGCGGCGTGGACCGTGCTCCAATCCCTGTTCGGCTACTACACCTCGATCTCGACGCTACCGCAGCTCTACGGTGCGGCCAGCGCCGTGCTGTTGATCCTCGTCTGGCTCTACGTCGGCGGGTTCGCACTGCTGATCGGTGCGGCGTTGAACGCCACTCTCACCGATCGCGCCGATCTCGACGGGGATTGGCTGCCGGTCGACCGGTGAGCCGGACGGCTTCCCGCCGATTTATGTACCCCTCGGTCGAATGCGCGGTCGTGAGTACCAGCGCGCGCGTGACCTCCTTCGGCCGGACGTTCGTCGGTGAAGTGCAGGACAAGGAGATCACGTTCCTCGCCGCAAGCCTCGCGTACTACGCGTTCGTCTCGCTGATCCCGCTCGTGTTGCTGTTGCTCGTCGCCGTGTCGTTCGCCGGCGGGGACGCGATGGCCGACAGCATCGCGCAGGCGGCGGGCGGCGCGCTCTCGCCGAGCGGACAGGGACTCGTGAGCGATGCCATCAGCAATCGGAGCGGGGCCGGCGGTGCGACGATCGTCTCCGTGCTCGCCCTGCTCTGGAGCGCGCTCAAGGTGTTTCGCGGGCTCGATACTGCCTTCTCGCGGGCTTACGGGCGCGATTCGCCGGGCCTCGCGACACAGCTGAAAAACGGGCTCGTCACGCTCGTCGCCGTCGTGCTCGGCATCGCCATCACCGTCGGCGTCGGGGCGGTCGTCTCGCTCTCGCCGGTCGACGTGACCGTCGCGGGCGTCTCGGCGGTCGGTCTCGCCGGCACGCTGGCGACGCTGCTCGGGCTCGCGCTCACGCTGTTGCCGCTCTACTACTTCCTCCCCGGCGGCGGCGTGACCGTGCGCGAGGCGCTCCCGGGCGCGCTCTTTACCGCCGTCGGTTGGACGGTTCTCCAGATCGGCTTCCGGTTTTACGCCGCCAACGCCGGTAGCTACGAGGCCTACGGGGTGATCGGCGCGGTGCTGTTGCTCGTCACGCTGCTGTATTTCGCCGGGATGATACTGCTGCTCGGCGTGGTGTTGAACGCGGTTCTCGCCGGGCGGACCGGTGGGGCGGACGAACCGAGCGACGAGGGGTTGGCGGCGCGGCTGAAAGCCGGAGGCAGACCATGAACGAGGACACTGAATCCGACCACGACGAAGCGACGGACGAAGAGTCGATGGTGAGCGAGGCGGTGCGCGAGAGCGACCACGATCGCGAGAGCGACGATCGGAACGCGACCCTCGACGACGTCGAGGCGTTGCGCGAGGACGTCGTCGCGTTCGCCGACGAGGTCGAAGGGCGCATCATCAAGCGCGACACGCTCGAAAGCGATCTGAAGCAGTACGTCCGCAAGCGCCAGCGCCGCGGTCACGCCCGCGGCTGGGGTCCCTATCTCGTGCTTCTCTACGGCACCGCCATGACGATCGGTGCGTTCGCCTATCTCAGCGGCGGCTGGGCGATCCTCGCGATGCTCGTCGTCTGGCTCTCGACGCTCGGCCTCTACGTCCTGATGGTGCTCGTCGGGCTCACCGGCGCGGCGCTCGGCGCGCCGGGACGGCTCACCGACCGAATCCGGGACTTTCGCTCGTAGATGCGCGGCCTCGGGGTCACCGAGGCGCTCGACGCGCTCCCCGACGCGTTCAGGCTCGCGTTCGCCGTTCTCACACAACTTGCCGACGTCTGGTTCGTCCTCGGGTTGCTCACCCTCCTGTACTGGTTCGGTGAACGCTCACCACTTTCACTCCCGCGCGAACGCGGAGCGTTGCTGATCGCGGTCGCGTTCGGCGGGCTTTCGCTCATCGTCGTGGCGAAACAGCTCTTCGCGCTGGCACGGCCACCGCTGGCCGGCGAGGCCACGGCACTGGAGCACGTGCCTGCGTTCCTCCACGCGATCTACACCAACGCGGCGACCGCGACGGGCTACGGCTTCCCGAGCGGCCACGCGCTCACCGCGACGGTCGTCTGGGGCGGGCTCGCCGCCGTCCTCGATGTCGGCACACGCGCCCGTCGCGCGCTCGTCGCCGGAACGATCGTCGCCGTCGTCTGTCTCGCGCGACTGGTGCTCGGCGTCCACTATCTCGTCGACGTACTCGCCGGCATCGGGTTCGGACTGGCGTATCTCGGAATCGTCCTGACGCTCGCCCGCAGGCGGGCACGACGAGCGTTCCGGATCGCCGCAACCATTGCCGTGGTGGCGCTTCTCGGGACGGTGAGCGCCGACGGTGCGCTGGCGCTCGGGGCGACCGCCGGTGCGCTCGCGGTCTGGGAGGCCGTCGGCGACCGGCTGGCGAACAGCGGTCCGATGGGTTTCGGCGTCGGCGTTCTCGGAATACTCGTCCTCGGCGGGGGCTTCGTTGCGGTCTACCTGCTCGATATCGGCGTGGTGGTCACGGCGCTCGCCGGCACGGTCGTCGGTGCGGGCGTCGTCGCGATGCCGGTTCTCGACGAACGGATCGGTGGGCGTGAAAAGGAGGACGGGCCGACTCAGAACGTTTCGAGGTAGCGCTCCTTCTCCCACTCGCTGACCGACACGC
This sequence comes from Halococcus morrhuae DSM 1307, assembly GCF_000336695.1. Taxonomy (GTDB): domain Archaea; phylum Halobacteriota; class Halobacteria; order Halobacteriales; family Halococcaceae; genus Halococcus; species Halococcus morrhuae. Next base: position 49,533 of record NZ_AOMC01000015.1, read on the forward strand.
GGTAGTCCATCACCTCGGAGCGCTTGGCTTCGAGGAACTTCTCGGTGACGTGCTCGCCGAGCGCATCGGTGACGACCGAATCGGCTTCGAGCGCGTCGAGCGACTGTGAGAGCGTCGTCGGCAGCGTCTCGATCCCGTGTTCGGCACGGCGTTCGGCGTTGAACTCGTAGATGTTCTCGCGCACCGGATCCGGGACCGCGAGATCACGCTCGATGCCTTCGAGACCGGCGTGGATCATCACCGCGAGCGCGAGATACGGGTTACAGGAGGGGTCCGGCGAGCGGAGTTCGACCCGCGAGGCTGCGGGCGTGCGCGCGGCGGGCTTGCGGATGAGCGAGGAGCGGTTGCGATCCGACCACGCGATGTAGACCGGGGCCTCGTAGCCCGGCACGAGCCGTTTGTAGCTGTTGACGGTGGGGTTACAGATCGCCGTGATCGCCGGCGCGTGCTCCAGGATTCCGGCGAGGAACTGTTTGGCCGTCCCGCTCAGATCGAACTCGTCGTCGGGATCGTGGAAGGCGTTCTCGCCGCCCGAGAAGAGCGAGAGATGCGTGTGCATGCCCGAGCCATTGACGCGTGCGATCGGTTTCGGCATGAAGGTCGCGTGCAGGTCGTGTTCGGCCGCGATGGCACGCACCACGGCCCGGAAGGTGGCGACGTTGTCGGCGGTCGTGAGCGCGTCGTCGTAGGTGAAGTTGATCTCGTGTTGGCCCTCGGCGACCTCGTGGTGGGAGGCCTCGATATCGAAGCCCATCTCCTCCAGCCCGTAGATGATGTCGCGGCGCACGTCGCTCGCGAGGTCCTTCGGGGCGAGATCGAAGTAACCGCCCGCGTCGTTCGTCACGGTGGTGGCGCTGCCGTCCTCGGCCTGTTCGAACAGGAAGAACTCGGGCTCCGGTGCGGCGTTGATGTCGTAGCCCATCTCGGCGGCGCGGTCGATCGCGCCCTTGAGCACGCCGCGCGGGTCGCCGACGAACGGCTCGCCGGTCGAGGTGTTCATCACGTCGCAGATGAGTCGTGCGCTCGCGGTGCCGTCGTCGTGGTCGCGCCACGGGAGTACGGCGAACGTCGACGGGTCGGGCGTGAGCCGCATATCCGATTCCTGGATCCTGACGTAGCCCTCGATGCTCGAACCGTCGAAGTAGATCCCCTCCGTGAAGGCCTTCTCGGCCTGCGTGGCGGGGATCGAGACGTTCTTGACGGTGCCGAGGATGTCGGTGAATTGGAGTCTGAGGAAGTCGACGTTCTGTTCGTCGATCTCTTCGAGAACGCGCCTGGCGGCCGCAGAGAGGCCGTCAGAGTTCGGTGTTCCGTTTGTCATCGTTTGTGCCTACTCAGTAGGATACTACCGGAGACAAAAGCCCTACTGTTCGTCGCAAATATTGATCGACGGAACAAAACTGGATGTTCGTAAAGTTTTACTCCCCGGACGCGAAACGCGGTGCAATGACCTACGAGAACCTCGACACGGAGCTGGTGAACGCGCTGCTCGACGACGGTCGGGCAAGCCTACGGAGTCTGGCCGACGAGCTCGACGTCTCGGTCACGACGGTGTCGAACCACCTCTCGAATCTCGAAAACGATGGCGTGATCCGGGGCTACGTACCGGTCGTCGACTACGCCGGGCTGGACTACGACGTGACCGCGATCCTCCAGCTCAAAGTCGAGGGCAGTTCGCTTCCCGACATCACCGAACGCCTGCGCGAGCACGACCAGATGCTCTCGGTCTACGAAGTGACCGGCGATCACGACGTCGTCGCCATCGGCAAGTTCCGAGACACCGACGAGATGAACGATCGCATCAAAACGCTGCTCACCGATCCCGACATCAACGAGTCGAACACGAACATCGTGCTCAACACCGTGAGCGAACACGAACAGTTCGAGCTCGATACGGACTAAACGACCGCGAACGCGACCAGCAGGTTCAATCCCGTCACGCCGATCCCACCACCGATGAGGACGGCGAACCAGACACGCCAGCCAGGGACGGTTCTGATGAACCGTTCGCCGGCGAGTGCGATCGCACCCGCCGCGACCGCGCCGCCGAGCTGCACGGCGAACGCGAGCGCCGGCATCGACAGCAGCGATCTGATGAACGGGTTCGCCTCCAGATGCGCGCCCGCGAACTCCGCGGCCAACAGCGTCGAGAGCCCGTCACAGACGCCCCAGACGACGACCACCGCGATCACCAGCTCGGCGTACGCCGGCCGCTCGAAACGAAAACGGTGGCTCATGACTGTTCCAATGCACTACAACAGTAAATCGTCGCTGGCTAATTACTGAAAAATCGACCTCGGCGTCGGTCGCCGAGCGGTTGCGGTGCGGCCGCGATGCAGTCGCGGTGCAGTACGGTTGCAGCCGCGGTGCGGTCGCAGTTACAACACGATCGTAGACCGGTAAACACCGCATCCCTGGCGGATGAAGGGCGAGGCGCGCTCCGCGCGCCGAGGGCTTCTGCGGTGCAGGTGCGGTCGCGGCCGCAGTGCGGTTCGTTGCGGTTGCGGTGCGGTCTTTTTCCCAAGTTTTTGCGAGCGAGCGGGCCGAAGGCCCGCGAGTGATGCAAAAAGTGGGTTTACATCATGCCGCCCATGCCACCCATACCGCCCATGCCACCCATACCGCCCATGCCACCCATACCGCCCATACCGCCGGGTGCGCCGCCGGGGCCGCCAGCGGGCGGGCCGCCGTCGTCGCCGTCGTCGGTCTGGCCGCCCTTGAGGTCGCCAGCTGCGATGACGTCGTCGATGCGGAGGATCATCACAGCGGCCTCGGTGGCCGACTCGATCGCCTGCGTTTTGACGCGCAGCGGCTCGACGACGCCGTCGGCTTCCATGTCGACGACTTCGCCGGTGTAGGCGTCGAGACCCATCGTGTCGCTCCCGCCGTCGTGCTGGCTGCGGAGCTCGACGAGCGAGTCGATCGGGTCGAGACCGGCGTTCTCGGCGAGCGTGCGCGGGATGACGTCGATCGCGTCGGCGAACGATTCGACGGCGAGCTGCTCGCGGCCGCCGACGGAGTCGGCGTAGTCACGCAGGCCGAGCGAGAGCTCGGTCTCGGGTGCGCCGCCGCCGGGCAGCACCTTGCCGTCTTCGAGCGTGACGCGCACGACGCCGAGCGAATCCTCGATGGCGCGCTCGATCTCGTCGACGACGTGCTCGGTGCCGCCGCGGAGGATGAGCGTCACGGCCTTTGCGTCCTCGACATCCTCGACGAAGATGCGCTGATCGCCCGCGATGTCGCGCTCGGCGACCGAGCCGGCGTAGCCGAGATCGGATTCCTCGATGTCGTCGAGATTCGAGACGACGTGTGCGCCGGTCGAGCGAGCGAGACGGTTGATGTCGCTCGATTTCGCGCGGCGGACGGCGAGGATGCCTTCCTGAGCGAGGAAGTGCTGGGCCATGTCGTCGATACCGTCCTGACAGAAGACCACGTCAGCGCCGACGGAGACGAGCTGGTCGACCATCTCTTCGAGCTGCTCCTCTTCTTGGTCCATGAACTCCTGAAGCTGGTCGGGGTCGGTGACGTTGACCTCGGCGTCGATCTCGGTCTCCTTGACTTCGAGGGCGGAGTCGAGCAGCGCGACGTTCGCGTCCTCCTTGAAGTAGGGCATGTTGTCGTGGACGCGCTCTTTGTCCACGATGACGCCCTCAACGAGTTCGGATTCGTCGACGCTGCCGCCGACGGCCTTCTCGACCTGGATGTTGTCGGTGTCGATCCCCTCGTCGTCGCTGATGGCGGTCACGGCGCTGACGACGAGTTCGGCGAGCAGGTCGCGGGAGTTCTCGGCACCCTTGCCCGTCATCGCCGTCGCGGCGATCTGTTCGAGCGTCTCCGTATCGCTCTCGTCGACGTCGATGGCGGTCTCTTCGAGGATGCTCTTGGCTTCCTCGGCGGCCTCGCGGTAGCCCTGTGCGAGCGTGGTCGCGTGGATGTCCTGATCGAGCAGGTCCTCGGCCTTTTCGAGGAGTTCGCCGGCCTCGACGACGGCGGTCGTGGTGCCGTCACCGACCTCGTCCTCCTGTGTCTCGGCGACTTCGACGATCATGTTCGCCGCCGGATGCTCGATGTCCATCTCCTTCAGAATGGTGACGCCGTCGTTCGTGACGACGACGTCGCCCGCGTCGGAGACGAGCATCTTGTCCATCCCTTTCGGCCCGAGCGTCGTCCGAACCGCTTCGGCGACCGCCTGACCCGCGGTGATGTTCATCGACTGTGCGTCCTTGCCGGACGTTCGCTGTGAATCGTCCGAAAGTACGATGAGGGGCTGGTTACCCATCTGCTGAGCCATAGTCACCTACCGATTGATTGGAGTTCTACATAAAAGCATCGGTTTTGACCGGCGTGTTCGCTCACGTCCGCCGGTTCGACGGTGTGCTATCGCACCGCAGACAGCCCTTATATACTAAAACCGATCGAGGCCCGCCTGTCGGCGCTGGCGTCCATCGGGATCGGCCACCCACGACGAGCGCCGATCGCGTTCCGCGTCGACGTCGACATCGGGTGGGGCTCCGGGTTCGTGACCCGCACATTCGACGCCACATTCGGCCGCCGGATGGACGAATCGTCCCTTCCACTCACAGTACGGCATCCCACGCGCGCCCGCGTATTCACCGTCCTCGACTTGTGCACAGTGTGGAAAGTCATCGATGCGCCAGCCCTTTCCGTAGGCGCGTTCGGCGATGCGGCGGCGTGCCCGCGCCTTTGCAGCAGGCCCCACCGGCTCTATCGCCGTTTCAGTCGGTCGGCGGTCGCCGATGTCGATGCCACACTCCGTCGGCGAGAGGGTTGTCGGCTCGCGCAGCACTTCCCTGATGCCTTGGTCGGGGTCGAACCGCCAGACACCCACCTCGTCGGGGATCCGATGAAGATGCGCACCGGTCACGTGCGAGGCGGTCGCGAGGATCACTTCGTCGAGCAGTCCGAGGCTCACGTCCCGGCGGAGCTGGGCTTCGAGATCGCCCGGCCGGCCGAGGTCGGGTTTGTTCTCGATGCCGACGAGTTTGCCGAACCAGTCGTCGGGATAGCGCGCCGTTTGGCGGACGTACTCGCGCCCGCCGCGGCGCTCGCGTTCGAAGAATCCGATCTCGATCGCCCGGTCGGTCGCGGTCCGTGCCCGCTCGGGATGGCAGTCGAAGGCGTCCTTCCAGTAGCGCGCCGTGCCGACGCCGACGTTGCTCTCGATCGCGGCGTCGGGGATCTCGTGTGGGGTGAGTTGCGCTCGCGCGTCGAAATCAGGCCCGGGTTCGACGTGGACGATATCCATCACCCGGTTGCCGTTGAGGCTCGTGCTAAGCTGGCGGCTCACGATCCCCTCGATATCGGCTTCGAGGCGGGCACACAGTGCTAGCTCGAACGCGAACTCGCGCACGGGAACGATAGCGGCCGATGGGGCAAAAGCGTCGCGCTCACGACGATTCAGACCCCGAGCCCCGCGGCGAGATCGTGGATGCTCTCGATCGTGAGGTCGGGATCGCCGTCGAACGGTTCCCACGGCTGGTCGTCGCGGTCGATCCAGACACCGTGCATGCCGGCGTGTTCGGCTCCCTGGACATCGAACCAGCCCGCCGAGACGTGAGCGATCTCGTCGATCGGCGTGTCGGTGCGCTCGGCCGCGTGGCGATAGAGCGAGACATCGGGTTTGAACGTGCGAATCTCGTCGGCACTCACCGTGTCCGCGACGAGGTCACCGATGGTGGCGCTCTCGACCATCGAATCGAGCATCGCCGGGTTCCCGTTCGAGACCACGTAGCAGTCGTAGCCGCCGTCGTTGAGCCGCTCGATGCCGTCGCGTACGTCGTCGAACACATCGAGGTTGTGGTAGGTTTCGAGGATCGCCTCGCGTTCGTCCTCGGTGAGATCGATATCGTGAGCGGCGAGTGCGGCCGACAACGCGTCACGCAGGATCTCGTAGAAGGGCTGGTAGGTGTCGAGATCGCCGGCGACGAACGTGTAGGCCAGCGAGCGCTCGCGCCAGAGCGTCGACACCGGTTCCGGGTTCGCGACGTGCTCGGCGAGCGCGTGCTCGACGCTCTCGACGTCGACGAGCGTGCTGTACGAATCGAAGGTCACGGTTGTGACCTGGTCAGGATCGAGAGCCATACACGAGCCAGTCGGTCACGGATCTTCAACGCTTGCAGCGAAAAAGTGGTGAGCGGGCGTCAGCGGGTCGATCGAGCGGCTAGCGTCCCCGGCGGATCAGTCGTCGGTGACGTCCTTCGCGTAGCCACCGAGCAGTTCCGTGACCTGATCGAGGCTGTCGACGCCCTTGATGAACGGTGCAGCGCGGTCGACGACCTCCTGCACACTCAATCGCGGCTGGAAGGCCTCGGGGAACGGGTTGCGCGCGCCCGAGCCAGCCGGCAACGGACTGTTGAGCACCCGAAGGTAGCTCGCGTGACGGTTCTCGACCCCGTGGATCTGTGCGGCCGCCGCGAGATACTCTTCGGTGTCGACGGCCGGCGCAGCGCCGGTGTAGGCTCCGGCACCGGTGTCTTCGAGCGCCTGCGCGAGGCCGACGAACTCGACGGTGCCCTCGTAGGGGAACTCGAACTCGAGGTCGCTGGCGAAGTCCGGATTGCTGCCGACCTCCTTGAGCACACCTTCGAGCGCTTTGACGTGAGCCTGCTCGTGGTCGCGGATCTGCTGGAAGCGCTGGAAGGTGGAGTAGCGTCGGGAGGGGTTGGCGAACTGCGCGGCGATATCCGAGCGTTCGATGTCGTGCTCGCCGAGCTGGCCGCCGTTACCGTTGCCCTCCGTCCCCATCTTGCCGACCGGCGCGGTGCCGACCGCCTCGGTGTAGAACGTGGCTTCGAGCCGTTCGAGGATCAGCGCGAACTTCACAATTTGAACGTCGGTGAGCGCGCCGTAGCCGAACTCGTTGGCGTCCTCGTAGTCCGAATCGGAGTAGGGCTGTTCGCCGTGGGCAGCCGCCGCGGTGCCGCTCCCGAGCGCACCGAGGGCAGCGGCACCGGCTCCGACTTTCGCGGTGTTCGAGAGGAAGTTCCGCCGCGAGCGGAGTTCGTCGCCGATACGGCCGAGTGGACCGCTCTCGCCGTCGGTTGTGGCGGTTTCGTTACGATCGAACTCCTCGTCGTCCCGTACTGTACGACCCGTGTCGGTGGTGGCGTCATCGGTCATGGTATGCTCCGTGCTTTCGCACACCACTACCCAGATGGATAACACATATGAGTATTTTCCTGATTCGGACCCAAATTCGTGCCGAGTCGATGGGGCCCGTCAGGAGCGCTCGATGACCCGGAGAGTACGGTTCGTGCCGTGGCGGACGACGAACTCGTAGTCGGTCACGCCGTAGGGGAGTTGGACTTTCGCAGTGTAGCGCGCCAGCCCGCGACAGCTTCGGTTGGCGGCGTCGGCCCCCCGGTGATCGATCGAGAGTACGAACGTCCCCGGCGAGCGCCTGGTGATCGTCGGCTCGGTGAGCCGATCGGCGGCGTCCGGCAGGCTCACGTTGCCGGTGATCTCCAGGTGACGCGCGCCGAGCAGGCGATAACCCTCGATGGAGGCGTTGTCGCTCGCGTTGGGCGTACAGCCGGCGGCGCTGGTCGTCGATTCGAAGACGCTCGCCTCGTCGGCGACGACGCTACCCGGCGAGCCGGCCGCGGCCTGAAACATGAGCGGGTCGAAGACGAACACCGCGACCGCGATCGCGGCGACGGCGAACACCGCGAGCACGAGCAGCGGCGCGAGGACGCTCGACAGCGTTCCGAGAGCAGCCATCGCCCGCTCGCGGCCCGACGGGTCCGACATGAAATTACGGTTACGGAGCGCGAAACATAACCGTTTCCCCGGTGATGGATGATCCGTCCGGCGTCGAACGGCGGCCGTGATATATGGAACAGCAGGTTTATGAACGACTCGGGGCGTAGTTGTCCTATTACTTTCGAGATGACACGGAACCACCAACAACCGGAGGTGAACATCGGGCTGGTCGGCCACGTCGACCACGGCAAGACGACGCTCGTGCAGGCGTTGAGCGGCTCGTGGACCGACCAGCACTCCGAGGAGATGAAACGCGGCATCTCCATCCGGCTCGGCTACGCCGACGCGACCTTCCGGGAGTGTCCCGACATGGACGCGCCCGAACGATACACCGTTGCGGAAGAATGCCCGGACGGCACGGAGAGCGAGCCCCTCAGAACGGTGTCGTTCGTCGACGCACCGGGCCACGAGACGCTGATGGCGACGATGCTCTCGGGCGCGTCGATCATGGACGGCGCGGTGCTCGTCGTGAGCGCGACCGAGACCGTCCCACAGGCCCAGACGCAGGAACACCTGATGGCGCTCGACTCGATCGGCATCGACAACATCGTGATCGCCCAGAACAAGGTCGATCTCGTCGATAACGATCGCGCGCGCACGAACTACGAGGAGATCCAGGAGTTCGTCGCCGGAACGGTGGCCGAGGACGCACCCGTCGTCCCCGTGAGCGCCGGCCAGGAGGTCAACATGGACCTGCTGATCCAGGCCATCGAGGAGGAGATCCCGACGCCCGAGCGCGATCCGGACGCCGACGCACGGCTGCACGTCGCCCGCAGCTTCGACATCAACCGTCCGGGAACGCGCGCCGACGAACTGCTCGGCGGCGTGCTCGGTGGTAGTCTCGTCGCCGGCGAGCTCACCCCGGACGAGGAGATCGAGCTCCGACCGGGTCGCGAGGTCGAACACGGTGGCCAGACCGAGTGGCAGCCGATCACGACCGACGTGCGCTCGCTTCAGGCCGGCGACGAATCCGCCGAGAGCGTGACGCCAGGCGGACTGTTGGGGGTCGGCACCGGGCTCGATCCGAGCCTGACGAAGGGCGACGGGCTCGCCGGGCGGATCGCCGGTCCGCCGGGGACGCTCCCGCCGACGCGCGAGACGTTCACGATGGAGGTCTCGTTGCTCGATCGCATCGTCGCCAGCAGCGACGACGGGGAGAGCACGGACGTCGAGCCCGTTTCGACCGGCGAGCCGCTGATGTTGACCGTTGGGACCGCCACGACGGTCGGCTCGGTCACGAGCGCGCGCGACGACGAGTGCGAGGTCGCGCTCAAGCGGCCGGTGTGTGCGGCCGCCGGCGCGAGCATCGCGATCAACCGCCGGGTCGGAGCGCGCTGGCGACTCATCGGCGTCGGCACGCTGACCGAATGAACGAGAGGGTGCTCATGGACACGAACGCGCTGATGATGCCCGTCGAATGCGACATGCGCGTCTTCGATGAGCTCGATCGGCTGCTCACCACGCCCGAACTCCTCGTGCCGCGGGCGGTGCTCGACGAGCTCGACGCGCTTTCGGGGAGCCACGGCGAGGAGGCCGTCGCGGCGAGCGTCGGGCGCGATCTGAGCGAGCGCTGTCGGCCGGTCGAACACGAGGCGACCGAGGCCGACGACGCCTGCGTCGAACTCGCCGGCGAGCGCTGCGAGCTGGTCTGTACGAACGACCGCCCGCTGCGCGAGCGGGTGCTCGAACGAGGTGTGCCGGTCATCGGACTGCGCGGTGAAAACACGCTAGCGATCACGGAGCCATAATGTACAAACGAGTTAGACTTACGGATACGGTGGAGGTACCGCCACAGCTGCTCGCGGACGTCTCCGCGGGGATGGTGAAACGACTGTTGCAGGACAAGCTCGAAGGGCGACTGGACGAGGAGGTCGGCAGCATCGTCAGCGTCACCGAGGTCCACGACATCGGCGACGGGCGCGTACCGCCCGGCCGGCGCGACCACGAGGGGTCGGTCTACTACGAGGCGGAGTTCGACGCCGTCACCTTCGACCCGCAGATGCAGGAGGTCATCGACGGCGAGGTCGTCGAGATCGTCAACTTCGGCGCGTTCGTCGGGATCGGCCCGATCGACGGCCTGCTCCACGTCTCACAGATCAGCGACGAGTATCTCGCCTACGACGAGGACGGCCAGATGCTCGCCTCGCGCGAGTCGGACCAGACCCTCGGCGTCGGTGATTCCGTGCGGGCACGCATCGTCACCAAGAGCATCGACGAGCGCAACCCCCGGGACTCGAAGATCGGTCTCACGGCGAAACAGGTCGGGCTCGGAAAACACGGCTGGCTCCGCGAGGAGCGCGAACCCGCGGCGGCGGGTGAGTGAGCATGGCGACCAGACGCGTCTGTCGCGAATGCCATCGCGTGCTCGACTCGCCCGACCAGCAGACCTGTCCGGCCTGCGGGTCGTCGAGTCTGACCGAGGACTGGGCGGGCTACGTGGTCATCTCCCACCCCGAAACCAGCGAGATCGCGAGCGAGATGCAGGTCACCGAGCCCGGTCGCTACGCGCTGAAGGTGCGCTAGCGTGGCCGGCGGCGAGGGCGGATCGGACGACCTCGACGTGTTGCTCACGCTGCCCGACGAGCTCCGCGGCGCGTTCAAAGACCCCCTCGGCCCGATCCACACCGACGCGAACCGCCTCCGTCCCGATCTCGGCGAGCCGGTGATCGCGGTCGGCGACGTCGTCACTCGCCACCTCACCCAAGCCGGCGTGCGCCCCGACCTCGCGATTCTGGACTGGGTGACCGAGCGCGAAGCCCTCTCCGAGAGCGAAAAACCAGATATCACGGGCTACGGCGGGCGCATCGACGTCGAGAACCCGGCGGCAGGACTCTCGGCAGCCCTCCTGCGCGCGCTCGGCTGCGGTATCGAGCGGGACGAAAAAACAGTCATCGTCGTCGACGGCGAGGAAGACCTGGCGACCGTCCCCGTACTCGCGGTCGCCCCCGACGGCGCGAGCGTCGTCTACGGCCAACCCGGCGAGGGGATGGTCCACGTCCCAGTCGATTCGGAGACACGGACGCATGCACGTGAACTGCTCGCGAAGATGGACGGCGACGAGGCGGTGCAGGACGCGCTCGGCGGGTTCTGACGGAGCGTTCGAGCGCCCACGAGTACATCCGATCGGGGAAATCGTTTTGTTCACCGTCGAACTATTGGTTGTATGAACCGTCGTCGGTCCGTTTCGTTCGTCCGTGACCTCGTGGTCGCGACGACGGTCGTCGTCGGGCTGTATGGGCTGGCATTCGTCGAATTTCAACCCGTTCAAATCCCCGGCTACTTCCTCATCGTGGGCTTCGATATGCTCGAAGCGACGTTTGGGTCCGCAGGCTCGAATTACGACGTGCTGTTTTACGCGTATCTGATCGGGTTGGGCATGGTCGGCGGTGGCCTCGGCCATTTCCTCCGCGCGTGGACGGACGACGAGGTTCCCAGCTGGCGACGTGGATGGCCGGCTGCTCCTCCTAGAACACGAGGACGCACCGTATCCGACGCTGCCCTACGGGAAGGTGGCTCCGTCGGACGGATGGGTAGCGACCACGCGGGCGACAGTCACGGATTCGACCGGTGTTGCAGTCACCGTCGACGGTGTGCACCGAGTGCGCCACCACACCTACCGATCCGAGACGGGCGAAGAGACGACGGGCTACGATGTCGTCGTCGCTGCGTCGCCCGACGGAGATGGCGACATCCCAGCAGAGTCGGGACAGGAGTGGATGCCGACGTGGCGCGACACAGCGACGCTCGATCTACCCGACGAGCCGGACAACGACGTGCTGAACGACATCCGACTGTTCGTGGACTGAAACGCGAGGCGACGCAACGAACCCTGGCGTCGGCTCCGTGACTCGAAATCCTTTTGGCTGCGACAGGAGGACTGTTGACCAACATGGATATCGAAATCACCCGAGAGGAGGAAAATCCCATGCTCCATCGGACCGACGTGCGCTTCGAGCTCATCCACGACGAGGAGACGCCGTCGCGGCTCTCCGTGCGCGACAGTCTCGCTGCGCGCCTCAACAAGGACGCCGAAGAGGTCGTCATCCACGAGCTCGACACGGCGTTCGGGATGCGCAAAACGCTCGGCTACGCGAAGGTCTACGACTCCGCCGACGACGCTCGCGAGGTCGAGCAGACCTACATGCTCGAACGCAACAAGATCGGCGTCGACGAGGAGGACGACGAGGCGAGCGCCGAGGCGGAGGAAGCCTGATGGCCCGCCACGAGCTCTACGACGAGGACGGCTCGACCGACCGCGAGCAGTGCCCCCGCTGTGGCGACGCCTTTCTCGCCGCCCACGACGACCGCGTGCACTGCGGGCGCTGTGGCTACACCGAGTGGGACTGAGGCGATGGACCGGACCGAGGCGAACCGCGCGGTAAAAACGCGACCGGCGACGAAGCCGTGAGCGACGGAACGGTCGTCCTCGGCATCGAGGGCACCGCGTGGGCGGCGAGCGCGGCGCTCTACGACACCGAGACCGACGAGGTATCGATCAGTTCTGACGCCTACCAGCCCGACAGCGGCGGCCTTCACCCGCGCGAGGCGGCCGAACACATGCGCGAGGCGATCCCGGCGGTCGTCGAGGACGTTCTCGACGGAGCCGATTCGATCGACGCCGTCGCCTTCTCGCGCGGGCCCGGTCTCGGTCCGTGTCTGCGCATCGCGGGGACGGCCGCCCGCGCGCTCGCGCTCTCGCTCGACGTGCCGCTCGTCGGCGTGAACCACATGCTCGCCCACGCCGAGATCGGTCGGCATCGATCGGGCTTCGATTCGCCCGTCTGTCTGAACGCCAGCGGCGCGAACGCCCACGTCCTGGCCTTCCGGAACGACCGCTATCGCGTGCTCGGCGAGACGATGGACACCGGGATCGGCAACGCGCTCGACAAGTTCACCCGCCACGTCGACTGGTCGCATCCCGGCGGGCCGAAGATCGAGCGCGCCGCCCGCGACGGCGAGTACGCCGAACTCCCCTACGTCGTCACCGGGATGGATTTCTCGTTTTCGGGCATCATGAGCGCTGCCAAGGAGGCCGTCGATGACGGGACGCGGATTGAGGACGTCTGTTTCTCCCTGCAGGAGACGACGTTCGCGATGCTCGCCGAGGTGGCCGAGCGGGCGCTCTCGCTGACGTCGAGCGCCGAGCTCGTCCTCGGGGGCGGAGTCGGGCAGAACCAGCGATTACAGGCGATGCTCGGCGAGATGTGCGAGGCCCGCGGCGTCGATTTCTTCGCGCCGGAGGCGCGTTTCCTGCGCGACAACGCCGGGATGATCGCCGTGCTCGGCGCGAAGATGCTCGCGGCGGGCGATACGATCGCGGTCGCAGATTCGCGGGTCGATTCCGGGTTCCGCCCCGATCAGGTGCCCGTGACGTGGCGCGAAGAGACGGAGGTACAGTGGGGCGAACGCTCGACCGAGGACACGTTGCAGGGGGCCGAAGCGCTGGTCGAGATCGATGGCGAGCGTGTGCGAAAGCGCCGCCTGCCGAAGTCGTATCGCCACCCGACGCTCGACGAGCGACTGCGCCGCGAGCGCGTCGTGCTCGAAGCGCGTCTCACGAGCGACGCGCGCCGGCAGGGGGTGCCGACGCCGCTCGTCCTGGACGTCGACACGGCAGAAACGGAGTTGACCGTCGAGTACGTCGGCGAGAGCGACCTCCGGGCGGTGCTCGACTCGAAAGAGGGGACGAGTTGCGTGCGCGACGTCGCCAGTCATCTCGCGACGCTGCACGAGGCGGGTATCGCCCACGGCGATCCGACGACGCGGAACGTCCGCGTGAGCGATTCTGGCGACGATCGGACCCATCTCATCGATTTCGGGCTCGGCCACTACACCGACGACGTCGAGGACCACGCGATGGACTGCCACGTCTTCGAGCAGTCGCTCGCGGGCACGGCAGCCGATCCCGAGTCGCTCCGCGAGGCGTTCGAGACTGCGTACGCCGAGGTGGGTGACGACGACGTGCAAGAGCGACTTCGCGCGATCGAGGGACGCGGGCGCTACCAGTAAATCACTTAACGGGGGCGGTCGTAGGGCAGGGCATGGCAGACGAACGACCACCGTCCGGCGAGATATTCGGCGTCCCGTACAACTTCGAGCGCCCGAGCCTCGGGCGGATGCTGTCGGCGTACTGGCAGCCCGACGAGGAGATGCTGGTGAAGAAGCCGTTCGGCGTCGGCTACACCCTCAATCTCGCCAACTGGCGGTCGTGGGTCGCACTCGCGGTCGTGGCCGTCCTGCTCGTCCAGGAGAACCGCGGCGAGAGCGAGAGCTACGAGGACGAGGAGGAAGAGCCGGTCGAAGTCATCGTCGACTGAAAGCCGGACCGACGGCTACTTTTCCGTGACTCGCCGAGAGCGGCCATGCTCCAGTACGTGACGACCAACGAGGGGAAGGTCCGCGAGGCGCGCGACTACATGGCCTGCGAGCAGTTCGACTTCGACTACACCGAGATCCAGAGCGACGACCTCGGCGCGATCGCCGCCCACGGCGCGCGCGAGGCCTACCGCGAGGCGGACGAACCGATCCTCGTCGACGATGCCGGACTGTTCGTCGACGTTCTAGACGGGTTTCCTGGCCCCTACTCATCGTACGTCGAGGACACCCTCGGTATCGAGCGTGTCCAAGAACTCGTCGCCCACGAAGAAAACCGACGGGCGGCCTTCCGCTGTGTGCTCGCCTACTGCGACGGCAAGGAGTTCGCGGCGAGCCCCGACCCGGTCGATCGAGACGACCGTGCGTTGGCGGCTGCGGGCGACGAAGACGATGAGAGCGACTCAGGGCTGCCCGTGAAGCTCTTTTCGGGCACCGTTCGCGGGCGGATCGTCCCGCCGCGCGGCGAGGGCGGGTTCGGCTACGATCCGATCTTCGAGCACGAAGGGACGACGATGGCCGAGATGGCTGTCGACGAGAAGAACGCCATCTCCCATCGCGGGCGTGCGTTGGCGAAGTTCGGCGAGTGGTATCACGAACGACAGGCGGCGCGAACGGAGTGAGGGCCGCCGGAGAGCGAACGGGGAGCACCGTGGGACCGTTGGTCCCACGAGCCGTGCGAACGGGCTCCGCCCGTGAGCGAAGCGAATGTCCCCTGAAAGGAAGAAAGGTTCAATTATTGACTGATTCCCCAATCGACTCCTTCGCTCACTTCGTTCGCTCAGTCATCCCTCGCGCGAGTCGCTTCGAATGGCGCTCGCTTCGCTCACGCCGCCCCCGCTCTCGCACCACCGCGTTATCATGGTGTGTCGTGCAGATCGAATCTGCACGACCGTTCGGTTTGATCATCTGCAGCCGCAATTGGAGATATGTACGTCCGCCCCGCAACCCGAACGGACCGCACCGCGTTGGCGGAGCTCCACACAGCTGCCGTGGAGGCATTCGGTCCCGACGGCTACGCTGAAGAACAGGTGGACGAATGGGCAGGAGCCGACGAACGCTCGCCGGAGGACTACTCGGTCGACGCCGCTGGCGAGCATTTCACCGTTGCCGTCAGAAAGGGTGCGGTCGCTGGCTTCGGCCACCTCGTTCTCGATGTACAGGAGGTTCACGCCGTCTACGTCCACCCCAACTATGCACGTCGCGGCGTCGGGAGTGCGCTGCTCGCCGAGTTGGAGGGGTATGCCCGCGGTCACGGCTGCACCGGACTCGCCCTCCAATCGTCGATGAACGCCGTCAGGTTCTACGAGCGAGCGGGCTACGAGCAGGTCGGCGAGGGTGAAAGCCCGGGCGGATTGGCCGTCGTCGAGATGGAAAAGGAGTTGTAGCTCACGCGCGCGGGTCGCGATCCGGACCAGGGTAGTCCCCGTCGACGATAGTGGGGTAGAGCGTTTCGGGGTCGAACAACCCACAGAACCCGGCGGGATGCTTGACGCTCGTGGCGACGTGCTCGCGGATGCGGACGCCGGTCTCGGCCGTGCGAAGCGACTCGTCGAACGAGAGCAGGTGGGCGGCGTCGCCCGCTGCCGCCGAGGCGAGTGCCGGCTGATCCTCAGGCGGGTGATCGACACGCACACGGAGATCGTCGATGCGCTCGCGCCAGTCGTCGGCGAGGGCTGGATCGGCGAGATGCACGATGACAGCGTGGGCGTCGGTGAGCAGCGGATCGCTCGCGACGAGCGAGATCCAGGAATGCGCGCGCACGAGATCCAGGGCGTTGCGAGCGTCCCCATCGCGGAGGAGGTCGGCCGCGAGCACGTCGGCGTCCGCGACGACGCGCGCCGGATCGGGTTCATCCACCGCGGCGCTCCTCGTTCGTCCGCTGCTCGGCGAGCGCGCTCTGGATTGTATCGATCGTCACGTCATGTTCGCTGGCGCGCTCGAACAGTTTCTCCCACGAGTCGGTCATAGGAGAACTCCGATCGCCGTCGGCAAAACGGCTTGCGCTCGATTCGGTGTTCGTCCGGACCCGCGGCCCGGAACGACTATTGCCACGACGGGCGAGCGGGAGAGCATGAGCATCGTCGTCATCTCGACTGGCGGCACGATCGCCTCGACCGAGGCAGCCGACGGCGCTGCCGCGCCCGATCTGACCGGCGAGGAGCTCGTCAGATCAATCCCGGAGCTGGGATCGATCGCCGACGTACGGACCCACGAGTTCGCGAACGTACCGAGCCCGCACCTGACGATCGACCGGATGCAGACGCTGTCGGCGCTGTGTGCCGAGTACGACGCCGACCCGTCGATCGACGGCATCGTCGTCACGCACGGCACCGATATTCTCGAAGAGACGGCATACTTCCTGGATCTGACTTACGGCGGCGAGACGCCGGTCGTGCTGACGGGCGCGATGCGAAATCCGTCGCTCGCGAGCCCCGACGGGCCGGGGAACCTGCTGGCGAGCGTTCGCACGGCGGCGAGCAATGGTGCACGCGACCGTGGCGTGCTGGTCTGTCTCGACGATCGCGTCCACACCGCGCGGGACGTGACGAAGACGAACACGATGGCGCTCGATAGCTTTCGCTCGCCCGAGTTCGGCCCGCTCGCGACCGTCGACAAGAGCCGCGTCGTCTGGCATCGCGCTATCGCGGGGGACACGCCGGTTTTCGACATCGCCGACGAGTCGCTGACGAACGACGTCCACGCCGTGACCGTCACGGCGGAGATGCCCGTGGCACAGCTCGACTGCGCCGAGGAAGCCGCCGGGCTCTGTCTCGCGACGACCGGCGCGGGCCACATCCCGGCGACGATCGTTCCCGCGCTGGAGAGGCTCCGCGATGCGGGCGTCCCGCTGGTCGCCACGAGCCGATGTCCCGAGGGGCGACTCGCGCGAGAGACCTACGGCTTCGAGGGAAGCGAGCGGACGCTCCAGGAACTCGGGATCTACTACGCGACACGGAATCTCCAGAAGACGCGCATCGCGACCGTCGTCGGGCTGGCCGCCGACGCGCTGGACGAACTGTTCGAGCGACCGGAGCGGTGAAAGAAGTCGGCGAGAGCGGGGTGGCCCGAACGTGTCGATCGAGGAGGGATACTGTTTTCGTCGAGCACTCCCCACCACCGGTGTGAGCACTGCTACCGACGACGGTCCGAACGGCCGCAAACGACCGCTCCGCTACGTGATGGGGCTCCTCTACATCGGTGCGGGCGTCCTGCATTTCGTCGCACCGAAGGTCTACGCGCGAGTCGTCCCGCCGCGATTTCCCAAACCGGTCGCGCTCGTCTATCTCTCCGGGATCGCCGAGATCGGCCTCGGAAGCGGCGTTCTGATCCAGCGGACACGGCGTCGCTCCGCGTGGGGGATCATCGCGCTGTTAGTTGCGGTCTTCCCGGCGAACGTCCACATGGCGACGAGCGACGTGGCGACCGATGCGATGCCCGACCGGATTGAGGGGATCGCGCGAGCGGCACTGTGGATTCGACTCCCGCTCCAAGGGGTCCTGATGCTCTGGGCGTGGTGGTACACGCGTTCGACCTCTGAGACGAGCGAGTGAGAGTGGAGTAGTTTTCAACCGTTCATGATCGTCCGAACGATCGCCCATCGATGTGGATCGCCATTCAGTATTGCAGTATAGGATTTATGTCTGGGTCGCACGGCGCTTTTACCCGCGGCAGGCCAAGGGCGACCGATGGTGCGCAACGTCGCAAGCGAGATGGCCGATCTCGACACGGAGGACTTCTATCTCCTCTCCGGCGTCGAGCAGGGGATGCGTTTCAGCGAGTGGGTCAACCGGGGGAAACTGCCCGACTTCGCCGATCTCACGCCGGAGAACGTCGACTATCATCTCGATCGCTGTGCCGATCGGGGGTTGCTCGAACGCCGGACCATCCAGTACGAGGGCTACAAGCTCACCTTCGAGGGCTACGACGCGCTCGCGCTCCACACGTTCGCCGAGCGCGGCACCATCGAGGGGATGGGTGCACCGCTCGGCGTCGGCAAGGAAAGCGACGTGTACGAGGTCGCCTCCTACACGCCGTTCGCGCTCAAGTTCCATCGCGAAGGCTACACCAATTTCAGGGAAGTGATGAAAGAGCGCGAGTACACCGCCGACCGCGAGCACGTCTCCTGGATGTACACCGCCCGCAAAGCCGCCGAACGCGAGTACGACGCGCTCGAAACGCTCTATCCCGAGGTGTCGGTCCCCAGACCGGTCGACCAGAACCGCCACGCGATCATCATGGAGAAACTCGCCGGCGTCGAGCTCTCGGCGGCGGCACTCGACGCCGAGCAGGCAGCTGGCGTCTGTGATCTCGTGTTGCAGGAGGTCGCGACGGCCTACGAGGCGGGTTACGTCCACGCCGACATGAGCGAGTACAACGTCTTCGTCGCGGACGACGGCGTGACCGTCTTCGACTGGCCACAGGCCGTCCCGACCGATCACGCGAACGCGACCGAGTTCCTCGAACGCGACGTCGAGAACCTGCTCGGCTACTTCACGCGGAAATATCCGAGCGCCATGCCGTCCGTCGACGCCGAACGGATCGCCGACGACATCATCGAGGGGACGTTCGAAAGCCTAGAGAAGGATTCATAAACTCCATGCGACGATAGCAATTGTGTCGGTTGCCGGCAGGCGACGATCATTCGGCCACTCGTGGGTCGACAACGAGGGAGACGATGTCCTGCACGAAATTGCCGAGCACGCCGACGAGCACGATCACCAGCGTGGTGCCGAGGATCACTGGCATGTCCCGTGACTGAATGGCGACGAGGCTCAATCCGCCGAGACCCTGAATTCCGAAAACATACTCGATGACGAAGACGTTCAGGACGACGATCCCGAGCATATCCGCGAAAAACAGCGACAGCAACGGGACGGCCGCGTTTCGCAGCAGATGCCGAGCGACTCGTCGGCTTCCCGCGCCCTTCGCCCGAACGAGTTTGATGAACTCCGCGTCGATGTATTCGAGCGACTGGGCACGCGCGTATCGGAGCTGTCCGGCGAGGAGGCTCGTTCCCAACACCGCGGCCGGAAACACCACCGTATAGAGAAACCCGTTCGTCCGTCCCGGCGCGCCCGATAGCAACCCGCCCACACCGATACCGGAGAGCACTACGACCTCCGCGAGCCAGAAATTCGGCAGGCTAAATCCAAGGTGGGCGACGCTCGTCCCGAGTCTGTCGACGAGCGTGTGCTGGCGCGTCGCCGTGTAGACGCCAATGCTGATGCCGACGACGACCGAGAACACGATCGCCGGAACGAGATATGACAGCGTGCGCGACACCGCGCTCATCACCAACGAAGTGACCGGTGTGCCCTCGGAATAGGACTGTCCGAACATCGTCCCCGTCCTCGTCGTCCCGAACGCCGTCCCGAGGTCGAGAGTCACAACGTCGCCCAACCAGTCGACGTAGCGCTCGCCGACCGGCTCGTCGAGGTTGCGCTGCTGCCTGTATTCGACCAATCGCTCCCATGCATCCGTCTGTTTCACCGGAATGTCTTCCTCCGCGGATTCCTCGGCGGCCGACCGCGCGAGCTGTCCGGTGTAGGGGTCAGACGTGGCCGCGACGAACGCGAAGACCAGCGAGACGACGAAAAACGCAGCGAGCACGGCGAACACCGCCCGGCGGGTGATCTGCCAGCGACGACTCACGCTGCTTCACCACCGCTCGTCGTCGGGTGTAGGACAGTTTGCTGGCGGCGCTGCAAGCCAAGTGGATACCGTCGTCGGCTCGATCGCAAACCGTGTGTGGAAAGTGCTGGACGGTACATCCTTCGATGCTGCTGCCGACCATGCTCCGGCGTGACATAAGTTTTCAGGCCTCATTCAGTCGTATCAGATTCTGTATGACATCCTGAAAGCTTATACTACCGTGGAAGCGAACATCGGAAACAAGTAGCATGGCGGTCGATTCCGATGCGAGCATCGACGCCCAGTTCGATGCCATCGATTGGGAGGAGTTGGGCGAGGAACGACCGGTGGTCGGACGACGAACCGGCGGCTTTCTCGTCGCGCTCGGACTGCTCGCGCTGCTGTTTCTCTACGATCGGTTCACCGGCTACGATCTGTCGATCGGTGCGTGGTACGCCCCCTCGCGGCTCGACTGGCTGTTCGTCCTCTCGCTGGTCGTCTTCGCCTTCGCCATCGTCGTTCCGGCCGTCCGCAACCGCGACCGAACGATGCAGTACTGGCGACGATTTCGCCGGAACAGGCTCGCTGTCGCGTGTGCGGCCTATCTGGCCGTCTTCTTCGTTCTCGGGACGGCCAGCCTGCTCGTGCTCGATCGCCCGACGACGAACATCCAGTACGCCAAACAGCCGGCGCTGTTTGCCACCGTCGAGGCGGGGACGGTCGCGATCAACTGCGCCGGCGACGTGACCGGAACGGCGGTCCAGCAGTACTGTCACGGCAGTCTCCAGTTCCCGTTCGGCACCAATTCGGTCGGCCAGAGCGTACTGGAACTGGTCGTGGCCGGGATGGGCGTGAGTCTGCTCGTCGCGCTCGTCACGTCGATGCTCATGGTGCCGATTGCGACGGCCGTCGGCACCGTCGCGGGCTACTTCGGCGGCTGGGTCGACGACGTGTTGATGCGTTACGTCGATATTCAGCAGACGGTGCCGGCGTTTCTCGTCTATATCGTCCTCGGATTCGTCTTCGGCCAGAGCCTGTTTCTCATCGTTCTCGTGTTCGGACTGCTCAGTTGGGGTGGTGTCGCCCGCTTGGTCCGCAGCGAAGTCACCCAGCGCCGTGAGGAACTCTACATCACCGCTGCCGAGAGCGCGGGCGCGAGCCGGTTGCAGATCATCCGCAGACACATCCTGCCGAACGTCTCTAGTACTGTTCTCACGGCCACGACGCGTCAGATCCCGCTGTTGATCCTCACCGAGGCGGCCATCTCGTTCATCGTCGTGCTGGGCGACGAGAACGTCCCGTCGTGGGGGCAGATGCTCACCGATCTGAACATGGAACTGTGGTGGGTGTGGGCGTTCCCACTGGCGTTTCTGGTTATCACCGTGTTCTCGTTCAGCGTCGTCGGCGACGCGCTCCGGGACACGCTCGACCCACGGGGGAACGCATGAACGAACCACTCCTCTCGGTGAACGATCTCCGAACCCACTTCGAGACGAGCGACGGCACGGTGCTGGCGGTCGATGGGGTGAGCTTCGCGGTCGAACGGGGCGAGACCGTCTGTCTGGTCGGCGAGAGCGGCTCCGGCAAGACCGTTGCCTGTGAATCGATCACCAAACTGCTGCCGATGCCGCCCGGCAAGCTCGTCGGCGGGCGAATCGACTTCGATGGACGCGACCTCACGGACTGCTCGCCCGGACAGCTCTCGGACGTGCGCGGTAAGCGTATCGCGCACGTCTTCCAGAACCCACAGGGTGCACTCGACCCCGTCTACTCCGTCGGTGCGCAACTCGTCGAAGCCATCCGCCTCCATCGGGACGTCTCGAAGCGTGCCGCCCGCGAGCGCGGGATCGAACTGCTCGACCGGGTCGGCATCCCGGAGGCGGCGGTGCGCTTCGACGAATACCCCCACGAATTCTCCGGCGGAATGAAACAGCGCGTCGTCATCGCGATGGCGCTCGCCGCCGAACCGGATCTATTGATCGCCGACGAGCCGACGACGGCGCTCGACGTGACGACCCAGGCAAGCATCCTTGATCTCTTGAACGATATCAAGGCCGAGCGTGACATGGCGATCCTGTTCGTCACCCACGACCTCGGCGTCGTCGCCGAGATGGCCGACCGCGTGGTCGTCATGTATGCGGGAAAGGTGATGGAACGGGGCGACGTCCACGACGTGTTCGAGACGCCAGCTCATCCCTACACTCAAGCGCTACTGCGCTGTCTGCCGGGACGTGGCGAACGCCGGGAGACGATCGGCGGGGGGTTCCCGAACCCGACCGACCCGCCGACCGGCTGTCGGTTCCATCCACGCTGCCCCCATGCCGTCGAGGATTGTATCGGCGGCGAGCAACCGGCCCTCGAACCCGCCAACAACAACGAAACGCATCGTGCTGCCTGCGTGTTCTACGACGAAGACCACGACACAGAGGTGGTACAGGAGAGCGCAGCCGACCGCGCGGCGCAACCGAGCGAACAGTCGAAACAGCAAACCGATGGCGGACACGCGACGGAAGGAGGAAACCGATGAGCGATGACACTCTCCTTTCGGTTCATGATCTCACGAAACACTACCCGATCACCGAGGGGCTGTTGGCCCGCGAGGTCGGCCGCGTACGCGCGGTCGATGGGATCAGTTTCGATATACGCCGCGGCGAGACGCTCGGTCTCGTCGGCGAATCCGGCTGTGGAAAATCCACTGCTGCACGGAGTCTGCTGCGACTCGAACCGCCCACCGATGGCGAGATCCGGTTCGACGGCGAGATCGTCGGCAACCAGACGGACGACGAACGCAAGCGCTTCCGCCGGCGGACGGGGATAATATTCCAGGACCCGACGTCGAGCTTCGACCCACGGCTGTCGATCGGCGAATCCGTGGCCGAGCCGCTGGCACTCCACGGATTGCGTGACCATGATCGCCGCCGGAGCCTCGTCGAAACGATGCTCGCCGAGGTCGGTCTCTCGGCTGACGACTACGACCGCTATCCGCACGAACTCTCCGGTGGGCAGAAACAGCGGGTCGCGCTCGCGCGGGCGCTGGTGTCGAACCCGGAGCTGTTGGTCGCCGACGAGCCGGTGTCGGCGCTCGACGTCTCCGTCGAAGCCGAGATCCTCGCGCTCATCGAACGCCTTCAGACGACGTTCGGGCTCTCGATCCTGCTGATCAGCCACGACATGAGCGTGGTGCGCGACGTCTGCGACCGCGTCGCGGTGATGTATCTCGGCGAGATCGTCGAACGGGGACCGACCGAGGCAGTCTTCGCCGATCCACAGCATCCCTACACCCGTGCGTTGCTCGCGTCGATGACGACGCCAGACCCCACCAGGCGTGGCGAGCGTGCGGAGCTTTCGGGCACGGTGCCCGATCCGGCGGATCCGCCGCCGGGCTGTCGATTTCACACCCGCTGTCCCGCAGTGATTCAGCCGCCGGACTACGACTTCGATCAGCAGGTGTGGCGCGGCATACTGGATCTCCGAATTGCGCTCCGGAATCGGACGCTCGATACCGAGCGGCTCCGCACACGACTCGTCACCGAAGGGGATGCCGAACACGCCGACGAAATATCGGGGGCGGAGCTGCGAACGGCGATCCGTGCGGCTCACGACATCCCGGACGAACTGCACGACGCGAACGCCGAGCAGGTGCTGTCGGCTGCGCTCGCGGAGATCGTCGCCGGCGAGCTGGCGACTGCCGAAGAACGCCTCAACGAATCGTTCGCGACGATCTGTTGCCGAGAACAGCCCGCGCTCGAAGAAACCGAGGCCGGACACCGAGCGGCGTGTCATCTCCACGATGTGGGCGGCGAGTCGTCCACGGCCGAGTCAGTGCTCTCCGGGCAGCAGAACGGATGATGATCGTCCTCGCCTGCCTCAACGATTACCGTCGAGCACCTTCGCAGCCGTTAGGACGGGATCCCATGTCGTGTTGAACGGCGGCGCGTACGCGAGATCGTAGTTCGAGAGTTCGCCGAGACCGATGCCCTCGGTGACGGCACCGACGAGCGCATGGCTCCGATGGACCGCACCCTCGCCGTATTCGGCGACGAGGCTGCCACCGAGCACGCGCCCGGAATCGCGATCGGCGGTGAGTGTCACCCCGACCGTGCTCCCACCGGGATAGTAGCCGGCGCGCGATTTCGCGTCGATAGTCTCGGTGATGGGATCGAATCCGACGCGACGAGCCCTTTGATGATCAAGAACACCTGTCCGGGCAGCTTCCCGATCAAAGGCCTTGACGGCTGCCGTCCCCGCGATACCGCCGCCTTCGGTCGGTGTGCCCGCGACCGTTCGACCGACCGCTCGGCCGTGTCGGTTGGCCGTCAACGCGAGCGGAACGTACGCCGGTTCACCGGTGACGACATGTTCGGCCTCCGCGCAGTCGCCCGCCGCGTAAATGTCAGGGTGGCTCGTCTCCCGGTAGGCATCAGCTGCGATAGCGCCCGTCGCGCCCAGTTCGATGCCGGCGTCCTCGGCGAGATCGGTACGCGGGCTGACACCGGTCCCAACAAGCACCATCTCGACGGGCGTTCGTCCGTCGACGGTCACGACCGCTTCGACCCCATCACCACCAGCGAGTGCTTCGACTTCCGCGTTCAGGTTCACCGCGACGTCCTGCTCGCCGAGATGATCGAGGATCGCGTCACTCGTCGCCTCGCTGAACGACTTCAGGATGCGCTCGCCACGCTGGAACAGATGTACCTCGAAGCCGTTGCCGGCCAGCGCCTCGGCCATCTCGATACCGATATAACCGCCGCCGACGATGCCGACGGGACCGTTACAGTCGTCGAGAAATCGACAGGCTGGCCCGCTGTCAGGCTGGTTGAGGGTTCCCTCGGTTCGTGCCCGGCCGACGTACTCACGGAGATCCTTACCGTCGGACATCGAGCTGAGCGTGTAGACGCCATCCCTGTCGAGACCATCGATCGGGGGTTCGACGGCCGCGGCACCGGTCGAAACGAGCAGGTGGTCATACTCAACGACGACCTCGCTCTCCCCACGAGCAGTGACAGTCCGATCGTTCGGGTCGATGGCGACGACCTCGTGGCTCATCCGGAGGTCGATATCGCGCTGTTCGCGGAACTCCTCGGGCGTGATCGAGACGAGGTCCTCCAAGGACTGTATCTCGCCCTTGACGTAGTAAGGAAGGCCACAGGCACCATAGGAGACCCACTCACCGGCCTCGAAAACGATTACATCGAGATCGGGATCGTCGCGTTTGGCCTTGCTTGCCGCGGACATGCCGGCCGCATCGCCACCGATGATGACGAACGTGCTCACACGAGAGATTCGGCGGCGGACAGTATATACTGTCGGGCAGAGACATCTAACGATCCAAGTACAGAAGCCCACTGCAATGAGTGTCCCTTCATAGTGATATTTTCCAGCTGTTTCCGTTCGATAGTATGCTGCTGGTCAGACAAGGGGGTGAACCCACCGTTACGGACCGGTGATGGCCGTGGATTTCGGTCGAGCGGCCCAGCCGACCGGCGTGATCAGTCGTGGTGGCCGTCGGCGTCGCTCCAGACGTCGACGTCGGTGAGTCGGAGCTCACCGTTGGCCTGCCACGTGCGCGGCCGGCATGCGACCAACGTTGCGCCGACGAAGAAGACGGCGACGGCGGCACTCACAGCGAGTCCTGGAACGTCTCCGATCGACGCGCTGGCGGGCCACGGCGTCCCGTGCATGAACGCGGTGATGCGGACCAGCCAGGCGACGAGCAGGACAGTCAACAAGGGGAGGTAGATGCGGCGGAGCCGGTGGGCGAGCGCTTCCTCGAAGGAGATCTTGATGCGTGGTGTGCGGTAGTCCTCGCTGAGTTCGCGCCGCCAGTGGGGATCGTCGATCTCCTGCGAGGGATCGAGCGCGTTCGCGAAGACGTTCGCCTGTAACAGGCGCACGCGCGAGC
The DNA here is from genome assembly GCF_000336695.1 of Halococcus morrhuae DSM 1307. Classification (GTDB taxonomy): domain Archaea; phylum Halobacteriota; class Halobacteria; order Halobacteriales; family Halococcaceae; genus Halococcus; species Halococcus morrhuae. Next base: position 75,223 of record NZ_AOMC01000015.1, read on the forward strand.
GCCAGAGGTCGTAGCCACGGTAGCGGCGGGCCTCGATCACGAGGAAGACCGTCAGCATCACCATACCAACGAGGAGGATGTAGTGAGGGTTGTCGCTCGTGAACGTCCAGGTCAGGATCGCCGCCATGATCGTGACCGCCCAGTTGGTGGTGCGATCGAGGCGCTCACGCCAGAACGTCATCCGGTGGACTTCCCCACGGTAGAGATGGGCCATCGACGAACCGGGACCCATCCCCTCCTCGAACATCCCGCGGCCGATGTGGCGCTCGCTCTCGCCGGTCGGATCGAACGGCTCGCTCCTGCTCACGGATCCCACCCCGTCGACGATCGGTCGCGATCGGTCAGTGTCCCGTCACGCCATCGGTTCGCGTGTCGCTCGTGGTTCGTCGTCATCGGTCAATCACGTAATCGGTATCGAACATCGCGTCGCCGGTAGTTCGGTTCGATCGGTGCGTCGCCCTATCGAACTGTTCCGGATAAGACTTGCCATACGATGGAGCGCGCGTAGCGATATCGGGTCGATAATGAGGATCGTCATCAACTATTCGTGCACGAGTGGGACAGAGATGCATGGTCGCAAGTGACGTACGGGCTCGACAACTAGTCGTGTGAACGACAGGTTCCCAGCCAATCAGTCGGCGGCTAGCCGAGGAGTGCACCATCCGGGAGATAGCCGAGCGAGCGCAACGTGTACCAAGTGACGTACAGCCCGATAAGCACGAACGCGGCGCTGCCGACCGTCCGGACCGGGGCAGCGTAGCGCCCGAGCGAGAGCGACCCCTCCATGAGACTGGCGACGACACTCAACCCGACCATCAGCGTTCCCATCCCGGCGGCGAAGGCGGCGAAGACCGCCAGTCCCGAGAGGAAACTCCCCGTGAAAAACGACGAGAGCACGACGCCCAGAAACACCGGGAGGTTGCAGGCAAGGCTCCCGATGCCGTAGAGCAGGCCGAAGGTGAAGAACTCCGAGTCGGACACCTCGCCGCGCTCGGGGAGTTCGATGGCGCGGAGCGGCGAGATACCGTAACGGTAGGCGATGCCGAGCGCCACCAGCAACGGTCCGACGAGCAGCTGGAGCGACGTGAGATACGGGCGCACCCACTGACCGACGACGAGCACGATCCCGCCGACGAGCAAGTATAGCAGGACGATGCCGAGGGTGGCGATCCCACCGATGCGGAGCCCACGAATCGCGCCGCGGCGACCGGTCGCGACGACCGACAGCCCCGTGCCGAGGAACACCGCCGCCACCGGCGGGAGATAGCTGCCAGTGCCGAGTTTCGCCAGCGGGACGACGATCTCGTAACCGGGCAACAGCAGGCGGATCCCCGCCGTCGCCATGTAGAACAAGGGGATCGCCCCGGCGAGAAAGAGCAGGACGCCGTTCGCGAGCAACAGCTGTCGCGCGAAACTTCCCGAGTCGCCGTTCGTCGTGGTCCGGTTCGCGGAAGCAGGCGGTCCGTCGTCGTGGGTGAAGTAGTAGGTCAGATACGCGGGCAGGAGGCCGACGCTACACGGTGCGAAGAACATCAACACGCCCGCCGCGTACGCCGCCGTCAGTAGGGACGGCTGGTCGATCGTGACCATCTCAACTCACCCGACAGTTCCGTGGATCGCCCGAACGTGCGAGGAAGAAGAGCAGCAGGACGATCCCAGCCAGTCGGAGGAGATTGCCGCCGAACGGCATCGCGGCGAGTGCGCCGGCAAACCCCAACAGGCCGAGCACGCCCGCCCCGCAGCTCGCACAGCCCGAGGCGAGCAGGCCCGGCACGACGCCGAGCAGGTCGCGCACGCCCGAGACGTCCTGCAGCCGGAGCTGTGTCGCCACGTTCGTCAGCGCGACGCCCGTGAGCACCGCGTAGGCGACGACGAGCCCCAGTCCGAACGGGCCGATCGAGGCGTACGTGTTCGCCGTCAACGCGAGCACCGCATCGTCGAGATAGCCGAGATCGGCCCCGAGCATCTGTGCGGAGTACGCGGGAAACGAGCTCAACACGAGCCCGACGTACGTCACGACCGCAACCACCGCTGCACCGAGCGCCCGGCGGTTCGTCGTCAGCGGGAAGGACAGCGCTGCCACGAGGCCGCCGTCAGCGCCGGTCGAACGTTCGACGCTCATGCTCTCCACTCTCGTCGATCGATCACGAGTTCTTCACCTGTTCGATGGCGGATTCGAACTGATCGTACGGCTGTGCGCCGACGATCTTCCCGCCCTTTTCGGACTGGCGATTGTAGACGATGAACCCCGGCGTGCCGCTGATGTCGAGGGCGCGTGCGCGCTGACTATCCGTCTCGATGTTCTTCTCGATCGAGTTGCGATTCCGTGTCAGATACTGTTCGACGCCATCGGCCGAGACGCCGTCGACATCGCGCGTGACGTCGAGCAGGCTCGCCTTCGAGGCCCACCCGGAGTTCTCCTCCCCCTGTGCCTCGAAGACTGCCGAGTGCCATCGCCAGTAGGCATTGGGGTTCGATCCCTCGACTTCGCGCCAGACACACTGGTTCATCACGGCGGCCGTCATCGAGTTCGCGCCGAGATAGGGGAACTCGATGAAGATCACGCGGACGTCGCCGGTGACGACGTGGTTCTCGATGAGTTTCGGCAGCGTGTCGCTCTCGAAGCGTGCACAGAACGGACACTGATACTCGCTCCAGTAGTAGAGCGAAACCGGCGCATCGAGCGCTCCCATGACCGGCTGGCCGTCGAGTTCGATATCGTAGGCACCCGTCCCGGTCGTCGCGTGCATCTCGGCCGCAGCGGTGCCGCCGGAGCCACCCGCATCGAGCGTCGAGGCACCGTACACTACGCCACCGCCGACGGCAACCGTCGCGAGACCGCCGAGTATCGTCCGTCGCGTGAGTCGCGAATCGTCCATTATCGGACGAGCGGCGAGGCCAGAGCCGCGTTGTCGATCACGGACCCATCGCTCGCCGGGCCGTGTCGTGTGGGTTCGTTCGCCGCTCGTTGCCGTGGGGACCGCTCCGCGCGCCGGTCGTCGGAGCGACCGAACGCGACGGCGGGGGTAGCCACGCTCACGGTCGCCTAGTCGTGGCCGATCACGTAAATACGCGGGCTCTTCGCCCCGAGCTGACGGATCGCTACCACGATGCGTGGTCCCATAGCCACCTGGCTGAGCCCGTCAACGTGCGAACGAGGATGAAACACGAACCGGCCGGCGCATCGAAACCGGGATAGGCGGGACGCGACGATGAAAGGACGTGACGCAGTGGGTCGAGAACCCGACCGGCGGGCGTGACAGGGGGCCGATAGCGCTCGCGCGGGCGTGGCTCGAAGTGCTGGTGCGCCCACGACGGTTTTTCGCCACCGGGGTCGCGCCGGGCGATCAGGCTCCCGGGCTCGCGTTCGTCATGGTCGTGGTCGCCATCGAGGAGGCGACCCGCTTCGCGCTCGTTCCGGGTTCCTATCCGGTACTCGCCGATCAGCGGCTCGCCTCGGGGCTGCTCGCACTGCTCATCGCCGTCGGGTTCGTCGCGCCGCTCGCTCTCCATCTCGCAGCAGCCATCGAGACGCTCGCGCTCATTCCATTCGCCAACGACAAGCGGGTCGTTTTCGGCATTCTCGTACTCCTCATCGCCATCGGCCTTATTTCGCCGACTGCACTTCCCTTCGCAGTAGTGGCCGGAGTGCTCATACTACTTCCACTCGGCGACGACGACCGCGCCGGCGTCAGCGAAACCGTGCAGGTCATCGCCTATGCAAGCGCCCCCTGCGTGCTCGCTGGCGTTCCGATCCCCGGGCTCAGGATCGCCTGCGCGCTGTACGGAGCAGCACTACTCGTTGTCGGTACAAGCGAGGTCCACGAGATCGGTCTCGGGCGCGCCGCACTCGCGGCGGCCGTGCCCGCGGTCTTCGTCTTCGGCTATGCCTTCCGGGCGGTTGCGGCCGGAACAGCACTATTGCCGTAGTCGGCGGACACAGTGCGATCGTTAACTGAGCCGACACAGCAAGGGATTTCGGACCGACAGGATGACTGTTCGGCGTATCCGAGCGAGATCGATTTTCGATTTCGTCACAAGCGAGCGGCCCCGACCCATACCCTTTATAAATGATTCGATAGTAGTGGTGTTTAGATAACCAATAGAATCTCAATCCCGCCATTTCATCCGTCTACAGTCGTTTCGCGCTGACGATCACCTCGGAAAGTGATGCTGCAGCCGTGTTTTTATGTCAAAAACTGGGTTCTGTCCGCTATCAAGCCCTGCTTGATGGATATCAAGCCGAGCGTGATGGTGTATCAAGCGGCCCAATACTACGGGGATAGCGCTGGAGGTGGTAGCTGTACCCCGCCGGCCGTCCAGCGGTCGCGGGACAAGACACACCAATGCGTTTGCCACAAGGAAAACTGCTCGCGCTGATCGCGCTGGTGGTCGCCGCCTCGATGGTGATGGCCACCGGCGCGTTCAGCAGCGTCACGGCCGACAGGAGCACCGATGTCGAAGTCGTTGGCGACCAGGAGGCGTTTCTCGCGCTCGAACAGGGATCGGGACCGAACGGACAGAAATACGCCACCACCAACAACGGCCGGCTGGCGGTGAACCTCGACGGCGATGCGAAGGTCAACGGCCAGGGCGTCAACCCGAGTGCGAAGACCTCCTTCGACGACGTGTTTACGATCACCAACAAGGGCAGCCAGTCGGTCGATATCCGTATCCAGGACAGCTCCGACGCCGTGACCTTCTACAAGGGTGGCGATCCGACCAGTTCCCTCGAATCGGCGGGCAGCTCCCTCGGCGTCGGCAGCTCCGTCAAGGTCGGTATCATGGTCGACACCACTTCTGGGGCCTCTCAAGGGAATCTCATCGAGGCCATCACCGTCCACGCCAAAGCTCCCAACTCCGGACAGGCCCCCGGCGCTGACGGCAAGCCACAGGATCCGAGCTAACCCCGACGATCGATCACCGTCTCGTGACCACGCGAGGCGCGTGACGACCCAGAATTTACGGGAGAATCAACGCGGCTCGACGCCACACACCACGATCCCGACTCGATGTCGAGAACGCCCCTGTCCACGACCGAACGCCCGCGGATCGAGCCACTGCTCCGTGCAAGAGGTCGAACATGAAACGGGCGCGCAAGCTCGGCACTGTAGTGCTGGCGCTGGCGGTGGTGCTCGCCGCCGTACATGCCACCGGTGCGTTCAGTTCGACGAGCGCCGAGCGGTCAGCGGATGTAAACGTCGCGGGTGATGCCTCCGCATTTCTCGCACTCGAAAAGTCCGAGGGACCCAACGGACAGTTCGCTTCCTATGGTTCGGACGGTGCGCTGCAGGTGACAATGGGCGAGGGCAGCCGCGGTGTCAATCCCGGTAGTCGAACCTCATTCCAGAACGTCTTCACGATCTCGAATAAAGGCGCACAGCCCGTGAGCGTCTGGTTCGCCGGTGGCAGCAAGGCCGTAACCTTCGTCGGATCCGACGGCAACCCCATCGAAAGCAAGGGTGGAGCGGTCACGCTTCGACCCGGCGGGCAGTCGCTGCACGTCGGACTGCTTATCGACTCTCGCGGCGTTGAGCCCGGCAAGAACCTGCTCCAGTCGGTCGAAGTTCGGACCGAATCCAGCGAGAAGTCACAAGCCAACTCCATCGAGAACGTGAACAACGGTAACGGCAATGGTGGAGTGGGGAGCGGCAACGGCAGCAACACCCGAAGCGGGAACGCCGGTAACGGGTGGTCCGACAACGAGGAGACGGTCAACGATAATAAGGATAGAGCCTGTCCAAGAAACATCGGCAGGGAAATCAGATTCTACGGGTGCTGAGGTCACATGACGTAGATTTTATCTAGCGGAAACTCCTGTATAGCGTAAGGATCCACACGTGACGTCTAACTTTATCCAATACGACCAAGATCAGCAACACCTCCTGCCGAAGAACGTCGCGGAGTGGGTCGAAGACGATAGCCTCGAACGCTACGTTTCCGACGTTA
>NZ_AOMC01000016.1 GCF_000336695.1 Halococcus morrhuae DSM 1307
AAGCGCCCGGAGATGGCGCTTGCCGACGCTGGCTACTGGAGCAAAGCGAACGCGCAGTTAGCGGATGAGCAGACGGAGCTGTTCATCGCCACGACCAAAGACTGGAAGCGACGGAAAGAGCTTCGGGAAGCGGATCCGCCGCGAGGGCGGATCCCCAAATGGTACGGGCTGAAAGAACGCATGGAGCGGAAACTCCGGACGAAACGGGGAAGAGGTATCTACCGCAAGCGTAGCCAGAGCGTCGAAGCAGTGTTCGGTCAGCACGTCACCCGCGGCTGCGACCGATTCCTGTTACGCGGGGAGACGGGGGCACAAGCGGAGTGGTCGTTGTTCTCAGCGACGCACAACCTGCTNGTGGCGGTCCGGCCGGGGGCCGGACGGCCACGAAGTGGCGGACGCGATCGCCCGATAACTGAGCTCGGTTCTTTTTTGTCGACGCTAACGGATCGGTCTGCCGAATCGTACAGCAGCGATTTCAGGCGATATTGGGTGACGGGTAGTACGGAATTCTTAGACGGGCTCGATAGTAGTGATAATAGAGAGAACAGCAACAGCGGCGATGCGAGGACGGATTCCAACAACGATGGCTCGTCGGGGGAGCAACCTCACACGGTGAAGATCGCGGGTCACACGTTCGAGATTCCCGACTTCCTGGCCGATCTTTCCCTAAAAGACGCGAAGACAGCGATAAAGGGTGCATTCTTCGGCCAAACGGGGATGCGGGACGGATGGCGTCCGGTGGAGTCGGCGAACTCCGTGTTCTACATCCTCGGCCAGATTGCCGGATCGTTCGTTCCAACGTTGGGCAGCATCGCGGACGCGCGTGATGCCGTCCAAGACGCTGCAAACGGAAAACTGGGTACTGCAGCGCTCAGCGCAGCCGGAGCTATTCCCGGTCTCGCGAAGCTGACTGAGGGAAAGCTGGCGATACGACACCTCAAAAATTGGAAAGCGAGCTTTGGTGGGGAAATGGCCGGGGATCTCAAAACACTCGGACAGTTGATCGTCAACCACGTCGGGCCGTACATGCCGAATTCGGTCGTGAAGAAGGCACTCGACGTCACGGCTGATGGGGCAGCGAGCACATTGAAAAAGGAAGGCTTCACGATGGAGCAAATCACGGAGTTCTCCAAAGACGGGAATCTCGAAATGATGGCTGAAGCCTCCGAGAGCGGGTTGAAACTCAGTCCCGAGAGTACCAACTTCAAGCGAGTCAGTCGACTCCGGAATATGGATGTACCTGCCAAGGATGTCGTGTGGTACGTCGAGAACGACCACAGCCTCAAGCGGGTCGAACAGCTTGTAAATGCTGGTTTCTCACCCGAAGCAATCAACGATGTGTACAAACAGGGATCACGAGGGATGGAAGGAGTCGATTGGTACAGTAAGGCGAACGACTACTGCAGCGTGCAGGCATCGCTCGAACCAGCAAACAGAAATCATACCTCGATGTGTGACCTACTTCCAACCCAATAGAGAGCATGTACAACCGAATTACAATCATACCACAGGACAATATATAACAAAATCATAACAATGAAGCTCAGAGGATACATCGAAGTAGCGATACTCGTCGTAGTGATGTGGTTCGTCTTTCAGGACATCGTTCAACCGATACTCATCGGTATCGACCCGATGTTCGCCGATCAGCCTGTTGACCGCGTTCGGCGCGGTCCGCAGACCCCCGCACAGGTGGCCGGAATCGTCACATATGCTGTGGGTGCATTCATCTACTATTCAGGGAAACTCATGTATTCTCATGGTATTTTAGTATATTTTTTGGGTTTTCAACGAGTGATTTTGATGATTATCCCCAATACAATTCTGCCAGAAAAATATCATCCGAGAAAAATGGAGACTCAGTACCTCACAAAGCGGGTTAGGTGAACGGGCTGCTTGGTCGGTTGATGCAGCCGGACCAAGCAGCCAACGAACTCACAGAAGAGC
>NZ_AOMC01000017.1 GCF_000336695.1 Halococcus morrhuae DSM 1307
CGCCTTCCTCAGCAGTTGCTCGGCATCGATTTCTCCATCGGATTCACGTCTCAGAAGTAGTCAACTGGCGTGCTTTGTGAGGTACTGAGACTGTTGAAGAACTCGCAGAACAATATAAGGACTAATATACAAACGATGCAACCGCAGTCTAACGAAGGTCAAGACCCGCCGAAACACGTTTTCGCCCGAAACCATCAACGCCGTGTGCAAATGGGGCTCACGGACAAGTACAGTCATCGATTGGTACAGCATGGCTGACAACTACTGCAAAGTCCAGCAGTCACGCAAACCAGCAAACGGAAACCACGCATCGATATGTGAGCGACTGCCGACCCAACCAGACAGTTGATCGTTCCATAGATCAGGTTGCCGGGAACAATAATTAACTGCTGGCTCCTCCACGCACCAGTATGCTCAACCTCGACATCGCGTCGTTCATGGTCGAACTGAAGGACGGCGCGCTGAAGAACGTCGGTCCGTCGAACAAGTCCGCCACCGCGAAACTGTTCGACGTGACGAGCGCCGAGGCCCGCGAGTTCGGCGACAAGCGAGTGAAGTTCGTCTTCGAGGACGACGAAGACAACGAGGTTCAAGTGGCGCTCTTTCCCGAGGAGGCCAAGCGGATCGCGGACGACATCGAGGCCCTCGAAGCGGACAGTCGGGTTTTCAAGGACTGACGTTCCGCTACCAGCACCGCAACAGCCCACGTCCCTCCCCATCCGTTCTAGGCTAATCCCGTCGTGACTGGGACGAATTGATCGGAAATCTGCTCTTCCAATCGGAGAACGCAATCGTTGGCTGGAT
>NZ_AOMC01000018.1 GCF_000336695.1 Halococcus morrhuae DSM 1307
AGAGGAGGGATTGGTCCCACAACACTGCAAGTTGTAGGACTCACCCTACACCGACGGCTACCCGTGAACGGCAGTGCGCTTCGGGAGTCTGGGATAGCTTGAGAAGTGCACAACAGTCCCACAAAACCTTTACTGGAACCCCTCAGAGATTAGTTTATCCTATGGGTGACGAAATAGCGGACGAAAATACTGACATTTCACGGAGAAATATTATAAAAACAACATTAGCGGCGAGTGCTCTCGGTCAAGTTGTTGGAGGGGTACAGGCTAAACAGCATACAAATAGCCAAGAGCAGCAAAGTACCGATGAACCTTCTGACAGATATATTGTCGGGACTAGATCTTCCGGTGGTGCAACCGCAGCCAGTGCTCGTGCCAGTTCAGTCGAACAGGTTCTCGATTTCGGGGAGATCGGAGGGGCAGTTGTGGGACAGTATCGGCAACCGGATCTCGATGCACTCGGACAGAGTAACAACGTACGCTACGTTGAGCGAGATGGGAGATATGATGCTGATGATCAAACCCTTCCATGGGGCATTGATCGGATTGATGCGGACAAGACTATAGCTGCCGAAGACACTGGGACGGGAGCCCATGTTGCCATTCTTGATTCTGGTATTGACCAAAACCACCCGGACCTCCAACCCCGTCTTGGGACTGGAAAATCGTTCGTTGATTACACATCTTCGTGGGATGATGACAAAGGACATGGAACGCACTGTGCAGGGATTGCAGCAGCTAGCGACAACACACAAGGTGTTGTCGGGACTGCTCCTACATCGACGCTTCACGCCGGGAAAGTCCTCAATGATAATGGCTGGGGACGTTGGTCATGGATTGCTGCAGGCATTGAGTGGGCGGCTGATCAGGGATATGATGTTATAAGTATGAGTATTAGCGGGTCCGACTATTCTCAGACACTCAAGGATGCGTGCGCATATGCCCACGACGAGGGTGTCTTGATTGTTGCGTCCGCTGGGAATGACAGCCGAGGATCAGTCAATCATCCGGCTGATTTCCAAAACGTACTCGCTGTAAGTTCAATAACAGAGAATGACAAACTATCGAATTTCTCGAATATCGGGTCTGAAATCGAACTTGCCGCGCCTG
>NZ_AOMC01000019.1 GCF_000336695.1 Halococcus morrhuae DSM 1307
TCCGATCAATTCGTCCCAGTCACGACGGGATTAGCCTAGAACGGATGCCTGCAATGCCTATGCGGATTACGTATTCAATGCACAGGGCGACGCTACGACATTCGTCGGTCCCGCGCCAGCCACATATTTTCAACAGTGTAATTGGGACTTCAGTGGCGTGAGTGACATCGGACGACTCGAACATGTCTGGCGACACGATTCGGGCAAGGGCGGTCATAACCCACCACGGTACGTAACCGATCGGGCGATTGATGTCGGCCGAAAACACGACTTTAATCGAATGATTGTGCATTATGCCCAGCCACACAGCCCCTATGTATCGAACGCGAACGCAGAGGACCGGGACCTGTACGAGCATGAGGACGAACCATTCGCATATNATATCTTCGAGCAGGCGGTGACCGACAGCAAGTCTTGCAAGCGTATCTCGCTGACCTCCGATACGTGCTCGACGAGGTGGCACTTCTCTGCGACAACATCGATGGAGAAGTCGTGGTTTCGGCCGACCACGGCGAAGCATTTGGCAAGTATGGAACGTACAAACATCCAATTGGGAGTCTTCATCCGAAGGTTCGGTTCGTACCATGGGCACGTACAACGGGACACGACAGGGGCGAGTACGAACCAAAGTTCGACCCAGAACGCACATCCACAACCGAACGCAGTGTAGATGAAACTTTGCGGGCGCTCGGGTACCGTGAGTAGTATCGAAGCGATTTTCAAGAATTGATTTGTGCCGTATTCCGTTGTGTTGGGCCGAATCAGAGTTGCACTTCGTTCCCGTTGAGATGCGCAACTGCATTACCGCTCAGGCTACTGTCAGTGATCTCACCAGAGAATTTGTAGCTATCGCGGCCGCCACCGACCTGTCCTATAGCAGTTGACCCGCGACGAGTATCGTTAGAATTAATTGTTGCATCGTTAGCACGAGTCGGTCTGAGAGTACCACTGGTCGAAAAAGTGTATTCTGCTCTTGAGCCGGTTCCCGTGATAGTCAGTACGTTCTCGAAGTAATCGTTCGGGTTAGCACGTTCGCCATCGAGGTAGATGGTGGCATCACCAGTAACTTCAAGCACAACGAGTGCACCCGTGAATCCATAGCAGTCACGGCCACCCTTGGTCGCTCCGGTGGCCGTCGAACCTGAAATTGAATCCGCTCTATTGAGTTCCTTTCCTTCGAGATCGCCAGTAACCGAAATGCGATAATCGGTGTGCGACCCGGTACCGTCGACTATCAGTGCGTGGTCAGGGCGCTGGCCGATGCGAGCCGGCTTCCCGTCGACTGTGACATTGGCCTGACCATCTAAATCGAACGCGACGAGTTCACCCGAGAACCCGTAGCGATCCGTCCCGGAACCGACTACACCCTGAGCGCTCGATCCAGTAATCGTATCTTCGGGAGTGATCGCATCCGAACCTTTCAGATCACCACTCACCGAAAACGAGTAGTCAGTACGTGATCCAACACCGTCGATTGTCAGCATGTGGTCTGGCTGCTGGCCGACGCGGGCTGGTTGCCCATCGACGGTGACGTTGGCCTGACCATCCAAATCAAACGCGACGAGTTCGCCCGAGAATCCATAGCAATCCTTCCCGGAACCGACTACACCCCGAGCACTTGATCCGCTTATCGTATCTTCGGGAGTGATCGCATCCGAACCTTTCAGATCACCACTCACCGAAAACGAGTAGTCAGTACGTGATCCCGCACCGTCGATTATCAATCCAT
>NZ_AOMC01000020.1 GCF_000336695.1 Halococcus morrhuae DSM 1307
ATCGTGTCCTCGGGAGTCAGCGCACCCGTACCTTCAAGACTACCACTTACCGAAAAAGAGTAATTCGTACGCGATCCGGCACCGTCGATCGTGAGCGTATGCGGAAGTCTCCCCCCACCTTGATTCGGTGTCGGACAGGAGCCGCTCGCATCGATGTTGCGTGTTCGGACCCACGAGTTGTCCTCGACGACGCGCTGCCCATTGACGTCGATCGTACTGTTGACCACTTTGCTGCCGTCGGAGTCAACCAGTCGTACGCCATCACGATTACCACCGTTCTGGTCGATACAACAGCCCTTCACTACCGAATCGTCACGCTGGTCGATGCGGATCGCGTCGGCACTGGACGCCGACCCAGTCACACTCACGTTTTCGAGCGTCGCCGTGTGGGGCTTCGGGGGCGGGCCACGATTGCCGAAGCCGACCGGTGCCTTCGCGTAGAAACCTCGGATCGAGTCGACATCGACCTTGATACGGGTGTTCCGGACTGCGTGGTCGGCCCCATCGCTGCCGACCACGACGCCACCGCTCGAATTGGGCGTCGAGGCAATGGTGATGTCGCAGTTCTCGACGCTTGCGCCGCGATAGCCGAACTTCCCGGCCTCGAAGCGCACGCCGCGGGAGTTGAGCGTGTCGCCGGGGTTCGGGCTGTTGCTGTTGTCGAAATCGGCGGTGATGGTCGCGTTTTTCACGTAGCTGTCACTGCTACTGAGCCGGACCTGTGTGATATCGTTGTTCCGGAAGACGCCGCCCTCGACCTGGACGGCACC
>NZ_AOMC01000021.1 GCF_000336695.1 Halococcus morrhuae DSM 1307
GGCGCGTTCCTGACCGCACTACCGACGCTGCTCGTCTTCATCATCTTCGGCGATCAGTTCGCACAGGGTGTTGCCGGCCGAACGTAGACAGACAACGATGATCGAACTACTATCCCAACCAACGAACGGAGGTATCGAATGGCTGAACTGAAACTCGACGACGTCACCAAACGGTTCGGCGACGGTGGGGACGACATCATCGCTGTCGACGACGCTTCGCTTGACGTCGCCGACGGCGAGTTTCTCGTTCTCGTCGGACCGTCGGGCTGTGGGAAGAGTACGACGCTGCGGATGATCGCGGGGCTCGAATCCGTCTCGTCGGGAACGATCAGCCTCGACGGAACCACGATCAACGACCGCCAGCCCGCCGATCGCGATATCGCGATGGTGTTCCAGAGCTACGCGCTCTACCCCCATATGACCGTGCGCGAGAACATGAGTTTCGGGCTCGAGGAAAGCACGGAGATGCCCGACGACGAGATCCGCGACCAGGTCGAATCCGCCGCGGAGATGATGGGCATCGAACAGCTGCTCGATCGAACGCCCAGCGAGCTCTCCGGTGGCCAACAGCAGCGCGTCGCGCTCGGCCGTGCGATCGTCCGCAGTCCGGCGGTGTTCCTGATGGACGAGCCGCTGTCGAACCTCGATGCGAAACTGCGCTCACAGATGCGGACCGAACTCCAGCGGATGCAGGAGGACCTCGGGGTCACCACGGTCTACGTGACCCACGACCAGACCGAAGCGATGACGATGGGCGATCGGATCGCCATTCTCGACGACGGCCGACTCCAGCAGGTCGCCACACCACTAGAGGCCTATCACGAACCCGCAAACCGGTTCGTCGCGGGCTTCATCGGCGAACCGTCGATGAACTTCTTCGAGATGGACGTCGAGAACGGACATCTCGTCGGCGAGAACTTCGACTATCCGCTCTCGGAAGGCACTCGCAGAGACCTCGGCGACGCGACGGACGTGACCCTCGGCGTGCGTCCCGAGGACATCGAACTGGTCGATGCAGTCGAGGGCGATGGGGAGCACGATTTCCGTACGGTTGTCGACGTGGTCGAGCCGGTCGGCAGCGGCAACAACGTCTATCTCGCCTTCGAGGGCGACGAGAGCGTGTCGGAGCTCGACATGGACGAATCACGGACGTTCGTGGCGACGATCGGCGGGCTGCGACGCATCGAGGCAGGGCAGCCGGCGATCGCGCGGCTTCCCGAGGACGCGATCCACCTGTTCGACGGCGAGACGGGCGAGGCGCTGCACAATCGCAATCTCGACGACACCGAACAGGTCGAACCGCAAATATAGACGCTCTTGCCGAGTCTGGTGAAACAGTCGCGTAGGAATTACAGCATCCCGCCGTATGCTAGTGGATGTGCTCCAACGGACAGCTTTCGGCGGGATGCTCCAGGAAGTTGTTGAGCGCCAAGCAATAGTGTTCCGCCCCGAGCCGCTCGACGCCATCGTCGAGCGGCGCTGCAAGCGTGCGTGGGAGCAGGCTCCCTGTCCCGAGTGTGGAGAAACAGCTCTCCAGACTCGGGACAGCAGTCCCCGAGTCTGGTGTCGTAACTGCCGCTATAGCTTCACATACACCCGAAACACNGGGACAGCAGTCCCCGAGTCTGGTGTCGTAACTGCCGCTATAGCTTCACATACACCCGAAACACGCCGTTCGCAAACACCGGTCTTACACCTGGTGAACTCCTTCTCATCTTCATTCTCTACGCTGATACCTTGCTCAGCATCAACCAGATCACCCAACTATTCGATTCCTGCTACGACACGATCCATACGCAACTCCGTGATGGGGAAGCCGCGTTCGAACGCGGCTTTCCCCTCGTCTGGGAGCGCATCCAGCACACCGTTGAGGGACCAACACAGATCGATGAAACCGGTTCGAAGTGTTCGGGCTACAAAGATCAATCGCCGCCGCGGGACGGTCTCTCCCGCGGCGGTTCTGGGGAACCGGGCCGATCACGCTGGGAGGGAGCACCGGGAGACAAACTCACGCTCGTCGCGGCGAGCCGCGACGTGCTTCGGGTGATCTCAGCCGAAGAAGGATCAAAATACGACGGGAATCTCGGGCCAGTGATAGAGGAAGCAGGCGATCTCTCCCAGCCGCTGGGAGAGATCTGGACCGACGAACTTCCTGCGTATCAGCAGATGAATCACGAGCATCGAACCGTTGTTCACGACGATAAGTACGTCTCAGACGAAGGCGTCCACACAAATCAAGTCGAATGCCTCTGGTCGCTGATCCAGCCGTGGCTGGAGAAGTTCCGCGGTCTCTCCAAACCAGGATTGGAGCAGTCCGTCCGAACCTACGGGTTCGTACGGACGTTGAACCTCGTCGGAGCACCGCTACACGGCCTCGTTGACTGCTTCGCCCTCAACGTGTTTCACNGTACGGACGTTGAACCTCGTCGGAGCACCGCTACACGGCCTCGTTGACTGCTTCGCCCTCAACGTGTTTCACTAGATTCGGCAAGAGCGGCACTTGGAGTACGTAGGTCTGTTCCAGCGAATCAGTCACTAGACGATCGGTTCTTTCGGTAGCTGCGCCCAATCTGGGCGTTGGTCGTGAGTGGCGACACTGTCGCGTCGGCGGCGATCGCCGCCGACAGCGACCTCACCAATCCAAAACTCCCAGCTCTATCGTTNTCTATCGTTCCGATGTCCGTTCGGGCATCGGTTAGACAAATTCAGCGCCTGCTGGACGGCGTCGGGACTGTGTCAATGTGATCAACTGAAAGTGTTTCAATCATTCTTTATCCAGTATTTTTCATGCCGGCAGCAATCCCTTTGACTGTCAGGCGTAGTGCCCGCTTTTCAGTCTCGGTGCGGTGTTCGCAGTCGAGGAGGTGAGTCTGGAGCACGTTCAACGGGTCGACGTAGGGATTTCGGCGGCGGAGGCTCTCGCGGAGCCAGTCACGCTTCACGAGCTCGTCACGATCGCTGATGGTCGTAGCAAAATCGACCGCTTGCTCGTATTCCGCCTCGAACACTGGGAAGAAGCGTGCTTCGAGATCGTCGTCCGCGACTGCAGCGTACTTCGCTGCGATTTCCATATCGGTGCGCGCGAGCGCGAGTGCAGCGTTATCGATCGTTGTTCGGAAGAATGCCCATTCATTGTACATCTCCTGAAGCGTGTCGGCCGATCCGTCATTGGTGAGGTAGGCCTCGATTCCGGCTCCAAGGCCGTACCACCCAGGGAGAATGCACCGTGATTGGGTCCATGAGAATACCCACGGGATCGCCCGGAGATCTTCGACCGTGCGTTCGTCTGATCGTGAAGCCGGCCGCGAGCCCATGTTGAGTTCCTCAATCACAGTAATAGGTGTGGCTTGCTCAAAATATGACACGAACCCATCCATGTCGAGCAAGTCCTGGTAGGCCGTCCGCGCCGCGTCGGCAATGGTCGTGGCCGCATTAACCCACTCCGTAGGCACATCGTCCGCAGGATGGTCAAGCGACTGCGCTCGTGCGCGGATCTGAGCGTTCAGCATCTGCTCCAAGTTGCGCTCTGCGATGCGTGGATTGGCGTACTTCTCCGCGATCGCCTCACCCTGCTCGGTGAACTTGACTTGGCCGGTGACGGTTTCGTTTGGCAGTGCAAGCAATGCTTCATTCATTGGACCACCGCCTCGAGAGATCGAGCCGCCGCGACCGTGGAACAGTCGAAGATCGACATTGTGGTCATCGACGATTTCGGCGAGCCGACGCTGGTTGCGGTAGAGGTCCCAGTTCGCGGCAAAATACCCGTTCTCCTTGTTCGAATCCGAATACCCGAGCATTACCTCTTGGATGTTCCCGCGTGCAGCGAGTGCTTGGCTGTACGCCTCGTTCTTGAACAAAGTGCCCATGATTTCGCGCGCACCGTCGAGCGCGGCCTCAGTTTCGAGCAGCGGCACGATATCGAGCCCACAGTACTCGGGGAGCTCGACCGCCCCTGCTTGATCAGCAAGGAAAAGAACTTCGAGGACGTGACTCGGTTTCTCGGCCATCGAGATGCAGTAGGTATCGATCGCATCCGCACCGTACTCACGCTGCCAGTCGTTCAGACGGTCGAATCGTTCAAGCACGCGCGCTGCGGGGTCGGGCAGGTTATCCCTATCGGTGACGTCGATCAACGGTGTATCTTGGAGAATCGCCTCGGTGAGGAGCTCAATGCGCTCGCTTTCGTCAAGCGATTCGTACTCGATGTCTTCGCGGCCGAGTGCCCTAGCGATTGCTTCGGTGTGTTTTTCTTGGTGATCTCGGAGGTCAAGGCTGGCGAGGCAGAACCTGAACGTCTCAGCTTGGCGTTCGAGTGGATCGACGTGAACTGCCGCGATCTGTTCCCCGCCGTTCGCTCGAAGGCTCGTCGCCAGCACGTCGAGGTCGTCGGTGAACTCGGCAACGCTGTCGTACCCGTTCGGCCGGACGTCTCCGATACGTTCGAGACGTTCTCCTATCAGACGAAGATGTTGACGATAGGGTTCATCGGGATAGCGGTCGCGGGCCTGATCGGCGAGTGTGGGGAAGCGTTTGCGGTTCGCAGCGAGCCGATCGTTAAACGCCGCGCTCGTATCAAGCCGGTCGGCATCGTGGGCGAGTACGCTCGACAGATCAGCTAGTGCTTTTTGATACTTCTCCAAAACACTCCGACGCTGTCGTGCGAGCGTTTCGTTCGTTACCTCGGGAGTGACGTAGGGATTCCCATCTCTGTCGCTGCCGGCCCATGATCGAAACTCGAAGAGTTTGGGAATCTCGATGTTGTCGAGCTCCGTTTCAAGCTTGTTCTCGATCTCTCGGTAGATCTCACCGGTGGTATCGAATAGAGTGTTTTCGAGATACCAGTGGACATTCCGAGCTTCGTCGAGCGGTTCGGGCTGTCGCTCGCGGACCTGACGAGTGCCCCAGAGGCTCGTCACCTGAGCTTTGAGCGCATCTTCGATCTGTTCACGCTCGGTGTCGGTGAGCTGGCGCTCGTCAAGTTCGACGAGATGGTCCGCGATGGTTCGGAGTTTCGCCTTCACCGTCTTGCGATGGGCCTCTGTGGGATGAGCGGTGAAGGTCGGTTCGATCAGCACGTCCTTGAGAATCTGCTCGACCACGTCCGGATCGCGATCGGTGAGGCTCTCGACGGCGGCGCTCAAACTATCGGCAAGCGATCCTTCTTGGGAGGCGGTTCGAATCGTACGGACGCGTTCGCGCTCCTCAGCGAGGTTCACCATCTCAAAATAGGTAGTGAACGCGCGCGCGACCGTGGCTGCAGTTTCAGGTTCGAGACCGCGCAGCGTACGATCGAGGTCGGTGCGTGAGTCGACCTCGTTGTTGCTGCGGTAGTCGATGGGTGGTGTCGCAAAGTCCTCTAGACTTTGCCTCTGGTAGCCTCCACTGAGAGGTCACAGCTCATGGTTGTTTTGGTTGATCGACTGAGG
>NZ_AOMC01000022.1 GCF_000336695.1 Halococcus morrhuae DSM 1307
GGGGTGGTCTCGGTTTGGTCACCAGAGACAACCCCTTCCTGAAGGGAGTCAGTTGCTACCGAAGTCTAGACCGCTTTGCGACACGACCAGTCGATGGCGGTGGTGCGGAGCCGTTCGACCGTCTCGAACACGTCGGTCGAGGTCTGTGTTTCGAGTACTTCACCAACCAGTGAACCCAATTCATCGACATCTCGTCTAATTGTATTATTATATGACACCATTGGTTATAGCACGATGTTTTTGTAGCGAACGAACTCTTCGATACTCGTCTCGATGCCTTCGCGGCCAATGCCAGAATCCTCGTTCCCGCCGAACGGGATGTCACCGAGGCCGTGGCTCGGTGCGCCGTTAATCCTGACTCCGCCGGCGTCGATGCGTTCAGCGACCCGAAGCGCACGATCGTACCCGGTCGTGAACACGCAGCCGTCGAGTGCGAGATCAGTACTATTAGCGATCTCGATAGCATGGTTCTCGTCGGTGAACGTCGTCATCGGGATCACAGGGCCGAACTGCTCTTCGGCGACGAGGCGTGCGCTCTCCGGAACACGGCCGAGTAGCGTGGGCTCAAACTTTTGTCCATTGCGCCTACCGCCGCGAACGATCTCGGCTCCCCGATCGGTGGCGTCGATGACGAGATCCTCAACCCAGTCAGCCTGATCGGCACTGATGAGCGGCCCCAACGCAGTTGCCTCGTCGAAAAGATCACCCATTGGGTAGGCGTCCATCTCACCCTCAATTCGCTTTACGAGGTCATCATGGATCGACTCGTGGACCAGCACGCGGCTAATTGCCGAACACCGCTGTCCGGCGTATTTAAGTCCCCCCTTCGTACACGCCGCGGCGGCTGCATCGAGGTCAGCGTCGGGGAAGATGATTGCGGGAGCATTCCCGCCGAGTTCCATGTGGAGGTTGACGATGCCGCTCTGGCGCGCAACATGTTCGCCCGCATCCGACGAGCCGGTCATCGCGATCGCATCAATCTGATCCGAACCGGCGAGCACGTCACCAATCGCACCTGCGTGCCCCGGCACGAAATTGAATCCGCCTGCCGGAATGTCGGCCGACGCGACGATGTCGGCTAGAATCGCTGCACTCACAGGAGTCTTGCTTGCGGGCTTGAGCACAACGCTGTTACCGGCGGCGAGTGCTGGCGCAACCTGGAGCGCGGTGGTCGAGAGTGGATAGTTGTATGGTGTGATACAGAGCACGGTCCCGATCGGTTCGGGTTTGATGATCGCCTCCCAACCCTCATGACCGGTGGTGGTTCCCATTCGGAACTCTCCATTTAATCCCCGTGCCTCTTCGACGGCGCGCTCGAACCGCTCAGCGGCCGACTCAACCTCGGCGCGCGCACTCGAAATCGGTTTGCCCGCCTCACGAACAATCACATCCGCGAGTTCGTCCTCCCGTTCACGCAGTCCCGCCGCAATCGCTTCGAGCCACGCAACGCGCTCGGGGATCGTCGTCGCGGCGAGCGCGGATTGTGCGTTCTCGGCCGCCGCGAGCGCGCTCTCGGCCTGTTCCCCATCCGCTGCCTTCACCCGAGCGAACACGCCACCCTCGGCAAGATCAGACACCTCGATGGGTTCACAGCCGTCTTCCCATTGACCATCAATGAATGGCCGTTGATCTTGTGTAGTGGATACGATAGCCATAGGCACGCATTGACAGCCTTCTATAAAATAGTTACTATAGATCGAGTCAATAGTGACGAGTTATGAGTGAACAGGACCACGGAACGACCCTATTGACGTAATCTTGGAGCTTCTGTTGGCGAAAATCAGGAATTGCGAGAATTTTCAAACATTGCATGAACATTTTTATTTCTAAGGAATAGTAAACCACTATACTGCAGTAGGATAAACTGTGAGACAGAAGCGTCTGAAGCAGGGAGCGAAATTTCCAGATTCGCAACTCGTGTAACCACGTTGCAGGGTGTCATAGAACTCTTCACACACCTCAGCAGCACCCCGAGAAACGGTGTCTGAGAAGCAGCCAATATCGCTGCTATTCAGAAGTGTCGATAGCAGACTCCTCAATCGATAGCTGAAAACCATGCCAACCGTTCTATGACACCCTGACGTTGGTCAAACGCGCTATCGATGATTAAAACGAACCTCCGCTTCCTGTAGGGAATCTGATTTGCTGTCCATGTCCTTAGTTTGCACTACTATTCCGGGTTTCTCTCAAAAATTATAGTGAAAGTCACAACAAACCTCAACCTGACTTAGATCACCGTACACCATGTATACAGTCTTCTAAGGAAATACTTCAACTTCGTAAATCCATCTTCGAGTCATCCCTCATCTATTATCAGTTGTCCTATTTGTCGCCAGTTAGATATGATTTATTTGGCTGATTAGGAAATCATCGCTGTAGCGCCTCGCGCTCGCCGAGGAACACGTCAAGTTCGCGCTCGGTGGGTAGCCCCTCGACATCGCCGGTCACGGTCGTGGCGAACGCGCCGACGGCGTTGGCACGCTTCGTCGCCTCGACCGCGCCGAGTCCGTGAAGACGACCATCCAGAAAGCCAGCGGCGAACCCGTCACCCGCGCCGATGGGGTCGACGACGCGCTCAACCTTGTAGCCCGGTACGCGGGTCACTTCACCGTCGTCGACGAGCGCACCCTCGGCACCGAGTTTGACGACCGCGATGGCAGCTCCCCGATCGCGACACGCGTTCGCGATCTCGTCGGGCGTGCCGGCGTCGAACAGAGTTCGTCCCTCCTCGATGCCTGGGAGAACGATATCGCTCTTCTCGACGAGCGCGAGTAGCGTCCGTCGCATCTCCTCGTCGCTCCCCCAGAGCTTGTAGCGGATGTTCGGATCGAATGACACTGTCACGTCGGCCTCGCGTGCGCGCTCGACGGCTGCGAGGGTCGCCTCACGACAGGAGTCACTCAGTGCGGGCGTGATACCAGTGAGATGGAAATAATCGGCTTCCGCAATGGCGTCGGCGGGGAGATCGTCGGGCGTCATCGTGCTCGCGGCCGAGCCGTGGCGGTAGTAGTAGACCGAGGTCTCGCCGAACGCACGGCGCTCCTTGAACATGATCCCCGTCGGTGCATCGTTGGTGAACTCCACAGTCGACGTATCGACGCCTTCGCCGCGGACGAACGAGTTGACGTACTTTCCATGGGGATCCGCGCCGAGTGTGCTGTGCCAGGTCACGTCGTTGCCGAGCCGCGAGAGGGCGATGGCGACGTTGCTCTCGGCACCGCCGAGGCTCTTTTTGAACGTCTGCTGGTGTTTCGTCGGTCCCGGTTCGTCGGGACTGAACAGCACCATCGTTTCGCCGAGCGTGAGCACGTCCGGTGTCATGGATCGACCTACGCGGGCGGCGGGGTAGGCGTTGCGGAATCCGTTCTCTGAACGTTTATGATTACACACCGAGAACGAACGCCATGAGCCACGACGCGACTGCGAACGACGATCCGCTCGATCTCGGCGGCGTCGTCCCGCCGATGGTGACGGCGTTCGACGAGGACGAATCCGTCGATTACGAGACGACGGCCGACCACGCCCGGTTCGTCGTCGATCGGGGCGTCCACGGCGTCTTTCCACTGGGAACGAACGGCGAGTTCGCGCTACTCGACGGCGACGAACAGGCCGGCGTCGTCGAGGCGGTCGTCGACGAGGTCGGCGGCGAGGTGCCGGTCATCGCGGGCGTCGGCGCGCCGAGCACGTACCACACGGTCGACCGCGCCGAGCACGCCGCCGAGGCCGGCGCGGACGGGCTCGTCGTCGTCACGCCCTACTACTACCCGGTCGACGAGACGGGCACGGTCGAACACTACCGCCGCGTCGCCGAGGCCACCGAGCTCCCGATCTACGTCTACCACATCCCCTCGAAGACCGGGAACGCGCTCAGCCACGCGACGCTCGACGCGCTCGCCGAGATCGACGGACTCGCCGGCGTCAAGGATTCGAGCAAGGACGTCCCCTGGCTNCCCCGACCTCGTCTTCCTCGCCGGGTCGGACTCGCTGCAGTTCCCCGGCCGGCTCGTCGGCTGTACCGGTGGCGTGAGCGCGGTGGCGAACGCTCTCCCCGAACTGCTCGTCGATCTCCACGAATCGTACTCGGCAGGCGATATCGAGCACGCACGCGAGTGTCAGAGCACCCTCTATCGGGTGCGCGACGCGTTCAAAGGCGGGCCGTATCTCGCCGGTGTGAAGGCCGCACTCTCGCTGCGTGGGTTCGACGCCGGCCCGCTGCGGAGTCCGCTCCGCGGGATGGACGACGAGGAGCGATCGGCGCTCGAAGCCG
>NZ_AOMC01000023.1 GCF_000336695.1 Halococcus morrhuae DSM 1307
CCCCCCCCCTCTCCCCCGTCGGTCCTTCGTAGCTGTCTTTGTCAACCACGACGGTTACGCCGTCGGCCCAGCTGTTCTTGCCCGAAAACCGCAGTTGGCTCACCTCGTTGTTCATCCACTAACCGCCTTTGATCTGGACATCACCGGGCGTTCGTCCGCCGTAGACGCCGTTATCGGCCGCTCCGCGTGAGGCACAGTGTCCAATCTGGGCAATGTCCTTGTCCCCATTACCGATCCAGGACATCGACGCTCCGCCCGAGTTCTTGTTGCCAGGCAGCCCGATATACTGGCCGACGATCCGTTCGGCGCGTGCAGTCGCTCCTTTCTCGGCTTGGAGCGAGCACGGGGAATCTGTAGGCCGTCGGTCGGGTACCCCCTGACCCGTGTTGTCTTGGACGCCGACGAAACGGATGTCACGAGCGTGGGCGAGGCCCTTGGATTCGAGCACGATCTCCGTGCTACTGTTCGAGCTTCGCTGGTCCATCACGAAATTCGCGAGCAGCCCGGTCGTTGCTTGGAAGTCAATCAGTGTTCGCGAACTGTCCTTCGCAACGAACGTCGCGGCGTTCTTGCCGGGGTTTGGCAGGCTTGAGGCTTGCTTGTAACCACACCCATACCTCAGCTGCCTCGCTCGCCGAAATCCGCGACATGCTCGGCTGGTTCGGCGTTGACCGCAACCGTCCCGCGATTCGCAACGGGTGCCAGTCGTTCACCGTTCTACACGTAATGGGGAGGATTAAGTACGCCTGTCGAGTATCTCCCAACCGCATTCAAGTATGGACGAACGTGACATCAAGATCCTCTCGGCGATTGCGAACCTCGGCACCGGCAGCCCCGACCGGCTTCACGAGGAGACGGGCATCCCGAAGTCGACGATCTACTACCGACTGAACAACCTCCGTGAGGAGGGCGTCATCAAGAACGATCTCTACGACATCGACTACGAGAAGGTCGGGCTCGGCGTCACCATCATCGCCGAGGTCATCGCCGAGTACGACGAGGGCTACCACGAGCGCGTCGGCGAGAAGCTCTCTGCCATCGAGGGCGCTGATCAGGTCTACTTCACCATGGGCGAAACCGACTTCGTCGTCATCGCACGCCTCGGCAACCAGGGAATGGTCGAGGACCTCATCAGCCAGTTCGAGGGGATCGACGAGGTGATCCGCACCCGATCGATGTTCACCATCTCCACGATCAAAAACGAGCCACGGCTGCTCAAGAACTTCGAGTTCGACACACTTGAGGCGATCGCCGACGCCGAGGACGAGTAGTAAGCGGTCGACGTCGTAATCGTCGACAAGCCGGAGAGTCGCAGCGTGAGAGTGTGTCTCCGATAGCTGTATAACATATCGATGGAACATATGAATAATGGCCAGTACACAACCTGTTGACGGTCGGAGTGACCCACATCCACGACCCAACTGGAGAACTCGCGGGCGTGCTGTCGCGATTGGACTTGGACTGGTGATCTCTGCCTTTGCAATCGGGACGGTACTTTCGATCGTCCCGATTCTCGTGGGCGGAACCAGTCTCGCCGTGCTCACCGTCGTGTTCGTCCTTTCGGAAGCGGGCTATGCCATCGCTGGATGGGTGTATGTCCACCGGTGGTTCACTGAGAAGATATCAATCGAGATTCCGACGCCACAACAGTTTGGGTGGGTGGTTGTCAGCACACTCGTCATGCTCGGGATTGCAAGCGGGATCGGCGTACTCAGTACCAGAACGGGCATCCAGATCGGGCGTGCCGACCAGGAACTCCTCACAGGGGATCCGACGATGGTCCTCGTGCTGGCAGTGCTTTCATTCGTCGTCATCGCGCCAGCCGAGGAGTATCTGTTTCGTGGTGTGATTCAGCGACGACTCACTCGGAGTATGCGAACACCCGCTGCTGTCGGCGTGGCCGCTCTTCTGTTCGTTATTCCGCATGCGATTGGCTATCTCGGTGGGATACAAGCGATTGTTCTGCTGAGTATCGCTCCGTTCTCGCTCGCAGTCATACTGGGTGCGCTGTACGAAAAATACGACAATTTGTCCGTTCCAATCCTCGCTCATGGGCTCTACAATGCAACTCTGTTTCTTACAACNATACTGGGTGCGCTGTACGAAAAATACGACAATTTGTCCGTTCCAATCCTCGCTCATGGGCTCTACAATGCAACTCTGTTTCTTACAACCTACGTGACAGCATTTTAGTCACCATTCGCTGAGTTACACGATCTTGCCAAGCTGAAGAGCTGAGTCTACTTTCACCACGCTTTGATGAGGTATAAGTACGAATAGCCGGGAGTACAGGTTGCATGACGGATCTCATCGTCAAAGCGGCAGTCAAAGAACAGCTCGCAGACCAGAACGTCTCATCGGATTTCTACGATGCGCTCAACAGTGAAGTGGCGGACTTGCTTGCGGATGCGACACGGCGATCAGATGCCAATGATCGCAAGACTGTCCAGCCACGCGATCTCTGAGTTCGGTAGCGATATCGAATCTCTGCTCGTCCTGCTGATCCGGACTACTGGCTCATTTCGCCTGTCGTGTCGAGTTTCATCTCAGCGAGTTTGGTGCTCACCGCGTCGATTCGTCCGTCGAGTTCGTCAACGAATCCACTCGTCTGGTCAGTCGTGGTCGCGCCTTGGCTGGACGGCTCGATCAGATTTTCTTCTTCGAGCACACGCAATGAGTAGCGGATTTTGTGATGGGCGTAGCCGGTTTCGTCGGACATCCTCACGATGCCGATCGGTTCGTTCTCGATCACCATCCGCAACACCTGCAGATGCCGTTCCAGCATATCGACTTCTTTCTCCAATCGATCTATCATGCCGTCTGTTATCTTATCTCGCATAAAGTAAACCTTGTTATCGAAGAACGAACCGGGGAAGCATGTCACGGGTGAAACCGATGGACATGTGCCCTATGTCGGCTGAATAGTCGATTCGAAAATCGGTATATTTTCCTGTAAGAATGACCAACAGCAGGATATGTACGATCTGACTGGGTTCCAGCGCGACGTGCTGTACGCNGATTCGAAAATCGGTATATTTTCCTGTAAGAATGACCAACAGCAGGATATGTACGATCTGACTGGGTTCCAGCGCGACGTGCTGTACGCAATTGCAGGACAGGACGAGCCGAAAGGGCTCGCGATCAAGGATGAACTCGAAGGCTACTACGAAAGCGAGATCCACCACGGCCGACTCTACCCGAACCTCGACGAACTGGTCGAGAAAGGACTCGTCGAGAAGGGCGAACGCGACAAGCGGACCAACTACTACAACCTCACCCAGCGTGGCCGTCGCGAGATCGATGCGCGGCGTGAGTGGGAAGACCAGTACGTCGCTACTGAGGCTTAGGACGGCTGTCTGACACAGTTTTAGAGAAACGAGTCACTGCCCACCATCGGCCGTGGTTTGATCGCGTCGGTTGGGTGATTACTGTCGGCGATCCTTTTGTCGACACTCTTTGCAAAGAATCCGCCTGTCGGTGAGAGTTCAGACGCGCAGTACGTTGGGTTTGTCTCGCCGTAGTCTCACACGTGTTCAGCCACTACGGAGGTCAAGGACGTCGTCTGCATTGCTCATGGTCGGTGGTTGAGCATATCGTCATTCTCAGTGGAGCCGCCCTCGGTGGGTTTTCTGGACCACCACAGAGTGTCATAGAACGGTTGGCATGGTTTTCGCGTATCGATCGAGAGGCACGCTACCGCTGGCTCTGAATTACGACAATACTGGCTGTTTCTCAGATACCGTTTCTCGGGCTCCTGGTGAGGTATGTGAAGAGTTCTATGACACGATGAGAATACCCAGGAGCGTAGTACCGAGCTGATCCACCGTTCTGCGATGACGGGCGCGAAAACGCACGCTACGGCATGTCCGGATCACCGGTGACGATCCAGTTGACGATCCGATCAACAGTCTTCGAGCCGCGTTTGTTCCACGCACCGCTTTCTTCGGGTGGCGGTTTCTTCGGATCGCGATCGATAGCGCCGTCGGGCGTCGAATCGTTGTGCTCCTCACTGGAGGCCGACTCACCAAGCAGGAGGCGGGTGAGGATCCGATCCAGCCAGACGGACCCGGGCTTGTCGCCAGTCCCGCCTTCTCCCCGCGGCGGTTTCTCGGGCGTACGATCGACCGTCCGGTCTCCTCTGGCCATATCCGTCAACAACGTCTCCGGAGACTTCATTCGTCTTTAGCTAACTCCAGGAGTAGCCTGAGTGGCGGTAGCGAACTGTTCTTGGAGGATCGGGCGCTCTTGGTGAATCTTCTGTGCGTCGGCTGCCATCCGGTCTAACAGCGGTGGTGGTGAGTAATCGAGGTAGTTGCTGAGTCGCTTGAGAATCTGCTGGGCGTGCGACCGGAAGGTCGCCGCCCAGCGTTCCGGTGGGAACACCGCCTCATCGTCCGCGTGCTCGACTACCAACTCCAACAACTCGCGGCTCACCAACAGCGTCAGCACCGCCGCATACAGCAGAATCTTCATTACTGCAGGGTTGGTCGTGTTGAATTCGTCGAGGTCGTACAGCGTCTTCAGTTCGCGAAACAGTAACTCCACCGCCCACCTACAGCGGTAGATCGTTGCTATATCCGCCGGCAAGAGCCACTCTCGCGGCAGATTCGTGATATAGAAGTGGTAGTCGTCGGCGTCCTCGTTGCGGACGCCGACGACGCGGAATCGCTTCGTATCCCACGAGCGCGTGCCTGCGTATGGTCCTCGTCTGAATTCAACTTCGACCTCAACGTCGACGTATTTGCGATGGAGATCCTCCGCGATGTCGAAAACTTCCTCGCCTTCCAGCGGAATGGCGCGTCCGCGCCATTCGCGCAGTTCTGCGACGATCTCCGGCTTCGTGTTCCGCTTGAGACGGCTGACGAAGTAGCCGCCGTTCTCGTCGATCAGCGCGAAGCGACGGAACTTGAAGTACGCCAAATCGAGGAGCAGTAACCGTCCTTCGAGCCACGATCCCGTTTTGAATTCGGTGCTGTCATGGGGACGTTCGCCGGTGATGGAGAGTTTCTCGATGGTTCGATCAGTGACGTTGTGGAGCAGGTGGAGCTTCGCTCCAGCCTGCTCCTCACGGAGCCCCTGGTACTCCTCGCGGAGAAATCGGTGCAACCGCAGGACGGTTGCATCGGCGATTATCACGTCTCTAAACCGGTCGAACTCGTCGCTAACGGTATGCGGAACAGCGACCTCGTCGAGCGCGAACTCGACGAGGTCGCGGAGATACGTGGCGAACAGCGGTGTCAGCCGCTGATAGAAGCCGCCGGGTGAGAGCGTCTTGTCAGCGGTAGCGTTGTAGGCACGGCGGAACGCGGCGAGTGATCGGCTCTCGCCGGCGGCGAAGCCGAACACGAACGCCCAGATCATCGCTGGAATCTGGAACTTGCCGTCGCGTTCGACCACGCCGAGGGCCTCGGCGTGGTCTTCCAGCGCGGTCGATGGAAAGAGCGTAGTGAGCCGTCGTTCAATTCGGTCCGAGGAGGGGTCGGATGACACACCTACCCCTCCTCAATCCATTCACGAACCAACTTCGATCCCAGCCGCAGTCATGCGTTTTGTCGCTTAGCTAAAGACGGATGCCGGAGACTTAAACGAACGGCGGGGAACACACATCCTGGCGTCGAGCGTGTCTTAACCGATCGGATTCCGAGTCCTCACGGAAGGCCATGTTGCTGAGAAATCGCGTGACATCGAAGGGTTAGTCACTCTCGTCCAACCGCGGCAGGTCCCCAGCGAACTCGCGATTCATCACGTCCACCACGAACAGCTTGATTTCGTGGAGTAGCTCCTCGCGATCAGCATACGAGCGGACGGCCGTCTCCCAGCGGCGAGTTACTGAGCCGATCATTGCACTGGAGAGGGTGTCCTCATGGACGAAGAGTACACGTTCCTGACGGGCCACAGTCTCGGGATCGCTCTCATCGTCCGCGTAGAACGCTTCAAGCACCGATCCCGTTTCGATCCCGACACCCAGATTCCGACCGACATGCGGCGCGACGAACACCACCACGTTGCTCGCCCGCGCGAACTCGATGCTCTGCGTCGCCGGATCCATCTCTTCGATGGGGATGTCCGGATCTAATGCGATGAATGCGTTCACTCCTGGGTCAGTTCGCAATTCATCCCGTAGCCACGTCAGTTGCTCCAGAACTTCCTGTTCGGTGTAGTCGCCCTCTTCGTCATCCCACTCGGCGAAATCCACGTTGACGTCCTCGGGCGTCGTCCCTTCTGGGAGTAAGTCGTCGAGTTGGAATTCCTTGTACGGGCTCATCAAGTAGACGAGAAACTGGTCCGTATCGAGAGACCCATCGAACTGCTCACGAAGACGTCCCAAGAGCCGCTCGCGCATATCTCATTCTCTCCTGTTATACTTATAAATATCGTGTTTTTCAGCCTATATCGACTCAGAAATAGTTATACGGACACAGCTTCAATGACCAATACGATCGACACGTTGCCGGCGACGAATGGGAAGTAGGACACAGCAAAACGAGGCCAACCAACCTGATGTCGACAAAAGAACAGCGCACTACCGACGACGAAAGCATCGACCCCGAGGAGCTCTTGCCCGAACACAGCGTGCTCAAGCTCCAAGAATATCTCGCTATGCAGGACGCCATTGGCAATGAAACCCGCTTTCGGATCCTCTATGCGCTCAAACAGCAGGGCGAGATGAGTGCGAATCAACTCAAGGAATCGCTCGGGATGCGCCCCAACAACCTCCACTATCATCTCGACAAACTCTGTGATGTCGGTCTCGTACAGAACCGTAAGCAGAATACGCCCGACAGCGACGGCCTATTCTCCTATTACGTTGCCAGCGGTATGGGCAAAGCCATTCTCGAACACGGTGTCGAGGAGCTCATGCGCCGCGAGCGTGAATTCAAAGATCGGTATAGTAGTTAACGAGTACTACCTATGTCTTAGACAGATTCCAACCCGTACGTGTAGAAATGACACAGATACATTTATTACTCTCTCAAATTTGATGGTATAGTCAACTATTCTCTGCTTTATTTGGGAGGCAATTGTATGCTCAGGTGACCATCAAACTATAGTCTGTCCTGCCGGTTTGGAAGATGGTTCAGAGGAGATGCTGAGATTTCCAGTTGGGAACTACCGCATTTACCGCTTGGCTAAAGGCAGGTGGTTGCCAGACTTAGGCACCGCATACCTATATGCTATCCACCAAACTCGATAGTCGCATGCACGATCAACCATACGGAGGATCCTATGTCTGAACAGCAGGCAGCAGCACTCCGCGTCGCAACTCGCACACTCAACGACCTCGCGGACGTCGTTGAGGACGATCTTCCCACCCTCGACCAATCCAACTACGATCAAGTGATCGAGGACGTCTCGGCCACTGACACTCCGTTCGCCGAGCGATGGGCCGGCATCAAAGCGTGTGTCGACGATCACTTCGAACATCTGAGCCTCGATGAGTCACTCGACAGTACCATCTATGCTCAGCTTTGCACGTTAAGTAGCGTCGGGATGTAGGCAGGGGTAACGGGCGATGCTTCCAATCACAGACTTCCTGTCGTGTACGGAGCC
>NZ_AOMC01000024.1 GCF_000336695.1 Halococcus morrhuae DSM 1307
GCTGAGTGTAGCTTCAACCGTGATCTTGCTAGCTTTCTTCGAGCGGAACGGGATAGAGCCGGCGTAGCTTGATCCGGGCGTCATCGGTGGTGAACTGCCAGTCGATCAATCGGTCAGCGGCGTTGTGGCGAGCCTGCCACGCAGCGACCTCCGACCGGAGGGTCGCTGCGTGATAGATGCGGCGGTCGAGACATTTCCGTTTGAGGACTCCTATCTCGATTTCAGCCATATTCAACCAACTCCCGTGCTTGGGAGTGTAGTGGAATTCGAACCGATCAAGGTACGCTTGAGCTTTGTCTGGTGGGAAGAACCGATAGAAGCCAGCAGGATTGTGCGTGTTGAGCTGATCAACCACCACCCGGATGCAGTCGGCATCTGGGTAGTGGACATCTGCGAGTTCAACCATCCGGTCAATCCACTCGCAAGTGCGTCGCCTGTCCGTGATCTCGACGTTCACCCACCCAGTCAACGGCTCGGTGGCGAGATGGATTTTCTTCTTCCCGTTGCGTTCGTAGTGCGTGTCGATACGTTCGACCGCTCCCGGTTTCGCCGGGAGCGGATCGCGTTTGTGCCCCCGAAGTGCTTTGCTTGATTCATCGAAGCAGATGACTGGCCGGTTCTCGTCGTAGGGCTCCCGGTAGAGGTCGAGGACGTCCTCCATGTAGTAGACGAAGTCAGCGTCTTGTTCGGGCGGAATCGCCCAATAATCCGAGAGATGGGGTTTCAGCGGCGTTTTTTTAAACGCTGTCGGACGGTTTCGTGAGAGATCGACTCGAAGTCGATCTCGTCGAGGGTCACGAGTTCGTCGGCAAGGAGGTGGAGTGTCCAGCGAGCTTCTCCCGTTGGTGGTTCGCTACAGGCAAGGCGAATGAGATGAGCTTCAGCGTCGCCGTCAAGTTTGGTTTCGTACTCGCGGTCGGGCTTGCGGCGATGAATCGCCGCGAGCCCTCGCTCGGTGTAGGCTTTTCGCGTGTTGAACACTGTTTTGGTGTGGCAGCCGACGTGCTCACTGATTTCTGAATCAGTGAGCCCGTCATCCACCTTCAGGAGAATCCGTGCTCGCGTGTTGTCCTCGGATTTCCGTTCACCGGTAGAAATGAACCAGTCAAGCGTATCGCGGTCTTCTTCAGAGAGTTCGACGAGATATTTTTTCGCGCTCATTCCAGTAGTTACGCGCCCAGAGACGATATACCTGTAGGTTCTCGGTTGAAGCTACACTGAGNGTTCGACGAGATATTTTTTCGCGCTCATTCCAGTAGTTACGCGCCCAGAGACGATATACCTGTAGGTTCTCGGTTGAAGCTACACTGAGACTTGGGAGTCATGTTTTCGCCCCTCCCCGAACCCGATAAACTCTCCAATTCTTCGCTGAACGAACTGTGTACAACCTCCGCCTCACGAGAAAAGAGAACAGAAGAACTGCAAACAGTCTCTCACGTGTAGGCGGTTCATATCTATACCTTGAGAAGGTGGACTGGGAGCCGCATGGCTGCATTCGACCTCGACGACGAATCCATAAGTGAACAAGAGTCTGGGGCGCTCCGTACCGTCGCCCGAGCGCTCGATGGGCTTGCTGGATCCGCCAAGGAGCCTCTGAAGACTGATCAAGTTGCTCAGGAAGACGCCCCGCAGATCGTCAAAATCGGGATCCAATTCGCTGAAATCTTGATCGATATCGGAGGATATGTCGATACCTATCCCCAGACGAGCGTTCTCAAGAAACCATCCGATCGAGATCCGTTTGCTACCGTCTCCATCGACGCGTATCCACCAGCAAACCAAGCGATGACGCTCCCAGCCCGGTATGAGCAACAGGGAATCCCGAAGATCGGTGTCAACAATCCGTGATTCCGGATCTCTCGTGGCTCCTCACGCTCGCAGCTATCGGCTTCATCGTCGTGGCCACTGTGCTTACTGCGATCCGTCCACTTGTCGTTGATCGCCGAAAGAGCACCCGGAAGCCGACGGGGACGAAACGCGAACGACTGACAAGCGGCATCGACGGTGCCCATCGCATACGTCTGCGGATTACGGAACGTTCCCCAGACACTGTTTCGGTGCGAGCACGTGCGCTGGGCATCGTTCCCGGATATCAGTATGTATTCGTGTCCGACCAACTGCTCGCGTCGCTTTCCGAGTCGGCCGACAGAGCGATCGTGGCTCATGAGGTTGCCCACCATCGAGGCTGGCATCCACTACTGCGGGTCGTACTACCGGCTGTCGCCCTCATCGGGTGGCCCCTCGCTATCGCGAGCAGTGTACCGTACGCGCTCGTGGGTGGGATTGGAGCCCTCCCTCTGTATGTACTGTTCGTGTGTTGGATCGAGCGCCAGACAGAATATTGCGCCGACGCGTACGCTGGGAAGCAGGTGGGCTACGACTCGATGATTAACGCGTTGAACTATCTCAAGAAGACGAAGTCCGGCCGGCAACAGAGCAGGTTTGCTGGATTGCTAGCAACCTACCCATCATTTGCCGAGCGTATTGACCATCTCAAGGATTCCGCTGAGGAAGACGACGATGATCAGGGTGGCCTCGAGTGAGAGACACGCAAGACGCTCAGCATCACGAGAAGCCGAATCCAGGATGCCTGCGATACACCATCGTTCAGATGGAGCGGGAGATCACCTGCTTGATTCACCCCGAGTTTGAAGCCCGAGAAAACGCAAGATCACGATCGTGGCTGCCAGCATGACAACCGCCGCGTGGATCGCTGGCCCGCGCCGGACACGCTTGCGGTCAGGCTCGTAGACGATGATCCCTGCATTGGCGAGCGCCGAAAGGTGCGACTGGATCAATCCGTTATAGACGGCGTCATACTTGGAGCTCGGGACCGCTCCGGGATCCGTTCCTGCCTCAACACCAGCGATCTGGCGGGCGAGTGGCTTGACTTCGATAAATCCGCCCGGATCCAGAACGAACACGCGGGCAATAACGAGCCGACGTCGTCTATTCGACAGCAAGTGGTAGTACTCGTTCAAATCACCTTCAGTCACGGGATTAACGAAGAATCGAAGCAGTTCTGCCGGCGTCTCTGGGAGGTCGATCGCCATGTGAGTAGCGAGTTGTTCGGGCTACAGTCTTAATCTTGTCTATTGAATACCGTACTTGAAGTACAGTATATTGTATCCATAGAAACAGTATCGCGCCATCTAAGAACTGTTCGAGCGAGTACGCTCGTGAATGCGCCCGCGCATCGACTGGATGACCCGCTCCGACGATCGCACCCTGGAGTTCCTCGACGACAAGGAGATCGTCGCCTCGGCGAGCGTCATCGCCGTCAATATCGATTACAATCCGAACTACATCTCCCGGCGCTGCCGGCGGCTTGCCGAAGCCGGACTCATCCAGCGCATCGACAGCTCCAACTACCGCCTCACCGACGTCGGCGAACGCTATCTCGCCGGTGAGATCGATCCCGACGAGTTGGAGGTCGACGACGAAGAATCCTGATCGAGTATTTCTTGGATTGCTTTCAGAGAACCCTGAACTGATGGAGGCCACTGCGAACTGATCACTGAATCGTCGCAGCGGTGGCTCTCATCCAGACATCACTGGTCTCAAGCAGGCGAGGTCGATGGATCGAACTGTTTGAGGTAGTTTTCAAGCGCGCTAGCGGTCCGGAACGCGCTGAGGTTCAATGCTTCGACCGGTTCGTTGCCACCCGGTGGGTGCACATACCAGACGTTTTGAGTGTGAGAACTCCCGGCGAGGCGCAAGTCAACACCGTGGATCTGTACCCATGCGCCGTGAGCATACGTTCCCGCCATGAGCTCGCCGAGGACGTCCGCAACAGTCCACTCTGCGTCCTCGTTGGGATACACCACTGCATATCCATCCTCATCTCGATTGGTCATGCTTGCAGCCCTCCAAGGGCCGGACCGGCGGCTGTGTGAGCTCTGTATCCGGTGCTGTAGTAAGTCGATTCGTGATCGATACGTTCGGAACGCGAGCCGGTGGCTTCAAGCCCGCGTGCGGTCGTAGCTTGCATTGGTCTTCGTCCTGAGAAGACCAGTCCGGGTGTCATCGCACCCGGGCGTTTCCATAGTCGTCCGCCCTCGTGGGACCGGTCTCCTCTGTCTATTCATTGCTCATGGCTAGTAATAAAAATACGGATACAGCCCCTGTTCGTATTCCTGTGATCAACTCTCGATCTCCCACGAGTGCGTCCTTGTTTCGAGACTGAATAGATAGCATCGCAGCACGAATCGTGTCTACTGGGTACAATCAACTGGAGTAACCGGTCGCAATCGTCCGCTTCCTTGAGGGTACATCGACCAATAGCGAGTAGTGTAGATCATGTGGAGCACGCTACAGTCAGTCGTGATCAACAGTGTAGCGATGGCGGAAGGCCAAAAATGACCGAAACGTTGGGAGAACAAAGGTATGAAAGTATTGTACCCCTCTACGAACGCACAACGTACAGCGAGTTACGGAACCAACTATTCAGCGGTTCGTACCCGCTGTTTGTCGTGACCGCCTTCATCGACATGGACCACTGAGTGGGTGCGGATTCGCATACTGAGACATCGGTATGCAAGGACACTATCTTTCGATCGCCTCAATGGTTGAGTGGATCCAATGACGCCAGCGACATACTCAAATACAGGGTTGAAGTACAGCTCAACTGTCAATCACCTCCATCGATACCGCTAACTTGGTGATACGGGCCCATGAACTGACTGTGGTGGCTGAATCTCAGGATAGTTGTCCCAGACATCCTTCGGAAGTATTGTTCGCCTCTCCGTCGATTTTGATGCCGATATGAGCGATCGGGAGATAGATCGCAGACAAAAACATATCAGTATCTCACTATATACCCAGAATGCTGGAGCGGGGTTGTACGGAAGCGTTGCAGCGCGTCGCCGTCCCTGAGAATGCAGATAACGAGACACTCCCACCTTTTCCCCTCCCGATATACAACACGAAAATGGGGAGACAACTACCCGCCCGGCCTCACAACCACCACGGTCTACCATGCGGTAGCCGGGAAGGAATGGAAGGGCCCGGAGCGCTCGGCGAACCCCGGCGACGTAAGCACTGCAGCGCTCGCGGTTTGAGCGCGAAGCGCACAACGAGCCGCGGGAGTCGAACGCTCCGGGGGCTTCCGAAGTCGTGCTGTCGGCATCCAACTCACAACACCCAAACCAACACTCACACCCACATCCACGCCTACAACCCCACCCAACCGCTCCGCCACCTCATCCTGCTGACGCTCGATCCGTGCCGGACACTCATACCCCGGCTTGTGCACGCTCTCACAATCAGGGCAGAACACACCCTGCGTCGAACACTCCGAACACGACAACCCCATGTACTCCGTCAACTGCTCTTCCGTCCCAGACTCGACGATCACACCATAACTCATCACTCCACCACAGTTCGGACACATCTTCCCTCCTCGTTGATCCGCGTCGGACCCACCTCGACGACCGCCGTTGATTGCTCACTATCCACCGTCTGCTCACGACTACTGTTGTGTTCCACCATTTTTCGATCGTCTCCACGCCCGCCTCCGCGCCGCGGGCAGTGTTGTACCGCGGCGCGAGCGGGCAACACCATCCCCGACAACGAGCGACGCGCGTGTCCGTCACCGGAAGGCGCGTCCATCGGAGTAAGCGGTGCCGAACGACCATCGGGAGTGAGGGGAGTGATCGAGACCTCCGAGCGCTGTCGGTGCGGCTGTTCGAGGAGTCGAGATCACCGGCGCTTACCCGCTGGCGTCAAACCAGATGCCCGGAACGGTGGCTCGACTGCGGTGCCGCCGCCGTGCGGGAGAGCCACCGCAGCCCGGAATGGTCGGTGACGAGCGCCGGACGGTGTCGCAACTCGAGCGACGCGTACCGAGACAATCGCGGTCCCACCGTCACCCCGAATCCAAGATTTCACCGACCCAATCAATATCGTTGCAGTGGCGCGTGTGAGGAATGCCGACCTCGTCGGCAGGACGCACGCGAGGGAGCGGGGCCGGAGCGCCGCTCGCGGTGTGAGCAAGCGGCGGCCCGCGAGGTTGGGGAGGGACTGTGCTGTGCTGTCCCGAACTGGAGTCGGATCGAAGCGGCTGCCGAAGATCGTCACTGGCCCAAGCTGACCGACCATCACACCATCGCGAAAACGCGGCCGCTACACCATCGCGTCAACCCTCCCCAATCGGTCTCCTGGACCGGGCTGTGAAAACATGATCTACCATAATCACAGACAATCACCAACCTCAACAACTGCTGGATTCTCTGGTCAACGTCGCGAACAAACACCTTACTTCTCCAACGTAACTCACACCCACCACTCACGACTCTACTGGTCGATGCTCAATCGACCAATCCGAACCTCACCAACTCAGCGATCAATGAGTGATCGAGTGAACGCCNCCCACCACTCACGACTCTACTGGTCGATGCTCAATCGACCAATCCGAACCTCACCAACTCAGCGATCAATGAGTGATCGAGTGAACGCCACCCGACCGAGACTCCGCTATCGGACCCCCGCTCA
Organism: Halococcus morrhuae DSM 1307; assembly: GCF_000336695.1. Lineage (GTDB taxonomy): Archaea > Halobacteriota > Halobacteria > Halobacteriales > Halococcaceae > Halococcus > Halococcus morrhuae. Next base: position 6,493 of record NZ_AOMC01000024.1, read on the forward strand.
TACCCCCGGATGGACTTGTGCTTACAGCACACTACTATCCGCCCGATTTCTGCTGTCCCAAACTCATCCATCCGACCCTACCCACCAGAACTGATCGAGGTTCTACCGACGCTGTCACCGGTGCGAAGCTGGGCTGTCAACTGGCTCATCCTGGAGCGGTCACCAGTGCTGCTCGAGGTGGTGATTGCCGTCACGAATCCAGGCCACTCACCAAGCGAGATCACTGGCTGAATCGAAGCGTCAACCACTGTCTGAAAAACTACCAAATCAGATATGGGTAGCGTGGCCGAAAGCGTTCGTCAGTCGAGAGTGGTGTAGTCGAGATCGGCACCCCAGTTCCAAGGCGATCCATGCCGACCGCTACTGAACCAACTTCAATTCTATCTAATCCGGTATATCACGTGCTACGAAACGTTCGGTGTTGCTGTTGCCATTCTAACTGTTCTGCTGTTGGTGGTCGCAGGTTGTGCGAATAGTTGTGTTGCTAACTAGTTAGTCGTGGCGTTACTCACGATCATGGTTGTTGCTCTGCTTCTAGAAACCGTTAACTGAATCACAGATTGGCTGACTGCTGTAGTGGTACTGATCGAGTCGGCCGCAGTGACTCAACCATGGGGATAGACCGGCGGAACTCACCCAGTCGATCAGCGGATGCTGTAGTTGGTCAGTCGTGACCGATCGCTAGTGTTGTGCGAACTCGTTGCTGTAACACACTTAACCGAAAAGTGGTGGATATTGCTGATCCATAGACTGAGTTGCAATTCCTGGCGATGCGATCTCGGTCACGTGCTGGTCGATCAATCGTTGCCTCCACCATCGCGGTGACCAGCTGAATAACTGCAATCATGACACCAATCCACAATGGTTGTGGAGTTAACTAGATCGGTGGTGGATGAGAGAATCAGTTGTCCGAATCGGTCGGTGCTGGAAACAGTTGCATCGCTAAGGAGTCGCTGTTGGTGGTGCTGGTGAGTTCGTTGCTGATCGGATCAGTTGTACCAGCTATAAGATATATTGCTCACGTTAGGTGATAGGCTGTTCTGGGGTGAACTGTGTTTTGCTGATGAGAGCTGATCGGTGCTGATCCAGTTGGTGTTGTTCTGGTGATCGTCTTGGTCAGTGTGGTAGTGTTGTCGTGATCAGTTTGGTATGACTGTTGGTGCTGAGCTCGTGCTTGTTTTGGTTACAGTTGTTGTTAGTGATCCAACAGCCTCTGTTGGTCGTTTTGATTTTGGTTTTCTAACTCTTCCTGGTCGCTTCTGTTTCGCTTCCCGCTCCCCCTCCCTATTCGGTTGGTCAATTGGCTGCACCACTACAATCCTTCGGACATTCAATCCGGGTGCAAACGGGTTTTTTGACCAATCGAAAGGATCTCTGCGTCTTAGAAGTCTTCTAATGCTCTAATTCTTGTCCCATTCAATCTCCAAACGATTCATTGCCCCTTCAACCTTCTAAAATCCGATTAGAACTATTCTAAGCGATTTTCTACCTGTCTATTCCGGTCTAGGAAAGAGATACATCCATTTTCATTCGGTATTTTTGGTGATTTCTGTAAACGATTAGTTAACAGGTGCGGATATCGGTAGTGAGAAACTCTCTAATAGCCATTTCTAAGACAGCATAAGTACCATATCTCATCAATTATTAGATCTGTGAAATGAATAGAGAGAGAAATAAAATATGGGATACACATTGGCTAAAATCTGCGTGAACATATTGTAAACAGGATGGTTAGAATAGCTGTGGATACTGTTTCGAGAACTTTGGCCTATTCGCTTTTTCTTCACCTCATTCAAAAATATTAGAAAATATCAATTTTCAAACATAGAATTATCTATGTGTTGGTGAGGCCTCTGTTTGGCTCGGAAATGCGTTCACAGCTAGTAAACAAATTGTGAACAAAAAGTAGATTGCGTTATAGAGGGTCTAAAATCGCCCATATCTACCACTTGAAGATGCCCTGAATCCTATGCATATGTTTTCGCTTGTATTTTATATAGTCCAATATACCGAGTGACAGATTTCATATTGATGCAGTAAACATATTGTTAACAATACCGTTTAAAGTCTTCTACGCTCTCTTTAGGCCCTTTCAATATTAGCTAATATAACAACAAATTCTGATTGAGCATCCATCATTTTGTAGAGGCAATAGCTTCTTACTGGATATTCTATTCTATCTCCAATTCCATTCTCACTTCTGAATATAGAAATAATAGACGATAAAAATCGTGTTTTTCTCACTATTCTATTTGCATCTATTACTTTAGTATGAACATTTTAACGTTTAGATTGGCATAGGAAGAGAAGGTATGGATAGTCTGCCATCCCAGACTTCATACCCACAAACTCTAATTAATGAAATATGTATGCGACCAGGGGATTTTTCCGAAGAATCTCATAGAGCTTTCTATAGGAAGCAGTCGGATCTGAGAAGTTGAAGAGAAGAATAGAACGTCATTTTTTGTTTGTTCAAAATGTTCTATTTTATTGATATTGAGATATTGTTGAATAACTTGATTTCACATTCTATTTTGTAGTGTATCGAGTTAGACAACGCGGATATAGTAGAAACGTCCACTACTGATATCAAAATATATTGGTTGGATGTGGTATACTGAGTTGACAGACTCATATTCCATGGATGCTCATGAAGAAAATACAGTTGATAATTCATCTACAGTAACAATTTCTGTAGCATTCAATAGGTAGCGCCGGATACTGCGAGTTCATCATAGATGAGTACATGCGATTTGATAGGTATAATTTCCAGATAACTTCTACCTTCTCATGGCACTTTTATTACTCAGATACGATTTATTTGAATATCATAGTTTTACAGTATTATGTGGGTCATCTTCTGTGGTTAGCATACGGTGATCTGATTTCTGGGTCGTAGACTAGTAGTTTCGATTGATATAATACGATATTTCCATTTCAGTTTTGTTGTAAAATTATACGGGGTGAATATCCGCTACAGGGGAGACTATGTTTTCTCTGCTGTGTCATGCTGGATACTTCCAATTATGTATATTAGATATTGCAGCTACTCCAAAACAGTACTGTTTTCAGACATTATCACGAGAGGCTATTGCTGGTCAAAGGAATCTCAATTAAGATTTCTTTTTTGAATTTACCACCTCGTTTTTTAGTGGTAGGCTCTCGTGGATCTCGTATTCACAATTGTCTATTCCGATACAGAAGTCGGTGAATTGTTCGTTGTCAGTATAGCAGTTCACTGGTTGGTATGGTTCACCGTTTTCGTTCGTTCGGTTCTTCTCGTAGCGAGTTTGGTAGCGTGTCGTCTCCTCGTCAAACCAGGGATATTGACTGAACCATTCGACGATCTCTTCGACGGTGAAATCGTTCTCGAGACTCAGGATGATTCGCACGTAGGTGTAGAGAGTGAATCGAACGGGCTTCTCTTCGAGAAGGAAATTGTGGATATTCCGCAAGCATGGTAGCTCCAGAATGTCCGCGATCTCCGAAACCTGAATCGTGGTTGCTTCGCTTGTGTTGAATCGAAGACGGTACAGATTCGTGTTATCAGTTGCGTCCTCACCAAGAGGATTCTCTTGGTCATCCCGCTGCCGATAGATCTCAACGTCATCGTGATCCGTACAACTGCCGAGGTAATTACCGAGGCTTCGGGCACTCCCAATCTCCCCGATTTTCCGTTTTTCCCATGTACTATCAGTTTTTTGAGCATGAATTTCTAAGGCGTCATAGAGCTCGCTAGCCGAGTGCCAAGTGTTGAGTTGGGCTCTCTCATCGGGCGCATTTTCGATCCCTGTGAGGACTACTCTGAGCTTGTCCGGGTGGGTCTTCTCGGCGAACAGTTTGTCGGTATGGCCGATGTCGAGGAGGGTCTGAATGTGCTCTCTGACGTTGGTGGCGTTGTGAGCTGCGTAGTTGATTTGCCCATCTTCCATCGATTGGTAGAGGCGTTTACCGAGATATGCTGCCGTGCCATTGCGGCCAATTACGTGCTTTTCGAATTTCTTACGAAAGTCTGTATCAGGAACGTAGACGCAATTGTTTTTGATGCCGCAGACACTTTCACCTTTGTTGTTTGTGACGTCAGTATTCATCCCGGCGTGGACGAGTGGGATTTCGATGTATACCATGTCCTCGTGCCATTCTGGCATGGGTGTGATGTCAGTGACGACTCTCCCGGGAGGACTACCGTATTCGTCGTCGTGATCGCGTTTGTAGAGAATCTCAGCTGCTAATCGCTGTAGTTGATAGTTCCCACCGTCATACTGCATCACACCGGCCAGTAGATGCTTGTAGAACAGTTTTTCGACGAGTTCGTGGCAGATGATCTCTCGATGGTACTGTTTGAGTTCAGGGTTCTCTAAGAGTACGATAGTGCCCATTGTTCCGAAGACGACCAACCGTCCGGGCATGTCTGGAGCGACCGAGGGATTTTCTTTGACATCCTGGTAGCTGGGCTGATCATCGATCGCCCTGAGAACGAACTTCTCGACGTCAGCAAGCATCCTCGTTTCGTTGCGTTCGCCGTTTTCGAGGTACGTGTTGTATCCGCGCTGGAAGACATCAGTTAGTTCGACCCCGGTTGATTCCCGAGGATTGAGTGCGACTTCCCATGCTCTGATCGTGTCGTCTCGTGGTGAGGCTGGTGTGGGTTCTGTCATTATTTATATTCCAAAAATTATATATTATATTTGGTGTTCACAAGTAGAGAATCCATAGATATAGTTGCCTTCGATATTCCAAGGTTACTTTCTATTGCTCTGTTGAATAGGGGTACGGCGGCGGGATAGACCGTTACATCGGTAAGGATGAAGCCGAGGAAGGCCGATATGGCCGAAGTGGATCTCCTCGACTTCCTGAGGGACTGTAAGCGGCTTGCCATACAAGCGTTGGGGACCAACGCGGGCAAGCCCGCCGAAGGTGGGCTTGCCCGCTGGAAGCACCTCGTCATNACGGAAAACCGTCTCCGCTGTTTCAGCGAGCTCCGCGAGATTCTTGAGCTCGATCTCAACGACGTCCCGGACTTCTCCACGATCTACAAATCGTTCGATCGATTCAATATGACGATCTGGCGGGCGTTGCTCCGCGTTTCAGCGGAGCAACTCCCGCAGTCCGGTCACGTCGCTCTCGACAGTACCTTCTTCGAGCGTGGTAGCGCCTCGTCGTACTACCTTCAGCGAGCGGATCGAGACGTACAGACGCTGAAAGTCACAACGCTCACCGATACGGAGTCGCTCGCTGTGTTGGATCTACAGTGCTCGGTCGAGTGGAAGCACGATACGAAACTCGGGCCGCAGGTCGTCCGGCGGAACGCCGACGACCTGCTCTCAGTNGGATTTCACGACTGGATGAGTAAGTTCGAATTCTACACGCTCGACGTTGATCCGCTTGTTCTCGAACGGGGATCATCACTGGAGACAATCGGTCATAACGCGCTAATCCGGGACGCTGGGTACTCTCAGCGGTGGATGTCCGAGACTTCGTACTCGACAACGAAGCGCTCGCTCGGCTCCGCCGTGCGAGCGCAATTCTGGTATCGTGAGTTCCGTGAGATCGTCCTGATGTTCGCTATCTCGAACATCGAACAAGTTTGTGAGAATCTGTGATCACCGCGCCGTACCCCTATTCAACACGGCACTTTCTATGGGCCTTGTATCTCACTCGTTACGAGGTGTGTCCAAGGGCGGGTTGTCGAGTGCATTCAAAACGACCTCTGGTTCACTAATAAGAGTGTGCTCAAGATATGCGCCCTCATAGTCACCACCGCCTGTGTGATTTGCTTCCAAGAGACCAAGGAACGCCTGTTCTTTGAGTAGACGATAAACACGATCCTGTGATATCGAATTCATCCCCTCTCGATCAACGAGCCGCTGATAGAACTCGTATATCTCTGATGTACGGAAGGTCGAAGTATTTCTGCTTTTGGTGAGAAGTGCCAACGCTTGGAGTATGTACTTAACATGTGGCGGTGAACCACTGATAAGCTGCTTTACGCGATTAACTTCTGCCTTGGTGAGTGCCGCGTCAATGTGAGATTCCCTTACAGTAGTTAGACCATCTTTCTCTGCTAGTCTTCCAGCTTCATATAGCATATCTACTGCTTTACGTGCGTCTCCATGTTCTCGTCCAGCGAGAGCTGCCGTTTTCGGTACTACACCATTCTCTAAAACTCCCTCTTGGAAGGCTTCACGTCGATTGTTTAGAATAGAACGGAGTTGGTCCGGGTCGTATGGGTTAAAAATAAGTTCGTTGTCCTGAAGACTTGAATGTACTCGCTGATCAAGGCGTTCTTTGTATTCAACTTTGTTACTAATACAGATCACCCCGATGTGGCAACTTGCTTTTCCACTTTCCTTAGCTCGAGAAAGGCTTCGGAGAAGTTCGTCATCTTCTAACTTGTCAATTTCATCAAGGATTGCAACAAACGAATCCACATTGTGTTTGTTGAGCATCTCCCAAGTCATATCTCGATAAGTAGCTGCTCCAACTCCCTTTCTAGGGATGCTGTGGTCTGTGTCTATATTCTCGGCAAGCTGCTGCGCTAATTCTCTGCTCGCTTGTGTTTCTGTTGTGTAATCTGAACAATCAACATAACCATATTGAAGAGTTGCCCCATTCTCTTGCGCTTGTCGTTGAGCTTCTCGTGTTGTACACCGCGAAACGAGTGACTTGCCGGTCCCTGTTTTTCCATATATTACTATGGAATCCGGGGGACCTCCACGAGTACCTGGGCCAAGTGCACGTCCCATCTCGGTTATTTCGTCATCTCTTCCTACAACTCGATCTAGTTCCGGAACGTGTCCGACTCGAAGTAACTCTCGACGACGGAATATTTCTCCCCCACCGAAGATGTCGTCGACATCGACCATACCTTAGCCAGAAACCCATCCAAGTTAAAGATATCGACCCTCGTACCGAGTGAGCACTTGTAGATATGCCTAAGAGAGTCTAAGAATACGTTCTGCATTCATTTATATACATCTACCACCCTCACACACACACCCCATAACGAGTGAGTGAATACAGGCCGAGAAGAAATTATACTGTGGTGATAAACCTTTGTGTGGAGGCAATATNCCCTCACACACACACCCCATAACGAGTGAGTGAATACAGGCCGAGAAGAAATTATACTGTGGTGATAAACCTTTGTGTGGAGGCAATATCTGAAGGCCGAGGGAGATTTCAATATTTTGAATTCATATAGTATAGAAACTAAGTATGTCTATATGTACAACACAGAAGTTTTCACCTTTGGTCTTCTTGTAGAACTCACTCGGTGCGAGGTGTGTGGGTATTCTCTCTAAACTGTTTCTCACTCCGTAATTTGGCTGAGGATTTTCTCTACCAGGTGATTTATTAGGAACTCACTCGGTGCGAGGTGTGTGTGTGTGTGTGTCCTTCCAGTGATCTCCTCATCGGCCGCTGGCCGTCTTCATAATCGTCAAGCGTGGTCTGAGGGAGGAACAGCTGTCCTCTTCATTGTACGGAGTGAACATCATCATCATCATCATCTCGTTCTCATGCAGTGAGTGCTCGACGCTCTCGTCGTCAACGACATCCTCGAAGCAAACCCGTCTATCGGCTCGGACGATTCCGGAGTCGATGGAACGGGCCTTGGCCACGCTCTCCGGCAGATCCGGGACCTCGGCCCTGAGTGGGACACTGCGTCGATCGAGGTTGCCAGTGCGGAGCTTCATGCCGCTCTCGACAGCACTAGAGACATGCCTTCGACAGATGATCGAGTGCATCGCGGACGCCGTGCTCCCGCCACTCGCAACCACCGCTGTCGAACCCGATGATGAGAGCTCACTCGGTGCCGGGTGTGTCGATACTCTCGATCACTTCGGTGGCGACCTCACAGCGATGGTTGAGGATGCCGTGACCGCCTCCCGCGAACGCCGCGACGGCGCTGGCGGGCTGGTGGAGGCCGCCCAGCGCGCGCTCAGTGGTGGAGAGGGCTGTCGGGAACGCTCTCCACGCCCACGATGGCTACGCCCACCCGCTTGTATACCTCCTGCTCCACGGCGTGATCGCTCCCGAAGACGACGATGACAGTACTGGGGCGACCACGATTCCGATCGATACGTTCTCGTTCGATCATGAGGAGGGTACCAACCTCAAGCGGACGAGCCTCGGCCGGGAGACGATCATCGTCGACCGTAATCACCACGGCGCTGTCGTTCACCATCTATCCGCTTTCGCCGAAACCGACGCACAGAATCCCGTCGTGGGTCTCGACGCGACCGGACGCGAGCGTCTCTGGTCGCTCGCTACTGGTGCCGACGTTCACGAACGCGATATCTACGAAATTGATCGCGAGCGCCGTGCATTCCTCCGAGACGTGCTGAACCTCTAGGTGGTCCAGACCAGCTCACACATCAAGACCTACTCCGGATCCCCCTACAGAGCAAGAACTTCGATGGCGACGTCGCACTCGTCGAGTCCGTCAGCGAGGAGTACGCCGCCACGCAGTTACGCCAGGACACGCTTACCGCGACGACCAAACCCGGCGTCATCACGACGAAGAAAGCTCGCGGCGAGATCGAAGAGCGCATCCAGGACGACGTCGCCGCGATCGACCACTACGGGAACGTCACCGGCTCGAACGCGCTCGGTGAGTTGAATCTCGGGGTCGTCTTGGGCTGTCGGCACTTCGGCGACGCCGTCGTCGAGAAATGGGCCGCTCTCGCTGGTGAAACCGTCCACCGCTCAGGCAAGGGTGCTGATCTCGAATACGACAGCGAGACCGCCAATACGTTCCTCAAGCATATGCGCAGGGATCAGACTCTCCAGGCGATTCTCCGATTCGGCCGGGACAAGGAGGGCGCGGTGGTGTTCGCCCACACGGCGGCGCTGGCCGAGAGCCTGCCCGTGGTTGGCGAGGGTGCGGTTGTCCGCGCGTTCTCAGAAGCGACCAAAGCCGTGACGAATGCTGCACAACGCTATCGCGGCCGGGAGTTTGCCGTCAGCGATGTCGCTGACGCTGTCGACTGCTCGCGACGGACGGTTCAACGGGTGTTGAACGAACAGACCGAACTGGGCTATCTCGAGAAACGCGAGACGAAAACCGGCCTCGCCAACGGATTCCAGAATCTCGAACAACCCAGTGACGGTGAGGTCGAGTTGCCAGAGCTCGATGAACCGTTTGACTCGGGGAAAGACGGACCACCAGGGGGTTCCACCCGTGGACAAGCATCTGCTGACCCCGACGATTCCTCCCTAGGAGTATCTAGTACGGGATTTGTCTGGGTAGTTGGGGTCAGTGCAGGGGGTGAAGGCCGCTGTCAGAGCAGTCGGGCAACACTCCCAGCTCCCGAGGGGACTGACCCGGCCGGTTTGCCGGGATAGCTCGTTACTGTCAGTCAGCAAACGTGCGAAATCAAGGAACTAGACAGCGCCTGAGAGTTATTCATCACTGATTTCGGTGAGACGGGCTTGGATTTCGTCATCATCGGCGTCTGAGAGAGCTTCCAGACCGAACTGTACAACGAGGGGGTAGAAATGCCGGTTCTTCTTGAATTCATCTTGGCCGGCTTTTCGGAGTTTCAATTGAGATTCTAAGTACGTGTCCTCAAGTTCATCAAGGATTCCGTCTGGGATATAGATTGTCCGACCGTTCCATTCCTCCTTGATGTTTGTCTTCGTTTCGCTCGTTTCACTCGTTCCGTTCGGTGAACTCGTTTCAGTTGTTTCGTTCATCTCATTCGATTTTTCCTCGTCGTCATCATCCTCATAGTTTCCCTCGATACCTGAGGCATCTCCCCAATCATCACTCACACTTCTACCTCCTTGGAGGGTGTTTTCTCGAATGTCTCGTCAAACAGATCGGCGATCTCGTTGAACAGGCCGCGAGCGTCTTCAACACGTTTGTTCTCCTTGTCAAAGCCGAAAATCGACACCCCTTCTCCAATTGATTGCGAGAGGTCTGTCCGCTTCGGAATCTCAAATAGCGGAAGCGAGTATGCTGATTCTATCTCCTTGATAGTGTCCCGATGCTCGGCATTCTGCTCAACACGGTTGCAGATGAGAGCGAGACGATTGATATCACCGTAGGCTGGTTCGAGCGATCCCAACTGCTTTGCGAAAATCCGGAGGCTATTGGCGTTTAGTTGCTCAGGGATTACCGGAATAACCACATTCCCACTCGCCACGAGAGCATTATCAGTAAGAACGTTGAGAGACGGTGGCGTGTCTACGATGATGTAGTCGTAGTCGTTATCGAGTTTGTCGAGAGTCTTCCCCAATCGCTCTCGGCTTTTTGGAGCTTCAAGCAATGTTTGGATGTTCTTATTGTTTGCAAGTTGCTCACTGGCGGGAAGTATATCGAACTCCTCGTGTTGAATGATGATATCGTTGACTGACGCCATCTGATCAAAGTCAAGAACGTCGAATAGCGTCGTCCGGTCGGTGTCGTAGTACAGATCGCTATAGCCGAGTGAGCACGTGAGCCCCCCGTGATAATCGATATCGACAAGAAGTACATCATAGCCGCGCGCGGATAGTGCGCCGCCTGTGTGGATGACATCCGTCGTTTTCCCTGCGCCTCCTTTTTGATTCGCTACAGTGATTCGGGTGGTCTGTGTATCGGTCATGTCTATTGTTCTTATCTAAGCTGCTGCCAGTTCGTTTTCTCCGTTTCTTTCGTTCTGTTCGTTTATCTCAGTGCGTTCGGTGCGAGCGTTTCGCTCAATGAGAGAATCACGACAAAGTTAAAACCTGCTGTTCGTTACACTCACTGACCGAAACGAATTCGTTTCTTTCGTTCTGCCCATTCCATTCATTCTGTTCGTTTATCTCAGTGCGTTTGGTGCGGGCGTTTCGCTCAATGAGTGAATCATGACGGAATTTAAGCCTGCTGTTCGTTACACTCACTCACCGAAACGAATTCGTTTCTTTCGTTCTATTCGTTCTATTCATTCTGTTCGTTTTCTTTGTTTCTACTTTCCGGCGGCTACAGTAGGTGGTGTGCGATCCCCTTCGTTCAGAATGTGCACTGGAGAGTGGTGAAGCGATTTTCAAGGGGTCAATCTGTCATCCCCGCTGTGATTCCATGTGTTCAATGGCCGTCCAAATATCCAGGACACGTATTCGTCCTTCGTAGTACGTATTTTTGACCACTCCATCGATAGCTCGCTCAGCGTTCCGATCATCCATCAAGATTCCAACCGCGTCATGAGCCGATGAACCAAGTAACATTACGGCCATGGCTGGCAGTTCCGCATCGGTCTTCCGCAATTCGTCAGGGGGTGTCTGTTCGAATTCCGCTAGGCGTTCCTGTGCCTGATCCATGACTTCACCCGCTCGTGGCCCGTCGTGAATACGAACCCCCGGCTGGAGATCGCCAAGGAGCGTAATCCACTCTGTCGTGTCTGATCGGTCCACCCAGTCGATGCTGATGTATCCGCGCTGCTCCTTGAGTTCTTCTACGACGCTACTGGTCAGATACAGCTCTCGCTCCTCCGTTTGAACGTAGTTGATGAACGTTTGATACGCAGAACTGTCCGTACCACCGATCGTCCGCAGGAAACTTGTATCGAGAACGAGGGCCGGCGGGAACGGTGACGGGTGGTCCTCACTCATCGGCGCGCTGGTACGGAGCCTGTTCGAGTGCTCGTTGATGGGTATCTACATCAAACGAGACATCATCGAGCATCGGATCAGCATCTTTCACCACAGCGATGATCTGCTCGATGGCTTGCGTGACCGCAATCGCCTCCACAGCAGGAACATCGAGGACGTCCGCGACGCCCCGTCGCGTTGTCTCGCCTTGAAGGTAGTCGATTGTTGCCGTGACTGCGGGGGCGAGTGCGGCCTTCCCGTGACGGTCGATGAATAGTTCGATATCATCGTTTGCACTGGTCGCTCCATAGACGGCGATGATGACCGGGCTGAGGTTGATCGTCGTTTCGTCTGTCCAGTTGCCGCTCACAGGGTCAGCACGCCAGAGTGCTGACCCATCTTCGTGTGTATCGAGCTCCGTGGCGACGCCCAGTTCAGCCAATGTGTTAGCGTACTTGTAGGCGGTGCTTTTCGAGAATCCTTGGCGGTCACGGGCAGCGGTGACTGTTGTTGGGGAGTTGACTAAGAGATCGGTGTAGAAGCATGCGAGTTCGGGTGTTGCCAGCAATTCTTGGACGGCGAAAAATCGGTGAGCTGTGTCCCCCACGTTTGGTGGATGAGTTGGGATTGAGGCGTTCGACATAGTGCATAGTACGCGAACTATAGACTAAACTGTTGCGGTGGCTCAAACCTCAGTACAAACCAACTTTTCGTTATTTCATCCATCGCCTGCAGGATGGGGTGCAGCGATAGCTGAACCATTGGATGTGAAATCACCTTCTGTTCGACGTGCTCAAGATATCGGAAACACCGAAGTGGGTGGGTGGTAGTATTCTTGACTGCTATGTCACTACTCGAACGTCTACTGGGAGAGGACACACCGGACGAACAGGTTGATCTCGAAGAGCGACAGCACGAAGCGGATGACACGCTGAATGGTCGCATCGACACAGCGGAATACGGAATTGACGCGTGTGCGGTAACGGGTATTGCGGTCGTCAACGAAGGGCCCGATGGTGAGCCGATCGTGGTGCCGATCGCGCGGTTCTCGCTGGGTGAGGACGTCGAGGAACCAGATTACGATCTCGTCTGGGAGTTGGTCGGTGAGGGTCTCAACGCGCTCCAACCAGCGCTTGAGGGCGTATTCGTGCGTCACTACGACATCCAGTTCACGTTCGACGGCGACGAATTGTTCGAAGCCGAGGAGTGCCGTCGCGTCGCCGTCACGCCCGATCTCGCCGATACGTTCGTTTCGGATGCCAGCTTCAATACCGGCGCGCTGCGAGACGCGATGCTCGACGCTGATGATATCGACGATGAAATCGCGCCGGTTGCGTGGGGCGAATCGAAAAACTACAGCAGTACGGCGAACGCGGCGATCGTGACCAACGGAGCTGCGATGGCAGCTGGGACGAGTGCGGGTGCAGCGAGTTGTGCTGGAGCAGGGGCGGCGGGTGCTGGTGCGGCTGGCGGCACCTGCGGTGGCGTTTGAGGGTGGTTTAAGGCCCAAGCCGACTCACGTCGGGTTGCTCACCACCGGTGGGAAAGACGATGGCACGAAAGCGCTGAATACCGAATGGAGGTCAGAGTACGTTGCGAGGCTGTGAATCCCAGCAGAGCCCTTAGCAGCCATCTATGGTTGAATCGACCGTTCCTGGTGTTGGTTGGCAGATCCAAAACTCGGAATCAGGACCCACGCGGTGGGGAACTCCCCCCGAAAATTTCGTCCCTTGCGTTCGAGAGGACGGAAAACGGCTTGTTGGTGTGGAAGGTCACGTTTTCGTACGCCTGCTGGATGTGTTTTTGCTCGGGATCCGTGTGGCTGGCTTCGAGTGATTCCAGTTCTTCGACGAGTTGCTGGAGTTCGTCTTCGTTTTCGATGATTTCGGCGGTGAGCGCGAGGTCTTTGATGGATTTGGCCGCGGCACGGCGCACGCGGCCGTCACCGTCGGTAAGTGCATCAAGGTACAGCTCGCGCAGTTGGTGGCGATGAGAGGCTGTTTCGTCGGTGGTGTGGTCGCCCGGTAGTGCGTCATCGGTGAATTCCGAGCCAACTGTTCGGAACGCCAGTCGAGGATACAGCTCGGCTGCAAAGCGGATCGCGGACTGTCGTTGGTAGCCATCACCGTCCGCATATAGCTCTTGGCAGAGTTCGAACCCGTCATCGAACAACTCCGCCTGTTCTTCGAGTTCCATCTCGTGGACTTCATCGAGTGCGCGGTTCACCTGTTCGGCATCGCCGGACCAGAGTGCCTCGGAGAATGCGGCGGGTGTGCGCTTCATACGTGGGTATTTTGATTACAGCCGCGTAACTCCTTGGGATGGCTGTACTGGGATGATTGATGGTCGTACTTCTACGGCTGCGATTGAGCACCTTTGTGTGGGTCGGTAGGTTGGTTCGTTCATCCTGACTATCTTCCATCCGGGGTGAGTACTAGTAGATCGTGACACGATCCGACAAAGACGAAGAACGGGACGAACGTATTGAGATGGAGATCATCGTCGATACCTACAGTCCGGAAGAGCAGGCAATGGGCTGGCACGCCTATCTGAACGATACGCTGGACTTTCCGTTCGAAGCGAGCTGTCTCACCGAGCGCGAAGAATCACCCCTCAAGGAAGGCGAAACGGTACGCGTGGTCGGAATGCCAACGACAGAGCCGACGCTCCGCCAGCAATTCGTAATCATAGAGTGGAAGAATAGGGAACTTGGTGTGCCACTCAAGCAACTGGAACCGGTCGATACCAGCAGTACCACCGAACAAGCGATCGCAGACTGGCACTACTGGCTTGAGCGCTGATAGTCGCCTGGTACCCAATGGAATCACTCTGTTCCCGCAGAAGCACAAGTAGATGGCTCGAAATTATCCACCCCCTCCAATCAGTATGGCTTATTCGGGTCGCGGTTCTGGCCTCTACCAGATGCGGATCGAGTTCGACGGGGGTACGCTCCTGCTGCGGGGAGTCAGTGAGGATGTTCCGTACGCGGAGTGGGATGACCGGGTCGAGGACTACCGCGCGCACGCGTATCGGTACCGCCCCCTGCTTGAATGGGCCGACGCATGGGACGGTGAGACCTCTAGCACCACTGCAGAGGCGTCAAACAACCAAGAGACCATCCAATCGGCCACTGTTGCGGTCGAGGATACCGCCCGAGCCTATCCACAGCTTGCACTCGATCCGGCGCTTCAGATCGAGCCACGCGAGTACCAGCAGGCAGCACTCGATGCGTGGCGAANCGCCCGAGCCTATCCACAGCTTGCACTCGATCCGGCGCTTCAGATCGAGCCACGCGAGTACCAGCAGGCAGCACTCGATGCGTGGCGAACCCATGACCGTCGTGGCAGCGTCGTGCTGCCGACCGGGAGCGGGAAGACGTTTCTCGGTATTCAGGCGATCTCCGACGCTGGTGTCGCCACGCTCGTAGTCGCGCCGACGATCGATTTGATGAACCAGTGGCACGCCACCCTCACCAACGCCTTCGGCGACCAACTACCCCAGCGGAGAGGAGATGGGCCTGAACAGGCGGTCGGCGTGCTCGGTGGCGGCACCCACGAGATCAGGCCGATCACGGTGACAACCTATGATAGTGCGTACCGGTACATCGACGAGTACGGCGACCAGTTCGGCCTGCTGATCGCGGACGAAATCCACCACCTGCCAGCCCCAACCTATAGACAGATCCCCGAGATGACCATCGCGCCGTATCGTCTCGGGCTCACCGCCACCTACGAGCGCGCCGACGATGCTCACGAACTCCTCGAANGATGACCATCGCGCCGTATCGTCTCGGGCTCACCGCCACCTACGAGCGCGCCGACGATGCTCACGAACTCCTCGAAGACACCGGTCTCATCGGGCCGGTTGTCTACGAAGAGGAGGTTGACGAGCTCGCCGGCGAGTATCTTAGCGAATACGAAACCATCCACATGCAGGTCGAGTTGACCGACGACGAACGCTCCCAGTACGACGAGGAGTACGGTATCTATCGCGAATACGTCGATACGCACGACTTCGATCTCTGGAAAGCCGAGGGCTATCAGGAATTCCTTGCGCACACTTCCTACGATTCTGACGGCCGTCGAGCGCTGATCGCCAAGCAACGCGCCGAGGAGCTTGCACGCACAGCGGTGAAGAAACTTGATACGCTCGACACCCTGCTCAAGCGCCATCACGACGACCGCACGATCATCTTCACCGCGAACAACGACTTCGCCTACGAGATCTCCCATGAGTTCATCGTCCCGTGTATCACCCACCAGACCAAGACCGACGAACGCACGGAGATACTCGAACGGTTCCGCACCGGCGAATATTCGATCTTGGCGACCTCACAAGTACTGGACGAAGGGATCGACGTGCCCGCCGCCAACGTCGGGATCATCCTCTCAGGGAGTGCATCAAAACGCCAGTACGCCCAGCGTCTCGGGCGGATCCTGCGCCCCACGGACGAACGACAACCGGCGCGCCTCTACGAGATTATTGCCTCGGATACGATGGAGAACTACGTCTCCCAGCGCCGCCGCGAAGGCGTTGAGGCGGGAGCATGACCGTGACCACAATCGTGAGCACCACAGTGAGACAGGGGCCATGCTGACAGCCGATCTCGCGCGCTCGCGGACATCCGACGGTAAAGTGACGCCGCTGTTCATTGATCCCGACGATGCACGCTATCGAAAGACGGCGGGCGAGCTGATCGAACTGTTCGAGACGCACGTGGGCGAGCCGAAAGCCGACCTTGACACCGCGATCGACCAGCTGACGGTGGCGGATACCGATTACAAGATCATCCAAGGGCTGGCGAAACTGCTGCGTGACGAGTGCGACTTCGAGACGGTAGCGGCCGCCGAGCCGCACGAGATCCGCCAACGACTGTTCGAGCGTGCGAACGACTCCTATCCGATCGTTCGCCAGCCGACGCTCGAAGCGGATACCCGCAAACTCGATGTCTACACGGCGGTTGCTGATGAGCTCGGCATCTCACTCGCGGAGTGCCATCAGGGAATGTACGCGGATCTCGATGCGAACAATCGGCTCGTGCGCTTCGGCGATCAAGTCGCCGAGTCGGTCGAACTGGACACTGATGGAACGACCACCACGACCCAACTGACTGGCCAAAGCGAGGAGTCGTACACAGGCAAGGCACTCACTGACGAGTGGCTATTGAATCGGTATAACCTCGCGCTCGCGCAGGCAGTGCTCTACGATGCGACCGAACTGCGGATTCGGGTCTGGGATCAGTTTGCGACAGTGTTCAGCTACGTGAAGCTGTTCGGGTTGATGCACCGGATCTATCCGATCGACGAACACGGCGAGCGCGTGTCGAGCACGGACCTCGCGGAGGGATACGAAGCGATCTTGGATGGTCCGGCCTCATTGTTCCGGCAATCGCGCAAGTACGGCATCCGGATGGCGAATTTCCTGCCGGCGTTGCCCCACTGCAAGCGGTGGGAACTCACGGCGGACATTCTCGTCGACGAGTCAGCCAACGAAACACGCGAGCTCACACTGGACCAAACGACTGGATTCCAAACACACTACAGCGGTGGGAGCCGGTACGACAGCGATCTCGAACGCACGCTCGCCGACAAGTGGAGTCGATCGAATACGGAGTGGAACCTGGTCCGCGAGGACGACGTGATCGATCTGGGTGCCGAGGTCCTGCTACCGGATTTCGCGATGGAACATCCGGATGGCCGCCGAACGATTCTGGAAATCATGGGCTTCTGGACGCCTGAGTATCTCGAAGAAAAACTCGCCAAGATTCGGCAGGCCGATGTGGAGAATCTGGTCTTGGCGGTCTCCGAAAACCTCGACTGCACGAGTGAGGACATCGATATCGAAGCCGCCCGAGTGCTCTGGTTCAAGACCGGTATCCATGTCTACGATGTCGTCGATCTCGCTGAGAGATATGCAACCCAAGCACCCTCTGCTGGTTCCTGATTGCCCGAGAGTAGTGGTGAGGACGGTTTCAGTGATGATTTTGGCCAACAGAACAACTGAGACTGATGGCGTCTGCTGTCATGGAACGACACAGAGCATAATACCGGGCCTGTCGTAGCAGTCCCACAAGAGCATGAGTGACGGGCAGAGGCCCACCCTGACGGAAGCGACTGTGAGGGACCTGGCCAGAGCTAAATCATACGAACGCGGGCAGTCATACTACGAACGAGAAGCAGTCAGCGACGTGATTCGGCGCGGGGAGACAGTCCGAGCTGATGTCGAAGGGAGCCAGTATCAGCCCTATACGGTGACCATCGAATTCGACGACGCTGGCATCGCTCAGACCGACTGCTCCTGTCCGTACGACCACGGCGGAATCTGCAAGCATCGCGTTGCTGTACTGTTGACGTACATCCGTAATTCTGAGCGGATAAGCAACCGGCAACCGCTCTCGGAACTGATCGCTGACGCGAATCCGGAAACGCTTCAGGATCTACTCATTGAACTCGCCGACAGTCGTCCGGAAATGGCTGACTGGGTCGAAACTCGTCTCACCACTCCTGGCGACGATACAGACACCGACTCATCGGTGTCGGTGAGTCTGGACTCGATTCGCCGGCAGGCAAATCATGCGCTGCCAAAACCGGGGCAGAGAGGGCACAACGATGCCTATGCTGAGGCAGAACGCATGGCCGAGGAACTGGACGGATTGATCGAGCAGGCACGGATGGCTCTCGATGCCGAAGACGGCAAAACTGCGCTCGACGTTCTCGCAGCGGTCACCGATGAACTCGCCGACAACAGGTGGGCCGGTCTCCTTCCCCATGATATTCCTAGCGTGTACGAGGTTATCGGTGATCTCAACGAGACGTTCACCGAAGCTATTCTGACGGCTGAGTTGACCAAGCGTGAACGAAAGGACTGGAAAGACCGTCTCGCTGAATGGGATGACCAATTCATCCATTTCATGGGTGAATCCACGTTTATGGCTGCGGCGGACGCGGCGGTAGAAGGCTGGGATGATGAACGTGTCCTGCAGGCGATGGAGGGTGATCTCGCCAAGGGTGAGTTCTGGGAGGATGAGCCATCCTGGTATGCTGAAGATATCGTCACTGTCCGCCTCACGATTCTCGAACGAGAGGATCGCATCGAGGAGTATCTCAACCTCGCTGAGGCGACAGAGCAGACCCAAGCGTACGCGGAGATGCTCGTACAGCAAGGACATATCGAAGAAGCTGTTGACCACGCCACCGAGCGGTTGTCGACACCGGATTCAATGCTTGAGCTGGCCAAAACGCTGCGTGCGCACGACCAAACACAGGCAGCCTTGCGGGTGGCCCAACACGGCCTGACACTTGAGGGTTTCCGGAAAGACAGGCTTGCAGAGTGGCTGCGCGACCGTGCAGCCAGTACTGGCGATAGCGACCTCGCGCTGGAAGCAGCCGTCACTGCGTTCAAGGCGAGTCCATCGCTACGCTCCTACCAGGCAGTCGAAGAAATCGCTGACGACGGTTGGGAGAACGTTCAGCCCGACCTTCTCGAATTCCTCCGTACACAGAATCCGCGTGGTAACACTGCTGCGCGATCTGCGGAGGTGTTTCTCCATGAAGAACAGTACGAGGAAGCCATCGAACTCGCGGATAGCACCAGTCAAACCAGTGTAATCGAACCGGTCGTCGAGGCTGTCGTCAAGGAACACCCTCAGTGGGCGATCAGCACTTGCAACTCTCAGGCCGAACCGATAATCGAAGCCGGCCAGCATGACAGTTACAAGACGGCTGTGCGCTGGCTCAGACGAGCAGGACAGGCAGCCCAGGCGGCTGGCGAACTCGACGAGTGGCGTGACTATGTCGAAACGATGCGGGACGATCACTATCAAAAGTACAAGTTGCGCCCGATGCTGGAGGAATTGCTTGAGGAATTCGACGGGTGAGAACACAACGAAGACCATGACTGATACAGACATCACGGACCGATTCGTCATCGAAGTCAGCCGTGTAGGGACTGTCGATCACATCGTCGACTTGGAAGCAGAGCCAGTGGACAGGACGCCGTACTCACCGCGACGGGACTTGCCGGGCGAGAAGCTGTGTGATCGGAGCACGCGCTCGCCTGCAAGCGAGTACATCGAACTTCCGGACTACGCCGACTGGAAAGGTCTCGACAAGCCAGCCTTCGATGGCGATGCGCCGGACGAGGTGTGTTCGTATTGCTGGACAGATGTACTCACGGAGATCGAGAGAGAAGAACAGTTCGTGAGCGATGACAGAGACAAGCGAGTCGGGACGGTCGGGTACCGACTTCGGTGGAAACAGAAGGGCCGTGCTCGCAAGGAATGGTACGACATCGTCGTCCGGCCGGAGACGACCATGGCTGAACTCGACACGCTCATTTGTCGGTTCACGACACTCGATGACTTCCATCTTCGGATGTACGGTCTCGAAGATGAGTATATGGACTCGACACTCAACGTCATCCCCGATCAGCAATTCACTGAGATCGATGACCCCTCATACATGAAAGCAAGCGAGATGACGATCGCCGATGTCGCCGACCGTGCGACGCTCTGGGACGGAGACAGGCTCAGTATGGTCTACGATTTCGGGACGCCCTCACACTACTACTGCATCGTCAAGGACGTGTACGACCCAGACGAGATTGAGAGGCTTCTCGACGAGCGTGAGCCGATTGCAGCGACTGCGACAGCCGCCATCATCGACCAGAAACGACCCTAGCGATGCCACACGCGGCCAGTTGCCCCGCTTTTTTCACCGTACTCCTCGAACGCGCACTCAATGGCCGACTGTCCGTACTGTGAGCAATCTTTCGCGGATGAATCCGAGATTCGCGAGCATCTCTATGAAGACCACGAGTACGATGAGCTCGGTCGGATCGACACCAAGCGGGTCGACCAGTACGTCGATGAACACAACCTCGAAGGGAGCAACGACGATGACTCTCTTGATCAGCAGGACATCGACGAGGTAGTACGCACTGGCTCGGCAGTTGACCGTCACTCGGATGAGCGATGGGAGTTACATGACGTACAGGCGCTCTCGACGGTGGAAATCGTGGATGAGCTTGCCGAGCACGGTATCGAGACGACCGAGGAATCGTTCCGTGACCGCGCGGCCGAGATTGACTCCGCGATGACACTCGCTGACCAATGGGAGGACGACCACGACGTTGACGTGTCAGGGTATGATCGGGATTTCATTTGGATGGCTGCGGAAGTTCTCTGGAAACGGTGGGTACCCGGTATCCCGAATCGCGAACGGATCTACGACCTTCTACAGGAAGGTCGGGAACNGGAACTCAGTGAGAAAGGACACGATGTCGAGGCCTGCCAGCGATGGCTGAGTGTGTGGGAGATCATTATCGCCGTGACACCGGATGAAATCACGATGATCGAGGCGGCTGACGATCACCTTCCGAACGTGCTCTCGCTCGAAGCGTTCTTGCGGTCGGTCGATAACGACCTCGCTACTCTGGCAGCAGACGATCCGGCCTATCATGAGCGACGACTCGAATTCTGTCGGGAGGTCTGTGACCAGTTTCCGGACGCACCCGACGAGCTGCTGTTGGACTTCCGCCATTTCGTTGCTGATTCGCTGACAGAGCTGGGAAGACTCACCGAGAGCAGGAACGAACTTGAGGCGCTCGTTCGTGACTATCCCGACGACCCTTGGGCGTACAAGAAACTCGCGGATAGCTACTGGCTCACCGATTCTCGCGATCCAACGGATAGCGAGATGAAACGCGCCGCAGAGCTATATCAACAGGCGTTGGAGGTCGAAAAGCCTCTTGAGCGGCCCTCGATAGTGTCTGATCGACTCGACGACATCGAATGCTGCCTACCTGATCAAACATAGTTGATTCTCGGGTTGGAGGCTGCGAAGTCTCCAATTCGGCCTGTTGTAAGAAACTCAACCCGTCCTCCTCTGTCAGCAAGTACTGGATTGTTAATAGAATGTCCGTAGCCTCTGTTCCTCATATATAAATCACCTTGTCAGAGCGCCCTACCAAGTAGAGTGTTGGTGAGGATGAGCGCCGCTATGCCCGAATAGTGAGAGGTCGTCTCGAATTACCGTGGCGTCGCTGCGC
>NZ_AOMC01000025.1 GCF_000336695.1 Halococcus morrhuae DSM 1307
CGGCTGAGCTTGTGCAGTCTACATACCTGTTCCAGTGCCCCTCACAGCGGCCTCGCTCGCCGTGGCTTTATCAACTTAGAACGCAACAGATTGAACCCCCGGTACACCCGCTTCATCATACCGGGGGAACGTGGAGATGGGTGTCGTGTTCGATCTTCATCCTCACGTTTCTGACGATCCTACTCTACACGCCCTACAGGCACGAGAGGATGTCAAATCTTATGAGAGTGTAGCCAAAGCACGATGGAATCCTCCGACCAAGAGCCACAACTTTAATTGGTGCTTCATCTGTCTGAATACCTGCATACAATGATACCGATGCAACAAGGGTTTTCACTCAACCCACAATCCCTGCTCAACCAGTTCGGTCCCGCACTTGTCAGTGCGGCCGTGAAAATCGTCCTGTTCGTCGTCGCGTTCGTCATCATCTACTACGTCGGGAAAGCTGTCATCATCCGGGCGTTGAAAGCCGTGCTCGATACTCGTGGTGTCGACGAAACGCTTGCGGGGTTAGCGGTGAGTATCACGGTCGCTCTCATCGGCGTGCTTGCGATTGTGATAGCGGCGACGATCGCAGGCGCTGGTGTCGTACTTACGGCGTTTGCGACGCTTCTCGGTGCACTCTCGCTCGCTGTTGGGTTTGCTGCACAGGACCTCATCGCCAACTTCGTCGCGGGCATTTTCATCATCCAAGACGAACCATTCACAATCGGTGATTGGATCGAGTGGGATGACAATGAGGGCGTTGTCGAAGAGATCCAACTCCGTGTCACGAAGCTCAACACGTTCGATAACGAGGAAGTCACTGTTCCGAACAGCGACCTCGCTGACGCTGTCGTGACCAATCCGACAGGAAACAACGAACTCAGAGTGGCGATCGACTTCGGCATCGAGTACGACGATGATATCGAGGAGGCCAGAGCGGCTATCATCGAGGAAGCACGAAACCTCGACGGTACCCTCCCTGACCCCGCACCATCTGCGCCCGTAACGAGCCTCGGCGACTCCGCAGTCGTGCTCTCGGGGCGACTCTGGATCAACCCGAACAAGACCAGCTACAAACCAGTCGCTACTGAGTTCACCGAAACGGTCAAGAAACGCTTCGACGCTGAGGGCATCGGCATGCCGTATCCCTACACCGAACTTACCGGCAGTGTCGATGTCGAAAACACCGACGGAACAGGAGTCACACCGGCGAACGACTAACCACAGTCGTTTCAGTCGGTGGCTCGTGTCTTCTCGAAGAGTACCTCACTGTCCAGAATCCCTGCGTGACCCGCCTACGGTATCTAATATCCCTGTTCTCACCTCCTCTCTCCTCCGAATAGCTTCTCGATCGGTCTCTGATTAGGCCGGGGCCGCCGAGAGCAAGTCACGAGCCACATTCGCCAGCTCTTCAGCCTCGGCTTCGCGGAGCCGCTCCTCACCCAGCAGGAGACGCAACCGCGGCCGTCCCACGTCGATCGGCACCTTCTCCGTCTCGAGCAGTCCCTGTTCTTCGAAGTGAGTTTTCGTCCGTGAGAACGTTGCCTTGCTCGCGACACCCACATCCTCACCCCACTTCGAAATATCGTAGAGCAACTGCTCGTGTTTGGCCGCTACCAACAGACTCAGCCCCACCTCGTCCAGTTCACCGCCATCGTCCATGTCCTCGACCGATTCCAGCACCGTCCGAAAGTCCGACTCCATCGCCGAGTTGAACTCCTCACCGAGTGAGTCCAGCACTCGCGAGTACACCGGCGTTCGCAGATCGAATGCCTCGCCATCGTCCCAGACACCACTCCAGCGCTCGCGAACCGCTGCGACGAACTCCTCGTCATCGGTCACCAGCGCCGCACTGTGCTCGTCATCCGGGATGAGCAACGAGACGACCGTCTCCTCCGTCACCAGCAGTGTCCTATCCAATCGCTCAGTAGCGGCTCGCAGTTCCAGCGTCTCCGCTTCGAGCAACTCCGCCGCTGTGCTCGCCAGCACGAAATCATCGCGCAGCCATTTCAGTACGCCTTCCCGAACGAGCAAGCGCACGTTCGGCGGCTCCTCGCTCTCGGCAAGTATCTTGACGAGTTCGCCTGTCGACTCTTCGTCGAAACCCACTGCAATGACCTCACCACTCTCTTCAGTAAGGATCGTCCGAAGATTCTCAGCAATCGATGGTCCCACGTGCTCCGAGGTGATTGTCATAGAGTGGCCGTAGTTGTTGAAGTCACATCTATCTTTTGGTCATATTAATGATTGCCCATGTAAATGAATACGTCAGAGACACACAGACGACTATTTCTGGACTACACTTGGAGACACCCCAGACGGTGTCGAGCCGCCGACGAAGCCTACTCCTCCTTCAGTCGTATTCGCCGAGTCCAGTATCCTCGGACGACTCCTCAACGTCTGAAGCATCGTCAGAACTGCTTTCCTCGCTCTCGGCGCTTTCGTCGGTTCCGACGCTCTCTTCGCTCTCAGGAGGAGTGTATTCGTCCTCTTCGATCGGGTCGGTATCGCTGGCGAGTGGGCCGCTCCCCGAAGCGTCCGATTCTGCCTCGCTTGTGGCCGCACTCGTAGAGCCATCGGTGGCATCGAGACTTTCCAGCGCTTCGATGGCTGCCTCACGATACGGGCTGAGCCGCTCACCGTACTCGTCGCGTGCCATCTGCGCGTAATCGTTGATCTCCGCGTCGAACGCTTGGAGGCGTTCGATGGTCTGATCGGCGGTCTCGACTACCCAGCGATCCCGGGTCGCTTCATCCACTTGGGTGATCGACTCCGGCCGCACGGCGACGTTCGTGTCACCGTCGTCAGTCTCGTAGCTGCGGGGTTTTCCGACTACCGCCACATACGTGGGCGTCTCGATCTGCCGCAGCGCGCTCGCCGCCTCTGGCTGATACTGGCCCGCGTAGACGTAGAACGTCCCCGTCGGATCGACCACGCGCCCCTGCCAGTATTCCGAGTCCGATCCAACATCGTTCGTCTCGGTCAGCGTGCCCGCGAAAAACAGCCGGTTGACACGGTCACCCGTCGGGAGCAACGTATAGTTCGGTGCGAGTTCATCCTCGGACTCTTTGAACGTGTACGATGCGTCGTTGAACTCCCGGGCGAACAGTCGCTTGGCGACCTCCCGTCCCGTCGACTCGCCCGCGTCTGAGTTTGTGCTCATCTACAGCGACCTCGCTGTGATCAGCACTTCCTCAGAGTCCATGCGCGCACCAAGCTGTTCGAACTCGTCGGCCAGCACGTATCGCCCGAGTTCAGGCCCGTTGATTCGGTAATACTGCCCGAGAACGTCATCACTGATATCATCCGCAACGACCGTGGTATCTAACGCGTCCATCGCGCGCTCTTTCGCCTCCGCAAGTGTGATCCCTGTCAGTTCCTCGGTCATCTCTTCATTGAAGATCACCTCGTGGACCACGTTACCGTTGTCGAGGACACCCTTGATCCGAAGGTCGAACTCACCATCGACTTCGCCGTGCTCGGAACACCGCCCGTTCTGGAGCACGCGCGTGCAGTCCTCGTTGGGACAGCGTTTGNCGTTACCGTTGTCGAGGACACCCTTGATCCGAAGGTCGAACTCACCATCGACTTCGCCGTGCTCGGAACACCGCCCGTTCTGGAGCACGCGCGTGCAGTCCTCGTTGGGACAGCGTTTGATCAGCCCGCTCCCACTCTGGATATCGACCAGCGCACCCTCAACCTCCGTGGTGTTGTCACCGACTTCAATCTCCTCGTCGACTTCCTCGATAGTGGTGGTCCGGTTGAGTTTTACCGAGAATTGGCCCTGATACTCGTCGGTGACGACGTTTCCGAGCTGGTACACTGCGCCCTCTTCGAGCGTGGGCAGGTCGGATTTCGCCCACGAGGTGAACTTGATCCGGCCGGTTTCGTCGCCCACGAGGCCGACCTGGGCGATCGAATCACTCCGTGGCTCCCACAGTTCAACCACTTTCGCGGTGATGTCGATCCATTCTTCAGCTGCGTTGACACTGCCGATCTCGCGCTGTTCGTTTGCGTCACCCACCGATTCCGGATCGGCATCGGTTTCGTCGTAGTAGCTGCTGGTGACGCTACGGCGCGCTTCGTCGATAGGCACCTGATACTCGTTGACGAGCGTGTCGAGGCGCTCTTCGACCTCCTCGACGGTGATCTCCATCTGGTCGGCGAATTGCTCGTGGATCTCTTCGGCATGTGAATGTACATCGGGCATGGTCTTTTCCTGCCTCCGCGTGTGTTCGATGGGAGACACGCCCAGTTGACGTTTCCCAGATAAAAAGACGCGGAAAGGACAGTGGAAGTGAATTCAGACCGAGACTCTTAGCCAGTAGTGAATGCATCTCACCCTCAATGAAGGTGTGAAGTACCGAATAGAGTGAGGGAATCACTGACTATCAGTAGTTATTTGTGCGCTTGATACGGTGAGAACATATGGCCAGCCAATCTACTGGGACTGCCAGTTCGCAGTCGCTGGTGAGCCTTCCAACGAATAGTATCGCCTACGTGGCGCTTCTCGGAGCGCTCGTCTCGGCAGTAATTCATCTGTACCTCGCGCCGAGCATACTGGCATTCAGCCAGACATCCGGGATTCTGTTCTATCTCAACGGCGTCGGGTGGCTCGCCGGAATTCTCGTCTTCGTCAGCCGATTCTGGCGGCGTGAATTCTACCTCGTTGCGGCCGCGTATGCGATCATAACCGTCATCGCGTTTTTCGTGATGAGTGGTGATCTGTCGGGACTGGCTCTCCCGTCCAAGGCAGCTGAGATCGTCGTGGCAGCCGTTTCGCTCTATCTCTATCCATCTTAGCCACTTGTCGAGTGCTATAGCGATACACCACGCGTTCGCCGGTGGACCCGATCAGGCGAACAGACGCCTCAGCCGCTTTCGGCCTGCTCGCCGAACGTGCTGGCTGGCGAGAACTCGGTCAGCTCCTCGATCTCCTGTTCCAACCGCTCGACTTCCTGGCGCAGGACATCCGCTTCGGGATCGTCACTCACCGCCAGCCGATCTTTGAGCCCCTGCAAGCGCGTCTCCTTACGTTCTTCATCCACCTCGGCTTTGCGCACGTACTCGCTCTCGGAAACATCGTAGACGATCGATTCGGGAACGGAGACGACATCCAGTGCCTCCTCGACTTTCGAGCGGTCAACGCTGACGAGTTGCTCGCGATCGATACCGGTCTCGGCGAACGCATCAAGCACTTCCTCGTTATCCTTGAGCGAACGATTCCGGCGTGTCGTCCGCTGGACCGACCCGTACTGACCATGCACTGGCCGGTCGTGCCCAACGCGCTCTAAGAGCATATCGGACACGTCCTGTCGCAGGTCGTTGGCATTGCGCTGGACGTCCGAGAGCAGCGTGTAGAGATTGACCAGCACGGGCGTCTCGACGCTTTCGAGAGCGCTCATGTCCTCACGTTCAAGCGCGTCGATCAACAGCAGCATATCCGAATACACGTCGATCTCGGGCTCTTCGCGCTCGCTATCCTGTTCGTCGTCCGCGCCTGCACTCATCGATAGGTGTGGCGCACCATCCAGTACGGCGCTTTCGTCTGCCTCATCGAGTTCGGTCAGCGTGCTCTCGCGTTCATCAAGTACGTAGCGCGGATGAAGTGCGAGCACCGCCGCATACGGTTCAGCTTTCGATGGGAGGCGGTCAAGTTCGAAACCATCGATAGCCTCGCGTGTGTGCTCGGCGAGCGCCTCGAACTGCTCGCGTTGCAGCGGTTGTGAATCAGCCGAATCGACATCCTCAATGATGATTCGCTGATTCTTGACATCGGTAATCCGAAAGCGTCGCGATGCCAACGGCGTGATCAATGTCGCCTCTTCGGGCAGTTGTTCACACCGCTCGATCAGCGTGCCCCACGTCGCGCCGAACGGAATCGCCATAGACACCACTCAGAACGTCACTGGCTAAAGAGTCGTGGGCGACACACCGGATTTCGAGTGAAAACCCCGGCTCTCTGGCGCGGTTCACCTCTCACACCACGTCGCTGTGGGCAGGCACGGGACGGGCGGAACGAAGCAGCTCCTCACAGTTCAAGAACCGATTTCATAGGACGCGATCTCGGTTGACCCGCATCCCGGGCAGGAATCGGCCTCCGGCTCGACGTTCGCACCGCAGTGACGGCACTCAACGACCGACTCCTCTGTCGTCCGGGAAAGTATCCGTCTGAGCATCTGTATCATGAAAGGGAAGGAGCGTGTGACACGCTTGTTCGAGGTCCGGACCCGTTCCGTCCCTCGATATTCAGCTATCCACCGGACGATGATAGAAGCTGTCCAAGCGGGCTGAAAGTGAAATCCCGACAGAGACGACCTGCTGGCTGTGTCCCAGCGAGTTACCACTCACTCGTCGGTCGGTGTGATTCGGACGGTCTCATCGACGTAGTAGATATGGCCACGGCTTTCGAGTTCGGTCAGCGCTGCTTGGGCGTCGGCTTCTCCAAAGTGCTCGTCGGCCTGAATCACTTCGAGAGCCTCGTCTTTCGNACGGCTTTCGAGTTCGGTCAGCGCTGCTTGGGCGTCGGCTTCTCCAAAGTGCTCGTCGGCCTGAATCACTTCGAGAGCCTCGTCTTTCGGAAGATCCTCGCCAGACCCACCGGCAGCTTCGGTCAGCAGCGTGAGCGTGTCTTCGGCGAACGGTGATATCCGTCGCCCTTCATCCATGCACGTTGTTTCAACTGGCTGTATATGAATCTGTATCAGGCCCTCGAACTACAGCTCGTCGAGGTGCTCGATGCCCTCTTTCGAGACGTTCGCTTGAGTGATCGTCTCGGGCATCCAGTCGGGTTTGTCCTCGGGTGCTTGTTCGCGCCACGCCCACCCTTCGTAGATGTGGAGTTTCTTCGTTCCTTTCTCCCGCAAGCGAAAGCTCTCTCGGCTCNTTGTCCTCGGGTGCTTGTTCGCGCCACGCCCACCCTTCGTAGATGTGGAGTTTCTTCGTTCCTTTCTCCCGCAAGCGAAAGCTCTCTCGGCTCGCTTGGGCTTCGCTATCGGCTGGGTCGAGTCGCCGAGCGATTTTGAGTGCCGCCTGTCGTGGCGTCTGTCCGGTGAAAACGCTCGTTTCCTCGCCGCTCTCCTCGCGCAGTGTGAAATTTTGCTCTGTTGNGCCGAGCGATTTTGAGTGCCGCCTGTCGTGGCGTCTGTCCGGTGAAAACGCTCGTTTCCTCGCCGCTCTCCTCGCGCAGTGTGAAATTTCGAGGGTCGTCTGACGTGCTGGCCATGAGTTGTTCCAAGCGAACACAGTACAGACACAGTGATAAATGTACCTGCGTCAGGTGGTTTCTCTCGACAAATACTGCCCGCTTCGGTTGAAAGAGAGTTATTGATCGTCAGATGTCTCGCCCTGATCTCGGCCTGATCGAACCTCTGCGAACGCGACGTTCTCGCGGACTTCTGTGATCTCGACGGTCACTTCGTCGCCGGGACGCGCTCCCGGGACGATCAGCACGTATCCACGATCGGTTTTTGCTATCCCATCACCCTGATCGCCCAGCGATTCGATGGTCACCTCGCGGATCGCTCCCTGAGACACTGGTGGCTTCGAAGTCGCTGAGGCTGCCGAATTCGTCGATGGGTCCTGCTGGTCGTCGCTTCCCGCGGGCGCTGCATCCTCGAGGATCACCACTCGATAGGTCTCGCCAGCCGTAATCGCTCCCACGTCGAGCTCCTCCTTTGGCACCTCAACCGTGTAGGAATCGCCCGCCTCGGTGACTGAACCCGTGAACAGACACGCCAGTCGGTCGGGGATCTCGACCATTAGACGTGCTCACCGCCGTCACTGATCAGTGATATTCCCGAGGAGTTGCTTCCGAAAGCGCACGGCCGAGGAACTGGAACACTACGCATGGGCTATCAGATCTCCGGTGAGACGTATTGGTCTTCCCACTCGCGGCGGGCCTCGATCTCTCGATGACCTCGTTGCGTCACCTGATAGTAGTTCGTCCGCCGGTCGAGCTGGCCCTTTTCGATCAACCCTTTCTCAACGAGCGTATCGAGATTCGGATAGAGCCGTCCGTGGTGGATTTGGCTCTCGTAATACTGTTCGAGTTCGTCTTTGAGCGCAAGACCATGCGGTTCGTCCTTGCTGGAAGCAACGTACAGCAGATCCCGCTGGAAGCCAGTCAGATCATACATATCTCATATCTCGAAGGTGGTTATTCTAGCAGTAAAATATACCGATAGACGGATAACGAATGAGTTATCCAGCACGATTCATTCTCCAAACCCGTCGAAAACTGCGTGAAGGAGGCATTGTACACGTGGAATCCAGAAACCACACACCTCACCACGCTCTCCCAGCGTCTCGAATGGTCGTCCGCAACGCAGATTTCGAATGTAGCGATAGAGTGAAGTTCCGAGGGTCAGCGGACTCTACTATGCCTGACTGTCTGAATTGTGGAGAATTCGTCACCGAGCAGTACGTGCGTGTGTTTGCTCCGACTGGGATGGACACGGTGCGCGTCTGCCCGAACTGTCCCGGCATGGTTCGAGAAGGAAACGATGTTCGCGAGGCGAAAGCATCTCGACAGTAACCGCTGGCTGGGTAGTTCAGCAGAGATCTGTTGATGAACTCTGCAGCGACAATTCATGTTCTACGACTCTGACAGACCCTACCAAGTCTGGTGTTGTTGAGAGGGAAGACAAGGCCGTTACAGCTAGTTAGCTGATACGTGTTGCGGCCGGGAACGATACTAT
>NZ_AOMC01000026.1 GCF_000336695.1 Halococcus morrhuae DSM 1307
GGTGACGGCCTATCTGCCGACTTAGAGGTCACAGACATCAGGTCGTCACTACCGGCTCACGCCGGTTTTAAATAGTCGAAACGCCACAGGGTTCAATCCACAGACATCGTCTCAAAAAGAGTTCTGGCCGTCCATTGAAGATTCAGATTCGGCGACAGAGAGTTATCTTCGGGCGGGGGGATCTGACGGGGAGCTGAGCTTGGGCGTATCAGAAAACGTGGGGACACGAGCGCACGGAGAGACATGACGACCATTCCCCACGCTTGCTGTCTGACTCCGGGACAACAACCGCGTCTCAGTTGAAAGACCGTGATGGTAAATGGTTTGCGGTCGATTGACATGCGTCCAAACCGGCGTGATGCAGTGCAGGCGTAGAAATCCCACAACTATAGGCGAGGTGATCGTGGACAACACGGCGGACTACAGCATTGTTGCTTGGTCCGCTGTGGTGTCTGCCGGTTGATCGGTGTCGGCGGGTGTCTCCCGGACGACCATCGTCCCGGCGAGACGGTCACCGATCCGCTGTCTCTTGTCGGAAGCGGCCATCGCGATGAACCCGATGAGGTAGTAAAACAGGCCGTCGATTATCTCGAGAAGATTCCGAACGAATGCGGAACTCAGTGAGCATTGCCCGCCGTCTTCCTCGACGACTTTGATGCCGAACAGTTTCTTGCCGACGGTGTAGCCGTCCCACAACCCCTCCAGCAGGAAGAAGTAGATGAAGCCGGCGACGACTCCGAGCAAGAGTCCAATCCCGCCGATCACGCTCCCTGCATCGCCACCGATCGCACCACCGATCGCCCCGATCACACCGGCGATGACGCCGATGATGAGGGCCACGGCGATACTGTCGACGATCTGGGCTCCGATTCTGGCACCGATAACACTCGTGTCGTCCCGTGTCGGTCGGGTCGGATATCCTTCCATACCATTCCATCTACAATATGGGACTTAAATCTATGTACTTGGGTTTAAGAGGAACCGCCAGCAACACGCNAACACGCTGGTCCACTCACGAGTTAGACAGCGGGCGTACTCAACCACGACGGTCGGTGTGACGTTGCGATCGGCGTTCCGTCGGCAGAATGTCCGCTCTGGGAACACTATCCGATGACCATGGCAGAATGATTCAGTGGCCGGTCTATGCATCGAGGAATTTTGCGTATCACGTGTACCCCGTCGCTCGGCACTCACACCATCGTCCGGACGACGGCGGATGGTTTGTTGTTCACCCACGACGTCTCGTGAGCCTTTCTGATGGATATTGTAATAGAGACCAACAGATCGGCTGGAAAGTGTGTTCATACGCCAACTAGTCGGCAAGGAGACTGAGATCGGTAAGCTGTTCGGCAACCGTTGCGACCGCCGTCTCGAGAGTCGTGCGCTCGGTCGCACCCGCCACGACGAGTTTCCCCGACCCGAAGAGCAACACGACTACTGTTGGCGAGTCGAGACGATACACCAATCCCGGAAACTGTTCGGGCTCGTATTCGGTTTGCTCTAAGCCCAGCCCTATCGCTACCGGGCTCAGATTCAGCTGTTCATCGAGATCAGCGGTCGCGACGATGTTCTGGACTGTGATCTCGGGTGTGCATTCGATCGAGACTCCGAGATCACGCACGATCGTCACGAAATGTTCGAAGGCCGTCCGCATCTCGCTAGTGCTCGTCGCTCCTGTCACAGTGGCTTTGCCTGACTCAAAAACCATCACCGTCGCTTCGTGGTCCGGAGCCTGATACAAGAGGCCGGAAAAGTTCGACGGCTGGTAGTCTGCGCCATTGAGATCAGACGCTAAGGTCGCCAAATCGACCTCCCGTTCAAGATCACCTGCACCGACCACGTTCTGTATCTCGACAGTGTCGGTCGGGTCAGTTTCCAGTGTCACGCCTTATCCCGTGAAATTTCAAACAGCGGCGGGATAAACCTGTCCGAATACGTGACACCGCGCGATTTTTCTCCCGCGCTCATCTCGATAGATCGTAACGACTGATCTATTGAAAATGGGGTACGGCGGCAGGGTTCGTGGATTTGAACTGAGACGTCACACATTTGAGTCGGAAAGAATCGTGAGTTTCTTGTCTGATTTGGCAGTGATCGTCGCGATCAATCCAATTATATATACCAGATGCTTAATGAATTATATCGGGGAGAAATTGTCTAAACCATCAAAACCCTGCGCAATTGTCTATTTTCAATAGAGAAGACTGTTCGATTTCTTGTGCCCATGCTCCGCGCAGGGATAGCAGGATTTCCACCGAGTCACAAGAGTGTCCCCAGGAGTACACCGGAGAGCAAACCTGACTAAGCGTCGACAACGATCAACATCCGCTTCGTGTGGTCGAAGTCATCGGTCGTGACGAGTAGCCTCAGTACCTCGCAAAGCTCGTCGGCTGACTGCTTCTGAGATGTGAGTTCGATGGAGAAATCGGTGCCGAGCAACTGTTGGGAAGGACGATTCGGCATGGAGAGCATCGAGCCTGTCGCAGTCGGCGGCGGAACGCCGCCGACGCGACGGCGTTGCCACTCGACAAGCGGGCAGTCCTGATTGGTGGATTAGCGCTTGAAGCGCTCGTCAGGTGGCTTGTTCGCGGGGACGGCCCGACGTACGTCGAGGGCCGTCCATGCTGCCCGCGTCACCATGCGGATGAACTCCTCGAACGACCATTCCCACAGGCGACGCCCGCCACGGCGGGGCGTCGCCACGTACTCCCAGTGCAAATACCGCCAGGCGTTTTGGAAGAGCAGACTGATCACGACGAACAGCAGCCGTTGCGTCGGATCAGTCGTTGTCGTCGAAATCGTTGTCTTCTCCGCGAGGCGGTAGCTCGATTCGATGCCGAACCGACGGCTGTAGTAGGTCCGCGCCTGTGAGGGCGTCTCGATGAACGGCGCGTCCACGGCGTAGCCGTGACGCGCCACACCGTGCTCGTCGTACCGACCGTTCTGGTACGTACAGTCGATGTAGACAGGGAATTCGACGGTCCACTCGTGACCGTCGAATCCCGTTTCGAGGTCGTGAGTGATGGTCCGACTCCATCCCTGACGAAGCTCCGTCTTGATCGCCGCTCCCCACTTGATGATCGGAACGACGTAGGCGTAGTTGTGCGCGTGCAGCAGCGTGAGACACTTGCCGTCGTAGAACTCCGAATCGAGATAGACAGCCTTGACCTCGAGGTCAAGGCCTTCGAGAAGACCGAGGAACTCCGCGAGGACACTGCTGGCGGTGTCGCCGTCTTCGAGACGGCGCACCGCCAGCGTGTAGCGTTTGTTCCGGACGCGTGCGTAGAGCGTGGCGTAGGCGTGGAACGCGGTCGTGCCACGTTTGGCTTCAGAGTGATAGAGACCCTCAGTTTCGTCTTCATCACCGTAGTAGGGCCGCAGGTGGAGGTCAACGACGACCTCCACCTGCTCGGGAAGAAGTTCGAGCACATCGCGTTGGAGCAGGAGATTCCCGACGGAAGCGACGTCGTTGAGATCGAACTTCGTACGGAGATGGTGGAGGACGTCAGTGCCGGAGGGAGCGTCTTCGCTATGCTTGCAGAGCGAGGAGATGGAGGTCCCGTCGGCGCACGCGCCGACGAGGACCTCGAAGATGTCGTCAGGGTCGATTTCAGCGTTCTCGCCGAGAGTGAGGGAGAACGCGCCAGTGAGAGTGTTGACGAGGAAATTAAGGAGCTGGTCCTCGTGGATTTCGTCGTCTGCTTGCTGTTTTGTGGTCACATCTCCAGCAAGCAGACGTCGCCACTAACCGGCTTTGCGAGGTACTGAGCCTATGGGTGGCAGTGCGGGCGGGTAGTTCACACCGTGACGGTGCTTTCAGAGCCGCCACTGATCGTCAATGACAGCAGCATATCCTCTACTTGCTGGCCAACCTCCGAGGAATACACCATCTCTGGGATGGTACTCGCAGCGGTATAGAGGGTATCACCAACGAGCGTGAGAACCGCATTTTGTCGGATGTTCATGGAGGCCTCGGCCGAGCTGAGTCGCAGATCGAGAAAGGTCGCGCGGCTGTCGTTTGGAAGCGTGACTTCCCGTCGATCGAGCGTTTCATTCGTCATCTCGTTCTCTCCGGCAGACTGTTGGTAACCGCTCAAGAACTGCTCTGTCGCCTGGTCGAGCGTCACTGACGATGGCGCACCTTCGCGGAGGAACACAGTCAGGCTGCTTGGCATATTTGCAGCTGTGAAAGAAACCTCCGTGGGGTCGGTTTCATCCACTTGCCAGTTGCTCGGATATTCGATCGTGTACGGGTAGGAATCACTGCTGTAGGTCTCGCGATCCGAGAGGTCAAGACTTCCCTCCCCCATCGCTGCCGTTCCGGCAGCTGTGGGTTCTGCTGTGGGCTGGGATGTAGCTGTCTGCATTGGGGTGGGAGTTGCAGTGGCTGTTTGGGTCTGTGTCTGAGTTTGAGTTTGAGTCTGAGTAGCGGTCTCTTGTGCGGTTTCGGCCATTGTGGTCGCAACTGTCGTTGCAGTTGTCTCACCGCCTGCCGACGTGTTAGATCCGTTTGTGGACTGGGTAGAGTTGTTCCCGCTACTGTTGTTGCCTGTACTACCATTACAGCCAGCGAGGAGTGAAAACCCTGCTGTGAGACCAACCAAGACGCGTCGTCGTTGCATATTATTGGTTCTCACATACGATATATGAAGATTTCTATTTTCGTATTGGAATATCAAAACGGCATATCTCGTGATCAAACGCGACAGCTCCTGATTTTTCTGCTCTATTAAAAATGCGGCACAGAGTTGGAGTTGAGGATTCTAGACGAGTAGAACAAGCGTCTCCAGACATTCTATTGACAACATTCTTTGAAGGCTGCTCAGATTGACGAATTTCCAATGTCGTGAGCTAACTTGACAATAATAAAGAAATGCTGCATGAGCGGCTCCGAAACCGGACATGGGTGAAGATCTACTGCTCGACAAAACCACCCGACGCACAACGGATGAGTATGGGTTGAGCAGGCACTGAAAGTGGGCCGAGAGGTGCTCGACGACCGAGATCGAATCTACTACGTCAACGATCAGGTCCAGATCATGTCGACCGGCGAGTAACTCGAAATCAAACTCTTTCACGGGTCGGTCCGTCGGTTTCACGCAAATTGCTGTGGGAACCCCTCTATGACATGTTTTCAGCAGTTGTGTGACCGACGCAATACAGTGGTAACTGCTAGCATGAACCAGAAACGTTCTCGAATATGTAACGATAAATAGAATGGGGCAATTCAGGAAAGAAAGGGCTATATTCCCCCTATCGAGTAGTGTCTTTGTACATAGTGGTCCGTCTTTCAAACCCTCTCAGAGTAGTCGTACTGTATATCGGTCTTGCGCTCGTGCGTGCCGATCTCATCGAACCAGAGCGGGCACGCCGGACGACCCACCTCGCGTGGCCACGCATCCTTACCGGCATCGCCCGGATGTCGAAAAACGCCGTCGACATCGCGATGGTCGGGGTCGCGGTTGGCTCCGCTGGCATCGCCGGTGTGGGCTTTGCGAGTCCCTTCTGGGGGCTCGCGTTCGCCGCCGGCGGCGGGATCGCTGCCGGGACGATCGCGCTGGTCTCCCAGCGCTACGGGGCCAAGCGCCTCGGTGCGGTCGATCGAGCCGTGCGATCGAGCGCCGTCATCGTAGTGGCGATCACGCTCCCGCTCATTGCGATCTTCTGGGTCTTCGGCGGCGATCTCGTCGCGCTGTTGAGCAACGATACCGAGGCGGTCGCGCTCGGTGCGACCTACCTCCGGATCGTGGCGTTTGGCATCCCCTTTGCGGCGCTCAACCTTATCGGGAGTCGGGTGTTCCTCGGCGTCGACGACGCCAAGACACCGATGATTCTCCGTTCGGGTGGTGCGATCGCAAACGCCGTCATCAACGGCGTCATGATCTTCGGGCTTGATCTCGGAGTCGCCGGCGCGGCGATTGGTACTGTGCTCTCGAACGCACTCGTGACTGGGATCTTCGCGGGCGGGCTCGTCGCGGGGCGGCTGCCCGGTCTCGGCGAGCTTCCGGTGCAGATCGATCCGCGGGGGAGTTACCTTGGCGATGTCCGCGAACTCGTCGACATCGGAACCCCCGTGGTCGGTCGGAAACTCGTCTGGACGATCGCGCAGTTTCCGATGCTCGCGATCGTTGCGCTGTTCGGCCCGCAGGTCGTGGCGGCGTACGTGATCGCGCGCCGGATCTGGGGGCTGATGAATACGCCCGGCTGGGGGTTCGGTCTCGCCTCCTCCAGCCTCGTGGGCCAGGCGCTCGGCAGTGGCCACGAGGAGACCGCCGAGGCGTACGGCCGCGAGATCGTGCGGTTCGCGGTCGCGGTCTACGTCGTCTCGGCCAGTATCGTCTTCGTGCTCGCCGACCCCATCGTCGCCACCTTCGCGGGCGGCGGCTCCGAGACCATGATCTCGGTCGCGGTGTCGTTGGTTTCTGCGGCCTGCGTTGCAATCGTTCTCAAGGGTGTTTCGGAGTCCGCTGCCGGCACGCTCGATGCGAGCGGCGACACCGAGTGGCCGTTCTACAGCCAGGTGCTCGGCATCTTCGGCGTCGCGATCCCGCTGGCCTACCTCGGCGCGACGACCTCACTCGGTCTCTACGGCCTGTATCTTGCCTTCCTCGCTGAAACGACGGTACCGGCGGTGCTCAATTACTACCGCTTCGCCACCGACAAGTGGAAACAGGTCAGCCGGCGTCACCGCCCCGACACCCCAGCGTAATATCAGGACCCTACCAAGTCTGGTGTTGTTGAGAGGGAAGACAAGACCGTTACAGCTAGTTAGCTGATACGTATCGCGGCCGGGAATGGTACTTTNCAAGTCTGGTGTTGTTGAGAGGGAAGACAAGACCGTTACAGCTAGTTAGCTGATACGTATCGCGGCCGGGAATGGTACTTTTGTTTGATTTTATAGATGAGCAAAGAGTTTTGTATTTATTCCTATCACTTTCGCGAAGATGAATTCGCGTCACGATAGCGCAGCCGCTCCGCATGGAGCGGCTCGCGTACCTCTTCCTATCGATTAGTCAGCCTCAAGATCGCGGCTCCACAGATACCGCTTCTTTGTCTC
>NZ_AOMC01000027.1 GCF_000336695.1 Halococcus morrhuae DSM 1307
TTTCGAGAAGAACGCTCCATTCGTTCACCAATGCAAGTGGGAGCTTCGTCTGGGCGGTGCTGATGAGGTAGCTCATATCTGATGCACTCCTTGTTCGGGATTGTCGTTCACGGCCGGAGGGACCTGTGGTGCTCATTCTTTTCTAAGGGGTGGAACTGTGTCGTTCCCTTACTGGTCAAGCCACGATCTTTTGCAATTCCGTTGTTTCTTATTGAAACCCGGTACTACTACCATCCGCATCCATCGAAGCCGGGGAGCGTGGAACCGTCGTCATACGTTCCTTTGATTCCA
>NZ_AOMC01000028.1 GCF_000336695.1 Halococcus morrhuae DSM 1307
CACACGCCACTCACGCCGACGCATTGGAACTGTCGTTCGGAAGGATCGTTCATCTCCCAGTTCCGCCAAGATCCCACGAATTGAGATTGTCATCTCTGACTACTCAGAAATTCGTGATATCTATAGCGACATCGGGTTTGTTGGTCGACGAAACACTTAGTAATACCCAAATCATAGAGTGTGACTAGTAATGGCGAGTAGTACATCAGAGCCAGAGATCATCCGCGTCTCCCAGAAAGGACAGGCCACAATCCCCCAGCACCTTCGTGAGAAGTTCGGGATCGACACACCTGGTGAGGTCATCGTCTACGAAGATGAAGGGAGAATCATCGTCGAACCGCTACCCCCTGCAGAGGAACTCCACGGTATCCACGCGGGAGAACACGAACCCGGCGAAGTCCTCGCGAAAGTTCGCGAGATCAACGACGAGGAAAAACAACGCGAGGAGGAAACCGCCGAACGGTTGCGTCCCAACGAGGACGCTGAATGAGCGAGTACGTTTTCGATACCGAGGCTATCATCGCGTACCTCTACGGGGAACCGGGCCACGAGACAGTCGCAACGACATTGGATGCGGTCTTCGAGGGCGATGCTGAGGGCAATCTCAGTGAGGCCAACGCCAGTGAGGTGTTCTATCTCGTCGCCCGGTTCGAGGGCACAGTTGATGACAAGCCGACCAAAGCATCACTTCGAGACGCCGACCGCGATCTTCGCGCGCTTGAACGCCGCGGACTGGCGATTCGTGCGGCTCCATGGCGGCTCGCCGGCGAAATCAAAGCAGACGGTGATATCTCACTGGCGGATGCGAATGCGGTCGCACTCGCCATCGAGCGTGATGCAACACTCCTTGTTGGAGCCGACGACGATTTCGATGATCTGCCTCTCGATGTTGACCTATCCCAATTCCGGACTGACCCTGCGTAGGCGGCGATTCGTATGATGTACTCGGAGAGTCTAATCGTATCGTGGTTCAATATATTGCTGTGTTGAATAGGGGTACGGCGGCGGGATAGACCGTCACATCGGTAAGGATGAAGCCGAGGAAGGCCGATATGGCCGAAGTGGATCTCCTCGACTTCCTGAGAGACTGTAAGCGGCTTGCCATACAAGCGTTGGGGACCAACGCGGGCAAG
>NZ_AOMC01000029.1 GCF_000336695.1 Halococcus morrhuae DSM 1307
GGTAGAATCACCGGACGGAACCGGCGATCAACAGAGCATCTGCTCTTACTCACTATCGCCTTGAGAATACGGATTGAAAATTGGTAGAGGTCGATCAGGGTCGTCACGCTCTATATTGGCTAGGAAGTGCTGAGTTTTGTTGATCAGCTCCTCCCTGGTTTCGAACCCAATTGTATCAACATCGTAAGTGGAAGGAATTTCATCAACGCTGGCGCTACTGAACTCTTCTGTCTTGAAAATCCGAAAGCGTTCTCGGGATTTACGAATCGGCTCGGGATTCCCTCTCCGGAGATGAAATTCGCCAAGTATGGCCCCAACCTCAGAACCAACACCTGTCGTAAGGCCAGCCTCCGAAAAAAACGAATACGACAGCATCACTCACTGCCGCGAAGGCTACTGATTGGTCAAGAACAGACATCGATTCCTCATCGTCGCTCGCTTCTGTCTCAGTTGGTATGGTGATATCTGTGGCAAGGAATGCATGAACTCCGAACTGATCGCGAAGGGCCTCACAGAAGTCTGTGAGCGCCAATTTGAAGCTTCCGTGCCCATCAGGGGTAATATGCTTCTCAGGTTCGAACAATGGGTCGTCGATAAAGGCCGATTGAAGCTGATCTCCGTCTGAGTAGGCGTAGGTAGCGTCAAACGCGGTGTACGGCCCCATTACGAATACGTAGAATTCATCGTCAAGCTGCGATGCGGATGGTTGAGGAGCGTCTTGCCGTACCCGTGAAAAAACAGACTCGTCTTCAAAAGTAAATCCGTAGTTCCGACTATCCATTGTCGCCGTTTATACGGGAAAACCCGAATAGGTGTCGCTCTGAAGATTCGATAAGGTAGATCAGTTAATATCCGTTAACCTAATCAAGGGGGACAACGTATGCAGAATTGTGATGGCAGGGACTCTAGAGCCAAAACCTTTCTCGGAACTGGATGAAGGGAATATGATTCAATACGCTGAGCAGCGGCTATTCGGTGGGAAAATCGATTCT
>NZ_AOMC01000030.1 GCF_000336695.1 Halococcus morrhuae DSM 1307
CGATGTAATGATCGGACTCGCACTCGGCAAGAAGGCGGTCAAGCATGGCTACAAACGCGCCGGCATCCTCGGTGCGATCGCGACCGGTGGTGCAGCGGCCGTGGGATACGTGGTCGTCAAGCGGGCGCTCAAATCGCGAACGAGCGAGGAGAACGTCGATTCGGCGATCGACACCGATCAGATCAAATCAGCCGTCGAGGAGCAGGGGATCGGCGCGGTGACCGATCGCGAGACGCTCGAATCGGCCGTCGACGAGGAGCAACTCGACACGGACGTCGATATGGAGAGCGTCCAGTCCGAGGCGGAGGACGAAGCCGATGAGATAGAGGAAGGTTCTGAAAACAATAATTCGCAATAAACCAACAATCCGGCACGGAACATCTTCTGCATGGACATCAGTGGCCGACTGACACAGTCAAGCAATCGGCGACCAAATAACTCTCACATCAAAGCCCATCCCTCAGGGAGCGAGCCGTCAGGCGAGCGAGCAGGGAGGGGTCATTTACTTGGGTGTACCGTCCTTGATCCAGACGACGTATGAGATGACGACGAGCGTTACCCTGACGATTGCTCGGAAATGACGAGGTGTGGACCGTGCTATCGGTTACGAGCGAACAACTGGCCTGGGCCGTCTGTATCGACATCGACTGACTGGAGTGCATCCCACAGTGTCGCGGCGTTGCTGGTGACGACTGGGAGTCCACGGTCAGCTTCAAGCGTCTCGACCACCGGTAACGACGGGTAGTTCGTACAGGAGACGAAGACGCCGTCGGAATCGTCAGCATCGGCCAGAAGCGCGTCGACCTGTCGATAAGCGTCCTCAGGGGAAAGTGCGCCGATANATATCGGTGTTTGCCGTGGTCCCTCGATCGTCGACGGCGACGATTTCGTGGCCACTTTCTTCGAGATAGTCCACCTCTCGTCGAGTGAGGTCGTTCACGTACGGCGTTGCGAGAGCGATACGCTGGCAGTCGAGCGTATCGAGGGCACGTTCAACCGAGAGCGCGGTCGCCACGGCCGGACAGTCCGCCGTCGCCCCGATTTCCGCTTCCAGCTCGGCGTCGAAGCCGTGTCCGTGCAGGAGACTGCCGGTCGTACAGTCGTAGGCCACGACATCGACGTCGGCGTGAGCCAGCAGCTCCGCACACTCGATCGCGCGGTCGGCCATCGCGTCGAGATCGTCCGCGGTGACGTCTTCGAGAGGCATCCGGGCGGCGTGGACGCTCGTCCCCGCCGGGCAAGCGGTCGTCAGCTCCGGTTCGGCGGTCGTGTTCGAGGAGGGGACGACGAGGCCGATCCGGGCGCGCCAACCGGTCATGGCTCGTCGATGCCCGTCTTTTCGTCCGCGCGGTCCCGTTCCACGAGTGCCGGATCACGTTCAGTGGGATCGCCGTGACCGCCACCGCCAGGCGTCCGGACGGTGACCGTGGTGTCGGCTGCGACCTCGCGGGTCGTCTTCGCCGGGACGGACTCCCCGTCGATGCGGTTTTCGCCGGTCGCGCCGTCCTCGCCGCCGGCGATGCCACGGGGTGCGATGCGGCGTCG
>NZ_AOMC01000031.1 GCF_000336695.1 Halococcus morrhuae DSM 1307
ACCGTTCGAACTCGACGAGCATCTCGGTGACGGACCGGTCGTTCTCGCGTTCTTCCCCGGTGCGTTCACGCCCCCGTGCACGAACGAAATGGTCGCCCTGCAGGATCATCAAGACGAGTTCCAGGACGCCGGCGCGACACTCCTCGGCGTGAGCGCCGACTCGGCGTTCTCGCTCGGCGCGTTCCGTGAGGAGTACGACATCGCGTTCGATCTCGTGAGCGATATGAGCCGTGAGGCGATCGAAGCATACGATCTGGAGATCGATATCGAGGAACTGGGTCTCTACGGCATCGCGAACCGTGCGGTCTACGTGCTCGACGAGGACGGCACCGTGATCTACGACTGGGTCGCCGACGATCCGACGAACGAACCGGAGTACGACGCGATCCTCGATGCCGTCGAATCGTAATCCCACCGGAGTCTACAGGTAGTGCAGCGAGAGTGCCGCGGGGCTTGACCCCGCGGGTGAATCGCGTAAGCTCAACGGACGCCCGACGCATTTATGTGTGCGAAAATGCTAACTGAATCTGTAACGGATATGGAACAGCGACACCTTCGCGTCGACCTCACCGACGAAGACATCGAGCGAGCGACCGAGTACGCCGAGGAACACGGGCTTCGGATGCCGCGTGCCTACGGCGACCNGACCTCACCGACGAAGACATCGAGCGAGCGACCGAGTACGCCGAGGAACACGGGCTTCGGATGCCGCGTGCCTACGGCGACCTCATCCGCGAAGGCCTGGACTAGTCGATGGATCTCACGCTTCGTTTCCGTGCGTATCCCGACGATCCCACGGCGAGCGAGGCGTGGCGGCACATCGACATCCACCGCCAGATACGGAATCATGCGGTGCGTGACTACTATCACGCCGAGTGGAACGACCGACCGAGTGCCTACGACCAGCACTCGAAACTCACCGATTGGAAGCGCGAGTGGCCGACCTTCGCGGAAGTTTCGGCGCACGCCGCCCAACAGACCGTTTCACAGATCCACCGCGACCTGACCGTCCTTAAGGAACATCGGCAGAACGGGCGGAAGGTCGGACGGCTCATGTGGCAGGGTGCGGGTGACTTTCGTTCGGTTGCGTATCAGTCCGAGGGCTACGACGTG
>NZ_AOMC01000032.1 GCF_000336695.1 Halococcus morrhuae DSM 1307
CGTCGCGTCGCTGCCCGAGCGCAACTATGCCGTTATCGTTGATGAGGCCCATTCCAGTCAGACCGGCGAGATGGCGAAGGAAATGAAGGAGATTCTCTCCGGCGTCGACGTCGAGGAGAGCGACAATTGGGAGACACTCCTCGCAAAGAGCGCCGAGGCCCGCGGCAGCCAGGAGAACCTATCCTTTTTCGCGTTTACGGCCACCCCTAAAGGGAAGACACTAGAATCGTTCGGTACTCCTCCCGAAGATGGCGAGAAGCCCGAACCGTTTCACGTCTACTCGATGCGCCAGGCCATCGAGGAAGGGTTCATTCTCGACGTGCTCCAGAACTACACGACCTACGACACATACTATAATCTTGTTAAGGAATCTGAAGAAGACCCCCAACTCCCGGAAAAAGAAGCCAGAGGCGCAATTGCTCGCTTTCTGAAACTCCACCCACACAATATAGCCCAAAAAGTCGAGATCATCGTCGAGCACTACCGTAGCAACACCCGCAGCAAGATCGGCGGCAGGGCGAAGGCGATGGTCGTCACAGACTCCCGGAAGGCAGCTGTCCGATATAAGCGCAAGATCGACGAGTATCTCTTGGAAGAGGGCTACGACGACTTGGAAGCGTTTGTAGCG
Organism: Halococcus morrhuae DSM 1307; assembly: GCF_000336695.1. Lineage (GTDB taxonomy): Archaea > Halobacteriota > Halobacteria > Halobacteriales > Halococcaceae > Halococcus > Halococcus morrhuae. Next base: position 629 of record NZ_AOMC01000032.1, read on the forward strand.
TTCAGCGGGACCGTCGAAGACAATGGCGGCGAGTACACCGAGAAGGGGATGAACGACGGCCTCAAGCAGTCCGAACTCCCGAGCACGTTCGCCTCCGCGAATGACGGGGTACTAGTTGTCGCCGAGAAATACCAAACGGGTTTCGACGAACCGCTGCTTCATACAATGTATGTGGACAAGAAGCTCTCGGGCGTCCAAGCCGTCCAGACGCTCTCGCGGCTGAATCGAACGGCTCCAGGAAAGGACGATACGTTCGTCCTTGATTTTGTCAACGATCACGAGCAGATCAAAGAAGCGTTCGAGCCGTTCTACGAGCGGACGACTGTCGAGGAAACCACCGATCCGCAGCATATCTACCAATTGGCAACCGAGCTGCGCGCATTTCAAGTATTCTCTGAAGAGGACGTCAACCGCTTCGCTGAGGCGTTCTTTGCTCAACAGAACTCTGGTCCCGAACAGGCTCACGCCGAGCTTTCGCAGTACACCCAAAGTCCACGCGACGAGTTCATCACACTCCCAGTAGANAGTAGAACGGCAGGATGAGTTCCGTTCGCAACTTCGTTCGTTCATTCGCCTGTATAAATTTCAGTCACAGATTGTCAACTACACAGATACCGATTTAGAGAAGCTCTACACGTTCGGTCATTTTCTCTACAACGAGCTTCCCCGAGATCCGCAGGATGCCCGCGTGGAGTTTGAAGACGAACTCGCGCTCCAGTATTACCGCATCGAGAAGTCTAACGAAGGCCAGATCGGACTTGAAGGGACGAGCAGTGAGGTGTCCGTTCCAACCGAGACAGGGACGCGAACGGAGGAAGAGGATGAAGTTGAACTCTCGACGCTCGTGGAGCGGATTAACGAGCAGCTCGGTACGGACTTCACGTCTGCGGACGAACTCTTCCTTCAGCAGGTCAAAGAAGAGGCGCTCAACGATGACCAACTCCAACAGTCGGCACGAGTGAACACACAAGAGAACTTTGCGTATACGTTTGATGAGAAGCTCACTGAACTGTTTATCGACAGACGAAATCAAAACGAGGACCTGTTTACTGAGTACATCAACGACAACGAGTTACAGGAGGTAATAACTGGACTCCTTCGCCAAAGAGTGTATGATGCCAGTCAGGAGCCTGCCGAATCATAATTGGAACCTCTGGTTCTCTCGATGAAGCTTTCGAGCATCGATTGTAATTCCTGGATGCGGCCTGTAGAGAACCACCTGCTCTTCTACACTCTGTCGAGAAACCTCATTTATTTATTACAGAGACATTAGTAACCAAGACAAGTCAAATGTAATCCATCGTGAAGCCCGAATTTCTGCTATGTTAGTTGTTTCTGTTCAGGCCTTGGGCTCACTTCATCCGAAATCATTCCCTCACGATTGCAGTATTTCTGATAATTCATGGAATGATCTGGCGGTAGATCGCAGTGCTACCCGATAAATTGTCTGAATGTCGGCGGTTTGTTCAAGGCCAAGTTCCGTAAGTGCGTCGTCCCACCGGTCCACCCCTTCATGGCCCCGGTCGTTCCGGAACCAGTGAATCGCATTGAAGGGTGCCAGCACTTCGCCAGCCCGTTCGCTGTTGGTGAGAAATTGCACGAGTTCGTACAGTGCGTCCTTCTCTCCATCTATAGCATTGTCATCGATATCATCAGGTAGCTGAGCTTCAACATGGTCTTTCTCGATCGTCTCAATGAGGATCTGGTCTATATCAATCATAATTCGCAGTAACTCCTCACGACGTGCATGCGTCGGCGTAATGAATGGTTCCAAATCGATCCCAGGCGGATCAACACTGAATAGACTACATCCGTATACAGCCTCGAATGTATCGGTAGCTTCAGCCATTCCTGCAACCACTCCCCCAATAGGCGATTCAGTATCAACCCAATCAGCTTCGATATAGTTTGTTTCTAATTCTTCGGGAAGTTCGCCCTCAGGTGTCACATGATGTTGATTCCAGTGGGGAAGTTCATAATCAGGTACTGACTGAAGATCGTCCACTAATAAAACCAATTGCTCCTGACCATTTCGATAGAGACGGACAGTCCACTTGTCAAGCCATGTGACTTGAAGACCCTGTGCCGACCATTCCTCAACGGTGCCGCGCGAATCCGTACGATACCGCTCCAATAGTGATGGTTCAAAGGGCCGTGTTTAATCGCTAGACAACGTCGGATCAGGTCGCCAGAGTGACGGAGTTGAAGCGGAAGACGGCGAAGTATGTCAACGCAA
>NZ_AOMC01000033.1 GCF_000336695.1 Halococcus morrhuae DSM 1307
ATTGGCTCCGTACACGACAGGAAGTCTGTGATTGGAAGCATCGCCCGTTACCCCTGCCTACATCCCGACGCTACTTAACGTGCAAAGCTGAGTATCTGGTTGGATCGGTCGTCGGCCCGGACCCGTTCCCCAGACTGGTGCGGGAGTTCCAGTCGGTCATCGGCCGCGAGGCACGTGACCAGTTCCGCGAGCGAACGGGCGAACTGCCGGATGCGGCGGTCGCCTGCGTCGGCGGCGGATCGAACGCGATGGGGCTGTTCGACGCCTTCCGCGACGATCCCGTGCAGTTCTACGGTGCGGAGGGCGGTGGCGAGGGCGGTGACTCGACCCGTCACGCCGCACCGCTGGCCGCGGGTACCGACGGTTCGCTCCACGGGATGCGTACGAGAATACTCGACGACGAGACCGAGGTCCACTCGATCTCTGCCGGACTCGACTACCCCGGCGTCGGCCCCGAACACGCGATGTTCCGCGCGGTCGGACGCTGCGAGTATCGCGCGATCCCCGACGAGGACGCGCTCGCTGCCTTTCGCGAGCTGAGCGAGACTGAAGGAATCATCCCGGCGCTCGAAACCGCTCACGCGCTCGCGCTGACGAGGGAGATCGCCGACGATCACGACTCGATCCTGGTGAACCTGAGCGGGCGCGGCGACAAGGACATGCGAACGGCGGCCGAGCAGTTCGACCTCGGCTGACGCCGGACGGCTGCGAAAGGTTTAGAAGCCGTATCGACCTACCGCGGCCAATGAAGATGGGTGGTGTCCGGTGGAGCTGTTGATAACCGAGAAGGAGACCGCCGCGAGCAACATCGCCGAGATCCTGAGCGAGGGCAGCGCCGACGTCGAGCGACGAAACGGCGTCAACGTCTACAAGTGGGGTGGACGACGCTGTGTCGGCCTCTCGGGCCACGTCGTCGAGAACGACTTCCCGCCCGAATACGCGAACTGGCGCGACGTCGAGCCGGTCGAACTGCTCGATGCCGATGTCGTGGTCGAACCCCACGAGAGCCGCGAGAACATCGTCCGCACGCTCAGGCTGCTCGCGAGGGATGCCAACGGCGTCATCATCGCCACCGACTACGACCGCGAGGGCGAACTGATCGGCAAGGAGGCCGCCGACATCGTTCGCGAGGTCTCCGACGCGCCGATCAAGCGTGCACGGTTTTCGTCCTTTGCCGAGCGCGAGGTGCGCGAGGCGTTCCACAATCTCGACGACCTGGATTACGACCTCGCGGCGGCGGGCGAAGCCCGCCAGGAGATCGACCTCGTGTGGGGCGCGGCGCTGACCCGATTCCTCTCGTTGACCGCCAAACAGCGCGGCAACGACTTCATCAGCGTCGGTCGCGTCCAGTCGCCGACCCTCAAACTCATCGTCGATCGCGAGCGGAAGATCCAGAAATTCGATCCCGAGACCTACTGGGAACTGTTCAGCGACCTTCTCAAGGACGAAACCACCTTCGAGGTCCAGTATTTCGACCGCGAGGACGGTCGCGGCACCGACCGCCTCTGGGACGAATCGGTCGCGGCGGAGGTTTACGACGCTCTCGGTGAGACGAGCGCGGCGACGGTCCAGGACGTCAGTCGTCGCACCCGCACCGACGACCCGCCCCATCCGTTCAACACTACCCAGTACATCCGCGCAGCGGGCTCGCTCGGCTACTCGGCCCAGCGCGCGATGAGCCTCGCCGAGGAGCTCTACACGGCGGGCTACATCACCTATCCACGAACCGACAACACTGTCTACCCCGACGATCTCGACATTGAGGAGCTCTTGGAGGGGTTCACGAACCACCGCGAGTTCGGCGACGATGCAGAGGCCCTGCTGGAAGCCGAGGAGCTTTCGGCCACCGAAGGCGACGAGGAGACGACCGACCACCCGCCGATCCATCCCACGGGGGAACTCCCGTCGGCGTCCGAACTCGGCGACGACGAACGCGAGATTTACGAACTGGTCGTCAGGCGCTTCTTCGCCACCGTCGCCGACCCCGCCAAGTGGGAGCATCTCCGCGTGACCGCCGCCATCGACGAGCACCACCTGAAGGCCAACGGCAAGCGACTCGTCGAACCGGGCTACCACGCCGTCTATCCGTATTTCAATACCTCGGAGAACCACGTGCCGGAGCTCGATGAGGGCGAGGAGCTCCCGATCGAGGACGTGCGCTCCGAGGAGAAGGAGACCCAGCCACCGCGTCGGCGCGGCCAGTCCAGACTCATCGAGCGCATGGAGACGATGGGCATCGGCACGAAAGCGACCCGCCACAACACGATCGAGAAGCTCTACGATCGGGGCTACATCGAGAGCGACCCGCCCCGCCCGACGAAGCTCGCCGAGGCGGTCGTCGAGGCGGCCGAGCAGTACGCCGACCGCGTGGTGAGCGAGGAGATGACGAGCCAGCTCGAAACCGACATGGCGGCCATCGCCGACGGCGAGACGGCTCTCGACGACGTCACCCAGGAATCGCGCGAGATGCTCGAAACCGTGTTCGACACGCTCCGCGACTCGCGCGAGGAGGTCGGCGAACATCTCCGCAAGTCGCTCAAAGCCGACAAAACGCTGGGGCCGTGTCCCGACTGTGGCGCGGACCTGCTCGTGCGAAAGAGCCGTCACGGATCGTCGTTCGTGGGCTGTGACGGCTATCCCGACTGTGAGTTCACGCTGCCGCTCCCCTCGGCTGGCGAGCCGCTTATCCTCGACGAAACCTGCGACGAGCACGACCTGCGGAAAGTGAAGATGCTCGACGGTCGGAGCACGTTCGTGCATGGATGTGCACTCTGTGCCGCCGAGGAGGCCGACGCCGAGGCTGACCGGATCATCGGGGACTGCCCCGAGTGCGGCTCGGAGCACGGTGGGGAACTCGCCATCAAAACCCTCCGAACCGGTTCGCGGCTCGTCGGCTGCACGCGCTACCCCGACTGCGAGTATTCGCTCCCGCTCCCGCGCCGGGGCGAGATCGAGGTCACCGACGAGTTCTGTGACGAGCACGACCTGCCCGAACTCGTCGTCCACAGCGGCGACGAGCCCTGGGAGCTCGGCTGTCCGATCTGCAATTACCACGAGTATCAGGCCCGGCAGTCGGTCGGCGACCTCGTGGATCTCGATGGGGTCGGCGAGAAGACCGTCGAGAAACTGGCGGCGGTCGGCGTCGAGAGCCTCGACGATCTGCGCGAAAGCGAGGCCGATTCGATCGCCGAATCGGTCCAGGGCGTGAGCGCCGAGAACGTGCGCAGCTGGCAAGCGAAGGCCGACTGACGGAAATCGACCGATTACGGAAGACGTTTAGGCGGCGCTCGGATTCCTGTTGCTATGAGCGCGCCGTGGACCGAGTGGGATCACATCGTGAAAATCGACCCGGACAAAAGCCTCGTCGACGGCGAGAGCTACGAGGACGTCTGCCGGACGGGCACGGACGCCATCGAGGTCGGCGGGACGACCGGGATGACCGAGGAGAAGATGCAAGCGGTCGTCGAGGCGTGCAGCGAGCACGACGTCCCCCTCTACATCGAGCCCGGTGTCGACGCGACCGTCGTCCATACGGACTCGCTCGACGGCTATCTCATCCCGATCGTGTTCAACGCTGGCGACGTCTCCTGGATGACCGGCGCACACAAGGAGTGGGTGCGCATCGACGACGGCATCGACTGGGCGCGCACCAACACCGAGGCGTACATCGTTCTCAATCCCGACTCGTCGGTGGCGACGTACACGCAGGCGAACTGCGATCTCGACGCCGAGGACGTCGCGGCCTACGCCACGATCGCCGAGCGGATGTTCGGCCAGGAGATCGTCTACGTCGAATACTCGGGCACGTTCGGCGATCCCGAGATCGTGGCCGCCGCCGGCGACGCGCTCGACGAGGCGACCCTCTTCTACGGTGGCGGCATCCACGACTACGACTCCGCCCACGAGATGGGTGAACGGGCAGACACGGTCGTCGTCGGCGATCTCGTCCACGACGAGGGCGTCGATGCAGTCCGGGAGACCGTTCGCGGCGCGACGGACGCGTCGTAAGGTCCGGACGAGGCGGCCGGTGGATGCGAACCCTTTCTATAACGCGGGATGCGATACTGACACATGCCCGAGGAGGTACTCTTCGAGACCGAACGGTCGATGGACCGCGGCGACGTCGCGGCCTACCTGCGGACGGTGGCGGACAGACTCGACGCCGGCGAGGAGATCGTGCTCGAGGCCGGCGACCAGCGCGTGACGCTCACCCCGCCCGATCGACCGACCTTCGAGGTCAAGGTCGAACGCGAAACGAACGGGAGCACCGAGACGAGCGTCGAGTTCGAACTCGAATGGGACGAGAGCGCGGACGGCGGCGGGGACGGACCGCTCACCATCGGCTGAGCAGGAGAAACGACGGCGTTTAAGACCGCCGCTCTGCATCGTCGTGTATGAACGACCGAACGACTACTGCGAGCGCCGAACCGGGAGACGACGTCACGGTCGCCGGCTGGGCACACGAGATCCGCGATCTGGGTGGAATCGCCTTCCTCATCGTCCGCGACAAGACTGGGAAGATCCAAGTCAAGTTCGAGAAGGACGCGATGGATGACGAACTCGTCGAAACCGGCACCGAAGTGGCTCGCGAGAGCGTCGTATCGGTCACCGGCGCGGTCGAGGAAGAGGAGCGCGCGCCAACCGGCGTCGAGATCGTTCCCGATAGTGTGGAAGTGATCGCACCCGCCGATCCCGAACTCCCACTCGATCCCTCCGGCAAGGTCGACGCCGAGCTTCCGACCCGGCTCGACAACCGCACGCTCGATCTCCGGCGCGAGGAGGCGAAGGCGATCTTCGAGATCCGTGCCGAGGTCCTCCGGAGCGCGCGCGAGGCGTTCCGCGAGCTCGGTTCGACGGAGATCACGACGCCGAAGATCGTCGCCACCGGTACCGAGGGTGGGACCGAGCTGTTCCCGATCACCTACTTCGGTCAGGAGGCGTTCATGAACCAGTCACCGCAGCTGTTCAAACAGTTGATGGTCGGCAGCGGGCTCGAACGCGTCTTCGAGATCGGGCCGATCTTCCGTGCCGAGGAGCACAACACGCCCCGCCACCTGAACGAGGCGACCTCGATCGACTTCGAGAGCGCGTTCATCGACCACGAGGAAGCGATGGACGCCTGCGAGCAGGTCGTCCGAGCGGCCTACGAGGGCGTCGCCGCAAACTGCGCCGACCAGCTCGACACTCTTGGCTACGACGACTTCGAGGTGCCCGACGAGGCGTTCCCGCGACTCACCTACGAGGAGGCGATCGAGCGCATCAACGCCACCGGCGAGCTAGACACCCAGCTCGTCTGGGGTGACGACCTGCCGACCGAGGGCGAGAAAGCGCTCGGGACCGACGTCGGCGGCCACTACTTCGTCACCGACTGGCCGAGCGAGATCAAGCCGTTCTACATCAAGGACTACGACGACGAGACGGAGCTCTCGACGGGCTTCGACCTGATGGCCCCCAACATGGAGCTCGTCTCGGGCGGCCAGCGTGAACACCGCTACGACCAGCTCGTCGAGGGGTTCGAAGCGCAGGGACTCGATCCCGAGGCGTTCGACTACTACACGAAGATGTTCAGATACGGGATGCCGCCCCACGCCGGCTGGGCGATCGGCGGCGAGCGCCTCGTGATGACGATGCTCGACCTGCCGAACATCCGTGAGGCCGTTCTGTTCCCGCGGGATCGCCAACGTCTGAGCCCGTAACACAACCGTCGTCGATTTCTCAATTCTCCGCGGCGTCTTCGACGAGTTCGATGGCGCGCTGACGGAGTTCGCCAGTCATGTGAAGGCCACGCTCATCGAGCCGCTCGACGAGTTGTTTTCCTTCCGTGCCCGTCAGTTCGTCATCGGAAACCGCTCGCACGACGACGCCGATGGTACCGGTGACGGTCGCGCCGAGTCCTTCTGCAACGCGTCGCACACGTCGGTCGTCGGAGAGCACCGCTACGGCACCGTCCTTTTGCTGCTGTCGGAGCACTTCGCCGATAATCGCCACGTCACCGTTCGTCGTCTCCTCGCCCAGCAGCTCCTTCGCAGTTGTGCTCGCCTCTGGTGCTTTGCCCGATGCGTTCGGGAGATCCGAACGCTCGATTGTTCCCGTATCGAGCGACGTACGCAGGCCACTCGCCGCCGGTTCGGTCGTCACCTCCGACTGGACGGGTTCGACGACCACGACGGACCCATTGAACACCGACAGGAGATCGAGCCTGCTGGCGTTCCCGAGTGCGATCAGCACGGTCGCATCGGCGAAAATCATCGTCACAGCTCGCGTGCGGCGTCGGCGTCGCGTTCGATATCCGCTGGCGAGAGCTGAGTCGTCAGGTTTCGCTCGTGGGCGATGTCGAGCCACTCGCCGAGCGGGACATCGGCGAGCCGTGCGGCCTGATTCACCGATATCTCACCGGTCTGATAGCGCTCGACGGCGATTCGGATCCGGAGATCGTGGAGTCCCTCCTGGAGCGCCTTTCGGATCGTCGTACTCCGATCCTCGTCCAGCAGCTCGGCGACCTCCTCAAGCGCTTCGCGTTCGTCGTCGGGAATCCGTGCGCTGATCGATGGCATGTATACATCGTACTACATCGTATTCATACATCAGTCTGTGGGTCACGCTTCGCTGCCGTCGAGCCAACAGCTGTTCGTGCGTCACGATCGAGAGCAGGCGTGTGCCGGACGCAACCGTTTATCCGATGGGGTCGTGGAGGGATGGTATGATCACCATGTACGCCGGCGGAAAACGGTTGCATCGACGGAAGACAGCGCCTCGCAGGCGGTGGGCGATCGACTGATGGTGGCGTTCGGAACGCTCGCGATCCTCATCGTCGCGACGCTCGCGAGCCTGTTCATGGCGTGGACCATCGGTGCCGGCTCGTCGGGCTCGACGCCGTTCGCGCCCGCAGTCGGTGCGCGCGCGATCTCGGTGATGCGTGCGGGCTTTCTCGTCGGCATTCTCGGGCTGCTCGGGGCGATCCTCCAGGGCGCGAACGTCGCCGACGCGGTGGGGACGGGACTCGTGGGCGGGCTCACGCTCTCGCCGACCGCGGCCACGGTACTGCTGCTGCTCGCGGCCGGACTGGTCGCGGTCGGCATCTTTACTGGCTATCCGATCGCCACGGCGTTCACGGTGACGGGCGCGGTCGTCGGCGTCGGACTCGGACTCGGCGGCAGCCCGGTCTGGCCGAAATACGCCGAAATCGGTACGCTGTGGCTGCTCGTCCCGTTCGTCGGCGGCGGCATCGCGTACACCACCGCGCGCGTGCTTCGCCACGAGTCGATCCCCGAGCGATACACGATCCCGGCGCTCGGGGCCATCATCGGCCTCATCGTCGCCAACATCCCGTTCACGCTGCTCGGGTCGGGTTCGAGTGGCGCGTCGGTCGCCGCGGCCGCGACGGCGGAGCTGCCCCTTCCGTCGGCGATCGGCCAGGCGCTCGTCTCGCTGCTCGTCGCCGTGGCGGCCGCGGGCGCGCTCGTCTGGGATCTCGATTCGGACGTCGAGAGGGCCGAGCGCCACTTTCTGCTCGCGCTCGGCGGTCTGGTGGCGTTCTCGGCCGGCGGGAGTCAGGTCGGGCTGGCCGTCGGACCGCTGCTCGCGGCGGTCAACGGGATCGCGCTTCCGATCTCGATATCGCTGTTCGCACTGCTCGTCTTCGGCGGGATCGGCCTGCTCGCGGGTTCTTGGATGGGCGCGCCGCGGATGATCAAGGCGATCGCCCAGGACTACTCCTCGCTCGGCCCGCGGCGATCGATCGCGGCGCTCATCCCCTCCTTCGCCATCGCCCAGACCGCCGTCGTCTTCGGCATTCCCGTCTCGTTCAACGAGATCATCGTCAGTGCAGTCGTCGGCAGCGGGTTCGCGGCCGGCGGGGCCGGCGTCAGCACGCGCAAGATGGCGAACACGGTGCTCGCGTGGATCGGCTCGCTCGCGCTGGCACTCGCGCTCGGCTACGGACTGATAACCGTCATTCAACTGTTCTGATCGATCGTTCGCCGGGGCAGCCGGACAGTCGGGCGAACACGCCGTTCTGGGGTGGGGATGGATGGTTCGGCACGACGGCGCTGGCGGTTTTTTCTCACCGACGCGGACTCCGAACGGCCGGGTTTATGTTGTCGGTCGCCGAGAAACCCGTATGGCGGCTCCTGAACGCCGACGGGGATCGAACGCCGAGCCGCAGGCATTCGTTCCGGGGCACGTCACGGGGCTGTTCAGCGTCCATCCAGCCGACGATCCCCGAAAGGCGGGATCGCGGGGTGCGGGTCTCGCACTGTCGGCCGGGGTGACGGTGACGGTCGTGCCGGCCGACGAGACGACCGTCGAACTCGACGGCGAGACAGTCGGAATGGAGGCCGTGACGGGCACGCTCGATCGGCTCGGCGTGAGTGCTGCGGTTCGCGTGGAGAGCGACCTCCCGGTGAGCGCCGGCTTCGGCGTCTCGGGCGGGGCGGCGCTCGGCACGGCACTCGTAGCGAACGAGCGGTTCGATCTCGGCCACACGGAAAACGAACTCGTCAGCGTCGCCCACGCCGCGGAGGTCGAAGCGGGGACCGGTCTCGGCGACGTGGTTGCCCAGGCCCGTGGCGGCGTGGCGCTCAGATACGAGCCGGGTGCACCCGGCTACGGGGAACTCGACGGGATTTCTACACCACCGACACGCATCGAGTACGTCTCTTTCGGCGGGCGCTCGACGGGCGAGATCATCGGCGGCGACGTCGAGACGCTCACGCAGGCCGGCGAGCGGGCACTCGCGGAGCTGTGCGACGCACCGACGTTCCCGCAGCTGTTCGTCTGCTCACGGGCGTTCGCCGCGGATGCCGATCTACTTACCCCTCCCGTCGAGCAGGCCATCGACGCCGTCCGAGAGGCAGGCGGTGAGGCGGCGATGGCGATGCTTGGCGAGACGGTGATCGCCCTCGGCGACGGGCTGACGCGGGCCGGCTATGAGCCCGCGATCTGCGAGATCGACCGCGCGGGCGCGAGACTGGTGTAAGGTTTTTCCCGGATGGCCGCACAGTGGTGGCCATGACGATCGAGGTGCCAGACGATCACCCTCGCAGCGAGTCCCTCCACACGCGCCACCGGATCGAGGACGGCGTCGATGCCGGCCTCACCCACAAGCAGGGACTCATCGCCGAGGGTCGCGGCGAGGCCTTCGACTATCTGCTGGGCGAACGGACGATCCCGAGCGCCGACCGTGCCGAACGCGCCGCCGCCGCCCACCTCCTCCGCGCCGACCACCCCGTGCTCTCGATCAACGGCAACGCCGCGGCGCTCGTTCCCGACGAGATCGTCGCGCTCGCCGACGCCACCGGGGCGGCGATCGAGGTCAACCTGTTCAATCGGACCGACGAGCGTATCGCCGCCATCGCCGATCATCTCCAGGACCACGGGGCCACGGACGTCAAGGGCCGGACGGCCGACGCCCGGATCCCGGGTCTCACGAGCGAGCGCGCGAAGGTCGCTGCCGACGGCATCCACGCCGCCGACGTCGTGCTCGTCCCGCTGGAGGACGGCGACCGTGCCGAGGCGCTCGGCGCAATGGGAAAGACGGAGATCGTCGTCGACCTCAACCCGCTCTCGCGCTCGCCGCAAGTCGCCGCCGTCCCGGTCGTCGACAACCTCGTCCGCGCGATCCCGAACATCGCCGCCCACGCCCACGATCTCGCCGACCGCTCCGACGACGAACGCGAGCGGGCCATCGATGCGTTCGATCGCGAGGCGGCGCTCGACGCGGCCGAAGCGGCGATCCGCTCCGGCGAACTCGACTGAGCGAGGACGGCGTTTCAGTTTTGATATCTTGCATACGAAAGCAACAGCTTCAGGGGCGGTCAACTGAATAATATCACATAGATAACTTACGAGGCGTGGTGGGTCGGTTCTTTCCCACTCGACACGAGCCGGCACGGATGCCGGCGACGGCGTATCGGGGCGCGAACGACGACGATGAATCATGAATCGGAACCAACAACGACGACGACCAGAGGCATCGACGACCAGCTCTCGGCGGCGGTTCCTCGGGACGGCGGCCATCGGTACCACCGGGCTGCTGGCCGGCTGTCTCGGTTCGGCCAGCGGCACCACGACGACGCTGACGATGGGCTATCAGCCGTTCTCGGCGCACGCCTGGGAGGCGCTGGTGATGAAACACAGCGACATCCCCGAGAACTACCTCCCGGACGGCTACTCGCTGGAGTGGCAGTCGGCGCTTCAGGGAGCGGTCATCGGCAACCGCATCAGCGTCGGCAAGAACCAGGCCGGCTGGATGGGCGACATGCCGGCGCTGACGACGATCGCCCAGACGGAGACCCCCGCGAGTCTCGTCGGACTGGCAAACTGGTCGCACGGCCAGCAGTGCAACCTCCTCATCGTGCCGAAGGATTCGGATATTCAGCAGATTTCCGACATCGCCGGCAAATCCGTCGGCGTCACCAAGGGGTCGTGCACACATCGCTATCTCCTCCGGCTGCTCGACGCCGAGGGGATCGACACGAACACGGTCGAGATGGTCGATACGGGGATCTCGACCATCCTCGCGAACCTCCGGGAAGGTCGCATCGCGGCGGGGCTCGGCTGGGAACCCTCGATCGCGAAGTCGGTCTTCGAGGACGATCTCACCAAGTACGTCTCGACCGGCGCGGAGTACGACATCATCGACGCCGGCGGCCTTCCGATGACCGATACCCTCATCGAGAACCACCGCGAGGCGGCGAAGGCGATCCTGAAGGCCGAGCTCGAAGCGACGCGCGTCTTCGAGCGCGACCGCGAGCGAACGCTCGATCTGGTCGAACAGGAACAGGACCTGCGCTACTTCGACCGCTCGACGCTGCGCTGGGGTGCCTACCGCGATCCGCCGATCGGCGAGGACGTCCAGCGACTCGAGTTCGCGACCGACTACGAGCGAGCCAAAGAGCCGGGCAAGCTGATGAAGGAGACCGGACCGAAGTTCCTCACGCGTCAGGGCGCGCTCGAATCGCCGCCGTCGGCGGATCGCTACAAACCCGAGATCCTCGACGAGGCGGCGGCCGAACTCGGTGACAGCGTCGGATGGGCACCGCGCTCGGCCGGCGGCTCCGGTAACGGCTCCGCGAACGGTTCCGGCGGAAACGCATCGGCTGCGAACGCCTCGACCGGAAATGGCTCGGCCGGCAACGGTTCGGGAGGCACACGATGAGCACCGGCTCGATGAGCGACCGGCTCGTCGAGGGGTTCACCGGGAGCCTGCCGTCGCCGACGCGCGGCGTTCGAAAGCTCGTCTCGCTGGTCGGCTTCGTCGCGGTCTGGTGGCTGTTCTACGAGTTCGGCGTGCTCAACTTCGAGCACTTCGTCAGCCCCGTGACGACGATCGTCGAGTTCGCCGGCGCGCTCGCCGGCCAGCCGCTGACCGAGGGTGGCGACACGATCTATCTCCATGCCATCTACTCTGGCGCGCGGGTCGCGGTCGGAGTCGTCGCGGCGGCGCTGCTGGCCATCCCGCTCGGGCTCGTCGTCGGGACGAGCGATCGCTGGGAGAACCTGCTCTATCCGGCGCTCGAAGCGCTGCGCCCGATTCCGCCGATCGCGTGGCTGCCGATCGCCATCATCGTCTTCCCGGCGCTCGCGCTCGGCTCGGTGTCGGTACCGCTGCCCGCGCTGTTCGTCGTGTTCATCGGGTCGTTCTTCCCGATCTTCACGAACACGATCGAGGGCGCACGCACCATCGAGACGGAGTACGGTCAGGCCGCCCGCTCGCTCGGGGCCGGTTCGGGCGACGTCTTCCGACACGTCGTGCTGCCGGCGACGCTCCCCTCGATCATCACCGGGCTGTCGCTCGGCGTCGGCCTCGGCTGGATCACGGTCGTCGCCGCCGAACTGCTCACCGGCGGCCCCGGACTCGGCTACATCATCATCCAGGGGTCGCGACTGCTACAGAACCAGGTCGTCGTCATCGGCATGCTCGCCGTCGGCGCGCTCGGCTACGCCACCTCGGCGCTCGTCGAGGCGCTCGGCAACTGGCTGATGCCCTGGTCCACGGAGTAATCCATGAGTGAACCCAACACAGACACCACGACGCGTTCCGACATCGACGAACAGTCCGACGAACAGTTCCGCTCGTGGACCGAATCGAGCGGCACCGGTACGGTCAACATCCAGGATCTGAGGAAGGTCTACGGCGACGACGGGGACGAACTGGTCGCCGTCGACGGGATGGATCTCCACATCGAGGCCGAGGAGTTCGTCACCGTGCTCGGCCCCTCGGGCTGTGGGAAGTCCACCGTGATGGAGTGCATCGCGGGCTATCTCGATCCCACCGAGGGCGAGGTGCTGGTCAACGACGAACCGGTCGAGGGGCCCGATCCCTCGCGCGGCGTCGTCTTCCAGGAGAACCGACTGTTCCCCTGGAAGACGATCAGCGAGAACGTCCGGTTCGGCCCGCAGATGCGCGACGACGTCGACGAGAGCCGCGTCGCGTCGCTGTTCGATCAGATGGGGCTCGAAGGGTTTGAAGACGCGTACCCGAACGAGCTCTCCGGCGGGATGCAACAGCGCGCCGAGCTCGCCAGGCTGCTCGCGAACGATCCGGACATCATGCTGATGGACGAACCGTTCAGCGGGCTCGATGCGATGACCAAGGAGCTGATGCAGGAGAAGCTGCTCGACGTCTGGGAGGACGACGACAGGACTGTGCTCTTCATCACCCACGACGTCGAGGAGGCCATCCTGCTCGCCGACCGCGTCGTCGTGATGACCGCCCGCCCGGGCCAGGTCAAGGACGTCATCGACGTCGACCTGGAGCGCCCGCGAAGCACCGACATGGTCACGACCGATCGGTTCAACGAGCTCCAGCGCCGCGCCAGCGAGAGCATCCACGACGAAGCCGAGCGAGCGATGGAGCAGGCGGAGGGTCGTGCCTGATGGCGTACGCACGGCGACTCGAACAGTCGGCGTCGCTGCTGGCGGTGCTCGCCATCTGGGCGGTCGCGACGATGTTCGTCGGGGCGGTCCCGAGTCTCCCCTCGCCGGTCGAAGTGGCGGTCGCGTTCGTCGACGCGGCCGCGAGCAGTTCCTTCTGGCAGGAGGTCGGCCGGAGCACGTTCCGGGTGTATCTCTCCTTCGCCATCGCGACGGTCGTCGCGATCCCGCTCGGGCTGCTCATCGGCCGGAGCGAGGTCTTCTCGGATCTGACCTTCCCGGCGCTCGAAGTGCTGCGCCCGATCCCGCCGATCGCGTGGTATCCCGCGCTGACGATCATCCTGCTGACGCCCGCGAACATCGTCCGGTTCATCATCTTCCTGGCGGCGTTCTTCCCAATCTTGCTCAACACCATCGAGGGCGTTCGCGGCGTCGAGGAGGAGTATCCGCAGGCGGCGCGCTCGCTCGGTGCCAGCCCATTCCAGACGATGCGACACGTGGTGTTGCCCGGCGCGCTACCGTCGATCTACACCGGGCTCGTCAACGCGATGGGGCTCGCGTGGGTGAGCCTCGTCGCCGCCGAACTGCTGTCGAGCAGCGGGCTCGGCTACTTCATCTGGAACGCCTTCACCGCTGGCGAGTACCCCAACATCGTCGTCGGGATGATCGCGGTCGGCGTGCTGGGTTACGGCTCCTCGGCACTGCTCCGCCGTCTCGGCGCGCGTGCCATCCCGTGGCTGTCGGCCGCCAACGCCTGAACCGACTCACGTCTCTTCCGGGGGCGCTTCCAACCGTTCCTGATCGACCGCGTAGATCGTCACGTTGTCGGCGGCGAACGCCACAGTAACGCCCTGCAGTTCGGAGAACGGGCGGATGTCGCCGTATCGATCGCGCTCTGTCGGCCCCACGTAGACGTACTTCGCATCGTATCGTTCGAGCAGCGCGGCGCGGCGCTCGGCCGAGCCGAGATAGATGGTGTTGACGGCGTACACCCGATCGAGATACGTCTGCCGGCCGCGATACTGCGCCTCGTGAGAGACGCCGACGACCGTCGGGACGCCCGTGAGGCTGGCGGCCGGGCTCGCGCTCCAGCGATAGACGTAGCGGCTGGGTGCCGAGACGATCGCCGGCCGGCCGGAGCGATTGTCGAGCCAGCGGATCGCTGCGACCTGGCCCGGAACGTTCTCCTCGGCGGCGGCCAGCCCATCGAGCGTTGGCTCCTCGACGTTCGGGTCAGCGAAATGGCGCTGGACGGCGACGCCGCCGAACGCGGCCGTCGAGAGCACGAGCACGGCGGCGAGAACGCTGGCGACCTGCTGGCGGCGCGTCCAGTTCCACGGGCCGCGACCGCGGACGAGTCGCGGGAGGACGACGCCGGTGGCGCTCGCCCAGAGGATCCACGTCGGCATGTACGTCTTCACGACGGTGTTGAACCGCCCGTCGCCGCCCTCGGCGAGAAAGCCGAGTTCGGGCAGCACGAGCAGTCCGAACCCGGCGACGACGAGGACACCCACGAAACCGATGCGGTCGGTCGCGAGGAGATACCAGCAGAGCACGAGTGGCACCGCGAACAGCGCGATCGGCGCGAGCGCGCTCGGGACGAGCGCGACGAGGGCGACGAGGGCGACGAACCCGAGCCCGCCGGCGACGGCGACGGTCGACGACCAGCGCCGGCGACTGCGGGCGAGCAGGAGAGTGAGGAAGATCGCGAGGAACGCGCCGTGGACGAGCAGCAACGAGTCGATCGAACTGCGCGCGGCCGCAGCGAGAACCATCAGCGACGTGCTCGGTCCGGCCTGCACCGGTCCGAGGAAGAAGGGGAGCGCGGCGAGAACGCCGATCACGCCCACGACCGCCGAGAGTCCGGCCGCGCCGGCCGTCCGCACGAGCGCACCCCGCGGCCTGTCGGTCGTTGGGTGGCCCACGATGCGATCGATGCGGGTGGCGAGACGGGTCGGGACGAGCGAGCGCAGGTCGGTGGGGGCGAACGTCAGCGTCAGCCACGTCACGCCGAGGACGATGGCCAGGCTCCAGGTGTTGACGAGCGCCATGAACCCGCCGACGACTGGCACGGCACCGAAGACGAGCGCGCGCCGGCGACGGACCGACGCGGCGGGCGTGCGGTAGTAGGCGTAACACAGCCCGACCACGCAGAGCAGGAACGGCGTGCTCGTGAAGTACGGGCGGATGTCGCCCCGGATCGCGCCGAACAGCGGGAACGGGTCGTACGTTTCGGGGATGATGCGCCCGGCGACCTTGTACTGGTAGTCCGTCGGGATCGGCCGGAGCACCTGATAGTCCGGAAGCTTGGAGTGTGCCGCCGCGAACGCGTCGGCGGCTCCCTCGCGGATCGATGCCGGCAGCCGCCTGATCAACAGTCGAACGGCCGTCGAGGGGTTGCTCGCAAAGATCGTGAAGAAGACCGCTGTCGCGCCGGCGATCCGGCGTGTTCGACTGCTGTACGAGAGGACCGTCCGGCGGGCCCGTCGCCCGACCGCGACCGCGCCGGCGAGTTCGTACGCACCGGCCGCGAGCGATCCGAACAATCCCGCCATCGCGAGGTTGAACGCCGTCCACGGAACCGTATCGGTCAGACGGGCCAGCAGCGTGACGACGAAGTGGCCACCGTAGTAGTAGATCATCGACTCGCCGGCGAACCAGAAGTCCTCGATCGGCAGGCTCCCGGCACGATGCAGCGATGCCACGAGGCCGAAATCGAGGAACTTCTCGCCGCCCGGCGTGATGCCCGGTTCGACCGATCGCAGCGCGATGACGAACAGGTAGACGAGCGTGAACACCGCCACCGCCTCGACGGTCGCCCGGCGATCGATCTCGACGCCCGACCGGGCCGCGAGCACCGCACAGATCGCGAGCGCGACGAGCCCCGCGAACAGGGCGACCCAGCCGAGCGAGAGGAAGCCCACCCAGAAGGCGACGAGGGTCATGATCGTCAGCGAGATGGCGAACGAAAAGCCCGCACCGCGGCCCGGCAGCGACGAGCACAGCCACGCGGCCACCGGCAGGCCGAACAGCGCGAGACCGACGAACGTCAGCCACCACAGCGCGACGAGACCGTACTCCATCCGTTGATTTTTCCGAGAACATCCGTTATACACCTTTGGATGTCCGATCGCACGACTCGACCGCCATCGCACCGCTTTTGCCGCCGGTCGCCGATCCCGTCCCATGAGATCGCCGTCCGTCCCGCTCGTCGATCGCCGGGTTCGCTACGCGCTCGTCGTACTGGTCACCGGGATCGTCCTCGTCGCCTCGGTCGTCGAGACGAGCGGGACGCCGACCGTCGGGCCGTTCGGACTCGTCGGGATGGATAAGTGGACGCACGCGCTCGCCTACGCAGGGGTGACGGCAACGCTCGCGTACGCCTCGATCGAGAACGGTCACGCCCGGCTGGCGCTCGCGGTCGGGCTGGCCATCGCCTTCGGCATCGGTATCGAGACCGTGCAGGAACCGATCGCCTACCGGACCGCGAGCGTCGCCGACGTGCTCGCCGACGCGATCGGGGCCTGCCTGCTCGCGCTCGGCTGGCGCACGTTCTCGCGCTACGTGCGATTCGTTCCGAGCGACGAGTCGAGAACTCTACGCTAAATCCGATCGAACCGGGACGAACCTGCACGCGAATTGGAGGGGTGTGGAATATCAGGGAACACGACCGCTCGCCAGACGGACGAAGCCGAGCGCGAACTCCGTACTGTGGTACTCGTCGGTGTGTTCTTCGAGCGGCCGGCGAGCAGCAGTGACGCGCTCGTCGAGCGGTTTCCACGGCGGGGTCGGGTAGCGCAACTGTCGGGTCGGCGGCGCGCTCGCGGCGACGAAAAACCGAAAGGCGGCGTCGAGCGGTTTCGCGCTCGTCCGGGTGCTGCGCGTGGCGTCGAGCAGCGCGACGCGTCCGTCCGAGCGCACGAGGGCGAGCCAGTCCTCGACGACCGCGGCCGGGTCGGCGAGCATGCCGACGACGAAGCTCGCGAGCACCGCGTCGGCGCGCTCGATCGGCGGTGCGGTGGCGTCACCGTGGACGAGATGCACGTTCGTCCAGCCGGCGGCCGCGACGTGTCGGCGAGCACGATCGAGCATCCCGCGCGTGAAGTCGACGCCGACGACCGTTCCCTCGGAGCCGACCGCTTCGCGCAGATACGGGAGGTTCGCGCCCGTGCCACAGCCCATCTCGATGACCGTATCCCCGGGCGAGAGATCCAAACTCTCGACGGCGCGTTCGCGCCACGATCCGACTCCTGGCAGGGTGGCAATGGTGTCGTAGAGGCGCGCCCAGCGGCCGTAGAAATTCTGTGCTTCGCTCGCGCCATCTCCTTCCTCCCCGCTTGCGCGCTCATCGGTCATCGTCAGAGGAGATCGCGGACGCGTGCGGCGGCGTCGGCGGCGCTCGGCGCGAGCAGGTAGACGTTGGCCTCGACACCGAACCCGCCGGTGTGATAGAGTGCGTCGGCATCCGCGGCGTCGACGGCGGCGATCGCCTCGTCGGTGTCGCGTTCGCCGTCGAACGCCACCGTCGAGAAATCGAGCGATTCGAGCCGATCGACGAGATCGGCGTCGTAGGCGAGGTTGAGTGCGGCGAGCGCGTCGTTGCCGTTGTCGCGCGCGGCGAGCAGGACGCCGGCGACGTGGCCCGAGACGCCGAATTCGGGGTCGCCCGGGACCGTCGTGCGTCCCTTGACGTCGAAGATGCGACCGGGGACGCCCGCCACGTCGTCGATATCGGTGGCGTCGGGAACGCACTCGACGAGGTTCGAGCCGACGTTCGGAATCAGTCCGGCGAAACCGCTCGTGGCTTCGAGCGTGCCGATCCCGCGGCGCACGGACGAGCGGGCGCGCTCGGCCGCCCGGAGGCTGCTGTCCGGATCGTGGACGTCGAAGCCGTCGTATTCGTTGAGGCCGGGCATCGCCGCGGCGTGGAGCTCCGAGAGCAGGTCGTCGCGTTCGAGCTGACGGATCAGGATCTCGCTCTCGACGAGCGCGCCGACGCTCGTCAGTTCGTCGTTGGCGAGCCCCTCGGCGAGATCCTCGGCGAGCCCGGCGACGCGCTCGTCGTCGAGCACGCGCTCGTTGCGCGCGACCTCGCCGTGGGCGTATTTCGACACCGCCGACTGGCTGATGCCGAGGATGTCGGCGACCTCGCTCTGGGTGAGATCGCGCTCGCGCAGGCGCTCGGCCAACAGCGAGCGGAACGTGGGCAGGAACTCGTCGACGACGATCTCCTCGATGAATCTCATCGCTCGTCCTCCTTCTCGTTTGCCTGATCCGCCCCGCTCGCTCGCCGATCAGGGTTCCCCCGTTCGGGCCGCTGGCTGCCGCCGAACTCGTCGTCGCTGCCGATCTTCGAGGCCTGCGGGCCGACCTGGCCCTGATATTTCGAGCCGCGCTCGTCGCCGTAGGGCACTTCGGCGGCGTTTTTGAGCTCCGTGAAGATGACCTGCGAGATGCGCATTCCCGGCGTGAGTGCGACGGGCGCGGTGCCGAGATTCGAGAGTTCGAGCGTGACCTGGCCCTGATAGCCGGGATCGACGATGCCCGCCGTCGCGTGGATGACGATCGCGAGCCGCCCGAGCGACGACCGGCCCTCGACGCGCGCGATGAGATCGTCGGGCACCCCGACGTGCTCGACGGTCGTCCCGAGCACGAAATCACCGGGATGTAGAATGAACTCCCCGCCCTCGTCGACGACCGTCTCGGTGACGTACTCGTCGACTTCGTTTTCCGAATTGGGATGGATGCAGGGGATGTTCGTCCGCTGGAACTCCAGGAACTCGCGGCCGAGCCGGAGATCGACGCTCGCTGGCTGGATCTGGAGCTCGGGGTCGGCGAGCGGCTCGATGACCAACTCGCCCGCATCGAGCCGCCGCCGGATGTCCCCATCGGCGAGTATCATACCCGTTCGTGCCGGCGATTCGCCTAAAACCCACGGTTCCACACCGACGGTGGTCAGCGACCGCCCGCGGGCACTTCCTCGTCGAGTTTGGTGTCGCCGCGACGATAGCGCTCCAGTCGCCGATAGCCGGTGATGTGTCCTGCGTCGTCGAGTTCGAGCGCGTAGCGCCCGAGGATGTCCTGAGTGTCGGGCACCGAGCGCCGCTCGATGATCTCGGTCAGCGCGCGCCAGCCGTCGTCGTTGCGCTCGATCTCGACGATGCCGTCGAGCGGGCGACCGATGAGATCGCTGGCGTTCTGCCGAACGTGATCGCGGATCTCGACGATACCGACCGTGTCGCCGTCCTGACTGCTTCCCGCACTCTCGTCGCCATCGCTCTCCTCGTCGTCACCGTTGCCGTCGTCGGTGACGGTATCGAGACGCTCGTCGATGGCTTCTTTCGCACCGGTGCGGTCCTCGCCGTCGGTTTCGGCCTCGCGAAGCGCTTCGAGCGTCTCGCGGTCGTCGATATCGTCGAGTTCGTCGCGCAGTTCGTCTATCGTGTGCTCGTTTGGGTCGAGATCGGCCATGATGTCCTACGTATTCGGCGTCGTGAATAAATTACCGCTCGGTGCCCCGGCCGCGGCTACTGCTCGGCATTCTCTTCGATGCGGACCTCCGGCTCGTCGGGCTCGGGCTGAGTCATCGGCGACGTGCCGAAATCGAGGTCCTGAAGCTCCTCCAGGTCGCCCGTCTCGGACGCCATCTCCAACTTCGATATCTCCTTTGCGTAGTGGAGGAACGTGTCGACGGACGCGACAACGATTCGTGCCTCGACGGTGAGGATCTCGATCCCGACGACGGACACCCGTGCCCAGATGTCGATGACGATCCCCTTGTCGAGGATGCGATCGAGCACTTCGGCCAAACTGTCGCTTGAGGGTCGTGCGCTCATCGTGTTTTCCCACACTCCGCCCGGTATAATATCCTTTGGGCCAGCAGAGGCAGGCAACCCAGGTGTGAGCCGAAGAGCGCGGTGGTCGGGGAGGGGTTGGCTGCGTGTGCCGGCGACACGCCTATTAGCGCGACCACCGAACCCGGGCCACGACGCGCAGTACGTCCATACTCAGATCATGAGCGATCATCTCTACGCCTACGGCGTCGTCAAGGACGCCGATATCGAACTCGCTGTCGAGGGTGTTGATGGAGCGACGCAAGCATACACGGTGAGTCACGGGCCGTTCGCGGCCGTCGTGACCGATATCGACACGCTCGAACCCGAACTCACCGACGAGAACGCCCGCGCGCACGACGACGTGCTCCAGGACGTGCTGCTCGATGCGGGCGGCCGAACCGTGGTCCCGATGCAGTTCGGGTCGGTGTTCAAGAACGCGCGCACGCTCAAGAACGTCCTCCGGGGCGGGCGGCGCGCGTTCACGAAATCGTTGCGCGAGATCGAAGGACTGGCCGAGTTCGGCGTCAAACTCGTCGTCGACGAGGACGCGACGGTCGACGCCGACGAGATCCGCGAAACGGCAGGCGAACGTCTCGCCGCTGCGAGCGTTCAGGAAGAAGAGAACGATCGCTTCAGCGACCGACTCGTGATGAACCGCTCGTATCTCATCGACCGCGACGAACGGGCCGCCTTCGACGAGGCGGTCGATGCCGTCACCGACGACTACGGCGATGTCCTCACGGTCCAGTATACGGGACCGTGGCCGCCGNCCGGCCGATCGTCGCGGTCGGCAACGTCATCCACTCGATGGCCGTCGAGGAGCTGTACGACGTCGGGGCGATCCGCGACGAGATCAAGGAGAACCGACTGCTGTTCGAGATCGGCGACCGCTCGGAAGAGGAGTACGAGCGTCGCCGCGAGGAACTGCGGACGCAACTGGACGTGGCGCGCGAGGCGCGCGAGACGCTGACGAACAAAGTGGAGGTCAAACAATGACAGACAAGAAGGACACCGGCGTCGTTCGGACGATCCTCTCGGGGCTGTTCGAGACCCTCGCCGAGATGGACGAGAACGACCGACGCCAGCGATCGAGAACCGGGAGCGCACGCAGCGGGCGGAAACGACTCGACTACGGTCTCAGCGTCGGCATCGGTCCGCAGTCCGGGATCGACGGGCGCGACGGAACCGAGGTCGGGAACGACGACAGCGTCGAGCCCATCACGGGAACCGATCACGCTGCGACCGTCAGCCCGACCGAGGAGGGGCAGGTCGTGACGATCGATCTGTCCGATGTCGATCCACGCGAGCTCTCGGCGGGCGTCGGCGGGGACGGACGAACGCTCCTGGTCGCCGACGACGAGGGCGTCGTCGAGCGCGTCCCGCTCCCGCAGACGGGGCTCGCCGTCGCCGACGCGTCGTTCAACAACGGAATTTTGGACGTGTGGCTGCAGGGAGAACGGGATGAGTGACGATAGCGAACCGATGGCCGAGGCCGCCGACAAGCTCGATTCGGCGCTCGAAAGCTCACAGTCCACGGATGAGGGCGAGAACGGTAGCGACGGCAGCAACGGGAACGACGGCGATGGCGGGGACGGTGGGGGTAGCGGACTCGTCGACTCCGCCGACGAGATGCCGGCGCTGCTCGACCGTGCCGAGGGCGACATCGACTCGCTGCTCGGCGTGTTGAGCGGTGAGGAGAGCTACGCGGATGCCAAGGAGGAGATCGACGACCTCGTCGACGTCATCGAGGAAACCGAGGAACTGCTCGACACCGTCGATCTCTCTGAGCTCCCCGAGGCGGTAGAGCTGAGCGAACTGCCGAGCGCCATCGAGGGCGAGGACGTACCCGAAGCGATCGCGAACGCCGAACCGAGACGGGCGATCGACCTCACACAGCTGGCGTCGCTCGTCGAGTTCAGCGAACTCTGGGACGCCGTCGCCGTCCGCTCGTTCATGCAGAACAAGGACGAGCTCGAAGCGGCGACCGACGACGTCACCGACGACGAGGGTGGTGACGGCGAGAACGGAAACGGCGAGAACGGCGACGATTCCGGTCTCGTAGACTCGTTCGACATGTCCGATTCGGGCGACGCGAACGGTGGCGAGGAGTCGATCCTCGACGACGGACAGGCCAAACAGCTCGCCATCCAGTCGAAGCTCCGCGATGCCGTCGAGGAGTTCCGCGAGAGCGCCCTCGACGCGCGCGATCAGCTGAAGGAAGCGCGCGACACGGCCCAGGAGAAAGTCGAGGAGAAGACCGGCGGCGGGACGGGCCAGCCCTCCTCGCGGAACCCGACGGCCTACTCGACGATGGTCGCCGGCTGGAAGGCGGGCGGCTGGTCGTCGGCGAGTTTCTCGACCGTGCCGAAGCAGACACAGCATTCGAGCGCGCCCGGCCACTATCGCATCTACGGTCGGCGGTTCGACGAACGGGAGGGCAACGATGAGTAACAGCGGCGGGCCGACGCGCCAGTCCGACAGCCTCGCCGACGTCGTCGAGATGCTGCTCGACAAGGGCGTCGTGATCAACGCCGATATCGTCGTCTCGATCGGCGACACCGAACTGCTCGGTGTGCAGCTCCGGGCGGCGATCGCCTCGTTCGAGACGGCCGCCGAGTACGGGCTCGAGTTCCCGGATGGCACCGACATGCGCCGCGTCGAGCAGGCATCGGATCGCAGCGAGCTCGAAGACGACGACACCGTCACCGTCGAGGGCTCGGAGGAGGACGACGCGGCGCTCGACGACGGCGAGGAATCCGATACTGAGCGCCAATCTGCACCGGAGCTCAGCACGCGGCCGAACGACGGCGCGCGTGCGGAACCAGCGGAGGGCGGTGGCGACGTGGCCGACGGCGACGAAGGCGGTAGCGAGGGCGGTGACGACGAGGATGCCAGCGGCGAGGACGCCGACGGGGAATCGGTGGCGGAGACGGAACAGGCCGAAGAAGACGACGCCGCGGCGGAGGAGGCAGATGACGACGATTGACGTCGACGGCGACGAGGCACGCGACGGGCTGATGACGCTCGTCGTCACGGTCGTCGAGCTGCTGGTCGACGCGATGGAGCGTGAGGCCATCCGCCGGATGGAGTCGGGCGAACTCACCGACGAGGAAATCGAGCGGCTCGGCTCGCAGCTCGCCGCGCTCGAAGACGAGATCGAGGGGATCAAGCAGGACGAAGACATCGAGAAACCGGTCGACGATCTCCGTGGCGATCTCGACGGACTGGTCCGCGATCTCGTCGAACGTGCCGATCAGCCGCAGCGCGACGACAGGGGAGTGATCGAATAATGGTCGACGATACCGAGGACGGGACCGAGTTCGCGGAGGGACGCTATCTCTACTGTGCGGTCGCCGTCGACGACGAGGTGGAGTTCGACGCCGAGGGCGTCGACGACGAGCCCGTCAGACTGCTCGCGGTCGACGACATCGGCGTCGTGCTCCACGACTGCGAGTCGTTGTACGACACCGCCGACATGGACGAGCTCCGCAAGTGGGTGCTCCAGCATCAGAACGTCGTCGACGCGGCGGGCGAGGCGTTCGGCACGCCGATCCCGTTCCAGTTCGACACCGTTCTCACGGGCGACGACGACCGCGTGCGCGAGTGGGTCGGCGAGGAGCGCGGGACGCTCGCCGACTACCTCGATCAGCTCGCGGGCCACTGGGAGTACCGCGTCGAACTCCGGCGCGAGGAGGAGGCAC
This sequence comes from Halococcus morrhuae DSM 1307, assembly GCF_000336695.1. GTDB lineage: Archaea > Halobacteriota > Halobacteria > Halobacteriales > Halococcaceae > Halococcus > Halococcus morrhuae. Next base: position 23,414 of record NZ_AOMC01000033.1, read on the forward strand.
TGCGCGAGGATCTCGTCGCGAGCGACGACCGACTCGCCGAACTCGACGAGGAGATCGAGGCAGCGGGCTCGGGGACGGCGTTCATGCTCGAAAAGCAGTACGATCAGCGCCTCCGCGAACTGCGTCGCGAGCGCCGCACCGACCGCTCGGCGGCGCTGCGCGACCGCCTCGACGAGTTCGCCCGCGACGTGAACGAGCTCGGCGAACGGACGACGCTCGACGACGAGGAGGGCGACGACGACGGCATGGAGACCCAGGCGCGGTTCACCGTGCTCGCGACCGAGGACAACGAGGAAGGGATGGGTGAAATGCTCGACGAGGTGGCGGCCGAGACGGGCGTCGAGGTCCGGTTCACCGGGCCGTGGCCGCCGTACTCGTTCGTGCCGGCGATCGGGGGTGAGAATGGAACCGAAACGGGCGGATGACGACGTCATCGTCGATCTGATCGACGTCATCCTCCGGGACGGGGCGGTCATCGAGGCCGACGCCATCATCTCGGTCGCCGACATCCCGCTGGTCGGGCTGAAACTCCGGGCGGCGCTGGCCGGCATGGCGACGATGACCGAGTACGGCATCTTCGAGGAGTGGGATCGAGTGCAGCGCCAGCGCGCGCTCGACGACAGTAGCGACGGGGACGATAGCGACGACCTGGCGAGCAGTTCGACCGACCGCCGCATCCCGAAGGAGTAACCATGGCAGGCAGCCGCAAGCATCGGGATTATTATCGACGGCCGAGCGTCTGTTCAGCACGAGCGGCACGGAGGATCAGTTAGATGTACACCGAAACAACAGCACGAACGACGGCGCGACGAATCGGCGGAGGATACTGAGATGGGCATCGTCAGCACCATACTGCGCTTCGTCGGCGGGTTCGTCGGCCAGCGCCTCGGGAGTTCGCTCGGCAGCCGACTCGAAGGGGCGCTGCTCGCGGGCGGGAATGCGGACGAATCCGATGACGAGTCGGGCGACGAGGACCAAACCGAATCCGGAGACGGGGCGGACGACGGCGATGGCGACGAGGAAAGCGAGGAAGCGGAAGAGTCCGACGACGACTCCGAGAGCGCCGACGACGAATCGACTAGCCCGCCGGTCATCGAGCAGGTGACTGCCGCGCTCGACTCGATCGGCGACGATTCGGAGGAATCGAATAGCGGACTCGGCGATCTCGACGCCCTCTCGGACGAGGAACTCGAGGAGTTGGCCGGGACGCTCGTCGACGAACTCAACCAGCGGAGCGAGCAGTAGGGCGATCCGCGAACGGCTCCACCCCCGCCGTCACGGCGAGTAGTCAGTCATATACCGACACCGCCCCGCGGACAGGCATGAAACAGGCCATCGTCGCGCGGACCGACATCGGGATGGGGACGGGCAAACTCGCCGCACAGGTCGCTCACGCCTCGCTGTCGGCCTACGAAGACACCGGCTCGCGCGCGCGAACCGAGTGGAAGGGATCGGGCCAGAAGAAAGTCGTTCTCAAGGGCGATAGCGAGCGAACGCTGTTCGAACTCGCCGATCGCGCCGAACGCGACGGTCTCCCCCACGCCATCATCCGCGATGCGGGCCACACGCAGCTCGATCCAGGCACAGTGACGGCGCTCGCGGTCGGCCCCGGCTCCGAGGAAACCGTCGACCGAATTACCGGCGACCTCCCACTTTTTTAGACGGGGTCCTCGGCTCGCTCACTCCGTTCGCTCGCCTCGAACCCCGTCCAAAAACCTGGGCTAAAAAGAGCCGCTCGCTCGGCCGTTGGCCTCGCTCGCGGTATGACAACTATCCTTCCGCCACCGCCCCGCACAGCCCACACACCTCCCCAACCGATTCGCTCCGCTCGTTTCACTCGCTCCGCTCATCCCTCGCACGCTCTCCGGCCTCCGGCCGGATTCACCGCGCGCCACCGCCTCTGCTTCGGTTTTGCCTGGCGATTTCCACCGAGAGCTATCGATTCTCGGGCGACCACAACGCACTTACTGATACCCGTCGGAACGCGGCCATGAGGAGGATTCGCCGATGCGGGTAGTCATTGTCGGGGCGGGTGACGTCGGCACGTACATCGCCGAGGACCTCGCCGAGAGCCACGAGATCGCGGTCGTCGACACGGACGGCGAGCGCGTCGCCGAACTCGAATCCACGCTCGGCGTGACGGCCATCGAGGGCGACGGGCGCTCGCTCGACGCGCTGGAGGCGGCGGGCATCGACGAGGCCGAGATCGTCATCGCCAGCACGGACGACGACGCGGTCAACGTCATGGTCTGTGGCGCGGTCCGGAACAGTACGGACGCGTACACGATCGCGCGGGCGAAATCGGCCGATCTCTACGAAACTTGGCAGGAATTCGACGACGCGCTCGGCATCGACTTGTTGCTGCCGGTCGATCGACTGACCGCCGCGGCGCTCGTCCGGACGGTCGCGCTGCCCGGCGCGCTCGCGGTCAGCACGTTCGTCGATGGAGAGGTCGAGATGGCGGAGTTCGAACTCGCTGCCGACGCCGATCTCGTCGGCAAGAGCGTCGCCGAGGCCGACGAGTTCCCCTCGCTGACGTTCGCCGGCGTGATCCGCGACGGCACGGTCCACATCCCGAGCGGCGAGACGGTCTTCGCGGCCGACGATCGGGTCGTGGTCATCGGCAGTCCCTCCAGCGTCAGGCGGTTCGCGCGACGGCTCACACCGGGCGCATCGCTCGATCCGGACGACGACGTGGTGATCGTCGGCGGCGGGACGGTCGGTACACACATCGCCGGACTGCTCGAACAGGGTGGCTACACACCCCAACTGGTCGAGCACGATCCCGAGCGCGTCGCCGTGCTCGACGAGGAGCTTCCGGAGACGACGGTCATCGAGGGCGACGTGACGACCGCCGGCTTCCTTACCGAGGCGAGCATCGACGAGGCGGACCTGCTCGTCGGGACGCTCGACGACGAGACGAACTACGTGCTGGCGCTGCTCGCGAAGAACGTCGGCGCTGGCCACACCGCCGCCGTGGTGAACGACTCGGAGTACGTCGATCTGTTCGAGGCGGCCGGTGTCGACGTGACCGTCGAGCCACGGGCGGTCGTCGCCAACGAGACGACGCGTGCGACCCAAGACTACGCCGACGAGGCCGCGACGCTCGAACGCGACAGCGCCGAAGTGCTCGAGATCACCGTCGACGGCGACAGCGTTCTCGCCGGCGAGTCGATCGTCGACGTGGCACACGACCTGCCCGACGGATTCGTCGTCGGCGCGGTCGTCCGCGACGGCTCGCTCAAGACGCCCCGCGGCGGCACCGTCGTCCAGGTCGGCGACCACGTCGTGGCGTTCGTCGACACGGACGCGCTGGACGAGGTCGCGGCGGCGCTGTGAACAGCAACTCCGACCGCGAACCAACGGCTGACGAGGCCCACTGATGCGCGAGGCCCACCCGAGCGAACTGGCGGTCGGCATCGATCACTACGTCAGCGACGGCGACGGTACAGGTGGGAAATTCCGCACGCGCCCGGCGGACTTCCGCGTGCGCGAACTCGAAACGGGTGAATTCGAACCGCTCGACGCCGATCCGGACGCCTATCCCCATCTCGTCTTTCGAGCGACGCTCGAGAACTGGGACACGAACGACTTCGCGAGCGCGCTCTCCAGTCGGTTGGAAATGAGCCGCGAGCGTATCGACTGGGCGGGCACGAAGGACAAGCGCGCCGTCAGCACCCAACTGTTCTCCGTGCGTGCTGGAAGCGACGCGCTCGACGACATCGATCTCCGCGGAGCGACGATCGACCTGGTTGGGCGCGCCGGACGGGGGTTGCGCTTCGGCGATCTCGCGGGCAACGCCTTCGAGATCGTCGTCCGCGAGGCCGACACCGAATCGATCCAGCGAATAACGGAATCGCTCCGGTCGTTCGCCGGCAACGGAGACGAAAACGCGGACGGCGCAAGCGGCGAGAACGGCGCGACGGTGGGCGTGCCGAACTACTTCGGCCAGCAGCGGTTCGGTTCCTATCGCCCGGTGACACACGAGGTCGGGCTCGCGGTCGTCCGCGACGACTGGCGAGAAGCGGTGCTCGCCTACGTCGGCCGTCCACACGAGTCGGAGCCGGAAGCGACCCGCGAGGCGCGCGCGTTCGTCGATAGCGAGGCCACGGCAGCGGGGACGGCGGACTGGGCGGCGGCGCTCGACCGCTACCCGCGGCAGTTGGGCTTCGAGCGCTCGATGCTCCACCGGCTGGTCGAGAACGGTGGCGAGAGTTCGGACGATTTCCGTGCGGCGCTCGAAACCGTCCCGTCGAACCTCCAGCGGCTGTTCGTCAACGCCGCTCAGTCTTACTTGTACAATCGAATCCTCTCCGCACGCCTCGATCGGGGGCTGCCGTTCGATCGGGCGATCGCGGGCGACGTGGTCTGCTTCGCCGATAGCGAGGCTCCCGATGGACTCGCTCTGCCCGATCCCGACAGAAGCCAACGAGTGCCCGAAAATCGGGTCGAGACGGTCAATCGACACACTGCACGCGGACGGGCGTTCGTCACCGCGCCGCTGGTCGGCACCGAAACGGAACTCGCCGACGGCGAGCCGGGTGCCATCGAGCGCGCAATACTCGACGAGGAAGGGATCGAGCCCTCGCTGTTCGATCTGCCGGGGGAGTTTCACTCGACGGGCACCCGACGGGCGATACTGCTCACGACCGATCTGTCGATCGAGGACGATCCGCTCACGTTCGCCTTCCGGCTGCCAAAGGGATCGTATGCGACCGTGCTCCTTCGGGAATACCTGAAGAGTGAGCCGACCGCGATGCGCTGACGCCGTGTTGGTCGAAATGGATCTCCAGGCACACGACTGAGAAATCGACCGGCTTATCCGCCGGCACGCTCGAATCGTGGCATGGAGTGTCGGCGGTGTGGATCGCGTCTCGATCGGGCCGGCGATTTCTGTCTCGTCTGTCGCCATCCGAACGTCGACACCGTGGTCTGCGAACTAGGTCGCGAGCGAGCGAGCGTCACCGGTCTGTTCGAGGGCGAGCGCGTCGGAACCTGGACGGTGACGACGATCCAGGAGACGGGCGAAGCGGAGAAGCGCGAGCGCCGAAACTTCACGGGGAGGGTTGCCGACGAGATCCATCGCAAGCGACCAGAGGAGGTGTACGCCACCGGCGAGCGCGACGTGCTCGGGACGCTTCGTGGGCAGCTCCACTACGATCTCCGCCGCGTCGCGGACCCGGGTGAAGACGCCGTCGAGACGGTGCTCGCCAGAAGTGAGGAGTCACCGCTTGCGGTCGTCGAGACACCACCGCGGGAGAAACTCGGCGGGAGCCACTCGACGCTCGTCGGCGGGCGTGCGGGTCAAGCAATCGTGGCGATCGCGACCGATCACCCACACGTGAAGAAGGTGATTCCGGGCCCCATCGAGTCGGGCGGACGTGGTTCCCGGACGGGCGTACGGGCGAAGGCGACCCGTGCCGACGGACGAGGAAACGTCAGACTGTTGGTGCGCGACGGATCGAGCGTTCAGGAGGTGCGAGTCGTGACGACCGCCGCCGACCGCGAGCAGGGTGAGCGCGTCCGCGAGGACCTCAATCGTGCGCTCGATGAAGAGGGGTTCCGGGAGTAACAACACGAAGGGTTTTACTCGCCCGCTGGCATAGCAGGCGTACTATGGGTAATCAAGAGGTCGGTAGCGCCGGACGGTTCGGTGCACGCTACGGCCGTGTCGCCCGCCGACGCGTCGCCGAGATCGAGGCCGACATGCAGGACGACCACACCTGCCCCGAATGTGACGAGCCGGACGTCGACCGGACGGACACGGGCATCTGGGAGTGTGGCAACTGCGGGCACACCTTCGCTGGCGGTGCGTACCAGCCTGAGACGCCCGGCGGGCGCACCGTCGAGCGCTCGATTCGGGCGGCGCTCGCGGAGGACGGCGACGAACAGTGAGTTACAAATGCTCGCGGTGTAAGCGCGACGTCGAACTCGACGAGTACGGCGGCGTTCGCTGTCCGTACTGCGGCCACCGCGTGCTGCTCAAGGAGCGCAGCCGCGACGTCAAAGAGATCGACGTCGAGTAGTGCGCCACGAGAGTTCCTTCGTGCTCGAATACGAGACCGAGAGCGCCGCGGCCGCCGTCGAGCGCAGCCTCCGACCCGAGATCGGCGATATCGAAGGCGATCGCACGACGGCGACGCTGTCGCGCGACGGAGCCACGGTCGGGATCGACGTCGCGGCGGCCGATCTCATCGCGCTGCGCGCGGGCCAGAACACTTGGCTCTCGCTGACCGGCGTAGCCGAGCGAACGCTGACTGCCGGAGCAGAGGCGGTTGACGGAGCGAATACGACAGATAGATCGGATACTGTCGACGGATAGCGCGTCGCGCGGGTTTCGAATGGCGGGCGTTTATCAGTCAGTACGCTGAGGTGCGTGTATGCGATTCGTCGAACTATCAGTCCCCGCGGCGAAGCGCCAGGCGATCCTCGGGATCCTCGACGACGAGGGGATCGACTACGCGATCACCGACGCCTCCGACGGCGAGCGCTACGCAGCGGTGGCGTCGTTCCCGCTCGCCCAGGACGACGTCGAGGGGCTGCTCGATCGTCTCCGCGACCAGAATCTCAGCGAGGACGCCTGGACGGTCGTACTCGACGCCCGGACGGTCGTCTCCGACCGGTTCGATGCCGAGGAGGACGCGGACGAGGACGGATCCGAGCGCCGGGGGCGGATCGCGCGCGACGAGCTTCGGACGGCGGCCGCCGATCTCGCACCCGATCGCAGCGAGCGCTGGTCGTACGTGGCGATGACGGTCGTTAGCGCCGCCGTCGCCGTCGTCGGCCTGCTTCAAGATTCGGCGGCCGTCGTCGTCGGGTCGATGGTCATCGCACCCCTGATCGGGCCGGCGATGGCTGCCGCCACGGGCACGGTCGTCGACGACCGCGACCTGACGGCCCGTGGCGTCGCGCTACAGGTGCTCGGACTCGGGCTTGCGGTGGCGAGTGCGGCTGTCTTCGCCGCGGCCATGCGGTTCGTCGGGCTGGTTCCCCCGGGGACCGACATTGCCACGATACCGGAGGTACAGAGCCGTCTCGCACCGGATTTCCTCTCGCTGATGGTGGCGCTCGGGGCGGGCATCGCCGGGGCAATCAGCCTCGCGACGGGAGCCGGGGCGGCGCTCGTCGGCGTGATGATCGCGGTCGCGCTCATCCCGCCGGCCGCGACGGTCGGGCTCGGTATCGCGTGGGGGCAGCCGTTCTTGAGCCTCGGTGCCGGGGTGTTGGTGCTCGTTAACGTGCTCTCGATCAATCTCGCCGCGCTGATCGTCCTCTGGGTCGTCGGCTATCGCCCACAGGACGCGCTCGAACTCGATCTGGTGCGCGAACGGATCCGCAAGCGCATCGGCGTGCTCGTGCTCGCGCTCGTCGTGCTCTCGGTCTTTCTCGGCGGCGTCACCTATCTCAGTTACCAGTCGGCGCAGTTCGATCAGCAGGTCGAAACCGAGGTCGAGGGGATGATCGACGGGCAGCCCTACGCGGATCTCGAACTGCTCGACACGTCGGCCGGGCCGAGCGAGACGGCGATCGCGTTCGACGAGGCCGGACTCGCCGCCGGTGGGCCGATCAACGTCTCGGTGACGCTCGATCGACCGGCGGGCACCACCCAGCCTCGGTTCGCCGCGGCGCTCGATCGCCGCCTCAGCCGGACCACCGGGCGCAACGTGACCGTTGAAGCACGGTTCGTCGATGCCGCCCGCACCGATGCGATCCGATCACCGGCGAACGCGATGGGAAGAACCCCGATCGTGCCGGCCTGATGCGGGTTCGGTGATCGGCGGACTCGGGAGAGAAACGGGGGTTTTTCCCTGCGGACACCAAGAACGCGGGTATGCAGGGAAACCTTCCGCCGGAAGCCCAAGAGAAAATCGAGGAGCTACAGGATCTCCAGGACAGCGCCCAGCAGGTCGCTGCCCAGAAGCAGCAGGCCGAAAGTCAGCTCACTGACTCGCAGACTGCGCTCGACGAGCTCGACGAGATCGACACCGAGACGACGATGTACCGCGAGGTCGGCGAGCTCCTGATCGAGACCGAGTACGACGAGGCCCAAGACGACCTCGAGGACAAGGTGTCGAGCCTCGAAGTGCGCGTCGAGACGCTCGAAAAACAGGAGAGTCGCGTTCAGGAGCAGTTCGAGGAGCTCCAGAGCGAGCTGCAGGAGATGCTGAGCGGCGGCGGTGGCGGTGCCGGCGGCCCGGGCGGTATGGGACCGGGCGGCCCGAGCGCTGGCGGGTAGATGCCGACCGACGAGGAAGTCGTCGAAACGGCAAGCGAAGCAGCCGAAGGCCTCGTTTTCTCGCGCTACAAGAGTTCCGAGATCGAGGATCTCGATGTCACCGTGCACTTCGAGGATGGCGTGCTCGATCTCGATGTCTATCTGAACGCGCCGGATGATCCCGACCCGGAGATCGTCGCCGACGAGGCCGTACTGGCGGCCGAATCGGCCGTCGACGATCTGTTTGCCGACGAATAGTGGCTGCGGTGGCGGCCGCTGTGCGGCGATGCGGTCGGTTCCTGGCGGATGAAGGGCGAAGTCGCGAGTGGAACGAGCGGCTGAGGGCTTCGGCGGTGCTGTGCGGTTGCGGTGCGGTAGCTGTCGATGTCCGCGCGAGTGAAACGAGCGCGGTTCACTGCTCGCGCGGTTTGCGAGCAGGAGTTTTTAGTCCAGGTTTTTGGTCGGGGGTTGAGCGCGAGCGACCGAAGGGAGCGAGCGCGATGTCGTTCGAAAGACGCTTCGCGTCTTTCGTGATGACGAGAGAGCTTCGCTCTCTCGAACCACCCCGTCTAAAAAAGTGGGTTTAGAAGAATTTGAACAGGTCGTCGCGGTGCTGGTCGTGGAGATGGCTGCGGATGGCGTCGGTCAGCGGGCCGATCGAGCCGCGTTTGGCGCTGACGGGGGCGATGGTGTCCTGCCATTGCTGCCACGGTGAGGGGAGGCCGAGGCGGTCGCAGAGTGCGTCGAGACGCTCGTCGCGATCGTCGACCTTGTCCATCTTGTTGACCGCGACCACGGTGGGGATGTCGATATCGGCGAGGAAGCCGAACAGTTCGACGTCGTGGGGAATTTCGTCGCGTTCGGTGTGGCGGTCGATGATGTCGACGGCGCTGTTGGCGTCGATGACGAGCACGCCGACGAGGATCTGCTCGCTGTTCGTTTCGAGATAGCGGACGATGTCGGTCTTGATCGCCTCGCGGTGTTCCTCCTCGACGCCGGACATGAAGCCGAAGCCCGGCAGGTCGGTGAGAACGAAGTCCTCGGCCACCCAGTCGTAGTGGCCCGGCGAGCGGGTCACGCCGGGTTTCTTGCCGGTCTCGAAATCGTGGCCGGTGAGCTCCCGGAGGATGGTGGATTTCCCCACGTTCGAGCGGCCACAGAAGACGACTTCCGCGTCCCGGTCGGGACGTCCATCGAACATGGTTGCCCTCTCGGGCGCACGGGTTTATACTGCCCGACGGGAGCCTCGGCCCGATAGTGGATGGTGCCGTTCGATGGCCGACCACGGGGTATTTGGCCGCCGGCCGAGACCGTCGGATGTGCGACTCGTTCAGGTGACGATCCCGGCGGGCAAGCGCGAGACGGTGCTCTCGGAGCTCGACGACGAGGGGATCGACTACGTGCTGACCGAGGAGACGAGCGGCCGGGAGTTCACGGGCGTCGTTTCGTTCCCGCTGCCGACGACTGCCGTCGAGCCGGTGCTCGACCGCCTGCGCGAGGCCGGGATCGACGAGGACGCTTACACGATCGTCGTCGACGCCGAGACCGTCGTTTCGCGCCGCTTCGAGCAGTTGGAAGAGCGGTACGAGGAAGACGAGGAGACCGACAAACGCATCGCCCGCGAGGAGATCCACGCCCGTGCTCGGGAGCTCGCGCCGGATTTCTGGCCGTATCTCGTCATGACGGTCGTGAGCGCGGTCGTCGCCACCGCCGGACTCCTCCTCGATGACGCGGCCGTCGTCGTCGGCTCGATGGTCATCGCTCCGTTGATCGGGCCAGCGATGGCGACCTCCGTGGGAACGGTCGTCGACGATCAGGGGATGTTCCGTCGCGGGGTGAAGCTTCAGGCGCTCGGTCTCGCCGTCGCGGTCGTCGCCGCGACGCTGTTCGCCGCCCTCATGCGCGTGACGAACACGGTGCCGCCGGGCACCGACGTATTCATGATCGGACAGATCAACATCCGACTCGCGCCCGACTTCTTGGCCTTAGTGGTGGCGCTTGGGGCCGGCGTCGCCGGCGGGGTGAGCCTCGCGACCGGCGTCTCGGCGACGCTGGTCGGTGTGATGATCGCGGCCGCGCTCGTCCCGCCGTTGGGGGTCATCGGTATCGCCATCGCGTGGGGGCGACCGGCTCCGGTGTTCAGCGCGTCGGTGCTCGTGCTCGTGAACACGCTCTCGATCAACCTCACGGCGCTCATTGTTCTGTGGTATATGGGCTATCGGCCCGATCACTGGTTTCGCGAGGACGACGCCCGGCTGGCGACGCGACAGCGCGTCGTCGCGCTCGCCGCCGCCATCCTCGTGCTGTCGGCGTTTCTCGGCGTCGTCACCTACGACTCCTACCGGACAGCGTCGTTCGAGCAGGAGGTCCGCGGCGACATCGACGCACTACTCGACCAGCCCAAGTACGGCCAACTCACGCTGCTCGACGTGCGCTTTCGTTACGACGACCCCGTCCCGCCGCGCCAGCCGACCCGTGTCACCATCGTCGCCGGCGGGACGGGGGACGGTAGCAATCCGAACCTCGCTCGCCCGCTCGAACGCCGCATCGACGAGGCGCTCGGCGATCTCGCGCTGCCCGAACCGCTCGGCTCACCGAACGACGTTCAGGTACGCGTGCGCTACGTCGAGATGGAGACCGCGTGACTGTGACTCACCGCTCGATCGTGTGACTACCGGACTAGTCGTCCGCGACGGCGCTGGCGTGATTCGTTCCGTCTGAATCAGCCGTCATCGTCGACGCATTCTCATTGGATCGCTCGTCCGCTCGTTCCTCGTCGTCGGTCGGCGGTGCTGTGTACAGCAGTCCGCGCGTCGTGCTGCGTGCCATGCCGTGACAGTCGTTCGTGGGGACGTATCAAGCTATGCCTAACCCTGGTAATGGTGTATAATTACATATCAATCCCGGTCGTCAGGCGAGGGGACAACGGTTAGGTCCCGGCGGTCGAGAGTCGGGTATGGCGCGCAGTCAGGACCCGATTCAGTCCCGCGACGACGGGTCCCGCGACCGCTACGACGTCACGACGTGGGAGGTGCGGACGCCGCTCGACAGGGTGGCGACCTGGCTCTACTGGGTGCTGGACGTGATCGCGCGATGGGTGCTGGTGCTACTCGCGGGCGCGATCCTCGTGGCGATCGTCGTGACCAGCGACCTGCCACGTATCCTGAACCCCGTCGTGAGCGCGTTCACGGTGCTGTCGCTCGTGCCGGCGCTCGCGCTCGTCGCCTACGTCTGGTGGACCGACAGCACGACCGCCGAACCGCTCTCCTTGCTCGCGGTGACGTTCGCCCTCGGCGTGCTCTTCGCGAGCTTCGCCGCGATCATCAACGGGCTCGGCAGCGTTCTCCAGCTCGTCCCGATCGTCGGCCCGGTCTGGTTTTTCTACCTCGTCGTCGGCCCGATCGAGGAGACGATGAAGTGGCTCGCCGTCCGGATCTACGCCTACCGCAGCCCACGGTTCGACGCCGTCATCGACGGTGCGGTCTACGGCGCGGTCGCGGGACTCGGCTTCGCCACCATCGAGAACGCCATCTACATCACCGACGCGGTGGCCAACCCCGTCATCGGCAACGTGTTGGGCGCTGGTGGCGGCGTCACGCCCGCGCGGGCGATCGCCGGCCCCGGCCACGTCATCTACTCGGCCTTCGCGGGCTACTATCTCGGCTTGGCGAAGTTCAACCGCGATCGTGCCGGCCCGATCATCGTCAAGGGGCTCCTGATCGCGGCGCTCATTCACGCGACCTACAACACGCTCACGATCATTCCCACCGCTGCAGCCTTCGTGCTCGGCATCCCGAACTTCGTCACTCTCCTGGCGTTCGTCATCATCTACGATAGCTTCTTCGGCTACTTCCTCTACCGAAAACTCGCGCGCTACCGGCGGCAGTACCGCGCTACTCGTCAGGACGGGGCGCTCGTCCCCGTCGAGCGCACCGAGTTCGAGGAATGACAGCCGGAGGTCACGCGTCCCCGTATTCCGCCATCGGAAGATGATGCATGTGAACATTCTTCACTCCGACCGATAAGGTGCGGTATATGAGCGACGGGACCGGCGTCGAGACGGAGCTCGACCGCGACATCGGCTTCGTGGGTGCGGTCGCCCTCGGCGTCGGGACGATGATCGCCGCGGGAATCTTCGTGCTCTCGGGGCTCGCGGTCTCGAACGTCGGCGTGGTCGCCATCGGTTCGTTCCTGATCGCAGCAATCGTCGCCGCATTCACCGCCTTCGCCTACGCCGAGTTCGCCTCGCTCTACCCCGAAAGCGGGGGTGGCTACGCCTACGTCGCCAACACCTTCGACCGCGACTGGACGTATATCGTCGGCTGGTCGATGATCCTCGGCTATCCCGCGAGCGCCGCCTTCTACCTCGCGAGTTTCGGCGACTGGTTCTACCGGTTCATCTATCCGCTGTTGTCGATTCCCGCGGCCGTCCCCTACTGGCTCTCGTCGGTCGGAATCCTGGTGCTACTTATCGGGATCAACCTCAAGGGCACCGAGGAAACTGGACTCTTCCAGATCGTCGTTACCACGCTCAAGATCGCGCTCATTTTCCTTTTTCTCTACGGCGGTCTGCAGGCGTTCGACACCGAGGTCATCATGAGCTCGATCGCCGAGAACACGCAGGGCTTCGCCGATCTCCGCGATATCGGCGTGACGAGTGCGCTCGTGTTCATCACCTTCTTCGGGTTCGAGGCGATCGCGACCAACGCCGAGGAAATCGAGGATCCAGGCCGAACGATCCCGCGGGCGATCTTCGTCAGCATGGGCTTCGTCACCGTCGTCTACGCGTTCGTCGTGCTCGTCATCGTCTTCGCCGTCAACGACGCCCGGTTCCTCCAGTTCCTCGCGGCGAACGTCGATCTCGGCGGCGTGCCCGCACGACAGTTCATCGCCAACAGCGGCGAAGTGTCGATGGCCTACGCCGCCCAATACTACCTCGGCCCCGTGGGGTTTTACGTCATCATCGTCGGCGCGCTTCTCTCGATGGTTGCGGCGGCCAATGCCACCATTCTCGCCGGATCGCGCGTCAAACTCGCGATGAGCCGCCGCGACCATCTGCCCGCGCGCTTCGAGAAACTCCACTCCTCGTTCAACACGCCCTATCTGTCGGTGTTCCTCACGGGCGGGCTCATCTTGCTCTACGTCTTCCTCTTTACCGTCGTCTTCGGTGGCGGTCCCGAGAGTGAGGCAGTTCTCCAACTCCCGTTCGCCCTGCCACTCGTGGGCGCGGAGCTTCACCTCGGTATCGAGGCGATCACCCACTTCGCGGATTTCATGCTGCTCACCGGGCTGATCGTCGTCAACGTCGCGGTCGTCCGCTCGCGCCGGAAGTTCCCCGATCTCGATCGGGGGTTCACCGTACCGGCGGTGCCGTGGGTGCCGGCGCTCGCGGTGATCGCGAACTTCGTCCTGCTCGCGAACGTCGAACCGTCGAGCCTCGTGCTCGGTCTGCTCGCCGAGGTCGTCGGCGTCGGCTTCTGGTTCGCGTGGAAGGCGCGTGCACCTTCGACGGCGGCCATCGAGCGCGAGACGCCCACGGCGGTGGCCGAGCGCAACCCGTCGGGCCGCGAGCGCGACTACCGCATCGTGGTCCCGATCGCCAACCCCGATCACGTCGAACAGCTGCTGACGACCGCGGTCGACATGGCTCGGGAGAGAAACGGCGAGATACTCGCGCTCTCGGTCGTTGACCTGCCCGACCAGACGCCGCTCTCGGAGGGTCGCCAGTACGTCGACGAGCGCCGCGACGTGCTCGATCGCGCGATGGCGTTCGCCGGGACGGGCGGCCAACTCTCGTCCGATGGAAGCGGGACCGTCGAGGAAAGCAACGATCCGGAGACGGGGAAGACCGACATTCCCGTCAGCGGGACGGTCCGCATCGCGCACGACGTCGACGACGCCATTCTACACACCATCGAGCAGTACGACGCCGACGCGGTCCTGCTCGGCTGGGGCGGCTGGCGGGCGCGCCGCCGCGACGTCGTCCTCGGCAGCACGGTCGATACGGTCGTCACGGATGCCGACTGTGACGTGCTCGTCGAGCGGATCGATCCCGACACGCCGGTCGCGGTGGGATCGGTACTGCTCCCCACCGCCGGCGGCCCACACACTGAACTGGCCGGCGAGGTCGCCCGCTCGATCGCACGTGTGACCGGCGCACGAATCGAGCTGCTCCGCGTGATCGAACGCGACGACGAGCGCGAGGACGCTCGCGCGGCGCTCGACGACATACTCGAAGACTTCCCTGACACCGATGCCGAGGTGACGATCGTCGCCAACGACGATGTCGTCGACGCCATCACCGCACGCTCGGCCGACCACGACGTCACCGTGATCGGCGCGACGCGCGAGGGACTGCTCCAGCGCGTGGTCTTCGGCACGATCCCCGAGCGAGTCGGTGAAGAAGCGGAAAGCACGGTCGTCCTCGCCAGGCGAAACCTGGGCATCCCGTCACGCCTGCGATGGCTGTTCGGCCGCTGACGACTCGGTCGGGGCGCGCCGCGTCAGTCGTCGTCGGCGGCGACGCGCCGGTCGGTCCGCGGTCCTTCCAGTTCGATCTTCGGGAGGAGGTCACGGAGATAGCGACCCGTGTGTGACTCCTCGATGCCGGCGACCGCTTCGGGCGTGTCGGCCGCGACGATCTCGCCGCCGTTCTCGCCGCCCTCTGGACCGAGATCGACGACGTGGTCGGCGTTCTTCACGAGATCGAGCTCGTGTTCGACGACCACGACGGTGTTGCCGTTGTCGACGAGACGCTGGAGCACCGAGATCAATTTGCGCTCGTCGGCCGAGTGGAGCCCCGTGGTCGGCTCGTCGAGCAGGTAGAGCGTCTCGCCGGTCTGTTTCTTGCCCAGCTCCTCGGCGAGCTTGACGCGCTGGGCCTCCCCGCCCGAAAGGGTGGTCGAGGGCTGGCCGAGTCGCATGTAGTCGAGCCCGACGTCGCGGAGGAGTTGGAGACGGCGCTTCAGTCGGGTGTCGGCCTCGAAGAACTCGTAGGCCTCCTCGATGCTCATGTCGAGCACGTCGGCGATCGTCTCGCCCTTGTAGGTCACGTCGAGCGTCTCGTCGTTGTAGCGCGCGCCACCACATTCCTCACAGGGGACGTGGACGTCCGAGAGGAAGTTCATCTCGATCTTCACCGTGCCCTGCCCGCCACAGGCCTCGCAGCGCCCGCCCTTGACGTTAAAGGAAAATCGACCCTTCTCGTAGCCGCGCTGTTTGGCGAGTTTCGTCTCGGCAAAGAGCTCCCGAACGTGATCGAAGACGCCCGTGTAGGTCGCGGGGTTCGAGCGCGGCGTGCGGCCGATGGGCGACTGGTCGATCAGCCGCACGGTCTCGATCCCCTCGTGTTCGATGGCGTCGTGCTCGCCGGGGTCCACAGTCCGGTTGTCGTTCATCTCGCGGACGAGACCCTTGTAGAGCACGTCGTGCATCAGTGTGGATTTACCCGACCCCGACACACCTGTTATGGCGGTGAAACAGCCCAGCGGGATCGACACGTCGAGATCGGCGAGGTTGTGCTGGCGCGCACCTCGAATCGTGAGTTCGCCGTCCGGTTCGCGTCGCGTCTCGGGGACGGGGATTTCCTTCCGGCCGCTGAGATACGCACCGGTGATCGATCCCTCCGTCGCCTCGATCTCGTCGATCGATCCCTGCGCGACGACCTCGCCGCCGCGCTTGCCGGGACCGGGCCCCATGTCGATGACCTCGTCGGCGCGGCGCATCGTCGCCTCGTCGTGTTCGACGACGAGGAGCGTGTTGCCGAGATCGCGCAGCTCTTCGAGCGTGTTCAGCAGTCGGTCGTTGTCGCGCTGGTGGAGCCCGATCGAGGGCTCGTCGAGCACGTAGAGCACGCCGACGAGGCCGGAGCCGATCTGGGTGGCGAGCCGGATGCGCTGGCTCTCCCCGCCCGAAAGCGTCGCGGCCTGGCGGTCGAGCGTCAGATATTCGAGACCGACCTCACACATGAAGCCGAGCCGAGCGCGGATCTCTTTCAGGATCTCTTCGGCGATCGTCAGATCGCGTTCGCTCATCCCCGCCTCCATCCCCTCGAAGTGTGCGAGCGCGTCGCCGATCGACATCCGGTTGACGGCGGTGATCGCGGTGTCGTCGACGAGCACCGCACGGCTCTCGGGCTTCAGGCGCGTCCCGTCACAGGCCGGGCAGGTGGTGACGGCCATGAACTTCTCGATGTGATCGCGCGTGCTCGAACTCTCGGTCTCGACGTGGCGGCGTTCGAGATTCGGAATCACACCTTCGAAGCGCTTCTCCTTGCGCCGCGTGCCGTTTTTCGTCCGGCGCTCGAAGACGACCTGCTCGCTCGTCCCGTAGAGAAACGCCTCCCGGACATCGTCGTCGAGCTCCTCGAACGGCGTATCGAGCGAGACGTCGAAGTGGGCCGCCACGGCGTCGAGCCGGGTCTGATAGTACGATCGCGAGTAGCTCCACGGCTCGAACACCTCGCGGAGCGGCTTTCCGGGGTCCTGGACAACGAGCTCCTCGTCGACCTCCTTCGTCTCGCCGATCCCCTCACACTCTGGACAGGCCCCGTGCGGGCTGTTGAACGAGAAGGAGCGGGTCTCGATTTCGGAGATGTCGATGCCGCAGTGGGTGCACGCGAGCGCCTCGGAGAACTCGACGACCGCCCGATCGCTCTCCTCGCCGGCCAAATCGCCCGTCGCGCGCGCGGTCGCGCCGCCGAGGTCGGCGTCCGCGGGCGGATCGGGGAGGATCAGTTTGAGCACGCCGTCGGCCTCCTCCAGAGCGGTCTCGACGCTGTCGGTGATGCGCGAGCGAGTGTCGTCGGCGATCTTCACGCGATCGACCACCACGTCGACGGTGTGGTCGTAGTTCTCGTCGAGATCGGGGCGGTCGGTCGCCAGATCGAACTCCTCGCCGTCGACCTCGACGCGCGAGTAGCCCTCGCTCACGAGATTATCGAACAGCTCCTCGAAGGCCCCCTTCTGGTCGCGCACCACGGGTGCGGCGATCTTCGCTCTCGTCCCCTCGGGCAGCTCCAGAATCCGGCGGAC
Source organism: Halococcus morrhuae DSM 1307 (assembly GCF_000336695.1). Classification (GTDB taxonomy): domain Archaea; phylum Halobacteriota; class Halobacteria; order Halobacteriales; family Halococcaceae; genus Halococcus; species Halococcus morrhuae. The sequence continues at coordinate 40,661 of NZ_AOMC01000033.1, forward strand.
CATCTGCTGGGCGGACTGCTCGCCGACCTCGCGCCCGCATTCGGGGCAGTGAGGCGTGCCGACGCGCGCATACAGCAGTCTGAGGTAGTCGTGAAGCTCCGTGACCGTTCCCACAGTGGAACGGGGGTTGTTGGCGGCATTTTTCTGATCGATCGAGATCGCCGGCGAGAGCCCCTCGACGGTCTCGACCTGTGGCTTGTCCATCTGGCCGAGGAAGTTCCTGGCGTAGGCCGACAGGCTCTCGATGTAGCGGCGCTGGCCCTCGGCGTAGATCGTTTCGAAGGCCAGCGAGGATTTCCCCGATCCCGACAACCCTGTGACGACGGTGAACGCTTCGCGCGGAACGGTGACGTCGAGGTCCTTCAAATTGTGTTCTTCGGCTCCACGGACCTCGATCTCGTCCTTACTCATTGATGCCTAGTCGGGAGCGCAGGCCGTGAAACCCTGTCGATTCCCCACTTTTTTACTCCTCGGGTGCGCGCTCCGCGCGCACCACTCGTCGCAAAAACCTGGACTAAAAACACCTGCTCACTCGCGCTCCGCGCTCGTTCGCAGTGAACCGCGCTCACTACTCACGGCTCACTGCGTTCGCCGTTCGCTTCCGAGGTTCTCCCTTCGGTCGAACCTCGCTACGTTCGCGCGGACATCGACGCTTTCCGCACAGCATCGCGACCACTACTGCCTCCGCACAGCACCGCCTCCGCCGAAGCCCTCGCATCCTTTCGGGATGCTCGCCCTTCATCCACCAGGATCGTGTGCTCGGCCATCTGGTTACAGCAGCTGCCATCCTCCAACGATACTATGATCGCGACACGGCTCCCGATTGCGGCGACCAGTATTGATAAAAGCCGGCGACGGCAAGCCGGGGACACACCCCACTCAAGCCCATGAATTATAAGAGATGCGACTGAATGGGGAGACACGGCTGATAGCCACAGCGAGCACTCTCTATGGGAGTTGACAACAGCGCAACGGACGACGGAATCGTGCCGGCAGTCGACGACGGCGAACTGATCGTCGTCTCGAACCGCCAGCCGTATACGCATAGCTACGACCACGGCGACGGCGGGCGCTCGATAACCGTCAACCGGCCGGCTGGCGGGCTGACGGCGGGACTCGACCCGGTGATGCAGGAAACCGATGGGACGTGGATCGCGTGGGGTGACGGCGAGGCCGATGCCGACGTGACCGACGACAACGGGAAGGTGCGGATGCCGCCCGAATCGGAGGCCTACACGCTCAAACGGCTCTGGCTCACCGACGAGGAGGTCGAGGGCTACTACTACGGCTACTCCAATCGCGTTCTCTGGCCGCTCTGTCACGGCGGGACGATGAAGACCGACTACGTCGAGCGCTACTGGCAGCGCTACCAGCAGGTCAACGAGACCTTCGCCGATGCGGTCGTCGAGACTGCCGGCGCGGACTCGCTGATCTGGTTTCAGGACTACCACTTCACGCTCGCGCCGCGCTGGGTGCGCGATTCGCTGCCCGACAGCGCATTCCTCACACATTTCTGGCATATCACCTGGCCCGGCTGGGACACCTTTCGGGCCTGTCCCCAGCACGAGCAACTGCTCGAAGGGCTGCTCGGCAACGACCTCCTCGGCTTTCACGTCGAGCGCTACTGTCGGAACTTCCTCGACTGCGTCGACGAGGCGCTCGACGATGCCTTCATCGACCCCGAGGGAGGGCGGGTCAACTACGAGGGGCACACGACGGTCGTGAAGGCCTTTCCGATGGGGATCGACCCCGATTCGATCCGCGAGCACGCCGAGGCCGTCGACGACGACTTCTGGCGTGAGTTCCAGTCGTCCCACGGCATCGACGCGGAGACGAGCGTCATCGTCGGCGTCGACCGCCTCGACTACACGAAGGGGATCGTCGAGCGTCTCGACGCGCTCGAACGTCTCTTGGAGACTCGCCCCGAGTACCGTGGCGAGGTCTGTTACGTTCAGAAGGCCAACGAGAGCCGCTCGCTCATCCCTGACTATCAGGACCTCCAGACCGAGGTTCAGGAGTCGATCGACCGCATCAACGACCGGTTCGGCACCGACGACTGGCAGCCGGTCATCTACATCAACGAATTCATTCCCCAGCGCGAGCTCTGTGGGCTCTATCGCTACGCCGACGTCATGCTCGTGAGCGCCGTCCGCGACGGGATGAACCTCGTTTCCAAGGAATACGTCGCCGCGCAGGTCGACGACGACGGCGTACTCGTGCTCTCGGATCAGGCCGGTGCCCACGAGGAGCTCGGTGACCGAGCACTCACGATCAACCCCTACGACACCGACGCCTTCGCCGACACGATCGAGCGCGCGCTGACGATGGACGGCGAGGAGCGCGCCGAGCGGATGGTCGCCCTGCGCGAACGGGTCGAATCGAACGATCTCTACGCGTGGATGGAGAGCATCTTCGATACGGTCGACGAACTCCGGGCGAAAGACGCCGATGACTGACACCCCACCAGCGCTGTGGGACTCTCTGCCGGCGCTCCGCGATCGCCTGGCGGACGCGAACGGACTCCTGTTCTGTACGGATTTCGACGGCACGCTCGCGGGTATCGAGATCGATCCGGACGCACCCGCACTCGGCGAGAACAACCGGGCCGCGCTCGAACGCCTCCGCGATCACGACCGGGTGGACGTGGCCGTCATCAGCGGGCGCGAACTCGCCGATCTCCGCGAGCGCGTCGGTATCGACGGGATCGACTACGCCGGCAATCACGGGCTCGAACTCCACAGAGATGGCGAGAGCACGACCCATCCGATCGCCAGACGTCGACGGCGCGATCTCGACACGATCGTCGCCGACATCGAGGAGCGCCTCGACGACACGGACTGTTTCGTCGAGGACAAATCCGTGAGCGCGACCGTCCACTACCGGACGGCCCCCGAGCGCGAGAGTGAGGTCCACGACGCCGTCGAGACGGCCGTCGAGCGGGTCGCGGAGGGTGGCTTCGAACTCTCGACGGGCAAGGAGATCGTCGAGCTCACGCCGACGGTCGCCTGGGACAAGGGCGACGCCGTCTCGCTGCTCGTGGCCGATCACGACGGCTGGCTGCCGATCTACGTCGGTGACGACACGACCGACGAGGCGGCCTTTCGCGAACTCTCGGAAACCGGGATCGGGGTTCACGTCGGCGCGGACCCGGAGACGGCGGCGGACTACCGCACCGACGACCCCGACTCAGTCACGCGATTTCTCGACTGGCTCGCCGACGAGGGGCTCGCCGCGCTCGATTCTCGGGGAGCGGCGTAGCTCCCGGCGCTCGCTGCCCGCGTGCTTATCCGTCCCGCTCCCCTCGCGCGGGCATGGGACTCGCGAACGCGTTCAAATCGAAACAGGCGGGACAGATCAGCGCCGTCTCGATGCTCGTCGAGGCCGGGCTCGCGCTCTATCGCGGCGAGAAGAAGATCGCTGCGCTTCTCCTGGGTGCGGCCGCCCTCTCCTATCGCTGGAGCATCGTCGGCATCGTCGCCGAGGCGCTCATCCGGATCTATCAGCGCGTTCGCTAGGCCGTTCCGACCGGCTCTCGTGGCGATGGTTTCGCGCAGTCAGCGCTCCCGGTCGTGATCATGATCGTGAAATAACTGCTGCGTGATGAAAACGTGGGCCGACGACTGCCGATCTCGAAACAGGCTTGTCCTGAGTTACGCGCCGGCCTGTTCGAGCGCGCTCTCGATCTCCTCGCGCTGGGTGACGCCGATGAATCGCTCGACGACGCCGTCGTCGTTCTCGACGACGAGCGTGGGGATCGACCGCACCTGGTACTCGTTGGCGATCTCCTGCTCCTCGTCGACGTCGATCTTCTCGAACTCGACGCTGCCGTCCATGTCCTCTTCCAGCTCCTCGAGAATGGGGTCTTGGGTCTTACAGGGACCGCACCAATCCGCGTAGAAGTCTTTCAGTCGAACACTCATGTTCCGGCCAGAGGTAGGCGCGTGGCGCTGATAAGGGTTTCCCACCCCGCAGGCCACGACGAAAGGTTTAGGCCCGCAGCAGCCACACAGGAGCCATGAGCAGCGATAACTCCGGCGGGCTGATGTCGAGCGCCGGACTGGTGCGCTATTTCGACGCCGAGGATCAGAACGCCATCCGACTCGACCCGAAGACGATCGTGGCCTTCGGCGTCGCGTTCGGCATCATGATCATCGTCCTCCGAATCGCGCTGTAACACCGCGCTTTTTTCGCCGGGCGGCGTAGCCACGACATGAGTCTCACGGCCGGCGTCGTCGCTGTCCAGGGTGATTTCAGGGAGCACGCGGCAGCGATCGAGCGGGCGGCCCGTGCCCACGGCGAGCGTGCCGACCCGATCGAGATCCGCTCGTCGGGAACGATCCCCGACTGCGATCTCCTCCTGTTGCCCGGCGGCGAATCGACGGCGATCTCGACGCATCTCCAGCGCGAGGGGCTCGCCGACGAAATCGTCGCTCACGTTGACGCGGGCAAGCCGCTGCTCGCGACCTGTGCCGGCCTCATCGTCGCCTGTGCGGACGCCGGCGACGAGCGCGTCGAGAATTTGGGGCTGATCGACGCGACCGTTGAGCGCAACGCCTTCGGCCGCCAGCGCGACAGTTTCGAGACCGATCTCGACGTCGAGGGGCTCGACGAGCCGTTCCCGGCGGTGTTCATCCGCGCGCCGCGCATCGACGATGCGGGCGATTGCGAGGTGCTCGCGACGTTCGACGGGCAGCCGGTCGCGGTGCGCGACGGCCCCGTCGTCGGGACCGCCTTCCATCCGGAGCTCACTGACGACGCGCAGGTCCACAGACTGGCCTTCTTCGAGCGAATCGACGGGTAGTGACAGGGCTTTTGATCGCTCGCACCCTCCAGCGGATATGAACGCCCACATCGACGCCGTCCGCATCGCGGGCACGCCCTCCGGCCCCGTGCCGGTGGTTCTCCTCGCTGTGGACGGCGAGGCCGACTACCTCCCGATCTTCATCGGCTTCGACGAGGCGTCGGCCATCGCCCGTGGGATGGACGCCGTCGACATCGGCCGGCCGCTCACCCACGATCTCCTGCTCGATATCGTCGAGGAGCTCGGTGGCCGGGTCGACAGCGTGGTCGTCGACGCAATCGAGGAGAGTGAGGGCGGCGGAACGTACACCGCCGACCTCCACGTCGAGACGCCCCGCGGCGAGCGCGTCATCGACGCGCGCCCGAGCGACTCGCTCGCGCTCGCAGCCCGCACGAACGCCCCGATCGACGTCGACCCCGCCGTCTACGAGGAAGGTCGCCGCGAGCGCGAGGCGTTCGACGAACTCGACGACATCCGCGAGGTGGCCGACCTGTGAGCGAAGAGCATGCCGAACAGCGATCGGAGAACGTCCTCGACGAGCTCGCGGCGGTCATCGCCGACCGACAGGCGGAGCTGCCCGAAGATTCCTACACCGCGTCGCTGTTCACTCACGAGAAGGGCGAGAACGCCGTGCTCGAAAAGATCGGCGAGGAGAGCACGGAGGTCGTGCTCGCGGCCAAGGACGATGACGACGCACTCGTCGCCGAGAGCGCCGATCTGGTCTACCATCTGCTCGTCCTGCTGGCGATGGAAGACGTCAGTCTCGACGAACTGCGTGCAGAACTGCGCGAACGGCGCTGAGCCTTTAGAATGCGCCGCCAAGTGCCCCTGCGAGCGCGCTCGGGAGGGCGAGGACGAGTGCGAGGGTGATGCCGATGACGAGCACGCTGCCGCCAAGCAGGCCGGCGAAGCCGAGCGTGGCGTCGAACACGCCGACGAGCGCCGTCACGAGTACCGCGACGATGATCCCGCCGAGCGCGCCCGCGAGCAGACCGTGCCAGAACCCGCGACCGAACCCGCCGCCGGCGATGTAGCCTGCAGTGAATCCACCGACGACGGCGGCGAACAGCTGGCCGATGATCGGGACGATCCCGCCGATGATGCTGAGCACGAGTTCGATGAGGAAGCCGATTCCCACGGCGCGCCAGTTGGTCATACCCGTGCGTACTCCGGGCGATGATAAATCCGTGTCGACGGCGACCTCGGCGACCGACTGACGCGCTTTTACGTCCGTGCGCAGTACAGCCCTCATGATTTTCGAAGACATCCCGACCACGCCCACCGACGAGGAGCTGGTCGACCGGGCGTTCTCGCGGGCGACCCGCGCCGGGCGGGCCCAGTCCGGGATCGACGCCCAGGTGTCGATGCTCCAGACCGCGGGCAACATCCTCTCGGACAACCTCGAAAACGTCGTGACGAGCTGGCCGGATTTCGACACGCTCGATCCGTTCTACTACGAACTCGCCGACGCCATCGTCGACGTCGACGCGGTGCGACAGAGCCTCTCGAACGTCGGCTGGGCGAGCAACCAGACCGACGCGATCAAGCGCGAATATCAGGGCCGACTGCACGGTGACGTCGAGACGGCGCGCAAACTCAGAAAACAGGCGTTCGCCCGGCTCGCGGACATCGTCGACGATGTAGAGGAGGACCTCGAACGACTCGGCGCGGCCCGTGACGAGCTCAAAGTCCTGCCCGACATCAGACCCGACGAGCCGACGATCGTCGTCGCGGGCTTTCCGAACGTCGGGAAGTCGACGTTCGTCAACCACGTCACGAACGCGCGCCATGAGACCGCTTCCTATCCGTTCACCACGACGCGGATCGGCGTCGGTCACTTCACGCGTGAGCACATCCGGTATCAACTGGTCGACACACCTGGATTGCTCGATCGCGAGCACGAGGAGCGCAACGGGATCGAGCTCCAGGCCGAGAGCGCGCTGGCTCACGCCGCCGACGCCGTGCTCGTCTTCGTCGACGCGAGCGCGGCCTGTGGCTACCCGCTCGACGACCAGCTCGCGCTCCGGGACGCCGTCTACGAACGCTTCGACACGCCGATCGCGACTGTCTGTACGAAGGCCGATCGCTCGCGCGATCTCGACGCCGATCACTACCTGAGCGTCGAAGACGACGAAGGGATCGAGGAACTCCTTGACGCGGCGGTCGAGATGGTGGGCTACGAGCCCGAACTGCCGTAGACCGCGACGCTTTCACCAGTCGGACTCGAACTCGGCGCATGCACTTCGACCAACGAACGCAGCGCGCGCTTTCGGAGGCGGGGCTCTCGACCGACGAGATCGCGGCGGTTTCGGACACCGTGGTCGAAGCGACCGAACGCGACGCCGACCGCCTGGACGACTTTTTTGCCGGGCTCGACGTCGTGTACTCCGACATGGATCGAGCCCATAGCGCGAACGAGTTTCCCGAACACGCCGTCGAATATCTCGATCTGTTCACTCATGCCGACGACATCCGGGGCTACCTCCGCTTCGACACGTGGGGTGTCCCGGTCGAGGGCGGGCGCGTTCTCTCCGAGGAGGTCGTCGAACTCTCGCTCGGTCCCACGGTCGACGGCCGCGTGCGCTTCGCCACCGATCGCGAGGCGCTCCGGTGAGCGGTTCGGCATCGAAGATGGACGAGGGGCGTCGAAGGAAGAGACTCATTCGTGACGGTCGATGTCGCCGGTGCCGCCGGTGAGCGCGCTCGCGAGCGCCCCCTGGACGACCACGTCGTCGCCGAACTCGGTGAGGCGGATCTCGGGAACGTTCGTCATCACCAGTCCGTCGAGTCTCTCGCGGATCGGATCGACGACGAGTGCTTCGTTGTTGAGCGCGACCGCACCGCCGATCGAGATCACCAGCGGCGCGTAGGTATGGACGAGGTTCGCCACTCCGAGTGAGTTCCAGTCGGCGAGACGTTCGACGACGTGCTCGGCGAACGAGTCTCCCTCGGCGTGGGCGAACACGTCGGCGGCGGTGAAATCGTCGCTCTCGATCGGGACGGCGGTTGCGGGGCGATCGGCTTTCGTCCAGAGTCGGCAGGCGTAGGCGGGGATGTTCGCGCCCGAGCAGTAGCCCTCCCAGTGGCCGTCGTGGCCGCAGCCACAGGTCATCTCGCCCGTGGCGTCGATCGTCAGATGGCCGACTTCGCCGGCATTGCCGTCCCAGCCCGAGAGGATCGAGCCGTCGACGGCGATGCCCGCGCCGATGCCCGACGAGATGGTGAGATAGGCCATGTCGTCGGGGTTGCGCTCGGCGTGATAGCGCTCGCCGATGACGCCGGCGGCGACGTCCTTGTGGAGACGGATCTCGTCGGTTTCGAGGAGGTTCGAGACGGGCCCGCGCAGCGGGACCTCGCCCACGGGGATGTTCGTCGGTTCGACTAGTCCTTCAGTGAGATCGAGCCGTCCGGCGGCGGCGATGGCGGCCGCAGTTGTCCCGGAGGGCTCGACGCCCGCCGCCGCCGACGCCTCGCGGAGGCAGTCCAGGATCGCCTCGGTGACGGCCAGCCCGTTCGGGCCGCGCGGTGCCGCCTGCCTGTGGCTGCCGAGGATCGTCCCATCGGCGTCGGCGACGACCGCCCGGACGTTCGTCCCGCCGAGGTCGACGCCGGCGTAGGTCGCCATACACGCACAACTGGGGCCGTCGGCTTAGTCGCCCTGATTTCCTCGTTGCGGGCGGCGATGCTAAATCCCCCGGACGCGAAGCGAGCGCGTGATAACACCGGATCTCTCGGAGCGGACGGCGCTGGTGACGGGCAGCGCGAAGGGCGTCGGTCGCGAACTCCTGCTCTCGCTGGCCGACTGTGGCGCGTCGGTCGCCGTCCACTACAACACGAGCGACGAGGAAGCGCAGTCGGTCGCCGAGCAGGCCGCCGAACTGGGCGTCGAGGTCACGACCGTTCAGGGCGATGTGACCGATCCCGACGCAGTCGACGAGCTGTTCGACGCGGTGGAAAACGAACTGGGTGATGTCGACGTCCTCGTGAACAACGTCGGCGCGTTCGCGCCGCGCCACTGGGAAGAAATCTCGTTCGAGACGTGGAATCGTGTGCTCGAAACGAACCTCAACGGGACCTATCTCTGTGCGAAGCGCGCGCTGCCGAGCATGCGAGAACGTGAGTGGGGTCGCATCGTCAACATCGGCTACGCGAGCGCCGATCGCCTGCTCGTCAGTCCGAAGAACTTCCCCTATTTCGTCGCCAAGGCGGGCGTCGTGATGTTCACGCGGATGCTCGCGGCCGACACGCAGGACGACGGGATCACCGTGAACGCGGTCTCGCCGTACGTCGTCGAGAACTCCGACGAGTTCCCTGACGAACTCCCGCGCGGGCGGCCGGCGAACTTCGACGACATGGCGCAGGCGCTTCGATTCTTCCTCGACGAGGACAGCGACTACCTGAGCGGCCAGAACGTCGCTGTCGACGGTGGCTGGCGACCCGAGCGAGTCTGATCTACTGGTCGCTTTCCTCGTCGAAGTGCGTGCTCGCGCCGTCGTCGGTTCGGCGGCGCATTCCGATCCAGAGGCCGACGGCGAAGGTGGCGATCGCGGCGACGACGAGCACGATCGGCTGTGCGTGACTGAACCCCAGATGGAGCAGTGCGTCCATGTCGCGCACGTCGACGCAGTGTGCAAAAAGTCGTCCGGTCGGTTGGCCGGCGGCCGCCGGCCGCGGTGCGGCGCGGTCTGCGGTTGCGGTACGGTCGCGGGACGAGCGCAGACTCAGGAGTGGGCGCTTGCCTGGTGGATGAAGGGCGAACGAGCGACCGGCGGGAGCGAGTGAGGGCTTCTGCGGTGCTGTGAGGAGGGGATATGTCCGCGCGAACGGAGTGAGCGCGGTTCACCGTGAGTGACCGAGCGTAGCGAGGGAGCGAGCGGACGTTTTTAGTCCAGGTTTTTGCGACGAGTGGTCGGCGAACGGAGTGAGCCGACCCGAGTCGTAAAAAAGTGGAGGTTCTTCCGCCCTACCAAGTAGAGTGTTGGTGAGGATGAGCGCCGCTATGCCCGAATAGTGAGAGGTCGTCTCGAATTACCGTGGCGTCGCTGCGCCGCAGCGACGCAACACGTCATGCCCTTAGAAGGTTGGTGCGGTAGTGACTGTAGTGTCACTCAGTCCCACCACACCAACTGGATCGTTCGAGACCACGCCTCATGAACCTTCACTCGTCGAGGACCCGACGCTGGTCTGTGAGTGCGGGTCAGAGCGTGCGAACAAGCACGGAACCTACGGCAGGCACCCGCACGGGCACGCGCCCGTGCGAGTGCAACGGTATCGATGTCGTATCTGTGGAGGGACGTTCTCGCCAAGTTTGGCCTACATCGAGGACGAACACCAGTACCCCGACGAGGTCAGACGCCTGGTACGCGTCGTGAACGCGTTCACCAAAGCGTCCCTCGAACGGCTTCAGGACATCTGTACCATTCATTTCGGTGTTCGACCATCCAACGAGCAGATTCGCAACTGGATCACCGAAGATACGGGGGAGATNCGGCTTCAGGACATCTGTACCATTCATTTCGGTGTTCGACCATCCAACGAGCAGATTCGCAACTGGATCACCGAAGATACGGGGGAGATCGTCCGCAACGATCTCCCCACGTATTCGGGCATCTACACGTATGACGAGCAGTATCTCCGCATCGATGGGAAGCGCGCATACCGGTTGTTGCTCTACGATGACCTCATGGGAGCACCCGTCGCCGAGCAAGTCGTCGACGGGTGCACAAAGGCCACCGTCCGTGNCGCATACCGGTTGTTGCTCTACGATGACCTCATGGGAGCACCCGTCGCCGAGCAAGTCGTCGACGGGTGCACAAAGGCCACCGTCCGTGAATTCCTCACCACTGCTCTCGAAGACAAACCCATCTTCGTCGTGACCACGGATGGACGCTCGGATTATGCCGAGATCGTGGAAGACGATCTCGGCGCGTTCCACCACCGGTGTCACTACCATTTCCTGAAGAACGGCGAGAAGAAGCTCCGAGAGAAGGTGTTCCAGAGCGTTCGGTACTCCAACGCGGAGAAGCTTCACGCCGCGATTGTCTGGAGCGAGTTCAAGAGCGTGTTCGCTGCTCCGTCGTATCCAGCGGCTCTCCAGCGGTTTGAGGCAGTGCTCGATAAAATCGAGCACCTGCCGCCAGCGGTCCGGACGTACGTCGAGGAGGNGTCGTATCCAGCGGCTCTCCAGCGGTTTGAGGCAGTGCTCGATAAAATCGAGCACCTGCCGCCAGCGGTCCGGACGTACGTCGAGGAGGTGATGGAGAACGTCGAGAAGTTCGTGGTCCATCTCCGGGATGAGTGGGTCCCGAGCACATCGAACAACGCCGAACGCTACTTCAGCCACACGAAATCGACGCAGGTAAAGCGTCGATTTCGGACGCATNAAGACCCAAATGACCGTGCGGACTGTCAAACACGGCTACATCTCGCGGGAGGCATCGCTCGCGCGAATGCGCGAGCTCTTTCCAGACATCGAGATGGAGACAGTGATCCCGCTCCTCACCGAGACAAAGAAGCGGTATCTGTGGAGCCGTGATCTTGAGGCAGGCTAATCGATAGGAAGAGGTACGCGAGCCGCTCCATGCGGAGCGGCTGCGCTATCGTGACGCGAATATACCCTCGCGAAAATAATAGAAATGAACACAAACCACTTTATTCATCTATTGGATCGGTCAATAGTATCGTTCCCGGCCGCAACACGTATCAGCTAACTAGCTGTAACGGCCTTGTCTTCCCTCTCAACAACACCAGACTTGGTAGGGTC
>NZ_AOMC01000034.1 GCF_000336695.1 Halococcus morrhuae DSM 1307
ATAGTATCGTTCCCGGCCGCAACACGTATCAGCTAACTAGCTGTAACGGCCTTGTCTTCCCTCTCAACAACACCAGACTTGGTAGGGTCGGTTCTTCAGTTGAATGAGACGCCGAGATCGGCGAGGGCGTCGTTGTTCGCCGCGACGTTGATGAGCAGCGGCGTGAGGCTCTCGACCTCGCTGGCGGCCGCGAGCGGGCCGGCGTCGAGCGCGCGGATCCCGTCGATGCCGTCGGCGAGGCGCTCGACCGTGGTTTTCGCGTCGGCATCGTCACCGACGACGAGCACGTCCCAGTCGAGGCTGGCGTCGAGATCGGCGAGGCGGCCGGCCGCGAGGTTGTGGAAGGCTCCCACCACAGGAGTGCCGTCGGGGGCGGCCGCGGCGGCGAGTGCGGTCACGCTGCCCGCGCTGGGTGGGTTGTAGTTCATCGTCCCCTCCTCGCGGCGCATGCCGACGGCGGGGCTCACGAGCACCGTGTCGTCGAGACTTCCCCCGATCGCGTCGATCGTATCTGAGAGGTGGTAGGCTGGCACGCAGAGAACGACGACGTCGGCGCGGTCGGCGGCCATCGCGTTGTCGAAACCGTTGATATCGCCCTCGACGTCGTGACTACCGAGTTCGTCCTCGTATTGGGTCGCGTGCTCGCGGGCCTTTTCGGGATCGCGCGAGCCGACGACGACCTCGTGATCGGTGTCGCGAATCAGTCGGAGAGCGATCCCTCTCCCGAGATCGCCCGTGCCGCCACAGAGTGCGATGCGCATACCCGATGCTCGCCCGAACGTCGAATAAACGTTTGCGTCCTTCACTCACCGGCCAGCGTCTCGGGGAGGGCGTTGACGTCGTCGAGCACCTCATCTGCGCCGACGCGAGCGAACTTCTCACGGCCTTCGTCGCCGTCGAGACCACCGGTGAGAACGCCGACCCCGCGATACTCGCGATCGGGATCGGCGTCGGCAGCGTTGCGCGCCGTGCGGACGTCGTCGAGCGTGTCGCCGGCGAAGACGACGCTCGTCGCGTTCAGGCGACCGGCGAGCGTCACGAGCGCCGCCGGATCTGGCTTGCCCGGAACGGGGCTGTCCATCGTGAAGCGGTGCTCGTCGGGGACGTCGAGCCCCACTCGCGAGAGGGCGATGTCGGCCTCGGCAGCCGGTCGGCCGGTCACCACACCGATGGAGAAATTTTCGACGAGGAAATCGAGCGTCGATCGGTCGGCGAGCACTTGCTCGTCATGGATGAAGCCGTCGCCCGCGATGGCGGGATCGGGCTCGCCGTCTTCGAGGTCCGTGTACAGGTCGGCACCGAGATAGCGCTGCTGGAAGACGTCGCGCAGTCGCTCGCGATCCCAGGCCGCGAACGCGCGTTCGAACTCGTCGGGTGCGAGCGCGTTCCTGACGACCGTCTCGGCCCCGGCGAGCCCGCCGCCGGTCGCCGTGATCTCGTCGGTGAATCGCTCGACGGAGTGATCGAGCCCCTCGCGCCGGGCGAGCAGGTACAGCGCCGCCGCGCTCGTGAGCTCCCAGTCGTCGTTGAACCCGCCGGCCTCCTTGAACGACTGTATATCGGCCCGATCCAGCGATCCCCCGTGGACCGTTTCGAGGGTTTCGACGATCGCCCGCCGGTAGGAGTCGGCGACGTCGACGAGCACGCCGTCGATGTCGAGTACGACCGCGTCCGTCACGCGGGTTCGCCTCCCCGATTCGTGGCGCGAAAGAGCGTCTCGCCGGCCGGCAGCGTTTCCGATTCGGTCGCCACGGCCGGGAACTCGCCGCCGAGGGTCGTGAATCGAAACACGGCTCCGATCGTGCGCGCGACCGCCCGTGTCGGGCGGTGGAGCTCTCGCGGGAGGTTCAGCGCGTAGAGCGCGTCGGCGTCGGCGTAGACGTCCATCGTGGGATCGGTGATATCGTCCTGGACGAACGTGACGTCGTCGGGCACGGTGCAGGGGCGAACGTCGGTCGCCGTCACAGGTGTATCGTCGGCGAGACGTGCGGCGACGTCGGTCCGTGCACCGATGCCGACCTCGACGGGCGAGGCGAAGTCGGCGAGGCGGTCGGCGAGCGCGTCCGCACGGGCCACGCTCGGGGGCCGATTTCGGGGGTTCACGTCGGGACGTTTATGATTGCGGCGTCCTAATCCCTTCGCATGCATGTCGACATCGTGCCGGTCGGCGACGTCCCCGTTCCGATCAAGCGGGCGGCCTCGGCCGGACTGCGATCGGTCTACGACTGCGACGTCATGCTCCACGATGCCAGTTCGCTTCCGGACGACGCCTACGACGAGAGTCGCGGCCAGTACCGCGCCGAGGCGTTCATCGAACTCGCCGGCCACGTCGGCTCCGCGGAGAAAAACATCGCCCTCACGACCGAGGACCTCTTCTACCGCCGACGCAACTACGTCTTCGGGCTGGCCTACCTCTCCGGCAACGGCAGCGTCGTCTCGACCTATCGCCTCCAGACCGCCGCCGACGGCGGCAGCCTCGACCGCTCGGATGACGACGTGTTCTCCGAGCGCGTCCGCAAGGAGGTCGTCCACGAGATCGGCCACACCCTCGGCCTCGAACACTGCGACGACGAACGCTGCGTGATGAACTTCTCGCCGACCGTGCGTGAGGTCGACGTCAAGAACCAGCAGCTCTGCGCCGACTGTTCGACGCTCGTCTGACCCGGTCGCTCGGTACTCATCTCGCGCAGTTCTACCGACCCAGTCGCCGACCCTCGACGACCGCAGCGACGCCACAGAGCAGTCCGCCGACGAGCAGTCCCCACGTGTCGACCCAGTTCGGAACCGAGTAGCGCAACAGCGTCAGCCCGTAGGCAACCGTGTCGCGAAGGGAACTCGTCTCGTTCGTTCCTGGATCGAACCCGGACGCATCGGCGGTCGGTTCGCTGCGACTCCCTTCGCCCGACCCATTTCGGGGAATTCGATCGGCATCATAAGGGAGTCGTCCAGTCTCGACCGCCCAGACCGCTTCACCTGAGCCGTCGAGTTCGACGATGCGGTCGTTGTACGAGTCGACGACGAGCGTGTTGCCGCTCGCGAGGCGGTCGGCGTCCCGTGGCCAGTCGAGACGGGCGCTCCCGCCGGCGGTCCATACTGGGGTACCGTTCTCGAACTCCACGATGCGATCGTTCTCCGAATCCGCAACGAGGAGATGGCCGTCGGCGAGGCGGTCGGGGTTGTGCTGGGCGTACAGCGGTCCCGCACTGCCGTTCGGGGTGAAGCGGTTCGGGCCGACGAGCGGCTCGACCGCTACCGTGCCGTCGCTCGCGACGCGCAGTTCGACGACCGTATCGAAGTTCCGCAGACTCACCTGAAATCGTCCCTCCCCGACTTTATCGACGTCGTTCAGATGTGTCCAGTCGTCCTCCGGACCCACGTCGGCGGGTGGGTCGTAGGTCGCATTCGCGTTCCACTGCCACTGGATCGTCCCGTCGCGATCGATGGCGAACACGCGGTCGTTGCCCATGTCGGCGAACACCCAGCGTGCCTCGCCACCCGCCGTGTAGCGGTCGACGTCGTGGAGTTCGTGTTCGTGACGCTCGACGTCGTACCAGCCGTATTGCCACTGCGTCTCGTTGGTCTCCTGATTCACGATGCGGACGGTGTTGTGGACACAACCTCGGGTGCCGTCGTCCCGATAGCGTGCGGGACACTGCTCGTCAGGAATGGCGTCCGCACCGGCGATCTGCACGCGATCCGGCCCGAGTGACTCGACGTCGAAGACGTTCTCGACGGCCGTGTACTCCCAGACCACGGTCCCATCCGGTGCGAGCTCCAGTGCGCGACCCTCGTCATGGTATCCTTGGAGACCGACGAGCGTGTTCCGTTCCGGCGTGCGCTCGTCGATCGTCACCGTCGACTCGTTCGCGCTCACGAAGCCGACGAGTGCGACCGTGACCAGCACCAGACTGAGCGCGGCGAGAGCCGCGGCGCGTCGCTTCGACGGGGTTTCGAGCCGCCTGCGGAGCCGTGAGACGGGACGCACGTCAGGCCGTGTAGTAGTATTCGCCGGCACGTTTCTGCTCGCGGTCGAGCTGGCTGCCGGGTTTGTTGATGCGCGGGCGACCGACGCGCTCGTCGCGGCGGAAGGTCACGTCGAGATCCGCGAGGAAGCGGTTCATCCCCTCGCGCATGCCGACGGGCGGGCTCGCGTGACCCGAGCGGGCGGGCTCGCCGTCGAACACCAGCAGGCGGTCGGCGAGCAGGTCGATCATGTACGTATCGTGATCGATGACCAGCGCCGTCGCGTCGTGGTTCTCGGCGTACCGGCGGATCGCCGTGGTGGCCCGGACGCGCTGTTCGACGTCGATGTGGGCCGAGGGCTCGTCGAGCACGTAGAGGTCGGCGTCCTCGGAGAGACAGGCCGCGATGGCGACGCGCTGGCGCTCCCCGCCCGAGAGATCGGTCAGGTTCTGCTCCATGACCGAATCGAGCTGGAGCGGCTGGGCGATCTCGGTGTCCCAGTACGAGGAACCGAAATCGTTCGTGATCGACGAGAGGAAGGCGTCGACGCGCATCGGCTGGTCGATCTCGATGTACTGGGGCTTGTACGAGACGTCGAGGTTCGCGTCGAGACTACCGGAATCGGGGTCGAGATTGCCCGCCAGCAGTTCGGCGAACGTCGACTTCCCGATGCCATTGGGGCCGACGACGCCGAGCACCTCGTTCTCGTGGATGGTCCCCCCCTCCACGGTCAGGGAGAACTCGCCGTCGCCGTAGGACTTCTCGATGGCGGGATACTCGACGAGCGCGTCGCCCGCCGCGACGCTCCGCGGAGCGTGCTCCTCGAACTCGATGGCGCTCGGGCGGATGCGCATGTTCTCGTTTTCGAGATAGCCCGAGAGATACTCGTTGATGCCGTTTTTGACCGATTTCGGTGGCGTGATCACGCCGTACGCGCCGGGTTCGCCGTAGGCGACGTGGAGGCTATCGGCGAGCAGATCTAGGATCGCCAGATCGTGTTCGACGACGAGCATCGAGCGGTCGTCGCCCGTGAGCTCGCCGATGAGTCGTGCGGCGGTCATGCGCTGGCCGATGTCGAGATACGGCGTGATCTCGTCGAGGAAGTAGAAGTCGGCGTCGCGGGCGAGCGTCGCCGCTAGCGCCACGCGCTGGAGCTCGCCGCCGGAGATCGAGTCGATCGGCTGGTCCATCACCGGGCCGATCGAGAGCCGCTCGATCAGTTCGTCGAGCACGCCGCGCTCGTCGGTTTGAGCGAGCAGCTCGCGCGTGTTGCCGTCGAACCGTTTCGGGATCTGGTCGACGTACTGGGGTTTTCGTGCGACCGTTATCGCGTCCTCCTGGAGGCCTTCGAGGAAGCTCTGGAGCTCCGTGCCGCGGAACTCGTCGAGCACGGGCTCCCAGCCGGCCGCGCCGTCCCACTCGCCGAGGTTCGGCGTGATCTCGTTGGCGAGGATCTTGACGGCGGTCGTCTTGCCGATGCCGTTCGGGCCGAGGATGCCCGTCACCTTCCCGGCTTCCGGTGCCGGGAGGCCGTAGAGCGAGAAGGCGTTCTCGCCGTAGCGGTGGACGGGCTCCTCGTCGAGTTCCTGGGGGAGGTTGATGATCTCGATGGCGTCGAACGGGCATTTCTCGACGCAGATGCCGCAGGTCTCGCCCAGACAGAGCTCCTCGGAGATGGAGATCTGGTCCGGATCACCGTCATAGCGGTCGTCGTCGTAGCGCTCCTCGCGGGTGACGATACACTCCTCGCCCGTCCGATTGGGCGGGCAGAAGTTCGCACACTCGTAGTTGCAGCGATCGGGCTGACAGCGGTCGAGATCGACGACCGCGATGGAATCGTCGGCCATCAGAAGCTGGTACCGGTGGTGAGGAGGATCGTCCAGGTCACGAACCAGAGCGCGAAGGTCATGAACGCGATGTAGACGTTGTCCTTGATCGAGAAGTCATCGACCTCGACCCCCAGCAGCCCGAGAAGCGGCAGCTGGACGAGGATCGCGCCGGCGAGCGGGTAGAGACCGGCGGTGTCGGTCGCCCCGCTTGCGACCACTGCGGAGATGAGTCCGGCCGCAATGCCCGAAAGCGACGTGACCGAGGAGACCGTCAGACTCCGGAGATGGTCGGCCCGCGCGTCGGCTGTCTCGGTCGCCATACGAACGCTACCGACCACGCGCTCAAAAGCCGTTCGCTCTCGGCGCTGGTTGCGCCTCACTGACCGCTCGGACGCCCGCTTGCCGCCGTCCCGACACGCCCACAGACAGCCGAGCGTGCAGGGGCAGACCACGGTTTTATGTCTTTCGCGCACATCCACTCGGACGATGAGTGACTCCGACGAAGAGCGCCTCGTGGATCTGCCGCCGAGCGCGAAACTCGTGTTCAAGGTGCTCGAATACAACGGCACGCTCACCCAGAAGGGGATCGTCGAGGAGTCGATGCTGTCGGCACGGACGGTCCGCTACGCGCTCGAACGGTTGGAGGAGATCGAGGTCATCGACGAGGACGTCTACTTCGCCGACGCCCGTCAGAACCTCTACGAGATCACGGCCGCGCCGACCGTCGAGGGCGAGACGGACGCGCTCGCCGACGACTGAGCGCCACAGTACGAACCGTTCGTTACCGACCGTCTCGTCGGCTACCGATCGACCGATTCGATCCTGACCGCCGGGTTCTGGCCGTACTGCCCCGAGAGGTCGATCTGCGGGTCGGGCATGTCGATCCCCACAGCGTCGAAGCGATTCTTGACGGCCGTCACGTACTCGCCGCGCGTTTTCAGATAGTCGCCGCGGTTCGGGTCGGCGATCCAGAAGCGCGAGGTGAGCCCGACGTACGAGTCGGCGAGCGCGCCGCGGTCGGATTCCGACGATTCGGTCATCCGCACCGTCGGTGCGGGGTCGTCGAGGATATCGGGGTGGTCTTCAGCCTCCTCGAGGATGATGTCGGTCGCTTCCTCGATGTCGTCGTCGTAGCCGATGCCGAAGTTGAACTGCAGGCGGAGCTCGTCCTTCGCGACGGGGTTCTTGATGACGTCGCCGGTGAGCACCGAGTTCGGCACCGTGAGCAGCTCGTTGTCGAAGGTGCGCACTCGCGTGACTCGGAAGGTGATGTCCTCGACGATGCCGGCGTAGGTGCCGGTGTCCCACTCGATCCAGTCGCCGATGCGGAACGGCCGATCGATGTAGATGAACATGCCGGCGACGAAGTTCGAGATGCTGTCCTGCAGCGCGAAGCCGATCGCGAGCGTCGCCGCGGCACCGATGGCCGCGAGCGAAGTGAGCAGCTGTCCGTAGCCCGCGATGTTCAGTGATGCGGCGATCGCGAGAAAGCCCATGACCAGCTTCGTCAGCCGGAGCAGCGGCGTTTTCTCGTGTTTGTCCAGATTGCGCCGGTTCAACAGCCGGCTCACGAACGGGACGATCGTCGCCCGTCCGAGCGTGTACAGCACGAACAGCGCAATGATGAACGTGATGATCGCGCCGAGGACGTCGGAGTAGGGGATGCCGAACTCGTGGAGCAGTTCGCCGATGGGCCCCTGTTCGGGGTTCGAGATGACCTCGGAGACGTTCGAACCGTTCGGCGTCTCCACCGGGACCTGCTGGGCGACCCAACCAGTATAGCCGACGGCCATCAGTGGTAGGTCGCCGTGTTCCCGCGCGTTTCCACGAGCTCAGCGCCGACCCGCTCGCCGAGCGAGCTGGCGAGTTCGTCGGTCGTCGTCCCGCCACGGGCCGCCCGGAGGAATTTCACCTTCACCAGCTCGCGGTCGTCGAGCTGGCTGTCGAGTTCGTCGGCGATGCTTTCGATACCGCCCTTTCCAACGCGCAGCGTGGCGTCGACGCCGTGGGCGCGCTCCCTGTGCGTTCGGTCGTCGGTCATGGCCAGTCGTCCTCGCGCGGCGCGGGTAAGCCTATTCATACGGATAGCGTGCCTGCGTGCCACACCCGCAGCTGATCACGACGTGGCCGTCCTGCGTTCGGACCCGACAGTTCCGGCCCGGCCGGAGATAGCTGTCGCAGTCGTCGCAGGTGAACCGTTCGAACTGTTGGGGCAGCGATCGGCGATTGCGCTCGGCGATCCGGCGGGCGAGCCTGACGCACTCGCGGGCGCGGTCGTCGTGACCCGCGCGCGCTGCCTCCCGAGCGAGAGCGTGCAGACGGTCGATGCGTTCGTCGGCGAGCGTCATGGCGGATTGTGAAAACTTCACCGGCGAGCGGTATGCGTTTTGCCTTCCGTTTCGGTGGGCTTTTTCTCCCGGCCGGCGCGCTCCCGGTGTGCGCGCGCTCAACTACCTCGAACTCGAAGGCCCCCTCCAGCGCAGCGGCTGGGGCACCGCCGCCGCCCAGCAGCGCGCGGCGCTCGCCGACACCGATATCGACGTCGTGACCTCACCGTGGCGTGACGACCTCCTCTCGACTGCTCGCTCGATCGCGGCGGGCGACGGAGCGTTTCGAGATTTCGATCTCGCCCACTGCAACGCTCCAGGTCCCGGAAGCCTTGCGGTCGCGCGCCACGCCCATCGAAGCGGGATTCCGCTCGTGCTCCACGCCCACATGACCGCCGAGGACTTCGGCGAGTCGTTTCGGTTCTCCTCGGAGATCGCCCCGCTGCTCAAGCGCTATCTCCGGTGGTTCTACTCGCAGGCCGATCTCGTGCTCTGCCCGAGTCAGTACACCAAGGACCTGCTCGAAGCCTATCCTGTCGATGCGCCGATCGAAACGATCACCAACGGCGTGGATCTCGACTCGCTTGCGGGCCACGAAAAACTCCGCGGGGAGTACCGCGAGCGCTACGATCTCGACGGGATGGTCGTCTTCGCGCTCGGCAACGTCTTCGAGCGCAAGGGTCTCACCGATTTCTGTCGACTCGCCGAGAGCACGAGCTACGATTTTGCCTGGTTCGGACCCTACGACACCGGCCCGCAGGCCTCATCAGTGGTGAAGCGCTGGACGCAGAACCCGCCACAGAACGTCACCTTCACCGGGTGGGTTGACGACAAGCGCGGCGCGTTCGGGGCCGGCGACGTCTATCTGTTCCCGACGAAAAACGAGAACCAGGGGATCGCGGTGCTCGAAGCGATGGCCTGTGGCAAAGCTGTAGTCATCAGCGACATTCCTGTCTTTGAGGAGTTCTTCACCCGTGGTGAGGACTGTCTGAAATGCTCCAGTCGTGCCGAGTTCCGCGAGGCGCTCGATCGACTGTCGGACGATCCCGCCCTCCGCGAGCGGTTGGGGAAGAATGCACGTGAAACCGCGGCCGAACACAGCCTCAAACGGGTGGGTACGGAGCTTTCGCGCATCTATCGCGACGTCACCGTCTAACTTCACCTGTCGAAGCGGCGAGAACTGTTCATGTATGCCTTGTCTCGCCAATCTCCGATCGTCGTCGAACGAACAGTCCAACTCGCTGTTCGGCGGCGCGACCAGCATCTGTTGGAGGGAACAGCAACACGCTTATTTTGTTGTAGTCTATAACAACGGACGATGGACGGGGAGGACGGAGCGACGCAGGTCCTCGACGTGAAAGAGCGGTTCCCGGAAAACGGGACGCTCGCTGCTGTCACCGCGTGGCGTGTGCCCGACTCCGATCGCTATCCCAACGGGGTGCGTTACTCCATGCAGTACGGTCGGATCGACGGTGAAACCATCGTCCGGTACGACAATTTCCCGGATCACCCCGGTGCGGCGAAGCACCACAAACACATCGGCGAGGAAGAAGTCGACGACGTCGAGTTTCGTGGGCCGTCCTCGCTCTTCCGGCGACTCAAACAGGAGGTACGCACTCATGGCGAACACTGGCCCTAATGACGACGAACCGGCGCGCACGATGCACATTCGCTTCGGGCGTGGGAACGCCGACCGCGTCGAGGAGACGCTGAAGGCCCTGGATCGGGGCGAGATGCCTGATCCCTACTTCGAGCGCGTCTACCGCGACGAGGAGAACCTGCATCGTGTGACGCGCCCGCGAAACCTCGAACTGCTCCGGACGCTCGCCAACGAACAACCCGAGAGCATCCGTGAGACGGCGCGGCTCGTCGAACGCGACGTCCGGCAGGTGCATCGCAATCTGACGGAACTCGAAGAGCTCGGGCTCGTCGAGTTCGACGACGACGGGCGCTCGAAGCAGCCGAGCGTCTGGTACGACGAGATCGCCGTCAAGCTGGAACTGACGACGAACGACGAGACGAACTCGAACGGTGTCGTCGAAGCCTGACGTTTCGTCTTTATTACCCTGTGCTTCGGTTGCAAAACGGCGAGAACGACGGCCAAGGCGGGTCGATCAGCGGTCATCGACGAGCTATCGCGAAGTCACAACCGATTAATCCACGCTGCTGAAATCACGGACGATGCCGCCACACGTCGCCGCCTTCACCGACACCTATCTGCCGACGGTGAACGGCGTCACCTACACCATCCGGACGTGGCACGAGCGCTGGCAGCGCCGCGACGGACGGATGGATGTCGTCTATCCGGGTGCCGACGGGCACGACCCCACACCGGACGAGCATCCCGTCCGGAGCCTCCCGTTTCCGTTCTACGAGAATTTCCGCGTCGGCGTGCCGTCGGTGCCCGATGCGGTCGCGAACGCCGATATCGTCCACGCGCACACACCGTTCGGGCTCGGCCTCGGTGGCCTGCGCCTCGCGCACGATATCGACCAGCCGCTCGTCGCCTCCTACCACACGCCGACGGCGGAGTACGCCGGCTATCTCGCCGAGGGCTGGCTGCTCGACGCGGTCGCACGGGTCGGTAACGCCTACGAACGTTGGTTTCTCGGTCGTGCCGATCACATCGTCGTCCCGAGCGAGACGGTCCGCACGGCGCTCGTGAACCGTGGCATCGGGCCGGTGTCGGTCGTCTCGAACGGCGTCGACACCGATCGGTTCGCGCCGACCGACACTGCTGATTTTCGCACCCGTCACGACCTCCCGGACGGGCCGCTCGTCGGCTACACCGGCCGACACGGGTTCGAGAAGGAGCTCGCCGATCTCGTGGCAACCGCCGAGGGGATGGACGCCACGTTCGTGCTGGCTGGCGACGGTCCCGCGCGCAAAACGCTTCAGGAGGAAGCCAACGAGATCGACGCGGACGTCCGCTTTCTCGGCTTTCTCGACCGTGAGGAACTCCCCCAGTTCTACTCGGCGCTCGACGTCTTCGGCTTTCCGAGCCCCGTCGAAACGCAGGGGTTGGTCGCGCTCGAAGCGATGGCCTGTGGAACGCCCGTCGTCGGCGTCGACAGCGGTGCACTCACCGAAACGATCGACGACGGCGAAACGGGGTATCACTACGAACAGGGCGACATCGGCGCGTTTCGGGACGCGCTCGGGCGCGCACTCGCCGACGACGAACTCCCGGCGACCTGTCGTTCGCGGCGCGAGTCGATGAGCGTCGAGCACTCGGTCGACGCGCTTGCCAGCGTCTACGATACCGTCTTGTAGTCTCCCGATCGTCGAACCGCCGATCAGGCGGCCGTCGGTTCGAGGTGGTCGTATGCGCGGGCGATCGCGATCCAGAGGAAGACGCTGCCGAGCCCGCTGACGATCGTGACGACGAGCGGGCCGACGACGCCGATCGAGGCGACCGCATCGGTGACGACGCCGCCGAGCGCCTGGAGCAGTGCGTTCACGACGACGAGTGCGAACAGGAGCGCGGCGACCCGTCCCGGCGAGCGCCGTAGCACGCCGAAGCTCTTGCGGAACGCCGTGAGGATGTCGTCGTCCTCGACGGCGACGAACGCCGGGGCGAAGAACGACGCCGCCAGCAGCACGAGAAAGAGGACGGCCCAGAGCGCGATGCCGACGAGTCCGAGGGCGATGGCGAGGAACGCGCCAGCGCCGAGCCCGATCGCCAACACGACGGAGACGCCGAGCAGGTTCGCCACGCCGAAGCCCACCCGATGGGTGAGGTGGTCGCGCTCGACGATCCCCCACTGGCCGGCGAAGACGCGGATGGTGACGAGCGCGAGATAGACGCCGACGACGGCGACGACGAAGCTCGCGAGCAGCGGCAGCGGGTTCCCGGTGATCACGACCGGCATGCCACCGCCGCCGGCACTGATGACGCCGGGCGTGGTGCGAACGAACTCGCCGGGAACGAACGCCGCGATCGCCTGGACGACGGCGAGTGCCACCAACACGAGCAGTGCGGGCCCCGTCGCCAGCCGCCGGAGCGACTGGCGGAGCACCGTGAGAACGCTGAATGCCATGTCGGACTGGATTCGAGCGCGAATACTGTGTCTTGCGATTTCGATGAAGCATAGCAATGCAGCCACGTCTCAATTCCCTATATGATTATTTGGCTCTATATCAGTTGAAAAGATGGGTGCTAGCTGCTGGTTTCCTCTGGGTATGTTTCTCCAATCGAATCAAACAGGTCGATGATGATCTCTTCTAAACCATTGGGTTTCTGGTCTTCCTGAGCAATCTTATCTGCCACAACACGCTTTAGTTGTTCATTTTGCAAACCAAACTTACTGGCGATATATGAAAGTATTAGCTTTCCATTGAGGTTTCCAAGCTCATCGTTGCTGATTGCGTTGTCAACTTCTGTTTCTACCTCTTGTAATTTGGTTTGTATTCGGCTCTTTTTTGTGGCAACAACACTGTCGATCTCATCTTCAATTTCAGTCGCGGACAACTCATCCGTACTGCTTAGATCGACATAGAAGCGAAGATTTTCATTCAACCTCTTCTTCATCTCCTCAAATTTGAATTCCTCCGAATGTACTGTGTCTTTGACTAGATCTTCGATGTCTTCTGGACTTTCGACTCCTTGTCTGCTTGTAGTTGAGTTACTAGCAAGTACAGATATTGATTCATATAAGAGCCCGTCCAAGAATTCCGCCGCACCAGTTCCCTGACGACAGCTGAAGATACTGCTGTACGATTCGACAGACCGATTCATCCGTCGACAAAAAANGAGCCCGTCCAAGAATTCCGCCGCACCAGTTCCCTGACGACAGCTGAAGATACTGCTGTACGATTCGACAGACCGATTCATCCGTCGACAAAAAAGAGAACCAGGCTCAGTTATCCGGCGATCGCGTCCGCCACTTCGTGGCCGTCCGGCCCCTGGCCGGACCGCCACAGTTTCAGCAGGTTGTGCGTCGCTGAGAACAACGACCACTCCGCTTGTGCCCCCGTCTCCCCGCGTAACAGGAATNAGCAGGTTGTGCGTCGCTGAGAACAACGACCACTCCGCTTGTGCCCCCGTCTCCCCGCGTAACAGGAATCGGTCGCAGCCGCGGGTGACATGCTGACCGAACACTGCTTCGACGCTCTGGCTGCGCTTGCGGTAGATGCCTCTCCCCCGTTTCGTCCGGAGTTTCCGCTCCATGCGTTCTTTCAGCCCGTACCATTTGGGGATCCGCCCTCGTGGCGGATCCGCCTCCCGAAGTTCTTTCCGTCGCTTCCAGTCTTTGGTCGTAGCGATGAACAGCTCCGTCTGCTCATCCGCTAACTGCGCGTTCGCTTTGCTCCAGTAGCCAGCGTCGGCAAGCGCCATCTCCGGGCGCTTNAGCTCCGTCTGCTCATCCGCTAACTGCGCGTTCGCTTTGCTCCAGTAGCCAGCGTCGGCAAGCGCCATCTCCGGGCGCTTGCCGTTCACTTTCTCACAGTTCTCCAGCATCGGCTTGAGCTGCTGTACGTCGTTTGCGTCAGTAGTGATGTCCTGCGCGACGATGACCTGCGTGTCGCAGTCCACCATTGCTTGGCCGTTGTAGCCCTGTTTCCAGCCGTTGCTGGTTTTGAGAATTTGACTCGCTGGATCTGTTGTGTTTGCCTTCGTGTCCTCCGGAAGCTCCACCTCCTCCGGAGGTGTGGGCTTCCGGCC
>NZ_AOMC01000035.1 GCF_000336695.1 Halococcus morrhuae DSM 1307
CGCCGGATCAACTGATGTCGATACTCGGAGGAGAGGAACCAGAATCACGTGCAGAGGCATCTACGAACGGACTGCGCTAAACACATACTCACAGTCGTTCAAAATCATTTGAGAATGTGTACACATCATCACTTGCAAATCGAGATTTTCACCCTCCGAACTCTTCAAAATATCTTGTAGATAGTTGAAAAACCGGCTTTGCATTGCTGGATGGAGATGGGATTCTGGACTGTCAATTAGTAAGATCAAATCCTCCTGCTCAGAATCAACTTCTCGGACTTCCGAAACCAAATTTTCTATTTGTTTCTCCACTAGTAGGAACAGCATGGCGATAGCATCTTTCTCACCCGATGAAAGGTGGTCGAATTGGACACGTTCGCCTGCTCGATTCTCAAACATAACTTGATAAACATTATCTTCAATACTCACTCCCTTGTACTCTATTCCAGGTAGTACCGACTCAATAGCGGTCTTTAGTGGTGCATTGAAATTTGGAATATAACCTGACGGTACTTCACCTCGTTCATCATATATGTCTGATAGTATATCTCCTTTTTGATAATCAAATTGGGCTAATCTCTTTTTCGGTCGCGTCGCAAAGTCCTCTAGACTTTGCCTCTGGTAGCCTCAACTGTCGCTAGTTGTCCACTTTGGCTCAACAGCCCAATAGCTGATACGTTGTAGGAATGAAGCGGATGAATCAGTGACCTGATTCACCCGCTGTCCGGATGTTCTCGTGATGAACCTACCCTTGCTCAAGGAAGTTCTCACAGATCCGGACGAGTTCCTTTCGAACGGCCAGTTGAAATCTCTTGCTCTGGAGATGCTGGAGCTGATTCCGATGGAAGGGATCGAGGGCTCCGTCCTCGATCCCGAGGGGATCATGGAAGTCGTGCTTCGGGCCGCCGTTGGAACGACATCGATCAACGGGGTCACGACGAAGACCAGCGATACGCCAAACCGCAAGACTGTGATGGACTGGCTCCACACCCTCCAGAAACCCGCCATGCTGGACGCTGTGAACGACATTCTTGCGTTGGTCGCAATGACGGTTCTCGACCGTGGCGGGTCGAGAACCGTCTGTATTGACTTCATGGACAACCCGTTCCACGGCCACCCAGAGGACGAAGACGAGTTCAGGAGGATGCAAGCCCGTGACGGAACAACGAAGTGTCACCGCTATTGTACAGCGTTCGTCATCGCCCGGGGAAAGCCACTGACTCTCGCCGTAGAGCCAGTAGCTGGCGAGGACAGCAAGGCTGACGCGGTCGAGCGCGTGCTCGCCCGCGTCGAGACCTATCCCTTCGAGACCAAGCAGATTCTCATCGATAGAGCTGCCTTCAACGGGGAACTGATCGGGGTACTTCGTGAGACTGCGCCGCCAGTCTTTCCGGTCAAGACCGGGAAAGACTCGCTCCGGCGGAAGCTCTCGGTCAACGCGTCGTATATGACCGAAGAGACGATCTGTGAAGGCAAAGAGCACGAACAGACGTATCCACTAGCGGTGAACGTCACCTACCACAACGGAGATCGAGGGAAGTCGGGGGTAAAACGGACGGGATACGCGGCGTACGGTCTGGAAGACCGCACGCCGCGACAGGTCGCGACAGTCTACAACAAGCGCTCACGGATCGAGAAGAGCTACGAGAAGTTCCGCGAAGCGCGTGCCCTCACAACAACGCCATCGACGACGATCCGGTTGTTCTACGTGGGCGTTGGGTTTCTGTTAGAGCAGCTGTGGGTCGTGCTCCAGTGGGCGGTGCTCGCCGCGCCACAACGTGGCGGGCGAGCACTCCCGGTGGAGTTCACGTTCGGTGATGCGTTTCTCCACGGAGTCGAACAGGTGTTGGACGATGAACTCGGTTGGAAGGAGAAGTATCGAACGAACGGGGTAGGATTGCCGGCGGGATGCGATCACGGACTCGCCTGAGCCGCCTCGCTTCGGTCGAAGCGAGGCTGGCGAGGAGCGACAGCCACTTTCTACGCTCACGTAGATCCAGGAATGACCGACGAGAGGTTCGCAACTCGACAGATTCTCTCAGGGAACTGCCTTCCAAGCGGGTTACACTCTGATCCCGCCTCACGTCTGGTCTCTTTCAACGTATCTGCTCGTACCGTGACCGAAAGAGTGGACAACTAGCGACTGTGAGGTCACAGCTCATGGTTGTTTTGGTTGATCGGTTGAGGAGTTCGTCGAAGAATGTTCGGTAGTGGCCTGGATTGGCGTACTTCACGAGTCTAAGNTTCATCGCCTGAAACGAGTAATCCGCCCGCTTGCGGTAATGATGGCTTGCCTGACCACGCTGGAAGCCGCTGGCATCGATTGCTCCAGTTCCCGAGAAGCCAGCCTGCTCCGCCGTTCTGCGGAGCAGGCTGCGGAGCGTCCGCATCGAGATCTCCTTCTCCCAATTGCAGAACGACGTGTGATCCGGCGACTTCTCCAACCCGAACACGTCGAGAATCCCGGGCATCTCGTTGAGAT
>NZ_AOMC01000036.1 GCF_000336695.1 Halococcus morrhuae DSM 1307
GTCGCAAACGTTCCATACCGCAAGAAGGCGTCCAATTCCCCTGAACTCAGCGGTAGAATCGCCAGACGGAACCGGCGATCAACAGAGCACATTATCATCATCTTCGCACTCCTCCTCGCGCTCCAACAGCTCCAGCTCCCGATCCCTGGCGATATACTGTCGAGTATCGTCTCGGCCGTGCTGAAAATCGTCGTGGCGGCCATCATCCTCGGCGTCGGGTTCGCCATCGGCCGGTTCGTCGGTGACATCATCGGCAGTGTCCTCGGTGGGTTCGATGTCGACCGCTATCTGGAAGGGACGCCGCTCGCGCGCATCACGGACGCGGTCGGCGGGGTCGGCAACGCCCTCGGGACGGTCGTCGAATACATCATCTACTACTTCGCGCTGGTTCAGGCGGTGGATGCGCTCCAGTTTGCCGTCCTGACCCAGATGTTCACCGGCCTGACGGCGTATCTCCCGGTGCTCATCGGCGCGCTCATCTTCCTCCTCATCGGCATCTACGTGGCCGACCTGCTCGGTGACGTCGTAGCGGATATCAACACGAGCCAGGTGACCGACTACGCCGGTCTCGGTGTGAAGGTGTTCGCTTACTACTACGTCATCACAACGGTGTTGAGCAGACTCGGTCTCGGCGTCGATATTCTAGAAACCCTCTTCAACACGGTTGTCGTGTCGGTCTTCGGGGCGCTCGGTGTCGGGCTTGCCCTCGCCATCGCAATCGGTCTCGGCTGGGGCAGCAAGGACTACGTCGCCGAAAACATCGGCGACTGGCTAAGCAGTGCGCGAAGCAGTGCCGAAGACCTCGTTGAAGAGGACGAAACTGCCGACAGCACTCGCGACACCGGCAGCACCGGCGGTACTGGGGACACCGAGGACATGTTCGATGACGACAGCGGTCCGGGAGGCTCCGGACCGAGCGGCGCGGGTGGCTCCGACGACTGACCNGGTACTGGGGACACCGAGGACATGTTCGATGACGACAGCGGTCCGGGAGGCTCCGGACCGAGCGGCGCGGGTGGCTCCGACGACTGACCACCCGTCTCTAGCCAATCGGCTTGTCCGATCAACTCTTTTCGTCACTTCTCGGCGGCCGCTGCGAGAGGCGGTCGAATCGTGACTGGGCCTGCTCGGCCTGCTTGCGTGTCTCTTCTGGGCGGTATGAGATGGTTTGGACCGTCTCGCCTTCCATCTCGATCGTGAAGATCGCGTCCCGATGACGACCGTCTTCGGGCAGTTGCTCTCGAGGAACCGCAATATCCCCCACCGTCTCCCCATCACGTTCGAGTAGCACCACTGCGAGGTCGTCCTCGAAGCGGTCCAGTACCCCGCGGTATTCTTTGGTCACCATCAGTACTCCTCCTTGAGGACCTGTTCGTCCTGCGCGTTTGTAACCGTGATCGTATCACCGCCGTTATTCCAGATCGCACTGCCAGACCCCCAGTACAGGTCGTTCCCGGCATCCGTTCCCTCGCCAGTGTGGAGCGTGAGCGTCTCGCCGGCCTCTATGACAGTCCCGGATGAAATCGTGTACTCGCGTGAGCTCCCATCCTTGACGGTCCACCCCGAGACGTCAAGCGATGTTGACCCCGTGTTTTCGAGCACGAGGTATTCATCGTTGAGGTTCTCTCTATCGTCACCTTCCGCATCGGCATGGATGGTCGTCACTTCGAATGGACCACTCTCATTCACCCCCGATTCCGTGCCACCATCACTCGCAATCCTCGTCGTGGCTGGTGTTTCCGAAGACTCCGAGGTCGGTGTCGATGTTGATGAACGCACTGGTGTGTTCGCGGCTGGCGTCGATGTGCCTTCCGGAGGATTTTGCGATAACCCGCTACCGACCGTGATGCTCTCGCGGTGGCTGACTGGTCCGTCCGTGCCCGGTTCGACCGGGTCTCCATCTCGGAGTGACGTCGGGTCGGTTGGCGCTTTTTCCTGGGTCGCAATATCGATCGTGTGGCCATCACTCGTTACGACGATGTTGCCGTGGGTTGCCGTCCAGTAGACTTCGATGTCATGCTCCCCAAACCGATGAAGCGCCTCCGGGGATGGATGGCCGTATTGAGACTTGTACGCGCTCGATATCAGCGTCACTTGTGGGTCAACTGCATCGAGGTATGGATTCGTACTACTGGTATCGCTGCCATGATGGCCGGCCTTCAGTACCGTCGAATTGAGTCGGTCACCGTACTCGTCTGTGAGGTGGCTTTCGGCCCCTTTCTCAGCATCCCCCGGCAGGACGAAACTTGTGTGACCGAACCCGAGTCGTAGAACAATGCTGTTCTGGTTGGGGTCTTCGCCTTCGATGTAATTCTCGGGAGGACTGAGGACCTGTGTTTGGACACCATCGAAGGGGATCGAGTCCCCAGCGTGGGTCTCATACAGCGTGATGTCATACTTTTCGACCGCGTCGAGATAGTCTTCATATGTTTGTGAACTGGAGCTGATTCCAGGATCATAGACTGCGCCAATCCCGTTGGCTTTCGTCTCGTAGTATTTGATGACGGCGGCATTGCCCCCGATGTGGTCGGCGTCGGGGTGGGTCGTCACGAGATAGTCGATACGGTCGATGTCGTGTTTTTTGAGGTAGTCGAGCACGAACTCGCCGTCATCGCGGTAGTCACCCGTATCGATCAGCATCGTCTGATTGGTCGGCCCGATGATGAGCGTGGAATCGCTCTGGCCGACGTTGATCGAGTGGATCTCGAACGTGCCGTTGGCCGCTGGTCCTGACTGCCGTGACTCACTCGTATTCGCGGGACTATTGGTCGAGGGAGTCGTGGCGTTGATTGGTGTGTCACCCGAGCCGGCGCTATCGGGAGCACTGCTTGGCTGCGTCTGATTTGACGAGGGTGAACTGCTCGCACATCCCGCGAAAACGATGAGAAGTGTGACCACCACAACGCCGAGTGTCCGCCGCTTCATGTGTGTCTATCCACTGGTTCGCCAGATGAATCCATCGGTCAGCGACCCATGTTTGGCCGTTGCATCCAGAACACACCTCTTCCGAACGGCTGCTCCTCCAGAGATAAGTGTTCGAGCGGGTTCGATCTCGTTCAGAGCCCGAGGTTCTCACCAACGTCACCGAGATCACCACTGGTGACTTGTGAGAGCAACTCCTGTCGTTTGTCTTCGGGCAGATTTTCAACCAACTCAACGAGGTTATCAACCGAAACGTCTTGGGGGTCGGGCAAATTTCCACTCATTGTTGAACCACAGTGCCGTCTCTCGGAGCACTACTATAATTCTTGCCGTGTTGAACGGCTATTATGCAGATGCACATCTATGCAACAAGTCTGAATACAAGGTTATTGAGCAACAAGCACCCGAATTCCTGCGTTAATTCTCAATACAAAATGGCGAATCCAATTTTGAACGTGCTGTATGCAGAGCAGGGATTCAGCAGGGCTGGACGGTGGCAATCGACTGTTGCGGGAGTTCTAACTGGGTGCGGATTTACTGGATGGTCCACTAAATCAGTCCTGGCGCGCACCGGGGCTCCCGCTCACACCAGCGACGTGAGAATCCGCAATTCGGCCTTCCGGAGGTGTTCGTCGACCGTGCTCGCCGCACAGCCGAGACCGTCGGCGATGTCCTCATGGGTCGCCCGCCGCGGGATGTCGTAGTAGCCGTTTTCGACGGCCGTTTCGAATACTTCGAGCTGGCGGTCGGTCAGCAGCGTGAGTACGTTTCTGCTGTTCGGTGAATACTCGCCGACCTGCTCGACGGAGATATGTGTTTCTTCGGGCAGTTCTTCCAGCGCCTGCTGGAGCATCTTGTGGGTGCCGACGATGGTGATCTGGAGTCCACCTTCGATGAACGAAAGCGGCGGGATGATCATGAGGGCGTACTTCTGGGCGACGGCCATCAGCCGGCCGGCGGGCTGACCCGGCTTGACGTGGACGTAGAAATGGAACGTCTCGCCCTCAATGGCGACTGGCGCACACGAGAGTAGTTCGGGATGGCCATCGAGGCGCGTTTCGAGGTCAGTGACGTCGCCGCGGAGGCGGTAGAGCATCACGCCCGTGCCATTGGCGAGCGCGTTGATGTGGACGAGCGCCTCGCGCGTGACGCCGGGCGTCTCGATGATGGCGTTATCGACGGGATGAATCGCTCCATCGTCTGGTTTGATGGTGAACTCGAAGTACCTCATGAGGCTCGTCTCATCACGATGACCCATATTGCTTCGAACGATAGTATTTTCGAATGGTAGAGGCCCGTCATTGATTCTCGGTATACATTCGGCAAATTTCAATACGATTTCGCATGGATATTTGAGACGATCATTCGCCCTCTTGCGGTCTTGGTTCGTGGTGATTTCCAAACACGCTCCTGAATAGCCCTGTATGGCTGAGGATCAACTGCTCAATGTTTGCCTGCAGATGCTCACGAAGACAAGAATAACTGAGTCTAACTCATGGGCACATGATTGGCGTTACGTCACAAAAACCGTCCGTACCGTTCGATTATTTCGTTTCAGTGATTGTCAGCGTATAGTCACCAGACCCGCTGTATGAATCGACGTCGATCTGCATGGCTGCCGAGTCGTCGGGGTTGTCGATGGTGATCGTCTCCTGGCTGTTGGTCGACCGAGAGGTGTAGTCATAGTTGTTCGGTGAGGCACTCTGGCTTGTGCCCGTGTTGACGTAAAGGTCGAAGTCGGCGTTGGTCGGTCCATCGAGTTCAACGGCGACCTGGCTCGGCGAGGAGTACGTCCACGACCACGTGTAGTCGTCGTAGTCCGAGGAACTGTACAATGTGCCGCTGACATTCCCGGACGTGGTTTCGCCGCCGCCTCCGCCGCCACCACCGCCACCGTCCGACGGATCGGTGGTGACAGCTGCGAGGGCATCGACCTGACCGCTCCCCTGCTCGTTCTCGGAGAGGCCGATGTCCTCGGCGGTGTTTTTGAGGTGTGATCGAAGTTCGGAATTGGTGAGGTTCCACTTTGCGAGCGTGAGTCCGGCGACGCCGGAGGTCACCGGTGTCGCCATCGACGTGCCCGAGAGCCGCTCGTAGGAGCCGCGCGTTTCGGTAGTCGTCGAGAGCACGTCCACGCCCGGTGCACACAGTTCGACCTTCTCGCCGTACTGGCTGAAACTCGCCAGCTGTTCGTTGTCGTCGACCGCCGAAATCGCGACGCACTCGCTGTAGGCGGCGGGGTAACTGACGGAACTAGAGCCGCTGTTCCCCGCTGCGGCGATAACGAGTGCGCCGTTGTCGGTCGCGTAGCTGACGGCATTTTTCATCGTGCTCGTGTAGCCGCCACCGCCAAGCGAGAGGTTGATGATGTCGGCTCCTTGGTCGGCCGCCCACTCTATGGCGTCAGCGATATCTGATGTGGAACCGCTCCCGCCTTCGTCGAGTGCGCGGCCATTAATGAGCGAGGAGTTGCCTTGGCCAGCGACGCCGGTGCCGTTGTCGATCACGGCGGCCGCACAGCCCGAGACGTGGGTACCGTGGTACTCGTCGCTCGGTACATCGGGATACGGGTCCGAATCGTCATCGGCAAAATCCCGACCGGGGTTGGACTTGTAGTTCGATTGGAGGTCGGGGTGGTCGTACTGGGCACCCGTATCGACGACCGCGATAGTGACCGACGAATCGCCGAGCGTAGTGTTCCACGCCTGATCGGATTTGACTTGTGTCGGTGCGTACTGGTCGCCGAATCGTGGATCGCTCGGTTCGTAGAGCGCTTCGTGGGTCGTGTTCGGCTCGGCGTACTTGATGTGATCTTTCTTCGTGATCGCGTCGATGAAGTTCTCCTTCGCACGGTCTGCGGCTTGGCTCGGGAATTTCACCGCGACATAGCTCAGTGTCTCGTTTCGGTGAACGATCTCCGCATTGCTGGGGACGGCCTGTGTGACTGTCTGGTCCATGTCGGCCGCCGACGCCGACACCCCGACGAGGATTTCGTCTTTTTTCGGACCGGGCTGACGACCCGGTGTAGCCGATGCGACGCCGCTCAATCCGCCGAGCAGCGCCCCTGCACCGATTGCTTTCAGGAACGATCGCCGATCTGGAGTGGGTTTTTCAACCATATCCAGACCTATCATTAATACACCACCCCTTAAATCTTCCTATATAATCATGTAGGAATTGCTCTCCTCATCTATTCCGTTATAATTGAAAGTTGGTTAGTTTGGTTTCAGTCGGATGTTGAGGATAGAATACACTACAGAAATGCTGGTCGTGGATACGTTTCTTTTGCTCGTTCAGCAACATCGAGATCGACATCGATGGTGACGAATGGCTGACCCTGTGAGGTACGAGCGATCATCGTTCCATCGGGATCCACGATCCATCCCTCGCCGCCAAATATCACGTCCGATTGGTCGTCTTCGATGGTGACGCGATTCGATGACGCGACGAACGACCCTGAAACGACGCTCATCGCTTGACCTCCAGCACGCCATTTTTCGAGTGTACAGGCTTCAGTTGCTCGGGGATTGGCGATGAGATGTGCACCACTCTGACCATACGATCGGGCCTTCTCAGCGGCCCACAGGTCCGTACAGATAAGAAAGCCCGTCAACGCTCCAGCACATTTCACTGGCGTGAACTCACGTCTCCCACTATCGTACCAAGATGCCTCCCAGAAGCCTGGCTCCTCCGGGAGATAGCGTTTCTCGTGTGTCGTTTCTATCCCATCGGCTGGGGTCCACATGAGGCCCTCGTTGAGCCGCCGATCGTGGCGGATCGTTGGACGTGACAGAAGTACAGTTGCCGGTGCAAACTCATCTAAGCAAGTAATCCACTCGTCGTGAGCGGTGACTGCCTGTTGCCACGCAGCCGAATCATCGTCGGGGCTTGCCGGAAGCCATTGGGCAAATGGCATCTCTGGGAGCAATACGAGATCGCTCTCCTCAGCAGCAACGTGATCGACGAGGTCGTTCCAAGCACGCTCAAACGCTGAACGATCTTCGGGGAGTTCACACACAGTGAGGCGCATTCTTCCAGTGATGAGAAGAACCACCACATAAATATTCCTTAATCATCTTCTCCGTAGGATCCCACTTTCAGTACCTGCTCAACTCGATCTCATCCTTTTTGTGCCGGCGATTTCGCCGGATAGTAGCTTTTCATTCATTTCGGATTGCGGGATCAGACGCAGAGCTTCTATGGTGTCACCAGGCTTAGAGAATGCGATCAAATCAGCAAAATCCTGCTCTATTGAAAATGCGGTACGGGAGTACGATCATAGCGTCTTGGCGAGTTTCCTGATGTTGTTGAGCGCGAACAGGAGAACGATCTCACGGAACTGGCGATACCAGAACCGCGAACGCAGGGCGAGTCCTGCGTTCGCTTGACCGTTGAGTAGGAGGTACTGAAGGTGGGGTCAATAGGCACTCCCCTAATTACAGGGTGCTCTAAGACTGCCACTCAGCTCGATCGAAAGTATATCCGCCGCACTCGCGACACACTTGCGGTTGAAGCCTGAAGCACGCCCCACAGGTCTTGCACTCGTATGGATGGGATTCGTCAGGTTCAGCGTCCGTGAATACCGTTTTGACACGATCTAGTGTGCTCATTGTGAACCATCCTTGTACCTGACCGTAGTATCTCAGAACATGAATGTCTTCTCTCCGCCTGTAACGAGGGGAAATCTACTAACAGAGGAGCGCTCCTATCCGATTGACGCAACCAATCCCGGTTGCACGCCCGGACTCGCCTTGGCGCTCGCGGCGAGTGCCTCGCAGTACCGAAACAATGTCCAGCACGCTCGATCCGAGAGTTCTGGTCGCTTACGTGTCTCGACATCGAAATGGCAGTTCTCACCGCCCACGGGGCGGAAGTATTACGGTTGTGCGTTTTGGATGCACACACGATGGACCGTGATAGCGAGCGCGTCGGCGGAGCTGGTGGGATGTATTCTCGGAGTGGCGTCCGAGTCGAGTGAAGAGCAGCTCCGTGCTACCCACCACCGAAAACCGCACGTCCCGGCGTGCTCGCCACGACAGTCCGCTTCTCCGGCCACCAGTCCTGTCGTAATTGTCTCCTCTCACCGACAGTTCCATCTCTATACCATCCTTGAAATACTCATAGAGTCAGATCTCCCTCCCCGAAGGGGCCGTGAGGCACCACGGTGGGGAAATGCTCACGCTTGTCGATCTCATATCCAATATCCATCGCTTGTTAATCAGCAGATGAGAATATTCACTACCTGATGTTCGGTTGTATTCTTGAATCATCAAGTAGCTCAAGATTGAATTGCCAGTATAGAATGAGCAGTCCGGTGTAGAAGCCCGCCCACGCATACCATCCGGGCGGTCTCTGTTGGATGAGAGGCTCCGCCGCCCAAAAGACAAACAGCAGCAATGAGGAGCCCGTCCAAGAATTCCGCCGCACCAGTTCCCTGACGACAGCTGAAGATACTGCTGTACGATTCGACAGACCGATTCATCCGTCGACAAAAAA
>NZ_AOMC01000037.1 GCF_000336695.1 Halococcus morrhuae DSM 1307
TCGAGAAGAACGCTCCATTCGTTCACCAATGCAAGTGGGAGCTTCGTCTGGGCGGTGCTGATGAGGTAGCTCATATCTGATGCACTCCTCGTTCGGGATTGTCGTTCACGGCCGGAGGGACCTGTGGTGCTCATTCTTTTCTGAGGGGTGGAACTGTGTCGTTCCCTTACTGGTCAAGCCACGATCTTTTGCAATTGCGCTGTTTCTTATTGAAACCCGGTACTACTACCATCCGCATCCATCGAAGCCGGGGAGCGTGGAACCGTCGTCATACGTTCCTTTGATTCCA
>NZ_AOMC01000038.1 GCF_000336695.1 Halococcus morrhuae DSM 1307
CATTGATCCCACGAGCGTCCGAGCAGGGGTCCTCCCCGAGGACAAATCCGATGCCCTCAATGACATCCAACAGGGTGGCCGAAAGGCGATGATGGTCGGCGACGGCGTGAACGACGCACCGGCGCTTGCGACCGCCTACGTCGGAACCGCGATTGGCTCTGGTACCGACGTTGCTATCGAGGCCGCCGACGTCACCCTGATGCGCGACGACCCGCTCGACGTAGTGAAGGCGATCCGCATCAGCGATGGAACGCTCCAGAAGATCAAACAGAATCTCTTCTGGGCGCTTGGGTACAACACCGCGATGATCCCGCTGGCCTCGCTGGGTCTGCTCCAACCAGTGCTGGCGGCGGCCGCGATGGCGTTCTCATCGGTATCGGTGCTCTCGAACAGCCTGCTGTTCCGCCGGTACACTCCCGACCATGACTACGAACTGCTGGACTTCCTCCGCTAGCGGAGTCCGAAATTCTTCGCGAATTTGTGGCGATGTAGCCCGAGAACCACCTGAAGACAACAAGTAGATTGCTCATACCTTACTGGGCTTGAAATCTATTTTACCAGCATGAATTTCACGGAGAGCTATGCATGATGAATTGGCCTAGCCGACTTCTGGTATTACCGAACAGGGTCACTGCATCACTTGTTTTCCAGACAGTTGATGCTGGCTCTGGACCTACAGCCACTCCTCAGACCAGGCTTCGATTTCTTCGAAGACGGGGCGGAGCGACTGTCCCTTCTCCGTGAGTGAATAGTACGTGGCGACGGGTGCGTCTTCTTCAAGCCGACGTGTGACAAGGTCGGTCTCTTGTAAATCGTCAAGGACACGGGAGAGCGTTCGTGAACTTGCCCCGGTCGAGCGTTTGAGTTCGTTGAAACGTTTTTCGTTGCTTTGGAGGTCGTGGAGGACGATGAGTCGCCACTGGGAGCCGATCTGGTTCAGCGAATCGATAATCGAGCATGCCGTCTCGTCGTACCGTTCGTCAGCTTCGGACAATCTGTTTGCTTGGGCCACGGTTTGTTCCGTGGATATCCGTAGGCACTGAATTCTCAAATAGATTCGCTTCCGAACCTGGTAGCATTATGAAACCTGAAGTAACACCGCTGTCACCGGCTAACACCGACGTACCCTGATAACATCAGTGTCAGATTAGATATAAGTAGGTTCCAGAACGAACTAGATATCGTTGTGATAGCAGCTACGGTCGCACCACTAATCGCACCGCACACTAACCAGTCGCAGACGCAGGAGGTGAGCCAATAATGGCAATCGATGCTGGACTCGGCGCAATCGGCTTCCTCATTGCGAGGATACTCTTCGGCGGCCTCCTTGCGTTTCAGGGCCTCAATCACTTCCAGAACGCCGACGCGATGAGCGGATACGCTCAATCGAAGGGTGTCCCCGCAGCCCGGGCGGGCGTCCTGTTTTCCGGTGGAATGCTCATCTTCGGCGGGCTCGGCATCGTACTCGGAGTGTTCCCTGCGATTGCCGCGGGGGCAATCGCAGTCTTCCTCCTCGTTGCCACGCCGATGATGCACGACTTCTGGGCAGTGCCTGAAGACCAGCAGCAGGATGAGATGACGAGTTTCATCAAGAACGTCGAACTCCTCGGCGCATCGGTGGTCCTCCTCGCCCTCAGCAGTCAACCCTGGGCGTACGCACTGGGCGGTCTCGGGCTCTAATCGGCCGCGAAGCGCTTGATTTCCAAGAATAGATTTTCAAACGAGATACCCAAACAATACATGACTATCGAAATACCCGGACTCCATCACGTAACATCGATCGCGAGTAATCCCCAGCAGAATGTGGACTTCTATACGGAAGTCCTCGGTTTGCGCCTTGTCAAACGGACTGTCAACTTCGACGACAAATACACCTACCACCTCTACTACGGCGACGAAGTTGGCAACCCAGGAACTGTGTTGACGTTCTTCCCGTTCGAGGACGGTCGACAAGGTCGCGTCGGCCGCGGTCAGACGAGCGCGACCGCGTTCGTCATTCCCGAGGGGTCAGTCGACTACTGGATCGACCGGCTCGAATCGAGAGATGTCGACGTCGACACACCGCATACCCGGTTCGGCGAGACGGTCGTCCCGTTCCGCGATCACGACGTCCAGCCGTTGGAGCTTGTGAC
This sequence comes from Halococcus morrhuae DSM 1307, assembly GCF_000336695.1. Taxonomy (GTDB): domain Archaea; phylum Halobacteriota; class Halobacteria; order Halobacteriales; family Halococcaceae; genus Halococcus; species Halococcus morrhuae. The sequence goes on from NZ_AOMC01000038.1 coordinate 2,133, forward strand.
TGGCACGAGCGATATCGAACCATGGGCTGACGGGCCGGTCCCCGCAGACAACGCTATCCGCGGGTTCCATAGTGTGACGCTGGATTCTCTCAACCCCGAGAAGACGAGAGCGGTGCTTGAGACGTTGGGATATGAGTCAACTGCACAGGACGGAGAGCGGATGCG
>NZ_AOMC01000039.1 GCF_000336695.1 Halococcus morrhuae DSM 1307
GTACGCCACGTCGGCGACCCGGTACTCGCTGCCGTGGCCGGGATGACTATCGGAGCGACGACCACTGATACGTCAGTGACGCTCGCCGGAGGGACACAACTCGTCGCCGCTGCCGCGCTCGCTCGGCATGCAGGCGTGGACACGGCACTCTCGGTCGCGACGACCTCCTTCATTGCCGACGACGAGACGGTACGTATGAACGAACTGGCGAACGACCTCTCGTTGGACGTGACCGTCACCGACCCGGGCTTCCATCATCGTAACCATTCGGCGATGAACCCGTACATTGCCGGTGAGGCCAAGGAAGGCGTCGGGATGGGCGGCGCATTGGCGCTGGCCGACCGCGCTGGTATATCGATGGCGGACGTACGCGAGCAGGTCGTTGCCGTGTATGATCGACTTGTGGTCGACGAGTCCCTGTAGTGTCCGCCAAAGATTTCGTCGGCGCTATCTGCCTGACGATCAACTAGGTGAGATGAAACTTGCTCAGTGTAGCTTCAATCGTACTCTCACTAGTCCACCTCAAGCGGAACGGGATAGAGCTGGCGTAGTTTGATTCGGGCGTCATCAGTGGTGAACTGCCAGTCAATCAGCCCATCAGCAGCGTTACGACGATCTTGCCACGCAGCGACCTCCGACCGGAGGGTCGCTGCGTGATAGATTCGCCGGTCGAGACACTGGCGTTTGAGTGTGCCAATCTCGATTTCGGCCATATTCAGCCAGCTGCCGTGCTTTGGCGTGTAGTGAAACTCGAATCGATCGAGATAGGCGTGTGCTTCATCCGGTGGGAAGAACCGATAGAACGCTGCAGGATTGTGTGTATTGAGGTTATCGAGCACCACCCGGATGCAGTCCCCATCCGGGTAGTGCTCATCGGCGAGTTCGACCATTCGATCGATCCACTCGCAGGTTCGCCGTTTTTCGGTGATCTCGACGTTGACCCAGCCAGTTAGTGGTTCGGTGGCGAGATGGAGCTTTTTCTTGCCGTTGCGTTTGTAGTGAGTATCGACACGTGCGACCGCTCCCGGTTCTGCCGGGAGCGGGTCGCGTTTGTGGCCGCGAAGCGCCTTGCTGGTTTCGTCAAAGCAGACAACTGGCCGCTTCTCATCGTATGGCTCATGGTAGATATCGAGAACGTCCTCCATGTGGTAAACGAACTGACCGTCGTCTTCAGCGGGAATCACCCAGTAATCGTAGAGATGTGGTTTGAGGGTGTTTTTTTAGACGCCGTCTCACGGTTTCGTGAGAGATCGACTCAAAGTCGATCTCGTCGAGGGTAACGAGTTCGTCGGCGAGAAGGTGAAGCGTCCAACGAGCGCACCCTTCTGGTGGGTCGCTACAGGCGAGTTTGATGAGGCGTGCTTCAGCATCCCGTCGAGTTTGCGCTCGTATTCGCGATCGGGCTTACGGCGATGAATCGCCGCAATCCCTCGTTCGGAGTAGTTTTTGCGCGCCTTGTATGGGGTTCCGATACTACAGCCGACGTGCTCACAGATCTCCGCATCTGTGAGCCCGTCGTCAGCTTTCAGAAGAATTCGCGCCCGCGTATTGTCCTCTGCCTTGCGTTCACCAGTCGAGATGAACCACTCGAGTGTTCTGCGTTCTTCGTCAGAGAGATCAACGACGTGCTTCTTTCTGCTCATTCCTCTACATACGCGGTCAGAGACGATAAACTAGCGAGTACAAATGTGAAGCTACACTGAGTGGACCATCCAGTAAATCCGTACCCAGATAGAACTGCAACGTTATCTCCTCTCAGCCCCTCTATATGGGTGTTCTCTGTGAGCCCGTCTAAGAATTCCGCACTACCCGTCACC
>NZ_AOMC01000040.1 GCF_000336695.1 Halococcus morrhuae DSM 1307
TCCATCGTGCGATAATCGAAGTACGCCTGATCGAACAGCAGCAACGCATTCTCCACCCACGGACCTGTGGAGAGTTGCGTAAACTCATGCGTACGCGCGTCAGTGATGCCGAATTCAGCTGGGAGGCCGCTACTGACGGCTTCGACCACGTGGAGCTTCGCTCCAGCGTGGTCGTCGCCATAGCCCGGAAACGTATCGAACAGCGACTGATACAGCGTGATGACGGTCGCATCCGCGATGAAGACCTCTCGGAACTGCTCGAAGCGGCCCTGGAGACGGTCGTTGTCGTGTTCGAGGTCCTCAAGCGCGTGCTTGAGGACCGCTCGAAGGAAGTCACAGAGGGCGGGCATGAACCACTCGTGGAAGGAGGAGTATTCGAGCGAGCCGCCGAAGGTTTCGATGTATTCCTGGCGGAATTCTTCAAGAGTTCTGTAGTTACCGGAGAGGAAGCCGATAGCGAGCGACCAGAAGAGGGCGTCAGCTTTCAGTTTCCCGCCCTCGCGTTGGATCAGCCCGGTTGCGCGAGCAAGCTCGCGCAGCCGGCTGTTCGGAAACGTTTCCACTAACCGTTCCTCTATCACCGTATCCGGTGGGAGTTCCATTCACTCTCCACCGGCTTCTCAGAGCGCTAACAACTGGCGTTCTTCGGCTATCTCAGANGGTGGGAGTTCCATTCACTCTCCACCGGCTTCTCAGAGCGCTAACAACTGGCGTTCTTCGGCTATCTCAGAGTTAGCCTAGAACGGATGCGTCCCTCCCCAACCGATTCGGCTCCCACTTTTTTCTGCGTCGGGTAGCCTCCCTGCGGTCGGCTACCACTCCTTGAAAAACCTGGACTAAAAACTCCCGCTCGCTCGGCTTCGCCTCGCTCACGGCGAACCGCGCTCACTGCGTTCACGCGGACACCACTACTTCCTGTACCAGCACCGCAACAGCCCACACACCTCCCCTGCCGATTCGCTCGTTCGTTTCACTCACTCGCTCATCCACCGGAACAGAGTTCTGACGAGCCTGCACTCGCCGTGCTCGTGCAGACCTCGCACAGTGTTCGCGCCGACCGGACCGATATGTCGCTGCTGTCTCGTCAGAGCGACGATCCGACGGTTCGTTCACGCGTCGCGTTTCGACAACCGTTTTAGTGCCCGGCCGTACGTTGAGCCAATGGGTAGCTGTATCATCTGCGGCACCTCCACGGATGGCTACATCTGCGAGAGTCACGAGGAGGACGTCGTTTTCGCATTCGAGGGATCGCACGCGAACCAACTCACGCCCGGTCGTTTCTACCGCGGCTCGGTCGACGGCTTCGCCGAGTTCGGTGTCTTCATCGACATCGGCGACAGCGTCACCGGACTGCTCCATCGCAGTGAGCTCGACAGCCGTCTGGAGAGCCTCGACTGGGACTCGGGCGACACGGTCTACGTCCAGGTCACGGACGTCCACGACAACGGCAACGTCGATCTCACGTGGTCGATCCGCCAGGCCGACCGCGAGTTCCGCGGCAGCCTCGTCGACACGCCAGAAGGTGACGAACTCCCCGACGAAGCGGAGGCCCCAGACCCAAATGAGCGCGCGGTCGCCGGACGTCCGGCGGCCGACGCCGACGAGAGTGCGGTGACGACCGACGAGCCACAGACGGGCGAGAGCTCGGCGACGACCGACGAGCCACAGACGGGCGAGAGCTCGGCGACGACCGACGAGCCACAGACGGGCGAGAGCTCGGCGACGGTCGACATCGACGGCGCGAGCACCGAATCGGAAACCGACACGAACACCAAGAGAGCAACCGGTACGAGCGCCGCATCGGCGGCCGACGACGGCGAGGCGACACTTGCCGAACCCGACGAGGGGCGCGAGCGCGTCGCCATCGACGAGCTGGAATCGCGCGTCGGCGACGAAGTGCGTGTCGAGGGCGCGGTCGCCTCGGTGCGCCAGACCGGTGGCCCGACCGTCTTCACGCTCCACGACGAAACCGGTACGGTGGACTGTGCGGCCTTCGAGGAGGCCGGCGTTCGCGCGTACCCCGACGTCGAGCAGGGTGCGGTCGTCGCAATCGAGGGGCGCATCGAGCGCCACCGCGAGGAGATCCAGATCGAGGCGTCCGGGCTCGCCGTGCTGGACGACGAGGAGCGCGAGGCCGTCGAGGACCGGATGGAGGAGGCACTCGCCGAGCAGGCCCAGCCCGAAGCGGTCGCGCCGCTCGTCGAGGACGGGGCGGTCGACGATCGCCTCGACGAGATCCGCGATCTCGCGGGACTGATCCGTCGCGCCGTGCTGGATTCACGACCCGTCATCGTCCGTCACGACGCCAGCGCCGACGGCTACGTCGCTGCCAGCGCCATTGAGCGGGCGACGCTGCCCCTCGTTCGCGACGAACACGCCGAGCGCGACGCGGAGTACCACTACTTCGATCGCCGACCGCTCGGCGAGGGCGTCTACGACATGAACTCGGCGACGCGCGACGTGACGAAGATGTTGGACGCCAACGAGCGCCACGACGAGAAGATCCCGCTGTTCGTCTTCTGTGGCGTCGGTGGGACCGGGGCCTCGAAGGACGGGCTGGAGCTGCTCTCGGTGTACGACGCCGATCGGGCCGTCGTTTCCGACGGGGCTACCAACGGCGAGACGGCCGAGGCATTCGTCGATACTGCGGGGACGACCGCGAGCGCGATCGCGGCGACCGTCGCCGTCCACGTCGATCCTGACGCGCGCGACGATCTCGAACACCTACCGGCAGTGAGTTTCTGGGAGGACACACCCGAGGCGTACGCCGAGCTCGCCAGCGAAGCGGGCTACGACCCCGATCGAGCACGCGATCTCCGGCAGTCGGTCGCGCTCGTCGCGAACTACCAGGCCTACGAGGACAAGCGCGAGCTCGTCGCCGACCTACTGTTCGACGGGCGCGAGTCGCTCGCGGCGCGGCTGGCGACCCAGTTCCGCGAGAAGCTCGACACGGCACTCGAGACCGCACGGACGCATCTCGAACGGCACGAGGTCGACGGCACGGCCGTGAACGTGCTCGACACGGACGCGTTCACCCACCGCTACGACTTCCCGCCGACGGGCCTGCTCTGTGACGAACTCCACCGTCGGACCCGCGACGACGCACCGGTGCTGCTGGGGATCGGCGAGGACGAACTGCTCGTCCGGCACGTCGACGCCCTCGATCTCGACGCCGTCGCCGCGGACGTCGCCGACGGCGCGCCCGACGCGGACGTGTCGGTCGGTGCGACCGGCGACGACAGGCTGACCTTCCTGGTCGGCGAGCGCGCGGCCGTCCGCGAGGCGGCGATCGAAGCGGTCGCCGAGCGGTCGTAGGTCGGCAACAACAGCCTTATTCACACGACGCGACTGTTTTCTACGAGTGCGATGAGTACCGAGATTCCGCCGACCGAATCAGCGGCGTTCGAGCGGACCTGCGAGACGCTTATCGAGCGGATTCTCGACGGCGAGATCGAACGCGGCGAGGTCGAGGCAGCGAAACTCGAGGCCTGTTCGACCCACTCCGCGCCGAAAGTCCCGAAGAACTCCGAGATCATGGACCACGCGCCGGAGGGCCGCCGCGAAGAACTGGAGAAAGTGCTCCAGCGAAAACCCGTCAGGACGGCCTCGGGCGTCTCGCCGGTGGCGATCATGACCAGCCCGCATATGTGTCCGCACGGGAAGTGTCTCTACTGTCCCGGCGGCCCTGGCTCGGAGTTTTCGAGTTCGCAGAGCTACACGGGCCACGAACCGGCCGCCGCGCGGGGCGTCCAGAACGACTACGATCCCTACGGCCAGGTCACACTTCGCCTCAATCAGCTGCGCGAGATCGGCCACCCGGTCGACAAGGTCGAGCTGATACTGATGGGCGGGACGATGACCGCCCGGAGCCACGACTACCAGGAGTGGTTCGTCAAGCGGGCGCTTCAGGCGCTGAACGAGTTCGATCCCGATGCCGAGCCGACCCCCTCCGAGAGCGAGAGCTTCGCGCAGGAGCCCGGCGAGTACGACTTTCGATACCTGGAGGACGTGATCGCCGACAACGAGACCGCGCGGGTTCGCAACATCGGAACGACCTTCGAGACGAAACCCGACTGGTGTGACCCCGAGCAGATCGACCGGATGCTCGATCTCGGCGGGACGAAAGTCGAGGTCGGCGTGCAGACCACGTATGATGAAATCAACCGCGCGATGCATCGCGGGCACGGCACGCAGGCCTCCGTGGACGCGAACCGCCGGCTGCGGGACGCGGGGTTCAAAGTCGGCTTCCACATGATGCCCGGCCAGCCCGGGATGACGCGGGAGATGTGTATCGAGGACTTCCGCCGGCTGTTCGAGGAGAGCGAGTGGCGGCCGGACTATCTCAAGATCTACCCAATGCTGGTCGTGCGCGGGACGGCGACCTACGACATGTGGCGAAACGAGGAGTTCGAGCCGCTCGACAACGAGACGGCCGCCGAACTGGTCGCCGAGATCAAGTCGATGATACCCAAATACGTCCGCCTGCAACGTGTGCAGCGCGACATCCCGGCGGACTTCATCGACGCGGGCGTCTGGAAGTCGAACCTCCGCCAGCTCGCGCGCCAGCGGATGGACGAACACGGCTGGGACTGTGACTGCATCAGATGTCGAGAGGTCGGGATGAACGGGGAGCCCCCGGAGAACGTCGAACGGGACGTGCTGACCTACGAGTCAGGCGGTGGCACCGAGCAGTTCATCAGCTACGAGGACCCCGACCGCGACCTGCTGGTGGGGTTCTGTCGGCTGCGCTTTCCGAACGATCCCGTGCGTCGCGAGCTCGAAAACGCGGCCATCGTCCGCGAACTCCACGTCTACGGCCCGATGGTCCAGGTCGGCGACGAGAGCGCCGACTGGCAGCACAGGGGCTACGGCGGGAAACTCCTCGACCACGCCGAGGCGATGGCCGCCGACGCCGGGTTCGACAAACTGAGCGTCATCAGCGGCATCGGGGCCCGTGAATATTATCGGAACCGGGGCTATCACCAGGACGGTCCGTACGTCTCGAAGCGGTTGTAAACAGGAATTCCGTTCATTTGAGTTGCCGAAAACGGGGGTTTGGATCGCTGAAACCGCCGAATCGGCCAGTTGATTTATGTAGGAGGGGTGCGCGAGAGGGTACGGGGACGCCGCAGGTGATGCCACGGACGGACCCACTCGTGGGGTGCGGAGTCGGTTCAGGGGTTCAGTCCCCTTTTCGATCGACATTCCGGAGTTGGTGTGAGCCGAGTTCGTTTACCGTTCGGAATCCATAGCGTAGCCGATGAGTGAGAGCCGTTCGCAATGGGGAAGGCCGCGATGAACGTCGCCATCGTCGGTGCCGGCGTCGCCGGCGCGGGGGCGGCGTACGCGCTCGACGACGCGGCGGACGTGACGGTTTTCGAGAAGGCGTCGTCGATCGGTGGCCGGACCGCGACCCGACGACGGGACGGCTGTCGGTACGACTACGGCGCGAACTACTGCAAGGACGAAGGGAGTGCCGACGATCTCCTCCCCGATCTCGACGCGTCGGGACTGGTCGATATCGATGCACCGGTCTGGACGTTCGACGGCGCGAACGAGATCAGCGAGGGTCACGACAGCGACGAGCGGAAGTGGACCTACCGCGACGGCATCGAGCAGTTGCCCCACCGGCTGTTCGAGCGCACCGACGCGACGATCGAGACGGACACCCGCATCGGCGGGATCGAGCGCACGGATGGCTGGCGGCTCGAAAACGTGGACGGTGACGACTGCGGGAATTTTGATGCGCTGGTATGTACGCCGCCCGCCCCGCAGACGGCGGAGTTGGTGGCGAGCGCGGGGTGGGAGAACGATCTCCGTGAGGAGCTCGTCGAGAGCATCGGCGCGGTGCCGTATCGGACGACCATCACCACCGTGTTGCACTACCCGTTCGCGCTCGATCGGCCGTACTACGCGCTCGTGAACACCGACGGCGAACACGAGATCGGCTGGCTCTCGCGCGAGGAGTGCAAGCCGGGCCACGTTCCGGAGGGTGAGTCGGTGCTGATCGTCCAGCTGGCACCCGACTGGTCGGCCGAGCGTTACGGCGAGCCCACCGACGAGATCGCGGCCGCGGCGGCCGATTCGGTCGCGGAACTGCTCGACGACGAGCGCCTCGCCGCTCCGGACTGGGTCGACAGCAAGGGCTGGCGGCTCGCCCAGCCCGACGACGGCGTCGATACGGAGCTGCTAGCCCGTGCCGAGGCGGACGGCCTCTTCTTCGCCGGCGACTGGGTCGCGGGCGAGGGACGAATCCATCTCGCGCTCGACAGCGGCCTCGACGCCGGCGAGCGCATCCGAGAGCGCGCGTAACGACACCTCTTTTCGGCGTCCGTACACAGGACAGGTATGGATCCGAAGCGCGAGCTCACCAGCGTCGACCTCGCGGCCCTCGTCACCGAGCTCGGGACGTACGCCGGCGCGAAGCTCGACAAGGCCTATCTCTACGGCGACGATCTGCTACGCCTCAAGCTCAGGGATTTCGATCGCGGCCGGGTCGAACTGCTGATCGAGGTCGGCGAGACCAAGCGCGCACATGTCGTCTCGCCCGAACACGTCCCCGACGCGCCGGGTCGCCCGCCCGGGTTCGCGAAGATGCTCAGAAACCGGCTCTCGGGCGCGGATTTCGCCGGCGTCTCGCAGTTCGGTTTCGATCGCGTGCTCACCTTCGAGTTCGAACGCGGGGATCGAAACACGAAGGTCGTCGCCGAGCTGTTCGGCGAGGGAAACGTCGCCGTTCTCGACGCGACCGGCGAGGTGGTCGACTGTCTCAACACCGTCCGTCTCCAGTCCCGGACCGTGGCCCCGGGCGCACAGTACGAGTTCCCCTCGACACGCTTCGACCCGCTCGCGGTCGACTACGACGGCTTTGCCGCCCGGATGGAGGAGTCGAACACCGATCTCGTGCGCACGCTCGCCACCCAGCTCAACTTCGGCGGACTCTACGGCGAGGAGCTCTGCACTCGCGCGGGCGTCGAGAAGGAGCTGGCAATCGAAGAGGCCGATGAGACCGAGTTCGAGGTGCTCTACGACGCACTCACCGGACTCTCGGAACAGCTTTCGAGCGGTGATTTCGATCCCCGTATCTACCGCGACGACGGCGAGCCGGTCGACGTCACGCCCTTTCCGCTCGACGAGCGCGCCGAATTTGATAGCGAGGAGTTCGACTCGTTCACGGCGGCACTCGACGCGTATTTCGTCGAACTCGACACCACCGAGGACGAGGAGAGCGGCGAGCGCGAGCGTCCCGACTTCGAGGAACAGATCGAACGCCAGCAGCGCATCATCGACCAGCAGGAAGGGGCAATCGAGGATTTCGAGGCACAGGCCGACCGCGAGCGCGAGACGGCCGAGTCGCTCTACGCGAACTACGAGCTCGTTGACGAGATCCTCACCACGGTCAGGAACGCGCGCGAGGAAGGCATCGGCTGGGAGGCCATCGAGGAGCGGTTCGCCGAGGGCGAGGAGCGCGGGATCGCGGCCGCCGGGGCCGTGACGGGCATCGAGCCGAGCGAGGGCACCGTCACCATCGAGATCGACGACCGCGACGTGGAACTCGACCCGCAGGAAGGCGTCGAACAGAACGCCGATCGGCTCTACCGCGAGGCCAAACGCGTCGTCGAGAAGAAGGAGGGTGCCGAGGAGGCCGTCGTCGAGACGCGCGAGGAACTCGAAGCGATCGAGCGCCAGCGTGACGAGTGGGAGGCCGGCGACGTCGACGACGATCCCGACGAGGAGAGCGAGGACGTCGACTGGCTCTCGCGGCGATCGATCCCGACCAGGAAGAACGAACAGTGGTACGAACGATTCAGATGGTTCCACACGAGCGACGGCTATCTGGTGATCGGCGGGCGCAACGCCGACCAGAACGAGGACTTGGTGAAGAAATATCTCGATCGCGGCGATCGCTTCTTCCACACGCAGGTCCAGGGCGGGCCGGTGACGATCCTGAAGGCTACCGGCCCGAGCGAGCCGACCCGCGAGATCGACCTCCCCGATCGGAGTCTGGAGGAGGCCGCCCAGTTCGCCGTCTCGTACTCGACCGTCTGGAAGAACGGGCGCTTCGCCGGCGACGCCTACATGGCCGAGCCGGACCAGGTCTCGAAGACGCCCGAGAGCGGCGAATATCTCGAAAAGGGCGGGTTCGCCATCCGCGGCGACCGCACCTACTTCCGAGATACAGCCGTCGGCGTCGCTGTCGGCATCACCTGCGAGCCCGAGACGCGCGTGGTCGGCGGGCCGCCGTCGGCCATCGCCGATCGCACCGAGACCGCGATCGAGGTCGAGCCGGGGCAGTACGCACAGAACGACGCCGCGAAACGACTGTATCGGGAGTTCCGCGAGCGATTCGAGGACACGTCCTTTGTTCGCAAAGTCGCCAGTCCGGATCTGATCGCGGAGTTCCTGCCGCCGGGTGGGAGTCGGATCGTCGACTGAGCCCAACGACAGCGCACTTACTGCTCGCCCACCCAGTCGTGGTATGCAGATCAACGGCCGCACGCGACTCGACGGCGGGCGCGAACGCTGGACGCTCGTTCCCGAGAGTCTCGACGATCTCTGGCATCTCTCCTACGTGCTCGAACCCGGCGATCTCGTCTCGGGCGAGACCACCCGGCGCATCCAGCGCGACGACGACCGGATGCGCGACACCGGCGGCGAGCGCGAGCCGATGTCGGTGACGATCAGCGTGGAGGACAGCGAGTTTCACAAGTTCGCCAATCGACTCCGCGTGTCGGGCACGATCGAATCGGCCTCGCGTGAGGACCAGATCGGCCATCACCACACGCTCAACGTCGAGGAGCGCGCGGAGGTCGAGATCGAAAAGGTCTGGCAACCCGACCAGCGCGAGCGCATCGAGGAGGCCGTCGAGGCGACCGAGAACGCCGACGTGGCGATCGCCACAGTAGAGGAGGGTGCGGCCTCGATCCACACCGTCGCCCAGTACGGTGCCGAGGAGTACGCGTCCTTCACTGGCCCCACCGGAAAGGGCGAGTACGCCCGCGAGCGCTCCGAACTGTTCGCCGAACTGGCGAGCGCGCTCTCGCATCTCGACGTCGATGCGATCCTCCTCGCCGGTCCGGGGTTCACCAAGGAAGACGCGAAAAAATACATCGAGCAAAACGCACCCGAGCTGCTGGACAAACTCGGAGCGACCGTCGACACGAGCGCTATCGGCGATCGCGGGGTTCACGAGGTGCTCAAGCGCGGTGCGGTCGAGGAGGTCCAGGCCGAGACACGCATCGCCGAGGAGGCCGGGAAGATCGACGAGCTCACCGCCCGCATCGGACAGGGCGCGGAGGCAACCTACGGTATCGAGAAAGTCGCCGAAGCCACCGAGTTCGGGGCCGTGGAGGAGTTGTTGATACTCGACGAACGACTCCGCGCGGAGCGCGCCGGCGACGGCGAGTGGGGGATCGACGTGAACGAGATCATCGAGCGCGTCGAACAGCAGGGCGGTTCCGTGACTGTCTTTTCGAGCGAGTTCGCGCCCGGCGATCAGTTGGATTCGCTCGGCGGGATCGCGGCGCTGTTGCGCTATCGTCTGGAATGAGCCGGACGAACTACTCGATTTCGACCGTCAGTCCGTCACGGGCGAACCTGACGTCGCCGTCGTAGCGCTCGCCGATCGATTCGAGCATCTCCTCGTGGCGACCCTCGGTATGGGGGTAGAGGTGGGTGAGATAGAGCCGCCCGACGTCGGTTCCCGAATCGGCGAGCGTTTCGCCCAGTTGGCTCGGCGTCGGGTGGTTCGAGACGTCCACCTCGTCGGGAAACGAGCAGTCGTGGGCCAGTACGGCGGAACCATCGGCGAAGTTCGCCAGGCCCTCGAACGCCTCGCTGTCGGCGCTGAAGGTGAACGCCGGTCCTTCCCCGTGCGTGAACCGATAGGCGAGACAGTCCATCGAGTGGCGAGTCTCCTTGGCATCGACGTCGAACCCGGCGGCAGAGAACGATTCCGCACCGATTTCGCGCACCCGGAGGTCGATGCGGCCGTCCATGTATTCGTGGACGTCGAGCAGTCCGTCGAGCAGGGCTTTGGTGCCCTGCGGGCCAACGATTTCGAGATGCTCCGCGCCGGCGAGCCAGCGGGCCTTCATCAGAGGGAGGAGGTCGGCCACGTGGTCGAGATGGTGGTGGCTCAGGAGAACCGTCGAAACGCCCTCGTAGCCCACGTCGGTCCGTGCGAGCGCGTTGAGGACGCCGCTGCCGCAGTCGACGAGCAGGGTGTCGCCGTCGGCGTCGAGCAGCAGTCCGGTCTGCGCACGCCGGCCGCTCGGCATCGCCGCGCCGGTTCCGAGGAAAGTCACGCGCATGGTGGATGAGTGACGGCAGCGCGGAAAAGACGCTCGCTGGCGCGTCGGTTCGTACCGTCGATCGGAGAGCCGTGTGTCGTGAGGATCGGCTACCGGACCCTGATGTTGAGGAGATAGTTCGGATCGAATCCGATCGACAGCATCAAGCCGAAGGCTCATGAGCGCTACCGCCCCACGCCCGGCGATGGCAGACTCCTCGGCCAGTGGGAGCGGCTTCTTCGCGTACTACCGCCAGTACGCCCGTTCGGGCGTCCACGCCGCGAGTGCGGCCGCGCTCACCGCCATCGGGCTCTGGGCCAGTTTCACCGGCAATCGGTCGTTCATCCTCCTGGCGATCGCCGTCTACGTCCTCCCGCCGATCTTTCTCTATCTCACGGGCGAGGGCGAGAGGGTCCCGTCGGTCGTCGGCGAGGATGCATCTACTGACGACGATCCAGACCGGGGCAACGCGAGGACCGACGAAACACACGATAGCGACGACAGCCACGATCGCAGTGACGGGCAAGTCGATCGTCCCGGGACCGATGCGACGGCCGAGCGCCGAACGACCAATAAGTCGACCAGCGTCGATACCTCGGGTACGGCGTCCGCAACCGACGGAAATGATGACGAGGAGCGCATCGACGACGGGACCGATGAACCCGTATCCACAAGCGACGACAGTGATCGCGACGGCGACGAACCGACCGAACCGGATTGGACCGAGATCGACACGCCGACTGATCGATCGCTGCTCGACGTCGTCGCGGCCCGCGAGGGCGCGTACGCGGTCGGTGAGGGCGGGGTCGTGCTCGTCAGCGATGGTGATGAGTGGATGGTGGCGCTCGACGATGGCCCGACGGCGAACGCGAACGTGCTGCGCGGCGTAGACGCGACTGACAACGGTGAGACCATCTGGTTCGCCGGCGACAGCGGCGTGCTCGGGCGCTACGCGGACGGAACACTCACCGATCACTCCGCGCCGAAGGATCGGACCAGCACCTGGGAAGACGTCGCCGTGACGGGCGAATCGGGCGACGAGCGGCTCTACCTGGTCAACGGCTCGGGCGAACTCCTCCATGGCAGCTACGGGGAGGGCACGGTCTCGTGGGAGGACATCGAGAAACCGGGCAGCGGGTCGAGTATTTCTTCGATCAGATTCGTCGACGACGATCTCGGCTACCTCTGTGACACCAACCAGTCGGTCTACGAGACGACCGATGGCGGCGAATCGTTCGAACGGATCGGTATCGAGGACGCGAACGCCGCCTTCACCGATATCGCCGCCAGCGCCACCGAAACCCTCGTCACGGCCGACGACGGCTCGCTGTTCCGCCACGACGGCGCGGTCTGGACCCGACGTCGGCCGGCCGAGGAGGCGCTTTCGGCGGTCGCCCTCGGCGACGAAGCGGGGTTCACGGCCGGTGACGGCGGCGCAGTGTACGAACGCACAGATGGGGATTGGAAATCGGTCGAGACGCCAGTCGCTATTGATCTGCGAGGGATCGCGGTCGGGAACGGGAAAGTCGTCGCGGTCGGTGCCGAGGGAACGATCGTCGAGCGATAGACCCTATTTCGCCCACTCGACCATCCGCGCGTAGCGTTCGTCCGAGGCGAGTGCGTCCTCGTCGCCGACGAGCACGAGCGCCTTCTTCGCGCGCGTGAGCGCGACGTTCACTCGTCGGTGATCCTCGAAGATCGGCGAGTCGAGGTCGCCGGTGGCGACGAACGAGACGATGATGACCTCCTTCGCCGAGCCCTGGAACCGGTCGACGGTATCGACGGCGACGTCAGCCAGTTCTCGACGGATGGCGGCTGCCTGCGCGCGAAACGGCGCGATGACACCGATTTCCTCGCGCGGGATGCCCGCCGCGACGGCCCGCTCGACGAGCTCCGCGATCGCCGTCACCTCCGCGGGATTCGTGTTGCCCTGCGCCGTGCCGTCGGGATCGACGAACGCGACCCGTTTTCCGAGGGAGTCGGGAAGCGCGTCGGGATCGACGGTCGGGAGGTCACTGACGTGCTGAGCGGCGACCGCCCCGCTCGCCGGGCGGAGCGCGCCGTCGTAGAACTCCTGGGAGGAGTAGGCCTGGATTCGCTGGGCCATCCGGTACTGGGTGTCGAGCAGTACCGACGCGTCCGGATGCTCGTCGACCAACCGCTCGAACAGCGACCGTGAGAGGTCGGCCGCCCGCTCGCCGCCACCACTCGGCGATGACTCGGTCGGCTGCTGGACGTCCGCGTGCCCGCCGTCCGAGCGTGCGGCAGCCGAATCTTCGGACGTAGACGTATCGTCGCTCACGGTGTCGGCCGACTGTACCACCGGCGGGAGCTGCTGGTGGTCGCCGACCAGGACGAACCGATCGGCGAGCGCGAGCGCGGCGAGCGTCGCCGGTTCGGTGAGCTGGCCAGCCTCGTCGACGAGCGCAACGTCGAACTCCATCTCGCGCAGTACGCGTGAACCACAGCTCGCGGTCGTCGCCGCCACCACCGGGGCCTCGCGGAGTTCGCGCGCCCGCACATCGGGGTCGCCGCGCGATTCGAGCCGATGGTCCTGCATGTCCTCGCGCACGCCGCTTTCGGTTCCCACACGGACGAAATCGGTGAACCCCTGTTCTTCGAGCGCTTCGAGCGCGTTGTCGACCGCACGGTTGGTGAAGGCTGACAGGAGCACACGCTCGCCGCGATCGACCAGCGCCCGGATCGCCCGGGCGATCGTGTAGGTCTTGCCGGTGCCGGGCGGGCCGTGGATCAGCGCGCAGTCGTCGGCCCCGACCGCCATGCGCACGGCTCGATCCTGGGCAGGGTTGTTGTCGATGAACGTCTCGTCGATGTCGCGGAATTCCGGCTCGCGCCGGTCGAAGAGCACGTCCTTTCGCTCCTGATCGCCGGCGAGCACCGCGTCGTGCAGCGCCGTGAGCATCCCGTCGACACCCATCTCGGAGGGATAGACGTCGAGCCGGCGGAGCTCGACGGGTTCGTCCGTTCTGACGACGACCTCCTCGCCCAGTTCGATCACGCGAGCCATCTCGGCGGTCCCCCGCACGGGGTGGCCGTCGCTCGCGAGGACGACATCGCCCTCGCGGATCTTCGAGACGGGATCGTCACAGCGCGCGCGGAGCTCCCATCGGCCATCGACCTCGTTCTCTTCCACTGGTTCGAGGTCGACGAGCGCCCGGTCGGCGGCGGCGCGTTCGGTGGCGCTCTGAGTCCAGAGCTTGGCGTACTCCCGGTGGACCGCGCGGCGTTCGTCCTCGATGGCTCGATAAAAACGCTCGAAATAGTCGCGTTCCTCGGCGGGGAGCGGGTCGCCGATTTTCCCGGCCTTCGACTCCTGATCGAGCCGTCCCGAGACCACCATGCAGGTGTCCTGCTCGAAGCAGTAGTTGCAGGTCGCGTTGGCCTCGTAGCCCGTCGGCACGGTTCGATCGACGCCCATCGCGGCGAGTTCGTTGCGCTGTCTGAGGACGTACTCCAACAATCCATCGGACAACGAGAAGTCCTTCGCTGGCGAGAGATCGCCGTCGGTCTCGTTCCTGTCGAGGGCGGCGTTTTTCGTGTAGATCAGCGTCCCGGTGTCGGGTGGCTCACCCATCTCGTCGAGCAGGAGTGCATAGCACGCGACCTGCACCTTGTCCTGAAATCGCGGCTCGCTGTTGGTGTTCTTGCCCGTCTTGAGCTCGACCGGCGCGCCGCGGCGCACGGCGTCGGCCCGCCCTTTCAGACCGTACCGTTCCGAAATCAGCGTTCGCTCGGAGCGCCATTCGTCCCCACCATCGAGAGTGCCCTGCCGGAGCCAGCCGTCGATGGCGCGGGCGTGATCGGCCACGTCGTCCCTGACCGCCGCCGCATCGCGGTCGAGCAGCCCGAGGTCGAGCCCCGCCTCCGTGACACGATCATCGATCGCCGTCTCGACGTCGCCGCCGCGAAGCAGATCGGAGAAGACCTCGTGGACGATCGTCCCCTTGATCACCGGATAGTTGAGCGGGACGCCCGAGAGTTTGTTGAGATAGTGCATCCGGGGGCACTGGACCCAGGATCGCACGTCGGTGACGTTCACGAGGTAATCGGGTTCGACAACGATTCGCGAATCGCCGATCGTCGCGTACTGGGTTTCGCCCCGATACACCTCTTCTTCGACATCGACGGCAAGCAGTTCCATGCCCGATTCGGCATATTCGACGGTTTCCGTCCACTTGCCCCACAGCGTGAGCGTCACGGGGGCGGCCCGGCCGTCGTCGGGTCTGAGCGTGAGCTCCGCGCAATCGCGCTCGCCGTAGTCGGTGCTCACCGACGTTTCCTCGCCCACCTCGACGAGCGGTCCCCGCAGTTCGGTCACACGCTAAAACGGGGTCGGCTGGTGAAAAACGCTATCGGTCATCGACATCGTCAGTGGATGCTATCCCATTCGTGCTACTGTGGGACACCACGGTACTCGTCGTCGCCGAACCCGAGCAGTGGCCAGAAGATGAAGTTCAGAAACCACAGCCCGAGAGCGAACCCGACACCGTGGCCGAACGCTCGCGAAACGCCGGCGAACATCTTGTACATGCCGTAGAAGTTCACGATCGGGACGAAGAGAATGACGAGCACCCACCACCACGCATTGCCGCCGATCTTGAGCATGACGTAGAAGTTGTATATCGGAATGATCGCGGCCCACCCCGGCTGGCCGGCCCGCTGGAAGGTCTTCCACATGCCGGCGAGGGTAACGAGCGCGATCACCACGGCGATCAGTGTGGACACGGCTCCAAACGCACCACCGCCATCACTCTGTAGTGGAACGAGCAGGAACTCCGAAAGTACTGACATCGGTTGAGTGCAAAGATTGCTGTGTATTAAATATTTCTATTTTCCAGGAGTTAATATAGATATTTATAGAGAAAACTGAACAGTTGGTATATCGAATCGGGGAGTAGCGGAGTGTGTCTCCGTATGAAAACATCCGTCCGAAAACACAGTGATCCAACGGCGCCCCACTGCCAGCAACGACGAACGGTAGGCCTATTTCACGTCAGCGAGTCGGCCCCGGTATGCAGACAGTGCTCCTCGCGGCCGGCGAAGGCACACGGATGCGCCCGCTGACCGCCCACACCCCGAAACCGATGCTCCCGGTCGCCGACCGTCCGCTCTGTGCGCACACCGCCGACGCGGCCATCGCGGCCGGCACGGACGAACTGATCCTCGTCATCGGCTACGAGGCCGACGCCGTCCGCGAGTATTTCGGCGAGGAGTATCGCGGGATCCCGGTCAAATACGCCACGCAGGACCAGCAGCTCGGGACCGCTCACGCCGTCCGCGCCGCACGCGAACACCTCGACGACGACTTCGCCGTCCTCTACGGCGACGACCTCTACGATCCGGCGAGTATTCAGGAACTGTTCGAGAACGCACCGGGCATCACCGCCTATCGCGCCGAAAACCCCTCCAACTACGGAGTCCTCGACACCGACGGCGAGCGAGTGGTGGGGGTCACCGAAAAGCCCGACAGTCCCGAGACGAATCTCGTGAGCGCCGGGGCCTGCGTCCTGCCGGGCGAGGCACGCGAATGGCTCGACGTCGAGCAGAGCGAGCGCGGCGAGTACGAACTCACGGACGTACTCGATCGGGTGTTCGCCGAGTACGAGGTCTCCTATACGGAACTCGACCGCTGGATGGGCGTCGGCCGACCCTGGGAACTCCTCGAAGCGAACGAGTGGAAGCTCGCCGCCCTCGACGGGCGCGTGGACGGCGACGTCAGCGAGCGCGCCGAACTCCGTGGACCCGTCGTGGTGGAGGAGGGTGCACACGTCGAGCCGGGCGTGGTCGTCGAGGGTCCAGCATTGATCCGCGCGGGCGCGCACGTCGGCCCAAACGCCTACGTTCGCGGCGCGACGCTGCTCGGCGAAGGTGTGAGAGTCGGCAACGGCGTCGAGATCAAAAACAGCGTGGTGATGGCCGGGACGCACGTTCCCCATCTCTCGTACGTCGGCGACAGCGTTCTGGGGCGGGATGTGAACTTCGGGGCCAACACGACGGTCGCCAACCTCCGCCACGACGATTCTCCTGTCAATCAGACCGTGAAGGGCGATCGCGTCTCCACCGGTCGACGGAAATACGGCGTCGTCGTCGGCGATGGCACGAAAACGGGAGTTCACACCACGCTCTATCCGGGCGTCGTGCTCGATGCGGGCACACGGACGGAGCCGGACGAGACGGTCGCTCGCGACAGGTAGTCGGGTATTTATACTGTGAGATGTGAACACAGGTCATGAACGATCCGACGTCCGCGGTCGGCGAGGCTACCGAAGGAAGCGCGCCGACGTGTGCGAGCTGCGACGAGAAGATCGTCGACGAGCCGACCCATCGCGTGCTGACGAGCATCGAAAACGGACAGGTGAGCACCGAGCATTTCTGTGACGAGGATTGCCGCGCGGCATTCGTGGGCTGAGGGTCAGAACTCGACGTTCGAGGTCGAGGTGAGATCCACATCGTCGTCCGCTTTCGGCCCGGTGGCGACGAACTCGTAGCGGTCGTCGGCGAGTCGGACAGTACCGTTCTCGACCGTGACGGCGACATCGGCGAGGCGTGCGCCCTCGCAGGGGCCGAACGTGCAGTGGCCGGTGTCGGCCTCGAACATCGCGCCGTGGTTCGTACAGACGATCTCGCCGTTCCGGCACTCCGCGCCCGATCCCTTGTCGAGGCCGATATGGGTGAAATGCATACAGTGGTTCAGCCACGCTTCGATGCCGTCGTCGGTGTCGATGAGAACGGCCTCGTGGGTTTCTCCATTATCGCGTTCGCGGATCCTGAACAGCGCCGTCGTGTCGGCAGGAACGTCGTCGACCGGCATGATCGTGCCGTCAGCGGATGCCATCACCACGAAGTCGGTGACGATCCGGGGTAGACCCGTCGCTTTCGGACGGAGCTACTCGCTCGGCTCGGCGACGTTCACGACCTGCTTGCCGATGTTGTCGCCCTCGAACAGTCCGAGGAAGGCGTCGGGTGCGTTCTCGAAGCCATCGACGATCGACTCGCGGTGGACGAGATCGCCGCTTTCCACCCACTCTTGAAGGCGCGCGTTGGCCTGCTCGAAACGAGCCACGTAGTCGCCGACGAGCAGTCCCTGGACGCGGGCGCGCGAGGGGATGAGCAGCGGGAGCTTCCGGGGGCCAGTCGCGACGCCCTCGTCGTTGTACGTGGCGATCTGCCCGCAGACCGCGACCCGTGCATCGACGTTGAGCTGCGTGAAGACGGCGTCCGAGATAGGCCCACCGACGTTGTCGAAGTAGCCGTCGACGCCCTCGGGTGCTGCCTCGTCGAGCGCCGCGCGGTAGTCGTCGGTCTCTTTGTAGTTGATACCGGCGTCGAAGCCGAGGTCGTCTTCGAGGTAGTCGACTTTCTCGTCGCTGCCCGCGAAGCCGACGACACGTGCACCGGCGAAGGACGCCAACTGGCCCACTGTCGAGCCGACCGCACCGGCCGCGCCCGAGACGGCCACCGTATCGCCAGGCGTCGGTTCGACCACCTCGCGCGTGCCGAAGTAGGCCGTGCGACCGGGCATGCCCAGCACGCCGAGATACGATTCGAGCGGGACGTTCGCGCTCGGTTCGACGGGTGTGAGATCGTCGCCGTCGAGGGTCGCGTACTCGCTCCAGGAGCCGTTGCCGAAGACGAACTCTCCCGCCTGCCAGTCGTCGTGTTCGGAGTCGACGACCTCGCCGACGACGTGGCCGGCCATCGGCTCGCCCACGTCCCACGGGTCGGCGTACGATTCGCGGTCGCGCATCCGTCCGCGCATGTACGGATCGACCGAGAGGAAGAGCGTCCGGACGAGCACTTCGCCGTGTTTCGGCTCCGGAATCCCGGTTTCCTCCAGCTCGAAGGTGTCGCGGTCGGGCTTGCCCTCTGGCCGTTTGCCGAGAACGAACTGCCGATTGGTCTGGCTCACGGGGCCGGTACGGCCGACCGGCGGAGGAACGTTCCGGTTCGCACAGCCATCGATATGCGTTAATGATTACAAAAGATTGAAGCACACCTCGCCTGCATGTGTTTTTGGAACACAATGTCAATGGAAGCAGTCGTCTATCAGGGCGAACACGAAGTGGCCGTCGAGGAGGTCGACGAACCGGCAATCGAACACCCCAACGACGTGGTGATCGACATCACGACATCGTGCATCTGTGGCTCGGATCTCCACATGTACGAGGGGCGAACGGCCGCTGAGGAGGGGATCGTCTTCGGCCACGAGAACATGGGCATCGTCGAGGAGGTCGGCGACGGCGTCAGCACGCTCGAAGAGGGCGACCGGATCGTCCTCCCGTTCAACGTGGCCTGTGGGTTCTGTGAGAACTGCGAGAACGGTAAAACTGGGTTCTGTACCAACGTCAACCCCGGCTTCGCCGGCGGGGCCTACGGCTACGTCGCGATGGGGCCGTACAAAGGTGGGCAGGCCGAGAAGCTCCGCGTACCGTACGCGGACTTCAACGCGCTCACACTCCCCGAGGAGGGCAACGAGGACTCGTTCGCGCTGCTGGCCGATATCTTCCCAACTGGGTGGCACGGCACGCGGCTGGCCGATCTCCAGCCCGGCGAGTCGGTCGCGATCTACGGCGCTGGACCCGTCGGACTGATGGCGGCCTACAGCGCGAAGATCCAGGGCGCATCGGAGATCTACTCGGTCGACCGCGTGCCGAGCCGACTCGAACTCGCCGAAGAACACTGCGCGGCGACGCCGATCAACTTCGAGGAGGGCGACCCGGTCGAACAGATCAAAGAGATCCACGGCAGCGGCGTCGACAAGGGTGTTGACGCGGTCGGCTATCAGGCCGTCGACCCCGACAAGGAGGCCGACGATGCCTACGACCCGGCGCGGGAAAGTCCTGCGAACGTGCTCAACAACCTCATTCGGACCGTGCGTCCGACCGGCCAGCTCGGCATCGTCGGGCTGTACGTTCCCGACGACCCCGGTGCGCCGGACGAGATGGCCGCCGAAGGGCGACTGGGCATCGATTTCGGGCTGCTGTTCGAGAAGGGCCAGAAGCTCGGCACCGGCCAGTGCGACGTCAAATCCTACAACCGCCAGCTCCGCGACCTCATCATCGAGGATCGCGCCGATCCGAGCTTCCTCGTCTCGCACCGGGTGGGTCTCGACGAGGCTCCCGAGATGTACGAGCGCTTCGACAACCGCGAGGAAGGCGTCACGAAGGTCCTGCTCGAACCCTAACTCCGCCGATCACCGATTTTTGCGCGCCCTGCGACACCCGTAGCGACCAGTGAGCTCAAGGGAGGAGGGGGCGACTCACGCCCGCACAAACGTTATGTCCCATGGCTGGATAGTCGTGGTATCGACACCCATGTGCATCTACTGTAGCTACGACATGGAGGGCTGGGGCAAACTGCTCGATTACGACGACACCTACCAGGAGGTCGTCCGCGATGACGAAACGACGGACGCGAACTACGGCTTCCACGAGTCGTGGGACGATCTCCGCGAGCAGGTCTCGCCGTAGCTCAGTTCGTCGGGAACGGGTCGTCGAACGCGCGATTCTCTGGTTCATCGCCGAGCAGACAGTCGTCCAGAGCGGCGACGATCCCCTCCTCGTCCATCCCGCTGCCGATGAACACGAGTCGGGTGCGGCGGTCGTCATCGTCGTTCCACTCTCCGATGGGGCCGGCCTGCACCGACGGTCCGGCCCGATTGAGCCCCATCACGTCGTCGCGTCCGGCGAGTCGGAAGACGCCTTTCGCCCGGATCACCGACTCGGTCCACGAGTCGAGCCACTCGTCGAGCCGTTCGGGGTGGAACGGCAGATCCGACGTGTAGACGAACGACGAGACGCCGTGGGCCGCGGCCGCCGGCCGGTCGTGGTCGTGGCCATCGCCCGCCAATGCCTGCTTCCAGCCGGCCGAGCGCGTGACGTCCGCGAAGTCGAATCGGTCGGTGTCGAGCACGAGTTCCGGATCGACGTCGGAACGCGTCGTCCGGACGATCTCGGCCCGGGACTGGAGCGTTCCGAGTGTCGCCTCGATCTCGTCGAGTCGTTCGTCGGGCACCATATCGCATTTGTTGAGAAGGAGGACGTCACAGAACTCGATCCCCTCCATCAGGACGTCCGCGAGCGGGCGGTCCATGTCGGATTCGGCCCCCGCGGGCAGCGACGCGCCGGCGTCGAACTCCTTCCAGAACCCGTACGCGTCGATCACCGACACCATCGTGTCGAGACGGTAGTGGTCGGTCGGATCGATGTCGCTCTCGTCGGAGCCCTCCAGGAACGTCCGCGCGACCGGCACCGGCTCGCTGATACCCGACGATTCGACCACCAGGACGTCGAAGCGACGGGTTTCGGCGAGTCGCGCGGCCTCGGTGAGCAGGTCGTCCTGGAGACGACAGCAGATGCAGCCGTTCGAGAGGTCGACGATGCCCGGGTCGTCGGCGTCGTCCGAGCGCGCGAGCAGTTCGGCGTCGACGTTCACCGCGCCCATGTCGTTGACGATGACGGCGATCTCGCGACCGCCGGGGGAGGCCAGCAATCGGTTGAGCAGCGTCGTCTTCCCCGCACCGAGCGGGCCGCTCACGACTGTGACGGGAATTGAGTCCGATGCCGTGATGTTCGTCATCATCCATCCTACGGGGCGGAGCTACTACACTCTTACAGCCACGTGCGATCTGCGTCCCCCGTCCTTTCTCTTCCCCTCCCCCACTTCCTTGCCTTCCCCCTACCACTCCATGCCGCCGTTGACCGCGAGGATTTGGCCGGTCATGTATTCGGAATCCTCGCAGGCGACGAACCGGATGATACCGGCGATATCCTCGACGCTGGCGAAGCGATCCAGCGGGATGCGCTGCCGGATCTTCTCCTTCACGTCGTCGGGAACGTCGTCCAGCATGTCGGTCTCGACGAACCCCGGCGCGACGCAGTTCGCGGTCGATCCCGAGCTGGCGAGTTCGAGTGCGATGGTGCGCGTGAAGCCGAACAACCCGCTCTTGGTCGCCGCGTAGTTCGCCTGTCCGTAGTTGCCTTGCTGGGCGACGACGCTCGAAACGTTGATCAACCGCCCATGCTCGGCGTCGCCGATGTCCTCGAAGAAGGCGTTCGTACAGTTGAAGACGCCACCCAGGTTCACGTCCATGACGCGCTGCCAGTCCTCGCGGCTCATGTTCGCGAACGTCCGATCGACGGTGATGCCGGCGTTGTTCACGAGCACGTCGATCGGGCCGAACAGCTCGTGGACCCGCTCGCGCAGGGCCTCGACTTCGTCCGGCTCGGCGACGTCGGCCTGGAGCGGAACGGCGGTCCCACCCTCGTCCTTGATGGTCTCTGCCGTCTCGTGGGCGGCAGCCTCCGACGATCGGTAGTTCACGACGACGGTCGCGCCGTTGCGACCGAGCTCCTCGGCGATTCCGCGTCCGATTCCCCGCGATCCACCCGTCACGACGCACGTTTGCTTCGAGTTCATTGTGGCGTTGCGAGCGTCGGAGGTCACTCGTCGGCGTCTCGATCGTCTCGCGACAATGCCCACGCGACAGCACCCCCGTGCCCTCACCGTCGACCACGACACGGGATCGAAAAGTCACACACCCTGATAACAACGGGGGGTTCATACCGGGCGGCTCACGTTCCGCCCGTTCCGTTCGCGCAGCGATGAGCCAGGGGTGGGATTTGAACCCACGAATTCTCGATTACAAATCGAGTGCTTGCACCACCCAAGCTCCCCTGGCGCACTCGCGGTTTACCCACGGCCCGATTTGTCGCTGTCGCTTTCGAGCGACTTCTCGAAGTCGATGCGATGTGGCTCGTAGCCCGCCCGCGTGTAAAAGCGCCGCGCCGCCTCGTTGGCCGCGAGCGTCGAGAGGGCGACGGCGTCGAAGCCCGCCGCGGCCAGTTCGCGCTCGGCCGCCGCGAGCAGCTCCGCGCCGATGCCCTCGTTTCGGCGCTCCGACCGGACGACGATGTTCCGGACGATACCGCGCGAGACGTCCTGCTCGAACCGCTCGGATTCGGGCCCAAACATGACGAACCCCACGACCACATCGTCCTCACGGGCGACCAACAGTCCACCGGCGATGATGTCGCGGACGATCGCCTCGCGGATGGTCGCCCGATTGGGCTCGGCGCGGAGATGCGAGCCGAACGCGCGCTGATCGCGGGCGAGTTCGACCCACAGCTCCGCGATCTCGCCCGCGGCCGTGGTGTCGGGCGCTTCGATGGTCACTCGTCGAGCGCCTCGACAGCGGGAAGCGAGTCGCCAGCGAGCAGCGCGAGTGACGCGCCGCCGCCGGTGCTCACGTGCGAGAACCCATCGATACCCAGTCGCCGGATCGCCGCCGCCGTGTCGCCGCCGCCGACGATGCTGTGATCGGCCTCGCTGGCCGTCGAGTAGAGCTCGCGCGTCCCGTGGGCGAACGTCTCCTCCTCGAAGACGCCCGCCGGTCCGTTCAGGATCACCGTGCCGGCGTCGTCGAGAATCTCGGAATAGGCGGCGACGGTCTCGCTACCGACGTCCATCGCCGGCGTCTCGGTCTCCTGGGGCAGTTCCGCGACGGGGATCTCGTGGCGCTCGCCGTTTCGCTCGATCGCGACGTCCGCCGGAACCCGGAGTTCGTCGTGGGCATCGAGCAGTTCGCCCGCGCGGTCGATCTCGTCCCAGTAGCCCTGATCGTAGACGAACTCGGCACTCGCGGTTCCCAGTTCCGCGCCGCTGGCGAGCAGGCAGACGTTACCGACGAGGCCCGCGGTCAGCACCGTGTCAGCGAGGCCGCGTTCGAGGACGCTCCGGGCAACACCGATCGAGTCGCCGACCTTCGCGCCGCCGAGCAGGTAGACGCGAGGGCGCGGGGTGTCCTCGATGGTCGCAAGCACGTCGAGTTCGCGCTCCATCACCCGGCCGGCGTAGCCCGGTAGTCGCTGTGGAAAGCCGACGAGCGAGGGCTGTGAGCGGTGGGCGGCGGCGAAGGCGTCGTTGACGTAGACGTCGAGCGCGGGCACGAGCCCCTCGACGAGATGGGTGTCGGCCGCGCGTTCGGGGTCGAACTCCATGTACTCCTCGGCGTAGAAGCGGGNAGTTCGCGCTCCATCACCCGGCCGGCGTAGCCCGGTAGTCGCTGTGGAAAGCCGACGAGCGAGGGCTGTGAGCGGGGGGCGGCGGCGAAGGCGTCGTTGACGTAGACGTCGAGCGCGGGCACGAGCCCCTCGACGAGATGGGTGTCGGCCGCGCGTTCGGGGTCGAACTCCATGTACTCCTCGGCGTAGAAGCGGGTGTTTTCGAGCAGGACGGCTTCCCCGTCTTCGAGTTCGGCGACGCGCTCCCTGGCAGCGGCCGAGAAGGTGGCGTCGCAGTAGTCGACGGAGAAGGAGAGCAGTTCGTCGAGACGGTCGGCGTGGGCGGTGAGCGTCGAGAAATCGTCGTCGCCGGGACGGCCCTGATGGGCGAGAATCGCCACGCGTGCGCCGCGTTCGAGCAGCTCCGAGAGGGTCTCGACGTGGGCGCGCAGGCGGGCGTCGTCGGCCAACCCCGTCTCGGAGAGCGGGCTGTTGATGTCGATGCGCACCCCGACGGCGACGCCCTCACAGTCGAGGTCGTCGAGGGTTCGGATCATTGTGCGCCCTCCTTCGGCCGCCGGCAAATCCCTTTCCCTCCCGATCGCCGGACGGAGGGAGCAACACTTATTACGGTCTCCCCCACCGTTTCATGTGTACTCATATCATGGGGATTGCTGAAACCTACTCTCGCGGCCGGAGCGTCGTCGCCGAACGACCCCTCACACTGCTGGTCGCGGTCGTCTGCGTGCTGTTGGCGGTCGATCTGGTTTCGAAACTACTGGGCGGCTCGCTGTCGGTGCTCAGCCTCGCCGTCTTCCTCAAGGACGGGCTGATCCTCGGACTGGTCATCGGGCTCGCGGGGGTCGGGCTCTCGATGACGTATTCGATCCTCGGCTTTCCCAACTTCGCTCACGGAGACTACATCTCCAGCGGCGCGTTCGCCGGCTGGGCGACCACCTACGTGATCGCGGGGTTCGGCACGGTATCGGTCGGCGATCTCCTCCTGCTCGGCGTCAGCGGCGACGCGAGCGCGGGTAGCGTCGGCGTGAGCGTCGTCTCGACGCCGCTGGCGGTCGTCGCGGGGCTCGTCATGGCGGTCGTGTTCACCATCGCGCTCACCCTGCTCATCGATCGACTCGTCTACAAGCCGATGCGCGATCAGGAGGGGATCTCGCTGCTCATCGCGAGCGTCGGCGTCGCGCTCGCGCTGCGCTATCTGATCGCGTTCGTCTTCGGCACCAGTCGGCCGGGCATCACCGGTGGGTCGATCCCCGGGATCGCCGTTCCCGGTGTCGGCATCCGGATCAACGCCCACGAGGCGACGCTCGCGATCTGTGCGATCGGCCTGCTGGTCGGCGTTCACGTCGTCCTCCAGTACACGAAGCTCGGGACGGCGATGCGCGCGATGGCCGACAACCGCGATCTCGCGCGCGTCACCGGCATTCCCACCGAGCGCGTCGTCCGCGCGACGTGGGTCATCGGCGGCGGGCTCACCGGCGCAGCGGGCTATCTCATCACGCTCGAAACGGGCACCATCGCCTTCGACTTCGGCTGGGTGCTCCTTCTCCTCATTTTCGCGGCGGTCATTCTGGGCGGCATCGGCTCGGTCTACGGCGCGATGTTCGGCGGGTTGCTCATCGGGCTCGCGAGCACGGTGTCGCTGGTCTGGATACCATCCGATTTCACCACCGTCGCGGCCTTCCTCGTCATGATATTCATGCTGTTGGTCAAACCGTCGGGGCTGTTCGGCGGGGTGACGACCGCATGACCGACCCGCGGTACGTACCGCCGTCATCAATCGTGTACGCGATCAACGGGGTGGACGACCGATGAGTAGCGCCACCGAGCGGGTCGCGGCCCGTCTGCCCGACAACGACGCCGTGTTGATCCTCGGCGTGCTGTTCGGGCTGTACGTCGGCTTCACGGTGTTGGGGATGGCGCTCGGGCTCGATATCGCGGGGCTTGCGAGCACATTGCAACGAATCACCTTCTTCGCGGCCGTCTACGCGCTGCTCGCGCTCGCCTTGAATCTCCAGTGGGGCTACGCCGGCCTGCTCAACATCGGCGTCGCGGGGTTCATGGCCGTCGGCGTCTACACGATGGCGATGCTCACCGCACCCGCGAGCCCCGCGGCGGGCGGCGTCCCCGGGCTCGGTCTTCCACTCTGGGTCGGCGTCGTCGGCGGGATGGTCGCGGCGGCGCTCGTCGGCGCGCTCGCGGCGCTACCCGCACTCAGACTCAAGGCAGACTATCTGGCCATCGTCACGCTCGGCCTCTCCGAAATTATCCGGCTCACGTACAACTCCACCACCTTCCAGACCTTCTCGATCGCGGGTGCCGACCTCGGCACCGGTGCCTCACAGGGCATCCAGACGCCGACCAACCCCGTAATGGCGCTCTACTACACGACGCCATCGAGCCCCGCCGCCGGCAAAACGGGGCTCGGCGAGGCCGTCTTCGGCTTCTTCAAAACGCTTGGACTTGACGAACCGGTCGTCGTCGACTGGACCTACACGATCGTGCTCGTGATCTTCGTCGGCCTGTTCTATCTCCTGCTCACGCGCGTCGGCAACTCGCCGTTCGGACGGGTGCTCAAGGCCATCCGCGAGGACGAACTCGTGGCGAGCTCGCTCGGGAAGAACACGAACCGGTTCAAGATCAAGACGTTCATGCTCGGCTGTGCGCTGATGGGGTTAGGAGGGATTCTCTGGCAGGGGAGTCAACAACTCGTCAACCCCGCACTGTTCCTCCCGATCATCACCTTCTACGTCTTCATCGCGCTGATCATCGGTGGCTCTGGCTCGAACACCGGCAGCGTCATCGGCGGCGCGCTGTTCGCCGGGCTGCTGTTCGAGGGGCCGACGTTCGTCCGCCGGCTCGTCCAACAGACCGTCGACCTCGGCGGCGCGCCGAACACGTTCACCGACGCGATCGCCGCGCTCGGCTCGCTGGATGTCGGGCCGCTGCTCGCCTACACGCTCGCCGACGTCTCCAGCCTCCGGTTCGTGCTCGTCGGGGTGGTGTTGGTCTATCTCGTGCAGAACCGACCCGATGGACTGCTCGGCCACCGCAAGGAGACCGCCGCGGCCGTCTCGCTCGCGCGCGAGCGGACCGCGGCCGGCCAAGCAGACGGCGGCGAGACGGAGGTCGACGATGAGTGAAAGCGATACGGGGGTGGCGATCGAGGGTGAGAACCCCGAGGAGATCACGGATATCGATCCCGAAGAGGACTCGGACGTCGAGCGTGCTGCCCGCGAGATACCGCCCGGGCGACCGCTCCGGGTCGACGATCTCCGCATGGAGTTCGGCGGACTGACGGCGGTCGACGGGGCCGGCTTCGCCATCGAGGAGGGATCACTCACGGGGTTGATCGGGCCGAACGGCGCTGGCAAATCGACCACGTTCGACTGTATCACGGGCGTCCATCGCCCGACCGGTGGCTCGGTGAAGCTCCAC
Source organism: Halococcus morrhuae DSM 1307 (assembly GCF_000336695.1). Lineage (GTDB taxonomy): Archaea > Halobacteriota > Halobacteria > Halobacteriales > Halococcaceae > Halococcus > Halococcus morrhuae. Next base: position 26,771 of record NZ_AOMC01000040.1, read on the forward strand.
AACGAGGAGATCACGGGCCTGCAGCCGTACGAGATCGCCGCCCGTGGACTCGTTCGTACGTTTCAGATCACGCGCGAACTGCAGGAGATGACGGTCCTCGAAAACATGCTGCTCGCGCCGCGCGGCCAGCAGGGTGAGTCGCTCTGGCGGGCGGTGCTGCCGGGCGTACGCCGGTCGGTACAGGCCCAGGAGCGCGAGCTGCGCGAGCGGGCGTGGGAGACGCTCGAATTCTTCGAGATCGATCATCTCGCCGAGGAGTACGCGGGCAATCTCTCGGGCGGCCAGCGCAAACTGCTGGAGATGGCCCGTGCGCTGCTGACCGATCCGGAGGTCGTCCTGCTCGACGAGCCGCTCGCAGGGGTCAATCCGACGCTCGAACGCAAACTCCTCGAACGGATCGACGAACTCCGCGAACAGGGCTACACCTTCCTGCTGGTCGAACACGACATGGACGTGATCATGGAGAACTGCGAGCGCGTCATCGTCATGCACCAGGGGCGCGTGCTCGCCGACGACGCGCCGGCGGCGATCCGCGAGAACGAGCAGGTGATCGACGCCTATCTGGGGGCGAACGTATGAGCGATGAACACGCAATCACGGACGACACGGAGACGGGCGAAAGCGACGCGACCACCGACGGCCTGCTCTCGATCACCGATCTCGACGCGGGCTACGGCGATCTGCAGATCCTCTCGGCGTTGGATCTCGCGGTCGGTTCCGGAGAGTACGTCAGCATCGTCGGGCCGAACGGCGCTGGCAAGTCGACGGTGATGAAGGCGATTTTCGGATTGGCGACCCACATGGATGGCTCGATTGCCTTCGACGACGAGGGGATCGGCGGTCTCGCTCCCGAGGAAGTGATCCGCCGGGGCGTGAGCTACGTCCCACAGAACGAGAACGTCTTCGCCGGGCTCTCGGTGCGCGAGAACCTGGAGATGGGCGCGTATATCCTCGATTCGGTGCCCGAGGAGCGTCTCGCGGACGTCTTCGAACGCTTCCCGATCCTCGAAGAGCGCCAGTCCCAGCGTGCGGGCACCCTCTCGGGCGGGCAGCGCCAGATGCTGGCGATGGGACGGGCACTGATGCTCGATCCCGACCTCCTCCTGCTCGACGAGCCGTCGGCCGGGCTCGCACCCGATCTCGTCGACGAGATGTTCGATCGGATCGACGCCATCAACGACGCCGGGACGGCCGTGCTGATGGTCGAACAGAACGCGATCGAGGCGCTCTCGCGCTGTGACCGTGGCTACGTGCTCGTCCAGGGCCAGAACCGCTTCACCGACTCCGGCGCGGCACTACTCGACAACGACGAGGTCCGCCGGGAGTTCCTCGGCGGCTGAAACGCCCGTTCAGGCGCTCGTCGTGCCCGCGCTGCTGTTGTTGCCACCGCCGCCACCGCCGCCGGCTTCGAACTCGACGGTGTCCTGCTGTTCGATGTCGCCACCCTCGGTGTAGCTGAAGATCTCGTAGCCGACCGACTGCATGTCGCCGTTCTCGTCGAAGTTGACGCTGCTCGATGCGCCCTGATAGTTGATGTCGTCGCCGTTGGCGGCCATCCCGATCCCCTCGGCGAGATTTTTCGGCGTGACTTCAGCTCCGCCGGGGTTCGCGACCGGATCCATGTTCTGCTGGACGGCCGAGCCGGTGTTCTCGCCGGCCGCGGCGATGGCGAGCATCTGGACCGCGGTCGCGTCGTAGGCCTGCGAGGTGAACACGCCGGGTTCGTTGCCGAACTCGTCCTTGAACGATTTCGTGAAGAACTGCTTGGCCGGTCCGGCGGCGATCGGCGCGGTGCCGACGACGTTCGTCATGGACTGGCCGACGTCGCTCGGCAGTTCGGGCGCGCGCAGCCCGTCGGTGACGAGGATGGTCGTGTCGCGGCCGTAGTTCGAGTAGAAATCGCGGAACAGCTGGTTGCCGCTCTCGGGATAGCCGATGACCAGCAGTCCGTCGGGGCTCGACGACATCGCCTCCTGCAGCTTCGAGCTGTACGACGACTGTGCCTTCTCGAAGGAGACCTGCGCCGGGACGTTGCCGTCGAACGCCTGGACGAAACTGTCGGCGAGCGCCTGGCCGTAGGAGTTGTTGACGAACATCGCCGACACCGCCGCTGCGTTGACGCGCTGGCTGGCGACCCGTGCGAGCACCTCACCCTGCAGCGCGTCGCTCGGTGCCGTCCGGTAGACGTAGCCGTTGTCCTGCAGGCCGGTGATCGCCGGCGAGGTGCTCGCCGGCGGGGTCAGGACGACCTGATTGGGGATCGTGACGTTCTTCGCGACCTGAATCGACGTTTCCGAGGAGGCTGCACCCGTTATCGCCGGGAAGCCCGCATCGACGAGCGCTTGGGCAGCGCTGATACCTGCCTGCGGGTCCGTCTGCGTGTCCTCGATCTGTGTCTCGATGGAGAACTCCATGTCGGCGTTCTGTAACTGTCGTGCCGGCAGCTGCGCGGCCTTCTGGATCGGTTTGCCGACCGATGCGAGGTCGCCAGTCGTCGGCTGGAGAATGCCGATCTTGATCGTCTGACCACCACCCCCGCCCCCGCCACCGCTTCCGTTGCCGCCCCCGCCACCGCCGCTGGTACCTGTCCCGTTACTGCCGCCGCTTCCGTTACCGCCGCCACCGCCGATACAGCCGGCGAAGCCGGCGAGACCCGCAGCTCCGACACCGACGAGGAACTTGCGCCGATTGGTAGTTCGTGCCATGTCACCAGTATGTTCCCTGATGGCAATATAAATCTTGCCTCTAGGACCGACCGCCGGGAGCGGGTTTCAGTTCTCGCGGCAGTTCGCACAGATCGACTGACCGTTCACGGTCACGAGATCATGCGTAAGCGTCCCACAGTGTTCACAGATCCCCTGTGTGTCGTAGGTCGGGGATGGGTCGGTCGCCGTCGAGACGGTTCCTTCCTCGGCGACGGGCGCGATCGTCGAGGCGGTGGCGATGTCGTACGCCGAGACCACGCCCACCGGTTCGTCCTCGACGACGAGCAGCCAGTCGACCTCCTCGCGGGCCATCGCCTCGGCTGCTGCCGTGAGCGAGGCATTGGAGGCGACCCGAACGATCCCGTCGTCCATGGCGTCCGTCACCGTCGCCGCCGCGGGGTCGGTTTCGCCGACGAGCAGCGAAAGCGCATCGCGTTCGTCGAGCGCCCCGACGGGGTCGCGTCCGCGGAGGACGACCGCACAGTCAGCAGCCTCGTCGAGGAGCAGTTCGACCGTTTCGAGCAGGTCGTCGCTCTCGCTCACCCCGAGGAACTCCCGGGTCATGATCTCCCGCACGGTGATAGCACTGCTCATACCGGTCCGTTCCAGCCGTGCGTGCTAAAAAGTATCTCCAGTAGGGTTAAGAGCGCCGCCGTTCTATCTCATTGGTCGCCGAACACGACGTCACGGCCGTCGTACCGACAGGTTTCGAGGGCGTGTTTGGCGGCCATGCCCGCCGACTGGGCGTCCGCCGCCCGACCGACGCCGACCTTGAGCTCGACGCCGACCGCCTCGCTGACGTGATCGATGGCGTCGTGATACTGCTCGGCGTCGAGATCCGGACAGGTGGCGATGATGTTGTCGCCGCCGACGAAAAACGACAGCGAGTCGTGCGTCTCGCGGAGATAGCGCATCAGCTCGGCGTAGCTCTGTTCGATGTTGATGAACGTATCGAACTCGTTCAACCTGTCCGTATATTTTCCGGTGGCGTCGTTCACGTCGAAGTGGGCGATCTGGACGTCTTCTGCGGTGCGATCCGGGTCGGCGACCGGTTCGCCGCGGAGTATCTCGCGGCGATCGCTGGCCTGTGCGCTGCCAGCAGCCTGAAGCTGTTCGCTCGCGGTCTCGATCGCCGTCGCCGGCGTCTCGCCGGTGCCGATCGAGAGGCTCACCGTCACCGGATAGCGGTTGCCGATCGATTCCTGGATGAGCGCGTGGGCATCCGTGTCGATCCCGTTCGTGACGGCCACCATGTTGTCGAACCGCGAGAAGAAGACGTAGCCATCGCGGTTGCCGAACAGCTGTGAGAGGTCGGCGTACAGCCGCGATTGGAGGGTCTGGAGGTCGACTTCGCGCCGCGGTTCCGGCGTCACCGTCCATGGGCCGTAGTTGTCGATCTGGATCAGTGTGAGCTGCGTGTTCGTCACGGTTGTGAGCGGTTGGCAGCGGGGCGGTATCGGCGCTTCGATCGACGACGGCTCAGAGGGATCATCAGGCCACTCCATAGTTTTGTGCGAATCCCCTCCAGTAGTTGGGAGAGATAGCGTGCTGCATAGAGGCTCTATCAGCAGCTCATGCGACCGGCTGCTTCACCTGCGTACAATCGAAATCGTGGTATCACGACCCTCGGAAGCGTTATCCCCGGCAGCGCTCTATGACCGGATGTAATGACGAAAGGTACGGTTGATTTCTTCAACGATCAGGGCGGCTACGGCTTTATCAAAGTCGACGAGGACGAGGAAACGGATCTCGATGACGACGAGGACGTGTTCTATCACATGGAAGACATCGGCGGTTCGGATCTCGAAGAAGACACGGATGTGGAATTCGAAATCGAACAGTCGCAGAAGGGCCCGCGCGCGAGCAATCTCACCCGACTGTAAGCGAAAGCGATAACCAACAGTTCGAATTTTTAGTGCATAACAGTCCGATGAGCGCTGGCTGTAAGCATTTCTGGCGTGTGATTGATCCGGGTATCCTGGACGAGACCGATAGTCGGGACGACGGATAGAGATGGTGGGCGAGATACAGAGAATGCATCTTGCAGGTTCCGGCTCATGCTTATCCCGCCTGCGCCGCGGTGGGGGAAGGAGGACTGTGAACGCTCACAATCCGTGATGATTCGCACGGCTGAATTTATACCCTCGGAACCAACATCAAGATGCGCGGATGCTTTCTCGAAGCTCAGTACTCCTTGAGGAGTACACATGGCCAGAGGTTGAGACCGCTCTTGAACAAGGAACACGGACGGCAGTTGTAGCCGTTGGATCAGTTGAGCAACATGGACCGCACCTCCCACTGATTATGGATACTCTTCAAGGCGATGAACTCTCACGACGAATCGCTGAGAAACTTGGCGATGCACTCGCCGCCCCAACGATTCGGCCCGGCTGTTCAGGCCATCATATGGAATTTCCGGGAACCATCACAATTCCAGCCGAGACGCTGATGAACATTATTCGTTCGTACTGCCGGTCATTAGATGAACACGGCTTCGAACACATCGTTCTCGTAGCCGCTCACGGGGGCAATTTCGCGCCCGTCAACACTGTCGCACCAGAGATTGCCCGAGAGATCGACGCGAACGTAATCGCCCTCGCGGACCTTGACGAACTCATGTCACTACAGAATGAGGGACTCAGTGAGGCGGGCATCGAGTACGAAGAACCTGTAATTCACGCAGGTGCCATAGAAACGGCTGTTGTGCTGGCAGTGAACGAGGGACTCGTCCGAACGGATAGAATTGAGGTCGGTCACGAGGAGGAAATCACTACCTCCCAACTACTCAGTGAAGGTTTCAAGGCAATCACTGAAAACGGCGTGCTCGGTGATCCCCGAGAGGCGACTCCCGAGGCCGGGGAAGCAATTCTCGATACGATAGCGACTGCATATGTCGAGCAGATCGAAACTGAGCGCGATGCTGTCCGAAAACTGTAATTGTCTGAACCCCTGTCAGCAGCCCCGCATCGTTTAATTCCGAACGCCCCTGTCAGCAAGATCGGTCGTTTTCTGACCGACGACAGATTTCCACTCTGAACCCGGAGATTTGCCGGTCGGATGGTTGTAACCACTAGCGTTCTCCGTCGCTAAATGGTCAAAATGCATTTTTGTATATAGATGAGATCCCATGTCCAACTAAGCTGACTCCTATGACAATGAGAAATATCGTAACTATCACACCATCGTAGATCAGTATCGAAGCGAGACAGCAGATACCAACTATCGCTTCTGTGAGACCCCAGCCAGAGGCATTGCCCTGAAAGAAGGTTTTGGATCTACTGGTCATAATTGTCTATTGATTTGATGAGTACGTTAGTCTTGTCTTCGACCAACCGGAATACTACCCTGTCAGCAAGCAAGTGGCTGCTGACAGGGTGCTATTCTTGTTCCCTCACTGGTTGTCGGTCGGAACGTTCATTTTCCACTCTCTTTGGCCCCATAGACGACTTGAGCCGGTGTTCCAACTCATCTTCAGAGATTTCGCCCTGTACGTATTGCTTCTTCAGCGTGTCGAGAGGGTCATCTCTCTCGGGTCTGTCCTCTTCCTCGCTCGAAACGTAGGATGCAAGCGAGGAGCGCGACAGAATAGCGATAACGCCGATACAGAGTAGGATTGCCGTTGATAGTACTGAGAGACCACTTGCAGCTAGAGCAACAAGAACAGCAAGTAGAATTGCTATAAGTGCTATTGTATTGACTGAATGGCTCCAGTGATCGACTAGCTCCATATGTCGCGTTTCGTTTGGAGTCTTAAAACTCTGCATCAGCATCGGATTCCACGTATCAAGGTTGGAGGGTCCGACTTCTGTAGGAGAGATTGTATTTTGTCGGCCTCAGGGCTGGCGGGATAAGTATGAGCGTGGGACGTGCAAGATACGCGCCCTGCATCTCACACACCGATTTCAGAAATCGAGTATCTGTAACGTGAAACTCCCGAATATCAGTGCCAATCCCTCTCAGATGTGTTTGAACACGCCCTTGACGAGCGTGAGCGCACCCTGATCCCAGGCGACGCGGTGGTCCAATCCTGTGCCCTCGCTTTCGGGATCGTCGTAGTTCTCGAGATACCACTCGTAGGTCTCGACGAGCGCCTCCTTGTTCGAGTATTTCGGCTCCCAGCCGAGCGACTGGAGCTTCTCGACGGAGACATAGGAATCCTCGTGGGCGGTCTCGTAGACCCAGGGGTACAGCGGCGAGAGGTTGAGTTTTTCGAGCACGCGCAGGGCGAACACCGTCAGCGGCGTCGGCGTTCCGACGGTGCGCTTGCCGGTGCCCGCGTAATCGATCGGTGCCTGGAAGTCCTCCTTCATCGTACCGAACTCCTCGGCACCGACGTTGAACGTGGTGTTCACGTCGCTCTCGTCCTTCGCGAACATGAACTCCATCGCGCGCACGAGATCGTAGACGTGCATCAGCTGGTACTGGTTGTTGCCCCAGCCGACCATCGGCACGTTCGCGCCCGACTCGATCCAGTCGAACAGGACCTGAAAGACGCCGAGGCGCTTGGGCCCGATGAACGTCTTCGGGCGCAGGATGGGGACGCAGAGACCCATCCGGCGGAAGTCACGGCAGATCTTCTCGGCTTCGATCTTCGCCTCGCCGTAGGGACCCACACCATCCAGAGGTGACTCCTCGGTGATGGGATGGTGGTCGTGAGTGCCGTAGACGGCCGTCGAGGAGACGTAGACGACGCGCTCGACGTCGGCTTCCTTGGCGGCCCAGAGCACGTTGCGCGTGCCGTCGATCGTCGTCTCGCGGATGCGCTGGTCGTCCCATAGCGGGAGCGCGGCGGCGGTGTGGACGATCGCGTCGGCGTCCACTTCGTCGATCGCGGCGCTGACCGTCTCCTCGTCGCGCACGTCGCCCTCGATGAAATCGACGCCATCGATCTCGTCCTCGGGTTTGAACGGTTTGAGATCGAACGCGGTCACGTCCCAGCCGCGCTCGGCGAAGTACTCACAGGTGTGGAGTCCGAGGAACCCCGTGCCGCCGGTGACGAGCAGCGAGCCGGGCTCGGCGAGTCGGTCGTCGTCGTGTGCGTGCGCTTGCATAGGCTCGCCGTAATGGGGGACGTTTCAACTATCTACCGATACGATACGACTGCCTGTGAGTGATTCTCACGCCTGAAACGGTCCGAAACGGTGCGTATCGATCGGTCAGGTTTATGTCTCGCGGCCGTGGATGAGGGCCAATGGGTGAGGCGCAGACACAGCAGGCCGGGTTCGTGCGCACGGCCGCCGGTCTCGCCTACGAGATCCGTCCGTGGCAGTGGTACAAACAGGGCGTGATCCTCATCGCCATCGTCTTCTCGAAGCAGCTGTTCGATCCGATGGCGTGGGGACGGGTCTCGATCGCCGTGGCGGCGTTCTGTGCGGTCGCCGGCGCGACCTACATCTTCAACGACATCAGCGACGTCGAGGAGGACCGCAAACATCCCGACAAGCGCAATCGTCCGATCGCGAGCGGGCAGGTAGGCGTCCAGACGGCGGGCGCGTTCGCGGTCGCCCTGCTCGTCGCGGGGTTCGCGCTCTCGTACACGCTCGGCCCGCTGTTCGTCGCGATCATCGTCGCCTATCTGGTCCAGAACGCGGCGTACTCGCTGTATCTCAAGGACGTCGTGCTGGTCGACGTGTTGCTCATCGCCATCGGGTTCGTGCTCCGGGCCGTGGCGGGCGTGGTCGCCATCGGCGTCGCGCTCAGCCCGTGGCTCGTCGTCTGTACGTTCCTCGCGGCACTCCTGCTGGCGCTCGGCAAGCGTCGCCACGAGTTCGCCGCCAGCGAGGTGCCCGGCGAGACGCGTGCGACGCTCGCCGACTACACGACCGAGACGCTCGATCAGCTGCTCGGGATCGTCATCTCGACGCTGTTGATGTCCTACTCGATCTACACGTTCACGGGCGCGAAGCTCGCGATGATGCTCACGCTGCCCTTCGCCTTCTTCGGCGTCTTCCGCTATCACCATCTCGTCTACACGACGAAGGCCGGCGCGTCGCCCGGCGCGCTGCTCGTCGATCGACAGCTGCTCGTCAACTTCGTCTTCTGGGGGCTGATCGCGGTCGTCGTCCTCTACGGTCGCCCGCGTGCGTGGCTCGTCGGGGTGTTCGGCTGATGCGCTACGATCTCCAGGTCCACACCGACGCCTCGCCGTGTTCGGCTACACCGCCGAAAAAGGTCGCCGCGGCCGCCGCGGACGCGGAACTCGACGGGATCGTCGTGACCGACCACGACACGCTCGCGAACGTCGACCGCGTCCGCGAGCATGCGCCGGATGGACTGGACGTCGTCTCGGGCGTCGAGGTGACGACCACGCAGGGCCACCTGCTCGGCATCGATATCGAGGAAGCCCCGCCGAAGACGGACCCGCTGACGGTCATCGACGAGATTCACGAGCAGAGCGGGATCGCAGTGCTTTCGCATCCGTTCGACACGATGCGGCAGTTCTACGACCGCGAACTACCGGCGATCGCAGCGGCGGTCGACGGCGTCGAGGCGACGAACTCCCGGTGTGTGCGCCCGCTGTTCAATCGGCAGGCGCGTGCGTTCGCCGCCCATCACGGGCTGGCGATCACGGGCGGCAGCGATGCCCACTTCCCGATGGAGGTCGGTCGCGCGGCAACCGAGTTCGACGGCACGCTCCGCGAGGCGATTCGCGAGGGAACGACGACGCCGTGCGGGCACGGGCGCTATCTCTCGGGGCACGTCGCAACGAAGGTCCAACAGGCGCGACGGGCGATCGGAGGGCTGCGATGAGCGACACGCTGGAGGGAGCGAGCAAGGACGAGTCGAGGGGACGCATCCGCCGGCTCGTGAGCGACCACGGCGTCTGGGTGACGGCGGTGTTGACTGTGGTGGTGTTCGCAGCGCTGTTCGTCCTCGCCGACGCCGAGAAGGTGATCGCGGCCTTCTCGGAATTCGAGCTCTGGGCGTTCGGAGCCGTCGTTCTCCTGACGACCGTCGGCTACGGCTTTCGCTTCGCCAAGTGGGAGTTCTACCTGCGCGAGCTCGATATCCACGTGCCCCTGAAGACGAGTCTCACGGTGTTCTTCAGCGGGCTGATGATGGTCGTCACGCCAGGAAAGGCGGGCGAGGTCTGGAAGGCGTGGCTGCTGCGCGACGAGGCGGGCGTACCAGCGAGTCGGACGACCTCCGTCGTGGGGGCCGAACGCATCACCGATCTGCTCTCGCTGTCGCTGCTGGCCGCGCTCGGCGTCGTCGCCTACGGGCGCTCGCCCGCGGTGTTGGTGGCGGTCGCCGTCGTCTTCGCGCTCGGGATCGGGCTGCTCCAGTGGCGGGCGGGCTGTCTCCGTCTGCTTTCGTGGGTCGGATCGCTACCCGTCATCGGCGACTACGCCGAAGGGCTCGAAACGCTCTACGAGAGCACGTACAGACTCTTTCGGCTCCGCCCGCTCTCGGTGGCCACGCTGCTCGGCATCGTCGCGTGGGGACTCGAAGGCGTCGCGCTCTGGCTCACGCTCCGCGGGTTCGGCGTCGAGACTTCCCTGCTGGTCGGTCTGTTCGTCTTCGCGCTCGGCTCGGTCGTCGGCGCGGTGAGCATGCTGCCCGGCGGACTGGGTGCGGCCGAGGCGAGCATGACCGGCGTGCTCCTCACGTTCGGCATCGCCGAACCGATCGCGGTCGGCGCGACGATGGTCATCCGCGTCGGCACGCTCTGGTACGCCGCCATCCTCGGCTTCGTCGTGTTCAGCGCACACAAGCTCTTCACCGGGTCGAGCGCCGAAGCCTGACAGTCGGTCGGAGCCGGAACCGAAAATCGGACACAAATGGTTGCTGTGGCGCGCGCTCGCGCTCGTGTGCGAGCGGCGCGAGGCACGAACATAGTGAATGTGGTTCGAGACGCCGCAGGCGTCTCGTCATCTCGGAAGACCACAGTCTTCCGATGATTCTTCGAAGTGCCGAAGGCACTTCGAGATCACGAGAGAGCTTCGCTCTCTCGAACGACCTCGATGCGAACGGGGAGGGACGGATCCGTGAGCCAAGTGAGCGCCGAGCACGAACACTGTGTGAGGTCTGCACGAGCGTAGCGAGTGCAGGCTCGTCAGAACTTCGTTCTGAGGGTGGATGAGCGAGCGACCGGAAGGAGTGAGCGAATCGGTTGGGGAGGTATGTGGGCGGTTGGCGGTGCAGTAGCGGAAAACGACTGTCCGCGCGAACGAACGTGAGCGCGGTTCACTGCGAACGAGCACCGCGAGTGAGCAGGAGTTTTTAGTCCAGGTTTTTGGACGGGGGTTGAGCGCGCGAGTGAAACGAGCGCGCGATGCCCCCGTCTAAAAAAGTGGGGTTCTACCACCAGTAATCGCCGATCAACTGCATCAACAGTGCCTGTCCGAACACCGCTGCGGCGAGCAGTGCCCGTCGTGCTCGCGAGGCGTTCGTCGCGCGGAGTGCGGCGGCGACCGGTAGCAGGAGGAATGGATAGAGAAAGAGCACGCCGCGAGCGGTCTCGCCGGTATGGTAGACGCCGCCGACGAACAGGCCCAGGATCGAGACGACGGCAGCGCCGAAGAGCACGAGCGGTTCGCGATCGTGCGTGCTGAGGCCGCGTGCGCCCCGCCAGAGGACGCGCGTGCCGGCGATCGCGAGCAGTCCCAGGTAGGGTGTGAAAAACAGCGCGATCTCGGCGACGTCCTCGATGCGCGTGTAAAGATAGCGCAGCGGTTCGGCGAACAGGAGGAAGCCGCCGGGGTTCTGCTGCTGGGAGGCGGCGGCGAACGAGCTGAGATAGTTGAAGTCGAAGACGACCGCGAGCAGGGTATAGGTACCGAGCAATCCGATGAGGACGACCACGAACGGGCGGCGTTTCGCGGGACGGATGGCCGCGAACGCGGCGAGCACGGGAAGGACGAAGACGAAGACGAACGTCTGTGTCGAGGCGACGAAGACACAGGCGAGCGTGCCGAGCGCCGCGAGGAGCCGTGACTCGCGCGTGAAGCAGTAGATCGCCCCGAGCATCGCGACCGTGATGACGATGTCGAGCGTCGTCAGCGCGTAGATCTGGACGGCCGGCAGGAGGACGAACAGGAAGGTCGTGAACTGCGCGACATCGCGCGGATAGTACGTTTCGAGCAGTCGAAAGAGGAGTAGCGCCGCGAGTGCGAGCGAGAGCGTGCCGACGACGAGCGAGACCGCAAGCGACGACGGGAGCAGCACCTCGAAGAGATAGAAGGTGAACACCGCCCCTGGCGGATGCGTGCGCGCGTGTAACGGCAGGCTCAGCTGTTGCTGTTCGAACGTTTCGAGGAATCGGACGGGATCCACGACGGTGACGGCGGCCTCGTAGTAGCCGCCGGGGTCGGCGATGCCGATGGCCGCCCGTTCGTAGCTGCCCGGTGCCGAGAGCGGCCTGAGCAGCCCTGGCCCGACGCCGTGAGTGAGCGTCGTCAGCACGAGAAGAGCGATGCCGGCAACGATGACCGGAACGACGGAGTTACGGTCGGTACGGAGCAGGTAGACGGTTGCGACGAGGAAGACCGCGATCGCCACGACGGCGAGGATCGGCGCGTCCGGCAGGGGGATTCGATCGATACGGAGGGTGAACTTGCTGAACGGCCAGAACTTCGGAATGCGCGTGTTCGCGCCGAGCAGCTGGTGATCGACGAACTTGATGAGGACGTTGCAGAAGACGACCGTGGTGAGCGTCACCCAGCCGATCGCGAGAACGCGTCGGAGCGAAAAGAGGCCGGCGGAGTGACGTGTGGAGTCGGTGCCGCCGGTCATGCACGTCCATCCAGCCGACGGCGCTTAGGTGCTTTCGTCCGCGCCGAATGGGTGGTGAGTCCATCCGTTCTAGGCTAACTCTGAGATAGCCGAAGAACGCCAGTTGTTAGCGCTCTGAGAAGCCGGTGGAGAGTGAATGGAACTCCCACNCACCGGATACGGTGATAGAGGAGCGGTTAGTGGAAACGTTTCCGAACAGCCGGCTGCGCGAGCTTGCTCGCGCAACCGGGCTGATCCAGCGCGAGGGCGGGAAACTGAAAGCTGACGCCCTCTTCTGGTCGCTCGCTATCGGCTTCCTCTCCGATAACTACAGAACTCTTGAAGAATTCCGCCAGGCATACATCGAAACCTTCGGCGG
>NZ_AOMC01000041.1 GCF_000336695.1 Halococcus morrhuae DSM 1307
TACTCCTCCTTCCACGAGTGGTTCATGCCCGCCCTCTGTGACTTCCTTCGAGCGGTCCTCAAGCACGCGCTTGAGGACCTCGAACACGAGAATGAGCGTCTCCAGGGCCGCTTCGAGCAGTTCCGAGAGGTCTTCATCGCGGATGCGACCGTCATCACGCTGTATCAGTCGCTGTTCGAGACGTTTCCGGGCTATGGCGACGACCACGCTGGAGCGAAGCTCCACGTGGTCGAAGCCGTCAGTAGCGGCCTCCCANAGTCGCTGTTCGAGACGTTTCCGGGCTATGGCGACGACCACGCTGGAGCGAAGCTCCACGTGGTCGAAGCCGTCAGTAGCGGCCTCCCAGCTGAATTTGGCATCACTGACGCGCGTACGCATGAGTTTACGCAACTCTCCACAGGTCCGTGGGTGGAGAACGCGTTGCTGCTGTTCGACCAGGCCTACTTCGATTACCGGACGATGGATCTGATCGACGCCAACGGCGGCTGGTTCCT
>NZ_AOMC01000042.1 GCF_000336695.1 Halococcus morrhuae DSM 1307
CGGCTGAACTCAGGAAATGGCGTGGCGACGCCATTTCCCTCGAAGGCAAGCAGGTACAGGACATCCTCGATGACCTTCACCGCGACGTCGTCGACGTCGACGGTGAAGTCGGGTTCAAGCGACGCATCTACAACGGCACGCGGAGCCGTGCCGTTGAGACGTTCCGTGTCGTCGGCGTTTGGAACGACGAGGAGGAGCGGTACCATCTCTACATCACGAATCTG
>NZ_AOMC01000043.1 GCF_000336695.1 Halococcus morrhuae DSM 1307
GTCGCCGAGCGACTCGGATACGAGCCGCCGAAGTTGGTCGAGTCGCTGATGAACGATGCGCTAGACCCGAACACGCACCGCATCTCGTTGCTTGACGAGGTACGGTACGAACCGTTCGCCGCTGACCTCGCGTAATCCGGCATGATCGGGCTAGATCGCGGGACTCTCCAGCTACAGCACTCGCGTTCAACGAACATCTCGGAGCGCTCACGCCGGTGAGCGCTCCTCAACGGGCTCTGATCCAGCCAACGATTGCGTTCTCCGATTGGAAGAGCAGATTTCCGATCAATTCGTCCCAGTCACGACGGGATTAGCCTAGAACGGATGNTCCAGCCAACGATTGCGTTCTCCGATTGGAAGAGCAGATTTCCGATCAATTCGTCCCAGTCACGACGGGATTAGCCTAGAACGGATGGTGGTGAGTCAGGCCTCGGTACCGGGACCTTCGGTTTCGGTGTCGTACTCCCAGTAGCCGTTTTCGCGCATCGTTTCGCCGACCCGCTGATGCATCGTCTGGATGTCCTCGATCTCGTCGCTATCGACGTTGTCGAAGATCTCCGCCAGGCTGACGACCCGCTCGTGATTCAGGCGAATGGGGTCGTCGCCGTGTTCGTCGACGAACGCCGAGACGTCGAGCGGGAAGTCCTCGTGCTCGTCGACCTTCTTCGCGATGACTGCCTGTCCGTACTTGCGCATCCCTTCGCTCCCTTCCTCGCCGTCGGGGTCGTGGGGCCAGTCGGCCATGATTCAAAACTGGTCGGTCGCCGCAAAAGCGTTGCTGCTCACCGCTCACTCTCTGCTTCGGATCCCAACATACTCGTTTCACTCGCTCACGCGGTTGCTCGCGCACGAAGCGCTCGCAGGATGGTTCGCTCGGAAACGGTGGGGATGGGATTCGAACCCATGAGGCCATAGGCCACCTGTTTTCAAGACAGGCGCAATCGTCCACTCTGCCACCCCACCGCAGCCACGACTACCTCCGCGGGCATCTAAGGGCTGTCGGTGTCCGCTTTCCGCAACGAGAGATCGCCGTCTTCCTCAACAAGCGTCGCATCCAGATCGTCGAGACACGCGGCGGTATGCTGGGGCACGTCACGTCCGGCCCGATGGCGCGCACGGACGAGCGCAAGCGCACCCGTGAGGTCCGCGCCCGTCTCGATCACGGAGGTCATCGGTCCGTAGTCGACGTCGAGCCCGGCGTCGTTCGCGCGCGCTGTGAGTGTCTCAACCGCCGGCGGCGTGTAGGCTTCCTCGAAGTCGATCGGCGCGGAGAAGCCGGCGGCGTAGACTCGGCCTTCAGAGGCGGGCCCGAGCACGACGTCGCTCCGACGGAGTTTCATCATCAGCCCATCGATATCGCCGCGCGTGAGGAACGGGGCGGTCGGTTCGACGGCCATCGCCGAGCTCTCCTCCTCGCTTTCGAGCAGATGCGTGATCGTGTTGCCGACGCGACCGGCGAACGTCGATCCGGCCTGCGTCTCGTAGCGCACGCCATCCGGGTTTTCGAGCGCGGCATCGGCGAGCGCGCGCAGTTCCGTCTCGGGATCGCCTGACTCGTTGGGGCGGTAGTTGACGAGCAGGTCGCTCGCGCTCGTCTCGACAGCGCGGAACACGTCGGCGCACATCGCCGCGTAGAGGTCGGCAGTCTCGCTCTCGGTGAGCGGCGTCGACGACGCGAGATCGGCCAGCACGCCCTCGCTCGGCGCGTCACAGAGGACGGCGACTGTAGTCATGGACGCACTCGGCGCGCGGCGCTCTTGAACGCCGTGGCTCGCCCGTCCGATCGCGGGATTTATTCACGCCGGCGCTGTCACTCGTTCCCATAGATGGTTCCTGATATCGATCGTATCGACGGCGACAAACCCGACGAACGATCACGGAGCGCCTGAGATGTGGCTTTCACGGCTGCTCGCCGGGTTCGTCACACTGCTCGTCGCCATCGCTGCCATCGGTAGCCTCGCCGTCCTCGTGCTGAACGCGCTCGCACCGACGACGATCGCCGTGCTCGCGCTGGCGATCGTTGCCCTCGTCGCGATGAGCGCCGTCGGCGCGCGCTCGCGGCGATGGCTGTCGAACCCCTACTGGTAGCGATCAGTCCTCGGTCGGTTCGGCGCTCGTCGGCGCGTCGGGGTCGTTTTCCGGGCTCGATGGATGATAATCTGTGTCGTACTCGCCCACGTCGCCGTCCAGGCGATCGGGGTTGACGCGCCCGCCGAGCAGCATGAAATCGACCATCGTGAGCGCGGCCATCGCCTCGACGACGGGGACGCCACGCGGCGGGAGCACGGGGTCATGACGGCCGATGACCTGGGCTTCCTTCTCCTCGCCCGTCTCCCAGTCGACGGTGGTCTGTTTCTGCGGGATCGAGGTCGGCGCGTGCAGCGTCACTTCGCCGCGGATCGGCTGACCGGTGGTGATCCCGCCCTGGAGTCCGCCGTGGTCGTTGCCGACGGGGATCGGGTCGCCATCGTCGTCGAACTCCCAGTCCTCGTTGCGCTCGCTGCCGCGATAGCGCCGGGCCTCCCGGCCGAGCCCGAATTCGAAACTCGTCGCGGCGGGCACGCTCAGCATTGCCTGCCCGAGTCGTGCCGGCACCGAGTCGAACCGTGGCGCACCGAGCCCGCGGGGCGCACCCCGAATTTCGAACTCGATGGCCCCACCGATCGAATCGCCCTCCTCCTGATATTCGTCGATGCGCTCGCGCATTCGCTCCGCGGTTTCGGGATGGGCACACCGGACCTCGTTCTCCTCGACGTGTTCGCCCATCGCCTCGAAACTCACGTCAGGAGCCTCGATCTCGCCGATCTGGTTGACGTGCGCCCGGATCTCGATGCCCTCGCTCGCGAGGATTTTCTTCGCGATCGCGCCCGCCGCGACCCAGTTCGCCGTCTCGCGGGCCGACGAGCGCCCGCCGCCGCCCCAGTTCCTGGTGCCGAACTTCGCCGAATAGGTGAAATCGCCGTGTGAGGGTCGCGGCGCGGTAATGAACGGCTCGTACTTGCCCGAGCGGGCGTCCTTGTTCTGGATGACCATCCCGATCGGCGTTCCGGTGGTGTAGCCGTCCTGTGTACCACTCTTGATCGAGACGGTGTCGGGCTCGCCGCGGCTGGTCGTGATCTGTGACTGGCCGGGTTTGCGCCGGTCGAGCTCGCGCTGGACGTCCGCCTCGTCGAGTTCCAGCCCCGCGGGACAGCCCGAGACCGTGACACCCATCGCTTCGCCGTGGCTCTCGCCGAAGGTCGTGACCCGGAAGAGCCGACCGAACTCGTTGCCGTTCATGGCTTCGCGTTGGCGCGCAGGGATTTGAACCCACTTTTTTCTGCGTCGGGTGCGCGCTCCGCGCGCACCGCTCCTTGAAAAACCTGGACTAAAAACACCTGCTCACTCGCGGTGCTCGTTCGCAGTGAACCGCGCTCGTTTCACTCGCGCGGATGCTAACACCTCCCGCAAACCGCCCGCCTCCGCCGAAGCCCTTGCATCCCTTCGGGATGCTCGCCCTTCATCCACCAGGACCGCCCGCCCCGCCCCGCTCCACACCACTCCGCCCGCAAACGTTCCCTCCCCACAAACACCGTCGTTTCAGTCGAGACTCACGTCGGCACCAGCATCGGCGAGCATAGCGAAGAAATCCGGAAACGAGACGTCGACGTGCTCCGCGCCGGCGACGGTGGTCGTCCCGTCGGCGACCAGCCCGGCGATCGCGAGCGCCATCACGATCCGGTGGTCACCCCGGCCGTCGACGCGCGCGCCCTGGAGGGCCGAGTCCTCGCCGTGGATCGTGAGCGAGTCCTCCCGCTCGGTGACGCTCGCACCCATCGCTTCGAGTTCGTCGGCCATCGCGCTCACGCGATCGGTCTCCTTGTACCGGACGTGTTCGGCGTTCACGAGCCGCGTCTCGCCGTCGGCCGCGGCCCCGAGAACCGCGAGCGTCGGCAGGAGATCGGGCGTGTCGCCGACGTCGATCTCGACGCCCGACAGCGGCGAGCGCGCGATCGAGATCGTCCCGGCGTCGCGCTCCCACGCGATCTCCGCGCCCATCCGGTCGAGGATCTCGACGATGGCGCTGTCGCCCTGCGCGCTCGGCCGCGCACCCTCCACGGTAAGTTCATCGTCGGCGGCGAGCGCGCCGGCGGCGAGCAGATACGAGATCGACGAGAAATCGCCCGGTACGCGATATTCGCCGCCCGCGTCGTAGGCCTGCCCGCCCGCGACCGCGAACCCCTTTCCGCCGTTCTCGGTCTCGACGCCGAAGTCGGCGAGCAGCTCGCGAGTGATTTCGACGTACGGCGCGGATTTCAGTTCGGTTTCGAGGTCGATCTCGATCCCCGCCTCGGAGCGCGCACCGGCCATGAGGAGCGCGGTCACGAACTGCGAGGAGACGTCGCCAGGCATCGAAACCCGCCCGCCGTCCACCGGCCCGCCGACGACGAGCGGGGCCTGGCCGTTCGCACGCGTGCTCTCCGCACGCCCACCCAGATCCTCGACCGCAGCGAGCAGCGGCCCGTGCGGGCGCGAGCGCAACGATCCGTCGCCGGTGAGCACGGTCAACCCCTCAGCGAGCGCCGCCGTCGCCGTGACGAGACGCATCGTCGTCCCACTGTTGGCACAGTCGACGACATCGGCTGGCGTCTCGGGATGGCCGAATCCCTCCACCTCGATGCGCTCACTATCGTCCGCGATTCCCTCGACACGCCCACCGAACGCCTCGACGGCCCGCGCCGTCGCGCGCGTGTCGGCGGAGACGAGCGGCCGCTCGATCCGCGTGGTACCGTCGCCGTAGCCCGCCGCCAGGATCGCCCGGTGGGTGTAGCTCTTCGACGGCGGTGCTCGGACCGTGCCGCTCACGCGCGAACTCCCGATGTCGGCGTTCATACCCGCTCCTCGGACGGCGGGGCTATCAGACTGCCGGACCTCCACTTTTTTACTTGCTACGAGACGGCGTAGTCATTTGGATNGGTGCGCGCTCCGCGCGCACCACTCTCTGCTCGCGGGCGTGCGAGGCGGCTTCGCCGCCTCGAACTCGCGGCGCGTAGCGCCGCGCATGGCCCGCTCGCACGGTATGAGGGACCGGAGGTCCCTCACTACTCGCAAAACCTGGACTAAAAAGGACCGCTCGCTCCCGACGGTCGCTCACGGTGAACCGCGCTCACATTCGTTCGCGCGGACGGTTCATTCACAGCACCGCACCAACGCCGCCCACATACCTCCCCAGCCGATTCGCTCTGCTCACTTCGTTCGCGTCGCTCATCCCTCGCACAATGTTCGCGCTCGGTGCTCACTTCGTTTCGCACACGAGCGCGAGCGCGCGCCACAGCAACCGCCAGCGATGCATCGTCCATCGTGGTTCACGCGCTCACCTCAACTGGTCCCGTCGGGCGCGTCGACGCCGATGGGGGTCGGAGTTCTGGGGTCGGCACCTTCGCTGACGTAGATGGCGCTGTTGATGAGACCGAGATGGCTGAACGCCTGCGGGAAGTTGCCCCGCTGTTCGCCGGTCTCTCCGTCGACCTGCTCGGCGAACAGACCGAGCGAGGTCGCGTGTTCGAGCACGTCCTCGTAGAGTTCGCGGGCTTCCTCGCGACGGCCGGCCAGCGCGAGCGCATCGACCAGCCAAAACGAACAGAGAACGAATGGATTCTCCTCGCCGTCGAGCCCGTCGTCGGTGTCGTAGCGATAGACGAGTCCCTCGTCGGTCGCGAGATGGTCCTGGACCGCCTCGATCGTCCCGAGAATCCGGTCGTCGTCCGGTTCGAGAAAGCCGACGACAGGGAGACGGAGCAGCGATGCATCGACGTTGTCGGTTCCGAACGAGCGGGTGAAATTCCCCATCTCCTCGTCGTAGCCCTCGTCGAGCACGCGCTCTTCGATCTCGGCACGGACAGCCTCCCACTCGTCGGTCGGGGCCTCGTAGTCGGTCGCCTCGGTCATCGTCAGCGCCCGATCGATGGCCGCCCAGCACATCACCTTCGAGTAGACGAACTGCTTGGGATCGACGCGATCCTCCCAGATGCCGTAGCCCGGTTCGTCCCAGACTTCACAGACGTGATCGATGACGTCACGGAGCACCGCCCAGTTCTCCTCGGTGAGAGTCTCGCCGTACTGCGTCGTCTCGTGGACCGCCAGAACGAGCTCGCCGTAGACATCGAGCTGGCGCTGGTCGCCCGCCGCGTTGCCGATGCGCACCGGCGATGACCCTCGATAGCCTTCGAGATGGTCGAGCTCCTCCTCGTCGGGGAGTTCTTCGCCGTCGACGCCGTAGAAGGGCTGTTCGACCCGTCCAGGTTCGCCCTCGGCGATCCGGGCGAGACACTCCTCGAAGAAATCCTCGACCTCCCCGGCGTGGCCGAGTTCGTGGAGCGCTTGCACGGTGAACGCCGCATCACGGATCCAGTTGAACCGGTAGTCCCAGTTGCGCTCGCCGCCGATCGTCTCCGGCAGCGAGGTCGTCGGCGCGGCGGCGATGGCGCTGGTCTCGCGACGCATCAGCAGTTTGAGCACGAGCTCCGAGCGGATCACGAGCTCGTGCCACGGCCCGTAGAACAGACAGCGCTCCGAATCCGTGCAATGGTGAACCCAGCCCTTCCAGAACTGGGTCGTCGCCTCCAGCATCGCCGCCGCTTCATCGTCGTCGAGTCGTCCGCGCTCGCCTTACTGACAGACGAACCAGACGGTATCGCCCTCGTCGAGCGTGACGGTTCCCGTCGCCGTCGAACCATCGGTATCGAGCGCGACCGAGCTCTGGCAGAACAGTTCCTCGTCGTTGCCGGTCGCGAGCACGCCGCCGTCGACCGCTTCGACGGTCGTCTCGGCGCGCGCGTAGTCGAAGCGCGGCGCGAACTCGACGTCGAATTCGATCGAACCCTCTCCGCACTCGACGCGTCGGTAGAGGGCGTGCTCGGCGATATCGAGAGTCTGCTGCTCGCCGACGATCGGCATGAAGTCGGTGAGGGTTGCCGTGCCGGATTCGGTCGCGAGGGAGGTCTCGAGCTCGTTCGTCCGCTCGACGTACTCCTGATCGCTTTCGAACTCGCCGGTGGGCTGGACCGCGAACTGTCCGCCGACCTCGGGATCCAAGATACCGGCGAAGACGCTCGACGATTCGATATGTGGAGACACCACCAATCGACCGTCCCGTCGCGCCCGACCAGCGCGCAGGTTTCGAGGTTGCCGACGACACCGTAGTCGCCGATCGGCAGGAAATCCATACGGAAGGCTGCGGTGGCGGCTTCATAACGCTCCCGCCCGTGAGACGCCATCGTTTTGTCGGCCACACCCGAATTTCCGTTATGGATCCGGATCTCTCCGCGCTCGACGCGGAACTCGCCGACGACGATGCCGATGGTTACCTGCTCGATGCCGATTCCGACGATCCCGACCAGCGCTATCTCTCCGGGTTCGTCGCACCCGACCCCTTCGTGACCCTCTACGACGGCGACACCCACCTCCTCGTCTCGGCGCTCGAATACGGCCGCGCGAAAACCGAGAGCCGTGCCGCGACCGTCTCCCGTCACGCCGACTATGCCGACGACGCTGGCGGGCGCGAGGCGAACACCGAACTGCTCGGGCGCTTTCTCGACGATCACGACATCGACTCGCTGCTCGTTCCGGAGCGCTTCCCGGTCGGAACCGCCGATGGCCTCCGCGAACAGGGCATCAACGTGACCGCCGAGGACGACGGGATCCTCGTCGACATCCGCTCGGTCAAGACCGACGAGGAGATCGAGAAGGTCAGAGACGCCCAGCAAGTCAACGAGCGCGCGATGGTCGCCGCCGAGAACGCCATCCAGGGAGCCGAC
This sequence comes from Halococcus morrhuae DSM 1307, assembly GCF_000336695.1. Classification (GTDB taxonomy): domain Archaea; phylum Halobacteriota; class Halobacteria; order Halobacteriales; family Halococcaceae; genus Halococcus; species Halococcus morrhuae. The sequence continues at coordinate 7,797 of NZ_AOMC01000043.1, forward strand.
GTCGAGGACGGCCAGCTCGTCGCCGACGGCGAACCGCTCACCTCCGAGCGCGTCAAGACGGCCGTCGAGACGACGCTGCTCCAGCACGGCTACAGCTCCGGCGAGACGATCGTCGCCGGCGGTGCCGACGCCGCCGACCCGCACAACGACGGCAGCGGTCCCCTCGCCGCCGGTGAGCCGATCATCGTCGACATCTTCCCGAAGAGCACCGACACGGGCTATCACGCCGACATGACCAGGACGTTCGTGAAGGGTGAGCCGAGCGAGCGCGCCGAGGAGTGGTACGAGCTCTCGAATGAAGCCCTCGACGCAGCGCTCGACGTCGTCGAACCCGGCGCGACCGGCGAGGAAGTCCACAACGCGGTCTGTGACGTCTACGAGGACGCTGGCGAGCCAACGCTGCGCGACGATCCCGAAACCGAGACGGGCTTCATCCACGGAACCGGTCACGGCGTCGGACTCGCGGTCCACGAGATGCCGAGCCTGAGCTTCGAGGGTGGCGAGCTCGAAGCGGGCAACGTCATCACGATCGAGCCCGGCCTCTACGACCCCGACGTCGGGGGCGTGCGCGTCGAGGACTTCGTGCTCGTCACCGACGACGGCTACGAGAACCTCACCGACTACCCGAAGCGCCTCCGCATCGAGTAGCTCCCGACAACGTTTTTCAGCGACACGGCTGTCGGGAAATACATGCGCCGCCCGTCGTTCGATTCGTTGGCCCTGGCGATCGGTCTCTTCGCGGGTGCTGTCGTCTTCGTCGGGGTCGTCACAGCGACCAGAATTCGTTTTCTCGCCCCCACCCCGCTCGTCACCGGCATCATCACACTGCTCGTCGTTTCCGGCATCGCAACGACACGGACGAATCTCGTGTCGTGGATCGTTGATCACCGAATCCACACCACGCTTGCGCTCGGCATGTCCGTCATCACGGCCGTTGTCGGAATCCTGGTATCGTTCGGAATCGTCCCCAGTGAGACTGGGAACAGGCTATTGCTCGTCATTCTGGCTCCCCTGATAGCCGCGTTCCTCGTATACATCACGACGATGCGCCGCTATGAAGCATATCTGCACGATCACGAACGCGTGCTCGCCGAGTGGACCGCTGCGCCCGATACTCGCTACAAACGGATCGTTCGAGGATTGTCGCTCGTCGGTGCAGCGGTGTTCTTCGTTGGCGGAGTGCTGATCGTTCTCGAATTAGATACGGAAGCGAGCTTTATTGGACCGCTGGCGGGCGTCTTGCTCGGGCGCGCAGCAGTAATCGGACGATATCGACGATACACGCTCTACGGGAATGGCCTCGTAATTCGGGTTTCGGGCTCTGTGAGCGGGCTGTTCGTCCCCCGTGACCAGCTCCGCTCGGTTTCGCGCTCGGAACGTGCACTCACCATCCGCCGAGGATTGCCGTGGCCACTCCCGATTCGCTGCTCGACCGCGGATCTCGACGATCCATGTGGACTCGAAGCGACGCTCCGTAAGTGGATCGGCTGACTCGAAGGGGCTTTTGCCAGCCGCTCGCAACGGCGCACAATGACCCTTCTCGTCGTCGGCGCGGGCACGATGGGCGAGTGGTTCGCCCGCACGCTCGCCGAAGCGACCACAGTCACCCTCACCGACACCGATCCCGAGAGAGCCGCCGCAGTCGCCGACCGCCTCGATGCGCGGTCGGTGGCGCTCGACACCGACGAACGGTTCGACACCGTCTGTTTCGCCGTGCCGATGCCGGCGGTCGAAGCGGCCATCGCCGAGCACGCGCCGACGGCCGAGCGCGCCGTGATCGACGTCACCGGGAGCATGGCCGAACCGATCGAGGCGATGCGAACACACGCACCCGATCGCGAGCGACTGAGCCTCCACCCTCTGTTCGCGCCCGAAAACGCCCCTGGCCGGATCGCGACGGTCGCCGACGCGGCCGGCCCGGCGACCGACGAAGTTCGCGCGGCGCTGGCCGCCGAAAACGAACTCTTCGAGACGACGCCCGACGAACACGACCGGGCGATGGAGACGGTTCAAGCCGGCGCGCACGCGGCCGTGCTCGCCTACGCGCTCGCCGCCGAGGACGTCCGCGAGGAGTTTCATACCCCCATCTCCGGCCCGCTCGACGACCTCGCGAGCCAGGTACTGTCTGGATCGCCGCGGGTCTACGCCGAGATCCAGGAGCGATTCGACGGCGCGGAAGCGGTCGCCGAGGCCGCGGAGCGCATCGCCACGGTCGACGGGACGGGTGTCGAGGAGCTGTACCGCGAGGCGCGCGAGCAGCGATGAACGACGACCAGCACGCGGCGATCCGTGCGAACGCGAACTACCTCCGGGAGGTGCGCCCGATCGACCCCGAGGAGATCGACGAGTACGTCACCGGCCAGCCCCACCCCGCCGTCGTCCGGGAGGTGCTCCGCGAGTCGGCCGCCGAGCTCGACCTCATCGAACGCGACGACGGCACGTTCGTCCCCGTTGCCGAGGAACCGATCACGACCGATTTTTCGGGCGTCGCGGCGCTGCCCGAACCCCATGTCAGAGCGCTCGAAGAGCTGCTCGTCGACGAGTACGGGGCCGGCTGGCCGACGGGCGACTCCGGGGAACGCCTCCGTGAGCGGATTCGGACGTTCAAGGAGTCGTACTTCGCCGGCGAGTCGGTGAACTACGACCGCGAGACGGCGCTCGCCTACGCCATCTATCACCACCCCGACTACTACGCGACCGTCCAGTACGTTCTCGCCGATCTCGCACGCGATGGACTGCTTCCGAAGGGGCTCCGCGTGCTCGACGTCGGCGCTGGCGTCGGCGGACCGGCGCTCGGGCTCGCCGACTTCCTCCCCGACGATGCGCTCTGCGAGTATCACGCGGTCGAGCCGAGCGCCGCCGCGGACGTGCTGGACGCGCTGCTCGACGACACGGACAAGAACTTCCATCCGACCGTCCACCGCACGAGCGCCGAGGGGTTCGATCCCGACGGTGAGTACGACCTGATACTGATGGCGAACGTGTTGAGCGAGATCGACGATCCGACCACGGTCGCACGACAATACATGGACGCGCTCGCGCCCGACGGCTCGCTCGTCGCCATCGCACCCGCCGACCGCGAGACGTCGATCGGTTTGCGGGGGATCGAACGCGCACTCGCCGACGGCGGTGAGCGAGCCGGTGGCTTGCGAACGACGGAAGACGAGTGGAGCGAGTCTTCCGGTAGTGAGCGCGCCTCCGGCGCGCGATCCTCGTCGGTCGAGCGAAGTGAGTCCGACGGTAGTCCGGCGACGGCGTACGCACCGACCGTCCGCCTCTGGCCCGGTCACGCACCGACCGACAGGGGCTGGTCGTTCGACGTGAAGGGCGATCTCGACGTGCCACCGTTCCAGCGCCGCCTCGCCGAAACTGCCGACGAGGGCGCGGCGTTCGTCAACGTCGACGTCCAGTACTCGTATTCGATCCTTCGCCGGGACGGAGCGCGCCGCATCGAGTTCACGCCCGATCCGAATCGCGTGGCGAAGATGGCCGACAGCGAGCGCCACGTTTCCAGTCGGGTGGACTGTATCGCCGCGAAGCTCAGCCACTCGCTGTCGGACGGCAATCCCTTATTCAAGATCAGCGACGGCAGCGAGGCGGTCGATCACTACGCCGTGCTGACCCGCGAAACGACACTCAACCGGGCACTCTCGGACGCGGACTACGGCGCGCTCCTGGAGTTCGAGAACGTGCTCGTGCTCTGGAACGACGACGAGGAATCGTACAATCTCGTCGTCGACGACGAGACGATCGTCGACCGGATCCCCGTCTGAGCTACTCCATCGACTCGTCGACCACTGCCCGCAACCGGGCGCGCTGTTCCTGCTGTCGTTCGTGCCCGTCGCGCCCGAGGAGTTTCGAGAGCAGCGCCGGCCCCTTGTGGCTCCGCTGACCGGTTTCATCCGGCTGTCCGTCGTCGCTCCCACTCATGCTCCGAAATAGGTCACGACCGGGTAAAAAGCCACGCTCGCGGTGAGGGCGACGATCCCGACGACGAACAGCGCTTGCGTGTAGAAGAGCAGGCGGCCGTTGTCGGCGATGTCGGCGGCGTTGCTCTCGGTCCACGAGGCGAGTTCGACGAGGAAGTCGAGCTCCCAGTCGGCATCGTCGCCCGTCGCCAGCGAGACGGCGTACGCGCCGCTCGGGCCGACCACGAGGTCGGATTCGCCGTAGGTGAGCACGCCGACGATGGCCGAGAGAACGAGTGCGAGCACACCGACGGCGGCGAGAAGCGGTTGAAAGGTGACGGCCGCGAGACCGGCGGCGGGAACGACGACGCCGAGCAGCAGCGCCGTGATGCGCACCGTGCGTAGCGCCTTGTCGTCGATGTCGTCCATCACGGACTGCTGGCTGTTGAGGACGTCCCGTAGTTCGCGATAGACGGTCTCGCGGCGCTTGCTCGACCAGCCCCGTCGCGGCGCGTCGGATCCCTCACTCATCCGTTCGTTCTCGCACAGCGAAGCGATGACCCTTAACGGTGCGCTTTTGCGCTGGGCCACCGCAGACCGGACATGCAGATCCTGCTGACGAACGACGACGGCATCGAGAGCACGGGGATCGCCGTGCTCGCCGATGCGCTCGCCGATCACGGCGAGGTGACGGTCGTCGCGCCCGCCGAGGACCAGAGCGCCGTCGGGCGCACGCTCTCCGATCGGGTCATCGTCGAGGAGCACGACCTCGGCTATGCCGTCGGAGGAACGCCCGCCGACTGCGTGGTGGCAGGTCTGGGCTCACTCTGTCCCGACGCGGACCTCGTGGTCTCGGGCTGCAATCAGGGCGCAAACCTCGGCGAGTACACGCTCGGGCGCTCGGGGACGATCAGCGCCGCCGTCGAAGCGAGCTTCTTCGACGTCCCGGCGATCGCCGTCTCGCTGTACGTCCCCGGCGGCGACATCGACTTCCGCGAGTACGTCGCTCGTGAAGGCGAGTACGAGGAGGCCATCCGGGCGACGAGACATCTCGTGACGAACGCGCTCGGCGACGGGATCTTCGAGCGTGCCGACTATCTGAACGTCAACGCACCGGTCCCGGCGGCCACCGACGGCGAGCACGCCGGCATGGAGATCACCTACCCGTCGGACGTCTACCAGCTGACCGCCGTCGGCGACGACGGCGACCTCACACTCCGGGATCGCATCTGGCAGCGGATGGCCGACGGGGCGATCCCCGACCCGGAGGGCACCGATCGTCGGGCGGTCTTCGAGGGGCACGTGAGCGTCTCGCCGCTGACCGCACCGCACACGACCGAAGCCCACGACGCACTCAGCGCGGTCGCCGAATCGTACGGGCGGTAGTTCGAGCCAGCGCTACTCCGTATCGAGAAGCCCGTAGTGGCCCGGTTCGTCGTCACTTTCGGGATCGCCGAAACAGAGTTCGTCGGCGTTCGTGACCAGCCACGGGATCGCCCAGTCGAGCAGGATACCCTCCGTCTCGATGTCGAGTTCGGTGTCGGGTTCCAATCCTTGCAAGAGGCGAGCGATCTCGTAGACGGTGTACATCGCGTCGGGATCGAGCACGTCGGCCGGCTCGCGGAACTCGAAGGGACGCAACCGGTTGAAGGAGGATTTCTGGCGCGGCATACCGACAATAGGCCGGAACGGCCTAAATCCTCGGCGGTGTCGGGTTCGATCAGCCGGCCAGCAGGCGTCGCCATCGTCGTTCGGGCTGTTCGTGATGTACGCACGACGAAAACAGAACGGATACGAGAATAATCGGCGGAGGCGGTTTGCGGTGCGGGTGCGGTTTTTCACTACGTTTTTGCCCGGCTGAGCGAGTCGAAGACGAGCGAAGCCGGGCAAAAAGTAGGATGGACTCGTCGGGATTCGAACCCGAGGCCTTCTCCTTGCGAAGGAGACGATCTACCACTGATCTACGAGCCCGCGTCCCGTTCTACCCGGGCGGTCCGCTTGTATGTTGTGTTTGCCCGCGACGCCGGTTCGTCCCCAAGACGCCGAGGCGACCGGTGAGCAGCCCGAGCAGGAAGCCGGTGAAATGCGCCACCAGTGCCACACCCGGCGCACCGGTCAGTAGCGTGACGACGACCGCGAGCAGCGCGAACAGCACGAGCTGGGTGCGCCGGCGTAGTCGGAGCACGTCGAGCACCGAACTCGACACCGGGTTGGCGGCGACGAGATAGCCGAGGAAGGCGAAGATCGCACCGCTCGCGCCGAGCACGCGACTGCCGGGCAACAGCGTGATCTGGGCGAGTCCCGAGAGCGCGCCGGTCGCGATGAAGAAGGCGTGATAGCGCGCGGTCGTCGTGAACGACTCGACGATCAACCCCACGAGGACGAGCATGGCCGCGTTGCCGAGCAAATGGGGCAGACTCCCGTGAGCGTAGATGCTCGTCAACAGCGTCCACGGTCGGAGTGGGACGGTCGGCCCGAGTACGAAGAGAAACCCCATCGCGCCGATCAGCCCGGCGACCTGCTGGCCGAGAAAGACGACGGCCATCACCGCGAGCGTCTGGACGGTCGGACTGCCCCCGAGACGAGCCATACGCCCTCCTCACGGCTGGGGATGGAAAGCGTTGCGGGTGAAAACCGGTAAAATCCTCAGTCTTCGAGGACGATCTCGATGCTGACGTCGTTTGGCACCTGAATGCGCATGAGCTGGCGGAGTGCGCGCTCGTCGGCGTCGAGGTCGATGAGCCGCTTGTGGACGCGCATCTCCCAGTGCTCCCACGTCGCGGTCCCCTCACCGTCGGGCGATTTCCGTGCCGGGACTTCGAGCTCCTTCGTCGGCAGCGGGATCGGCCCGCTGAGGTTGACCCCGGTCTTGGTGGCGATCTCGCGAACGTCGTCACAGATGTCGTCCAGATCCTCGGGGCTCGTGCCGGCGAGGCGGACTCGCGCCTGCTGCATTATGCTTCGTCGACCGAGAGCACTTTGCCGGCGGCGATGGTCTGACCCATGTCGCGGATGGCGAAGCTCCCGAGTTCGGGGATCTCGCCCGATGGCTCGATGCTGAGCGGTTTCTGCGGGCGCACGGTGACGACGGCGGCATCACCCGACTGGATGAAGTCGGGCTCCTCCTCGGCGACCTCGCCGCTTGCCGGGTCGATCTTCGAGTCGATCGACTCGATCGTGCAGGCGACCTGCGTCGTGTGGGCGTGGAACACAGGCGTGTAGCCCGACGTAATCACGCTCGGATGCTGCATCACGACGACCTGTGCCTGGAACGTCTCGGCGACCGTCGGCGGGTCGTCGGCCGGACCACAGACGTCACCGCGGCGGATGTCGTCCTTGCCGATGCCGCGGACGTTGAAGCCGACGTTGTCGCCCGGCTCGGCGTTGGGGACCTCCTCGTGGTGCATCTCGACGGTCTTGACCTCGCCGCCGACGTCGCTCGGCTGGAAGGAGACGTTGTCCCCGGTCTCCAGAACACCGGTCTCGACGCGGCCCACCGGTACCGTACCGATGCCCGAGATGGTGTAGACGTCCTGAATCGGCAGCCGAAGCGGCGCGTCCGTCGGCGGCTTCGGCTCGGGCAGGTCGTTGAGTGCCTCCAGCACCGTCTCGCCGTCGTACCACGACGTGTTGTCGGAGCTCTCGGCGATGTTGTCGCCCTCGAACGCCGACACCGGGATGAACCCCGCGTTGTCGGTGTCGAAGCTGACCTGATCGAGCAGGCCCTTGACTTCCTCGACGGCCTCGTCGTAGCGGTTCTCCTCGTAGTCGACGAGGTCCATCTTGTTGACCGCGATGATGAGCTCGTTGATGCCCAGCGTGCGGGCGAGGAAGACGTGCTCCTGAGTCTGGGGCTGGACGCCGTCGTCCGCGGCGACGACGAGCACGGCGTTGTCGGCCTGGCTCGCGCCCGTGATCATGTTCTTCACGAAGTCGCGGTGGCCAGGGGTGTCGACGATGGTGAAGTAGTACTCGTCCGTGTCGAACTCCTGGTGGGCGATATCGATCGTGACACCGCGCTCTCGCTCCTCGGCGAGGTTGTCCATCACGTAGGCGAACTCGAAGCCACCCTTGCCCTGTTCTTCGGCTTCCTCTTTGTGCTGTTCGATGACGTGCTCGGGAACGTTCCCCGTCTCGTAGAGGAGTCGTCCGACGAGCGTGCTCTTTCCGTGGTCGACGTGGCCGATGACGGCCAAGTTCTGGTGTGGTTTGTCTGCCATTGGTGTCTCACGCGCAGGGGCGCTATGTCGGATGTTTACTGTGGTTCCGGTTAAAACGATTACGATACCTCCCGCAGCGAATCGGGCGCACACGGCCGATTCGACCCGACTGTCGACGGTTTCGGTCTCGTCTCAGGGCAGTCGGCCGATGTCGGCGAGCACCGCCGACGCCGTCGCCCGTCCGCCCGCACCGCGCCCGCTGAGGTTCAACTGCCCGGCGTGGCGCGTCTCCAGCTGGACGATGTTCTGGGTGCCCGTCACCGCGAGCGTCCCGTGCTCGGGGACGAGTCGCGGGCCGACGCGCACGGTCGGATCCTCGCCGTCGGTGACTTCGCCGACGAGTCGCACCGTCCGTCCGTCCTCGCTCGCCAGATCGAGCGCGCTCGGCGTGAGTCGCGTGATCCCCTCGACCTGCGCATCGTCGAGAGTCACGTCGCCGTCGCCGAGTACGTTCGCGAGGATGACGCACTTGAGCGCGGCGTCGGTGCCCTCGACGTCGAAGGTAGGGTCGGTTTCGGCCACCCCGAGATCCTGGGCCTCGGCGAGCACGTGCTCGTAATCCAACCCTTCGGCGCTCATTCGTGAGAGGACGAAGTTCGCCGTCCCGTTGAGAACGCCACGGACCGCCGTCACGTCCTCCGAACCGAGATCGGCGATGGTCGAGAGGATCGGGATCGCCCCGCCGACCGTCGCCTCGAACAGGACCGTTCCCGCGCTGTCACGTTCCGCGGCGCGGAGATCGCCGTAGCGCTCGGCAACCGGTCCCTTGTTCGCCAGCACAACGTGCGCGTCGCGGGCGAGCGCGCGCTCGGCGTGGGAGAACCCGGGTTCGGCGTCGCCGAGCGTCGTCGGCGTGGCCTCGACGAGGACATCGTACTCGCTGGCGAGGGCATGCTCCCGGTCGCCTGATCCGACGGTGCCGCGCTCGGCTTTGCGATCGAGAACGGTTGTGACGTCGAGACCGTTCTCGTCGACGGCAGCGCTCGTCGAGTCGGCGATCGCAGTCACACGATGGCCGTAGCTTCCGGCGAGTTCGCAGACCGCGCGCCCGACCGCACCACAGCCGACGACGGCGATGTTCATCGGTCGCCCCCTGCGAGCGGCTCGACGAGGTGGAGGTCCTTCTCGTCGGCGAGTTCGCGAACGGTATCGAGCGCGCGCTCGCGCTGGCCGGTCTCGGTCGCGAGCCGGAGTCGCGCGCTCGACGGTTCGTCGGTGCCGGCCGGTGCCGAGAGCGCGACGTCGGCCACGGCGGCGTTCGCCTGCTCGACGCGCGAGAGCGTATCCGAGAGGTCGGTCTCGACGAGATCGCCGATGAGCACGACCGAAAGTTCCTCGCCGTAGCGCTCCGCGCCCGCCCGGATGACGTTGACGCCGGCCTCGCGGAGCGCGCTCACGATCGTCTCGAAGCGCTCGGGCGTCGCCTCCAGATCGACCTCGACGGGGATGTGGCCGCGCGGCGTGAGCGAGCCGCGCTCGTGGAAGATCGAGAGCAGATTGCCGCCGTTGTCGGCGATGGGTGCGAGCGCACGGAGCAGCTCGCCGGGTTCGTCGACGAGTTCGAGGCGCACGGTGTAGGCCGAGCGCGATTCCGACGCGTCGCTCATCGTTCCCCACCCGTCGGCCGCTCGACTCGATGCATACCACGCTGTCACACAGCGGCAGTGATAAACACCAGCGTTTCCGCTCGCGTCCGAACCGTTTAGGCCGCCCGCGCTGCTATCGGCCGCATGTCCGTCGCCTATCAGATCGTGGACGTTCTCATCGCAGGGGTGGTCGCCGGCCTCTCGGCGTTCGTCCTCAGCGCCATCACGCCGCGATTTTCCGTCACCATTGGTGTGATCCTCGCGAGCATGTATTACTTCTCGCGCAACCCCTGGGGCTCCCAGAGTGGTGACGATCTCAACCGCCGGATCGACGATCTCTACGATCGCTATCTGCCGTTTTGAGTTGATCGAGCCGCCGTGTCGCGGCCGCGGTGCGGTGGCTGTGCGGTGGTGGTTTTCGGTTCCTGGCGGATGAAGGGCGAACGAGTGAACGTAGTGAGCGAGTGAGGGCTTCTGCGGTGCTGTGCGGTTTGCGGTAGCGGATGTCCGGGCGAGTGAAACGAGCGCGGTTCACGAGAGACGTGGTCCGAGACGCCAAAGGCGTCTCGTCATCACGAGAGAGTTCCGCCCTCTCGAACGACTTCGCGTCTCTCTGGCTCTCGTTCACTCCCTGCGGTCGTTCACGAGAACACTGCGAACGAGGCCGGAGGCCGAGTGAGCAGGTCTTTTTAGTCCAGGTTTTTGCGACGAGCGGTGGCCGACCGCAGGGAGGCCACCCGAGGAGTAAAAAAGTGGAGTTCTAGAAGTAGTCGACGCTCGCGGGCAGTTCGAGCTTCATGCCCTTGCGCTCGCGGATTTCCATGATCGTGTCGGGCTGGAGATTGTCGGCCATCACCTGGAAGCCGGCGTTCTCGGTGTTCCAGGAGGCACGACCCTCGGTGGCCGAGCGGATGTCGGAGGCGAAGCCGATCATCTCGTCGACCGGGGCGACGCCCTCGACGACCATCAGATCGCCTTCCTGATACATGTCGTCGACGCGGCCACGGCGACCCTGGAGCTCGCCGGAGGCGGGACCCATGTGCTCGCTCGGGACGTCGATGCGGACGTTCTGGATCGGTTCGAGCATCGAGATGCGGCCGTCGATGAGTGCGCCGTGGACGGCCTGGCGAACGGCCGGAATGACCTGTGCCGGACCGCGGTGGATGGCGTCCTCGTGGAGGCGGGCGTCTTCGAGACGGATGAGCGTCCCCTGGACGGGTTCGGCGGCCAGCGGGCCGTCATCGAGTGCCTCTTCCCAGCCCTCGACGACGAGTTCCATCGTCTCGTTGAGATGCTGGATGCCCTTCGTGTCGTCGACGAGGATGTTGGTCCCGTGGATGGTCTCGATCTCCTGGGAGGTGTCCTTGTCCATGCCCGCTTCCTGGAGCGCCTCGCGGCGTTCGGTTTCGGGCATGTCCATCGACGCCTCGCCGCGTTTGAGCGTCTCGGTGATCTCCTTCGAGAGCGGTTCGACGGTCAGATAGAACCGGTTGTGCCGGTTCGGCGACTGACCTTCGACCGTGTCGGAGGGCTGCTGGACGGCCTCGCGGAAGACGACGATCGGCTCACCCGTGGTGACGGGGATACCCTGATTGCGCTCGATACGCTGGGTAATCACTTCGAGGTGGAGCTCGCCCTGCCCCGAGATCAGGTGTTCGCCGGTGTCCTCGTTGATCTCGATCCGGATCGTGGGGTCCTCCTTCGAGACCTGCTGGAGTGTCTCGATCAGTTTCGGGAGGTCGTCCATGTTCTGTGCCTCGACGGATTTGGTGATCACCGGCTCGGAGATGTGCTCGATCGACTCGAACGGCGTCATCTCCGACGACGATACCGTGGAGCCGGCGATCGCGTCACGAAGGCCGGTGACGGCGGCGATGTTGCCTGCGGGGACGCGCTCGACCTCCTCGCGCTCGCCACCCATGAAGATCCCGACCGACTGGATGCGGTTCGTGCCGGCGGTGCCGGAGACGTAGAGGTCCTGACCGCGTTCGAGCGTTCCCGAGAACAGTCGTCCGGTGGCGATCTCACCGGCGTGGGGGTCGATACCGATGTCGGTCACCATGAAGACGACATCACCCTCGTCGTCGACGAGACGCATCCCCTCGGCGAGTTCGGTCGTGTCGTCGCCACGCCAGACGGTCGGTACCCGTTCGGGCTGGGCCTTGACCGGGTTCGGGAAGTGTTCGGCGACCATGTCGAGCACGACCGTCGAGAGCGGCGAGTATTCGCGCAGCTCGTCGATCTCGTCGTTGCGGTTGTAGTCGATGATGTCGGCGAAGTCGATGCCCGTCGCCTGCATCTGGGGGACGCTGGTCGCCCAGTTGTAGAGCGCCGAGCCGAAGGCCACAGTCCCGTCCTGAACGGAGACCTGCCAGCCTTCCTCCTCGTATTTCTCCTCGGCCATCCCACGGATGAGCTCGTTGACGTCGCCGATCACGGTTTGGAGGCGCTCCTGCATCTCCTCGGGGCCTTCCTGGAGCTCGTTGATGAGCCGGTCGACCTTGTTGATGAACAGCGCGGGTTTGACGCCCTCGCGGAGCGCCTGGCGCAGCACGGTCTCGGTCTGGGGCATCGTCCCCTCGACCGCGTCGACCACCACCAAGGCCCCGTCGACCGCGCGCATCGCCCGCGTCACGTCGCCGCCGAAGTCGACGTGACCGGGGGTATCGATGAGGTTGATGAGGTGGTTGGTCTCTTGGTACTCGTGGGTCATCGAGACGTTCGCCGCGTCGATGGTAATTCCCCGTTCCTGCTCGTCCTCCTCGGTGTCCATCGCCAGCTGCTCGCCGGCGAGGTCCGAGGAGATCATGCCCGCGCCCGCGAGCAGGTTGTCGGTGAGGGTGGTTTTGCCGTGGTCGATGTGTGCGGCGATGGCGATGTTCCGGATGTTCTCCGGATTGTCCATCAGCCGTTCGCATTCCTGAACGATCTTCTTACGTCGGCCCATTATGCGAATTCGTATCGGAAGGAGGGTCAAAAGGGTGCTGTTTCCAGTCCCGGAGCCGATGACGTCGGGAAATTCGGCCGGCTTCGCTACTCACGACGAATAGAAATCGAACGACGAACCGTCGTGACACACAGCGCCCGACGAAAGCGGAACGGGATCGAGAGTCCGGCCCGATCACGAACTCCGGCGGGCGTCTTGCCCCCGACACAAGAATCATACCGCCACAGCCCGTGTTAATAGAACACATGGACGTTCGCGTGCATTCGCCCGGTCCGGCGGACCCGTTCCTGGGGGCGCAGGATCTCTTCACGACCGAACACGACCTCGCGCTCCCGGTTCACGTCCACGTTCGCACCGATCCCGATTCACGGACGTGGAGCGCTCACTACGACGACCGGCATGTGCTCAACATTTCCCGTCAGACCGCGACCAGCGCGATGGCGCGCCCGCTCGCGCTCCACGAATACTCACATATGCGTCGGTACGAGCAGTCGCATCCGTCACATATCCAATCGACCACGGAGGCGCTCACGCTCGCGCTCGCGGGCCACTCGGTCGAGCGCCGGCGACTCGTCCACTGCCATCAGATCGCGAACCACATGAAGGACATCTACGCCGACGACATCACCCTGAGCGTTGGACCGGCCGACAGGCTCGTGTCCTTCCTCGAATCGAGTCTCGCGGGTGCGATCGCCGACAGACCGGTCGACCCGCCCCGCTGGACGCGGCTGACGCCCGCGGCCGACCCCGAGATCACGGCCGTCAACGCGGCCTTCGCGCTCGCCCTCCTGGAACGCCACGACTGCATCGCCGACGATCACCGCCTCTACGACCTCGCCCACGCCGCCGCCAACGACGCTCCGGGAACCGATCTCGCAGCGTTCAAACACCGCTTTCGAGAGCTCGTCGACGATCCCGACGAGAGCCAGTACCGACAGGCGCTCGTCGACGCGACCCGCGAATACGCCCTCCAGACGGGTTCCGCCGCCGACTGACGGACCCGACACCGTGCTCAATCGGCGGTTTCGTTCCCGTCGGCCGGCTCGCCGGCCGGGAACTCCTCGACGGCGACGGTCGATCGCTCCGTCGTGGTCCGTTCGGTCGCCGACGGGGTCGTTATCGGCGTGTTCCGTGTCGACCGCGCTGTGTCCCGCGTCGACGAGCGATTGGGTACCGATGCGTCCGTCGTCGGTGGTGCGACCGTCACCACGATCTCCGTCGAGGGGTCGGTCGGCGTTGTCGGCGTCGAAACGTTCCCCGAGCCGCCACCGTCTCCCGGCACACGCCCGTCGGTCGGTCCACCGGTGTCGAACGCACCCATCACGACCGGATAGGCCACCGCCCCGGCGACGGCGACCAACACGGCCACCAGCACCACCGTCGCGACCGTCGTAGTGATGCCGTCAAGCGACGATCGTTCAGGGGATGCGGCTCCGTCGTTCGACCCGAAGCGTCGCTCGCCGTTGCTTGACGCCGTATCGGACGACCCGAACAGCGATTCGTCCTCGTCGCCGAAGACGAACCCGTCGTCATCGTCGCTCATCGGCCCACCCGTGCTGGACGGACGGTGGGGGGACAAGGGACGCGGGACGCAGTCGATGCTGTCATCGGTTGCACTCGACCGCGCGGGGAGTTAGCTCTCCGCCTCGGGCTGCCAGGCATAGCAGAGGTTGCCGCCGAGGATCGAGAGCACCACGCCGAGGACGGCTCCGAGCGGCGTGCCGACGAGCGAAACGACGACGGAGACGACGCCGGCCACGCCGAGCAGCCCCGCGAGATCGGGTTCGACGAGCGCGAAGACGCCACAGAGAAAGGTCGCCGTCGCCGCGACGAGTGCGAACGCCGACGGGCTGGCTCGGGCGAACGTGATCCCCATCGAAAATATCAGCACGAACGCGACGGTGACGCCACCGAGTGCCAACAGCACGCCGCCGAGAAACGGCCGCGATGCCCGCCACTCGCCGAACCGTGCCCGATGGGCCGACAGCCCCAGCCGTTCGGTGCTCATCGTCGCCTCTGACGATCGCTCGCCAACACGGGGGTGCCGATGAGCGCCGAGCCGTTCGTGCTGTTTTGCCGAGCGGTCGGGGCCGCCGTCTCCGTGGTCGCCGATGCGTTTCCGGCTCCCGCTGCCGCGGCCGTGGCGGTTTCCGTGGTCGTCGCCGTCGGTGCATCGGTTGCTGTCGGCGTCGGCGAGGCGGTGTCAGTTGCGCTCGTCGACGGAGCGTCGCCCGATGGAGTCGGAGTGGGCGTCGCCGTCGTCGGTTCGGCTGCCGTCGTTGGCTCAGCCGTCGTCGGCTCGGACGTCGTAGTCGTCCCGTTTTCGTCGGGCATGCTCGTCTCGTTCCCTGTACTCGTCCGGTTCGGACTGCTCGTCGCGTTCGCCGATTCGTTCGTGCCGTTTGCAGCCGCAGTCGACACGTTGGTCGAGGCGTTGCTCGCGTTGGCCGAGGCGTTGGACTCGTTCGCCGAGCTGTTCGGCGCGGTGATGGTGAGGGTTCCGGTGGTCTCGTTCGCGCCGGCCGTGATAGCGTGGTCGTACTCGCCCGGGCTCAGTCCGTCCGTACCGATATCGGTGAACGAGACGGTCGTCTCGTTGTCCGGACCGAGCGTGACGTTGCGCTGGGCCAGCGTCTCGCCGTCACGGCGATAGGTGACGGTCGTCTCGTCCTCGATGTAGCCCGCGTTCGTCACGGTCGCGTTCACGTCGTAGCTCTCGTTTCGCTGGACCTCGGCGGGTGCCGCAAAGTCGCTGACCGTGAAGTTGTTGGTCGTCACGTTCGGGCTGATGACGCCCTCGTCGGTCAACAGCGCGAGCGCGTTCGCCGTGATGAGGTCCAACACTGGCTCGATCGGGTTTTTCGTACACTCGGGGGTCCCCGAGACGCTCGTCGATTTCGTCCCGCCCTGCATCGTGAGCTCGAGGTTCTCGATGGTGATCGACTGCGCGGACAGCTGATGCGTGTTCGTCACCACCTTGCTCGAATCGATCGGCGGACCGGGCAGCGGCCCCAGATCACCGATCGAGAACAGGAAGTCCTCGCCGGGACACGTCGACCACTTCTTGCGTGCCGCCGGGATGACGACCGGATCCTTGCCGATCCCCAGTCGTCCGAAATACGCCTCCGAGGCCGTCAGCGAGAGCCCGCCCGGAGCCGACGCCGACGATCCCTTGATCGTGAGATGTGACGCTCCACCCGGGCCGCCACGGAAGTTCTTGTACATCGTCAGCCCCTCGATATTCACGTTGCTCTTGAACGAGAACTTCCCCGCCGGGACGCTCTCGCGGTTCGAACTGTCGGTCGTGACGTTTTCGTGGTTGAAGCCGCTGCCCGAGAACTCATCGGCGACGACGACGGTGCCGTCGATCCCCTCCTGTTTGGGGAAGTCGCGGGCTGCCGCCGTCATGAACGGATGGGCGAACGCCCCGAGAACGATCACCGAGACGAGCAGGAGGGCGATCGACGCGGTTCGGCCGCCCGCACCGCCGCCGTCGGCGCTCGTCGCACGCCGCACGCGCGATCGAGTCCCGAACAGTCCGTCGTCCGACTCCTCGGCAGCCGTCTCGTCGTCGGTGAACTCGAAATCGGCCTCCGTGGTCCCGCCGGAGCCGCCCCCGCCGTTGTCCCCGTCTTCGGTGTCCTCGTCACGCCAGGCGTAGCAGAGCACGCCGCCGATGATGCCGAGACCGGTACCGATGACGAAGCCGCCGAGCGCGCCGTAGAGCGAGAAGATCGAGAACACGACGCCGAAGATCCCGAAGATGTCGGCGTTGCCGGGACGAGTGAGCGCGAAGATGCCACAGAGGAACACCAGCGCGGCGAACAACAGCCCGATCGGCGAGAGCGTCTCACCAATGAGGATGGTGTCGGGCGCGATGTTGATCGGAATCCACGCGATGACGAGCGACGCCACCACCAACAGCGCACCGCCGGCGAACGGCCGGCCGCGCCGCCAGCGGTCGAACCGGGCGCGTCGCGTTCCAACCGACCCGTTACCACCGCCCGACCCGGACTGTGTCATTTCAACCATTCTGTGTGTCGTGGTGGAAAAACGTATCGACCGTCGTTAGCTCAGCGTGACGTCGCCGTCGTCGGTGTAGTCACCGTCACCGTTGTTGTCGTACTCGGCGGCGAGCGTGAGACCCGGAATCGAGATCTCGTTGACCGCCTGGTAGTGGGCCCGGATCGTCGCGTTCTGGAGGACGATCCCCGGGTTCGACGCGTTCGAGAAGTCAAGCGTCTTCGGACCACCCGTCGCGCTATCGACGCCTTCCTGACGCTGTTCGCCCGTCGATGGGGCGACCTGCTTGAACGAGTCGCTGTATTTCGCGTTCTCTTCGTCGATCAACAGTCCGTTGAACGTCGACGAACTGGCCTGAAGCTTGGTCTGTTTGACGAGGAGTGAATCCGCCGTCACGGTGTCCGTCGAAGTGATCACGATACGCGCGTTACCGCCGATGGCCGGCACGTCCTCGAGCTCCTTGGCGAGTTCGAGGCCGTCGATCTCGACCGAGGAGAACTCCGCGGTCGCCACCGGGACACCCTCACGCTCGCTCGTGTCGCTCACGCCCGGATAGAGGTACAGGTCGTCGCCCCGGAGCTCGTCGGCCTTGATCGTGAACCCGCCGATGCCGCTGATCGGTGCGGCGAAGGCCATGCCGCTGCTCACGATGAGCATCGCCACGAGCGCGACGACGCCGAACGACACCGCCGTCCCCTTCGCCAAGACTTTCTTATCGTACATGGTGTATCACCTGTTGTCGAGTGCGACGCCCGAACGGTGTGTGCCGGCAACCCACCGCCATCGGTGGCTCCCCGCGTGTGCGGCCGGGGGACGCCTGCGTGGAGGCTTCCGCATCGCGTCGACGTCCCACGCTACGACACCGTCCATGACACCCGTACTAACCATACCCATGCCTGTGACTGTTCCCCCCGCTATACATGGTTGTTTATATAACAGTCGTTGCTGTCAAAGCGATGGCTGACCGAACGGCAAGGATCGAAAACCGAAAAGAACTGTGCGAACGGTCAGCGGGCGGCGGCCGCGACGCGCTCTTTCTCCTCTTTCTGGTTGACGGCGTACGTCTGGACGTCGTAGTTCGCCGCACCGGTGAGCTGCTCGGCGAGCGCCTCGTGGGCGTCGGTCGGCGACTTGAACGAGGCGCTGTGGGTCCCTTCGGCGATGAACTTGAGCGCCTGATCGACGCGGCGCTGGGGAGCGACGTCGACGGCCTGGGGGACCGAGATCCCGCCATATTTCAGCCGGACGGTCTCCTCGCGCGGGGCGGCATTCTCGACGGCGCTGACGAGCACCTGCACCGGGCTCTCCTCTGTGCGCTCGGCGATGAGATCGAAGGCGTTGCGCACGATACGGGTGGCCTGCTGTTTCTTGCCCGTGTTCTCGTCGGTCTGCATCAGTCGGTTGATGAGTCGCTCGACGATGGAGATCTCGCTTTTCTGGAACTGCTTGCCGGCGTGACGACCCATCGTGTGCTCGACCGGCGTCACGGTGATGTAGCGCTCGGTGCTCGGATCGTCGTACTCGATCCCGGTCACGTCCCAGCGCTCGAACAGCTTCGCGCCGGTCGCTTCCTCAGCGCCGGCGGGCTGGTCGGGCTCGGGGGCTTCGGATTCGCTCATCGGACGGGTTTCTCCGCGTTACCGCGCACGAGTTCGATGAGCGAGACGCCGTTGACCTTCTCGACCTTGTAGTTCACCGCAGAGAGGTCGCCCATCGCACGACCCTTCGCGCCGCCGATGCCGGCGATCGTGACCTCGTCGTGCTCGTCGATGAACGAAATCGCGCCGTCGCCCGGACAGAAGGCCGTGACCTGCTGGCCGTTCTTGATGAGCTGGACCCGCACACACTTGCGGATCGCGGAGTTGGGCTGTTTGGCCTCGATGCCGACTTTCTCCAGGACGATGCCCCGACCCTGCGGCGCGCCTTCGAGCGCGTCGGTCTTCTCCTTCAGTCCGCGGGCGCGTCGGGCGTACTTCGAGTCGGACCACCGATGATTTTGGCGGTCCTTTTTGAGTTTCCGCGCAGCGTACTTGCCGTTGGCCATATACCCCTGCTATCCGATGGGCGCACTTATGCCTCCCGTTTCAGGCCGCCCCGAGCGCCGACGGGCGAGTTCCTGGAACGAGTCGGTCATTGAACCGAGTCAGTAGCGGTGGCGCGCGATGAATCCGGCCGGAGGCCGGAGAACGCGCGAGGGATGAGCACCACAGCGAGCGGAGCGAGCGAGGAGCGCAATCGGCTGGGGAGGCATGTGGGCTGTGCGGGTAGTGCGGTTGCGGTCCCTCATTGTCGTCGGTTTTCGCAGCGTTGCGGTGGAACACCGAACGCGACACTAACTTCACAGATACAATAGAGTGACGAACACGGCACCGATAGCAGGATTTCAGGGAAAGCTCAGATCGTTCGATTCAGGCCAGTTCGATGTCGTCGATGTCGAACTGACGCTCCGCCAGCCGGCGAGCGGTCTCGATCGTCTCGCCGTCGCGGCCGATCGCGACGCCGGTGTCGGCTCGATCGACCTCGGCGTAGGCCACGGTCGAAGCGTTCTCGCTGATCGTCACGTTGTGCACCACCGCGGGTGCGAGCGCGTTGGCGACGAACAGTTCGGCCGTGTCGGCGTTCTCGACGAGCGAAACCCGCTTGTCGAGGCGCTCTTCGACCTGCTCGACGGTCGTCCCGTCGGGGCCGATCGCGTCGCTCATCTCGCCGGTGGCCACCAGAAAGCAGACGCGGTCGTCGTCGACGAGACAGTCGACCGCGCTTGCGCCCGTGACGTCCTCGAACAGGGCGATGTGTCGGAGTGCGGTGTCGGAAAGCGTGACGCGCATGGTGAGTGAAGTGTGGTTCGGCGGGCGATGCGGGGTCGGGAGTCAGTCCGCGCGGCCGGAGCCGTCGGTCGTCGCGCCGCCCATTCGGAGGTTGACGTCGCCGGTGCCGAGCTTGATCGGCTTGCCGACGATGACGTTCTCGGTCACGCCGTCGAGATCGTCGACCTCGCCGTGGACCGCGGCGTCGAGCAGGTGGTTGACCGTCACCTCGAAGGCCGCGCGCGCGAGCACGGAGTTCTTGTTGCCCGAGATGCCGTGGCGGCCGATCGACTCGATCGTCCCCTCGGCGGTCATGATATCCGCGACCAGCATGAGATGGCGGATGTTCACGTCGCCGAGCCCCTGCTCTTCGAGCGTGTTCATCGTCTCGTCGATGATCGTCTCGCGGGCGGCCTCGACACCCAGGTTTCGGTAGACCTCGTGGATGTTGTTACAGGTCGTCCGCGAGGCGTCGACGCCCTCGATGTCGAGTACGTCGCCGAAGGCCGACCCCTCGGTGTAGAGGATGAACTCCTCACCGTCATCGACATCCTCTTTGCGGATGACGACCCGCGATACCTCCTCGATGCCCTTGAAGACGATCTCGCGCAGCTCCTCGACCAGCTGGAGCAGACGGCGATAGCTCGGCTCCGCGGGGCCGAACTCGATCGTCGTGCCCGTCTGCGTGACCTCCACGCCGAGTGAGTCCTCGATGATCTCGGCGACCGTCTCGGCCGAGATCATCCGCTCGTCCAGAGTCTGCTCGTTCAGGTTCACCTGCACGAGCATGTCGGCGACGTTCGTCGAGACGTCGCCGAGCGCCAGGATCCGCGTCGATTCGATGTTCCAGACGACCTCGTGGGCTTTCTCCCGATTCTCGGCGTGCTGATCGTCGAGATACACCGTCATCATCGGCGTATCCGGCGTCTTCCGCGCGTCGACGAGCTCGATGAGCCTGGGCAGCCCCTGCGTGACGTCGATCTCGGCGACGCCCGCGTAGTGGAACGTGTTCATCGTCATCTGCGTTCCCGGCTCGCCGATCGACTGTGCCGAAACCGTTCCAACGGGATCGAGCGGTTCGACACGCGTGTCGAGATAGCGCGATTCGACGGCCTCGGCGATCGAGACCGCCTGCTCGTCGGTGACGTCGCGCCCTTCGATGCTCTCGTACACCTCGTCCTTGAGCCGCTTCGGGAGATCCGTCCCCTCGACGGTGCGCTCGATCGCGTTCGTGATCTCAGTCATCGCCCACCTCCGGGACGTCGATCGGCGAACTCGGCCGATCGCGGTCCATCCGATCGTCGGCGCTCTCCGAGAGGTTCGTCGCCTGCTCGCCGGCGAACTCCTCGCCCTCGTCCTCGAACTCCGCGGCGAGAACGCGGTCGGCGATCTCGTCGACGTCGATCTCGTTGTCGTCGCTCGACGAGACCTTCACCGGACTCGTGTTGTCCTCGCCGAACTCGAACTGGACGATGTTGTCCGAGGTGTCCCGAACAGTACCGTCGTACTGCGTTTCGAGCTCGGAGAGTGCGTTGATGAGGCGGCGCTGGAGATAGCCGGACTTCGAGGTTCGCACTGCGGTGTCGACCAGCCCCTCACGACCGCCCATCGCGTGGAAGAAGAACTCCCGGGGCGTCAGCCCGCTGCGATAGGAGTCCTCGACGAAGCCGTGCGCCTCGGCCGAGAGATCGCCCGGCTTGAAGTGACTCAGCGTGCGACCCTCGTAGCCGCGGTTGATGCGCTCGCCACGTACTGCCTGCTGGCCGACACAGGCGGCCATCTGCGTGAGGTTGAGCATCGAGCCACGCGCGCCCGACTCGGCCATGATGACCG
The DNA here is from genome assembly GCF_000336695.1 of Halococcus morrhuae DSM 1307. Classification (GTDB taxonomy): domain Archaea; phylum Halobacteriota; class Halobacteria; order Halobacteriales; family Halococcaceae; genus Halococcus; species Halococcus morrhuae. Next base: position 29,121 of record NZ_AOMC01000043.1, read on the forward strand.
CCGGGTTGTCGTCGTCGAAGTGCTCGTCGGCGATGTCACCCGCCGAGTCACGGGCCTTTCCGAGCGTCTGCATGATCTTCATCTCCAGGGTCTCGTCGACCGTCCGCCCGGGCAGCGATTCGAGATCGTCGTTCTCGTAGGTGTCGATGAGCTCCTGGACGCGCTCGTAGGCGTTGTCCATGCTCTCGTCGATCTGTGCCTCGGCGGCGTCGGAGATCGACTCGTCGTCGATACCGATCGAGAAGCCGAAGTGCATGATGGCGCGCATCGCCAGCGAGGCGACCTCGTTGATGAACACGCGGGCACGCGTCTCGCCGTACTGCTTGACGATCGTGTCGACGATCTCGCCGCCGAACGCGCCGACGGCGTCCTCGTCGATCGTGCCCTCGACGAGTGCGCCCTCGTCGATCATCACTGTGTCGCCCGTCGAACTCGTGAATTCGAGATCGAGCGCGCTCGGCAGCAGTTCGGAGAAGATCGTTCGGCCGGTCCAGTACGGTCTCCCCTGCTCGTCGTCGTCATCGGGCTCGGGCAGCGTGTCGACGCCCGTCGCGCGCAGCAGGTCGAGCGCCTGCGTTTCGTTGAACCGCGGCAGCCCACCCATCTCGGGATCGTCGTGGGTGAGGAGATAGGTGCCCGAAACGTGGTCCTGAATCGCACCGATGATGTTCTCGCCGAACCGCGGCGAGAGGATCTGTTCCTGGACGCGCATCAGCACGCGCGCCTCGGCACGCGCCTCCTCGTTCTGGAGGGCGTGCATGTTCATCTCGTCGCCGTCGAAGTCGGCGTTGTACGGCGGACAGACAGTGGTATTCAGCCGGAACGTCTTGTACGGCATCACGACCACCTCGTGGGCCATGATACTCATCCGGTGGAGCGACGGCTGGCGGTTGAAGATCACGATGTCGCCATCGGAGAGATGGCGCTGGACCTGCCAGCCCGGCTCGATGCGCTCGGCGAGCTCCTCCTTCGCCTGATCGAGAATCTTCATCACCTTTCCATCGGGCCGAATCACCCGATTCGCACCCGGATGCGCCTCGGAGCCGTTCCGGACGTACTGGCGCGCCTCCTCGATGTTCTGCTCGTTGACGTTCATCGTCTGGGTCATCTCGCGCGCGACCCGTTCGGGAACGCCGACCTCGTTCAGGCTCAGTGTGGGGTCCGGCGAAATCACCGTTCTGGCCGAGAAGTTCACGCGCTTGCCCGACAGGCTCCCACGGAATCGACCCTCTTTCCCTTTGAGCCGCTGAGAGAGCGTCTTCAGGGGCCGGCCGGAGCGGTGACGGGCCGGCGGCGTGCCCGAGATCTCGTTGTCCATGAACGTCGTCACGTGGTACTGGAGCAGCTCCCAGAGGTCCTCGATGATGAGCTGGGGCGCACCCGCCTCACGGTTCTCCATGAACCGCTGATTGATGCGGATGATGTCGACCAGCTTGTGCGTGAGGTCGTCCTCGGAACGCTGGCCGTTGTCCAGCGTGATCGAGGGGCGTGCCGTCACCGGCGGCACCGGAAGCACGGTCAACACCATCCACTCGGGCCGCGAGCGCTCGGCGTTGATCCCGAGCACCTCGATGTCCTCGTCGGGGATGGCCTCGAACCAGTCACGGATGTCCGACGGCATCAGCTTGTTCAGGTCCTCCTCGGAGAGATCGACGTCGAGCGCGCGCTCGATCGCCTCCCGGCCCTCCTCGCGCGGGCGGAACTCCCCACCCAGAATGTCGTTGATCCGCGAGAGCTCGATATCCGTCGCGTCGGCGAGCTCCTGGGGCGAGGTCGCCGGCCGCTCTTCCTCCTCGTCGGGCTGCATCGCCTCGGCGATGAGCTGGGGATATTCGGCGGCGAGCACGTCCTGGACCTCGTAGTAGGTCGTCGGCTTCTCGTGCTGGACATCGTACTGCTCCTCGCCGCAGTACGGACAGCGATCGGCCTTCCGTGCCTGCCGGATCGCCGCCTTCGTCACGTCGTTGACGTCGTCGTCGAGATCGCGCGCCCGCTGGAGGCGCTCGGCGAACTCGTCGCGCTCGTGCTCGTCGAGCAGCAGGCGCGAACACTCCCGGCAGGTTCCCCGGAGGAGCCGCCGGATGAGCTTCGTGAAGCCGACGTGGATGACGGGTGCGGCGAGCTCGATGTGGCCGAAGTGGCCGTTGCAGGAGCCCGAATGCTGGCCACAGGTCTTACACTCCAGCCCGGGATCGATGACGCCCAATCGCGGGTCCATCAACCCCATGTCGATCGGGTAGCCGTCGTCGTCGTAGGTGTCGGCGGTGATGATCTTCGTCGCGCTCATGTCGCGATACTCCTCCGGGTTCATCAGCCCGAAGTCGATCGCGCCGATCTCTTTCGGTGTTGCGTTGGTACTCATGGTTGTCGTGATCTCAGACCGCGTCCAGCAGTTCGAGCCGCGGGGCGATGCCGAGCGCCTTCATCTCGTCGAGCAGGAGCTTGAACGCGTAGCTCATCTCGATCTCGTGGATGTCGGTCTCCTCGCCACAGTTCGGACAGTAGACACGGCGCTGTTCGACGTTCTCGACCGCACTCATCCCACATTCGCCGCAGACGTAGATGAACTCCCTGTCGGACTCGTCGAGCAGGCGCTCCTTGAGCGCCATCGCCGCACCGTGCCCGATCAAGACGTCGCGCTCCATCTCGCCGACCCGGAGCCCACCCTCGCGGGCACGCCCCTCGGTCGGCTGGCGGGTGAGGACCTGCACCGGCCCGCGGGAACGGGCGTGGATCTTGTTCGAGACCATGTGGTAGAGTTTCTGATAGAAGATGGTCCCGACGAAGATCTCGGCGTCGATCTTTTCGCCTGTCACGCCCGAGTGCATGATCTCCTTGCCGCTCGAATCGAAGCCGTGCTCTTCGAGCGACGAGCGGAGCTCCTCCTCTTCCTCGCCGGTGAAGGCGGTCCCATCGACGCGGCGGCCTTCGAGCGAACCGACCTTGCCGCCGAGCATCTCCAGAACGTGACCGACCGTCATCCGCGAGGGCAGCGCGTGCGGGTTGACGATCAGATCGGGGACGACACCCTCCTCGGTGAACGGCATGTCCTCCTGCGGTGCGATGTGGCCGACGACGCCCTTCTGGCCGTGTCGGGAGGCGAACTTGTCGCCGAGTTCCGGTACTCGCTGGTCGCGCACGGAGACCTTCGAGAGCTTCGAACCGTCCTCGCCCTGCATCAGCGTCACCGTGTCGACGATGCCCGATTCGCCGCTTCGCATCGTCACGCTCGTCTCGCGGCGTTTCTGCGGGCTGAGACCGCCCATATCGTCCGGCTCTTCGAGGAATCGCGGCGGGCTCGTCTTCCCGAGCAGGACGGCGCTCTCGCCGACCTTCGTCTCGGGGTTCACCAACCCGTCCTCGTCGAGATGGGTGTAGGCCTCCTCGCCGTGTGCGCCGCGCACGTCGTCGTCGGGGATCTCGAAGCGATCCTCCTGACCGCCGGGATAGCGGCGCTCCTCGCCCTCGTAGGTACGGAAGAAATGCGAGCGCGCGAGCGCACGGTCGACCGACCCCTCGTTGAGCACGAGCGCGTCCTCGATGTTGAACCCCTCGTAGCTCATGACGGCGACTACGAAGTTCTGGGCCGCCGGCCGGTCGTCGTAGCCGATCTGCTCGGTGGTCTGGGTCTTGACCATCGACAGCTGCGGGTAATGCAGCAGATGCTGGCGCGTGTCCGGGCGAATGCGGTAGTTCGCCGACGGCAGCCCGAGCGACTGCTTGATCATCCCCGCACCCATCGTGATCCGGGGGGAGGCGTTGTGCTCGGGATACGGGATCATCCCCGCACCGATCCCGAAGATGAGCTGCGGGTCGATCTCCAAGTGAGTGTGATCCTCGGTGAGGTCCTCCTCGTCGACGCCGACGAGGATGTCCTCCTCTTCCTCGGCGTCGATGAACTCGATATACCCTCGCTCGACGAGCTCCTCGAACTCGGTGTCGCCCTCGGTGAGTGACTCGACCTCCGATTCGGTGATGAGCGGCTCGCCGTCTTCGACGATGATCAGCGGCCGGCGGGCCCGTCCCGCGTCGGCGTTGATGATGACCTCGTTGGTCGTGTCCTTGACCGAGACGTTGACCGTCCGGCCGACGTCGCCGCGTCGGCGTGCCTGCCGGACCTGGGTTGCAAGCTGTTCGGGGTCGGCATGCGTGCCGACCAGACTTCCGTTCACGTAGACTTTGGCGTCGCGTGCCTGGCTTTGGCTACTCATATCAGTCTCCCGCCGATGTGACGCCCTCGATACCGGGGATGCCGTCGACCCCCATCGAGGACAGTTCGCGTTTGAGTTCCCGTTCGTCGTCGACGTCCTGCGACAGCTCCATCGACTGCGCGAAGTTCTTCACCAGCCCACAGTTCGGGCCTTCGGGCGTCTCGGAGGGACAGATGCGCCCCCACTGCGTGGCGTGCAGATCGCGCGCCTCGAAGTGTGGCTGACTCCGCGAGAGCGGGCTGCGGAGCCGCCGGAGATGCGAGAGGACGCCCATGTAGTCGGTGCGGTCGACGAGCTGGGACACGCCAGAACGCCCGCCGACCCAGTTGCCCGTCGCGATCGGATGCTCCAGGCGCTCGGTGAGAACGTCCGAACGAACGACCGTGTTGACCGAGAGCTGCCGATTGCGCATGTTCGCGCGCTCCAGCTGGTATTTCACGTCGCGCGCGAGCTTGTTGAGCGCCGTGCGGAACAGGTCGGTCATCAGATCGCCCGACACCTTGAGGCGCTTGTTGGCGTAGTGGTCCTTGTCGTCGGCCTCGCGCCGGTCGAGCGCGAGCTCGAAACAGGCCTCGGCCATCCGACAGAGGTAGAACGCCTTGTTGATCCGGGTCTCCTCGTCGGGAACGCCCTCCTCGTGGAGATGCGGCAGCAGGTAGCGGTCGATGACGTAGTTCGCCCGCTTCAGCTGGTAGTTCTTCCCCTGGCCGGAGGCGACGCGCTCGCCGAGGGTCTCGATGGCTTCCTCTTCGGTCTGGACCTCGGCCATCTCTAGGTTTTCGAGCATGAACTTCACGACCTCGGGATCGTCGCTGACCCGATGGACGATCTCCTCGTCGGATTCGAGGCCGAGCGCACGAACAAGGGTGACGAAGTCGATCGATCCCGAGACGCTCGGGAAGGAGACTTCGAGGAGCCCCTCACGATTTCGCTCGCAGAGCACGAGCGCGCGGTAGCCACGACGCTGGCTGAACGTCTTGGCGACCTGGATCTCGTCGTCGTATTTCGTGTCGTACTCCGCGAGGATCTTGTTCGGTGCGAGATCCTCGCTGGTCATCAGCACGCGCTCGGAGCCGTTGACGATGAAGTAACCACCGGGGTCGGCGGGATCCTCGCCGAGATCGATGAGCTCCTCGTCGCTCGCATCGGCGATGTTGCACTTGTCCGAGCCGACCATGATCGGCATGCGCCCGATCTGTGTCTCGGTCGTGTCGACGACGCGCTCCTCCTCTTCCTCGCCGCCGACGACGACCGCCATCTCCATGAAGACGGGCGCGGCGTAGGTGATGTTCCGGAGGCGCGCTTCCTGGGGGTTGAGCCGTTCTTCGCTCCCGTCGGCCTCGCGGACGCGCGGCGTCACGACACGGACGTCGCCGAGTTCGACGAAGACGGGCTCTTCGCCCTCCTTGTCGCCGATGTCGGTGTCGATCGTCTCCTTCTCGTCGACGACCTGCTGCATGCCGCCGTTGAGAAAGGCGTTAAACGAGCTGAAATGGTGTTCTGCGAGCCGTTCACGGGAGAAATACTCCCTCGATATCGAGCGCCGTAGTTCCCTGTTCATTATTCGATGACGAGTCGATGGACCACCGCACGGTCGGTCGTTCGCGAGTCCCGTTCGATCCGGACGACGTCGCCGGTCGCCGCCTCGTCGGGCAGCGCCGGATCCGTCCGTTTGATCTTCGGAAGGTCGGTGCGACTGATGTCGTACTCCGCGAGCAGCGCGTCGATCTCGTCGTCGTCGATGAGGCGATGCTCGGGAACGAGTGTGTGTTGGCTGACCTCTACCATGTGTACCTATCCGGGGGAGAAGTTGCTATCACGAGAGACTACAGTCCATATATCACCGGCGAACTTAAGCATTGCTACCGACGACCCGAACGAGTCGCCGACAGCGCAGCAGTCGTGAGAGCCGCGCTTGCCCGGCCCGACGCGGCCATGGACTATAGCGCTTTGGGCCACCGTGGGCGAGGTCGTTTGAAAACCCTTAAGTTCGTCTCCGGAGTACGGATGGTTGTTGCCCGGGTGGTGTAGTGGCCCATCATATCACCCTGTCACGGTGATGACGCGGGTTCAAATCCCGCCTCGGGCGCTTTCTGCCGACGCCAACTCGTGAGCGAGAGGAGCGAAGCGACTGGGGGCGACGTCGAGGGCGTCGAATGCCGATCGTTTATGTGGTCCGGCATGAACTACATACCCAATGTACGAACTGCGGCAGCTGCGGCGCGTGCTTGAGGAACCGAAACTCTTCGTCCGTGAACTGAACCGGCTCTACTACACCCGTCTCAACAGCCGGGAGTACAACCCCGACGGCGTCGACGTCATGGCCGCCGACTGGGACAACCTCCTGCTTCTCGATGCCTGCCGATACGACGCCTTCGCCGCCCGTGCCGATCTGCCCGGTCGGCTGGAAAAGCGGCGCTCGCGCTCGTCGATGACCAGCGAGTTCTTCGCAGCCAACTTCGATGGACGCGAGATGCACGACACGGTCTACGTCACCGCCACGCCGATGCTCTACTGGAACCGCAACCGAGGCGACGTCGAGGCGAGCTTCCACCGCGAGATCAACGTCTGGCGCGACGGTGGCTGGGACGAGGAGTTCAACACGGTCCGCCCCGAGACGGCCGCCGAACACGCCAAACGCGCCGCCGAGGAGTATCCCGACAAGCGTCTGTTCGTCCACTTCCTCCAGCCGCATTTCCCCGCGATCGGCCAGACGGGTCGCGAACATCCCGAGCTCAACGATCTGCGGGCGTGGGACGCCATCAACAGCGGCAGGCTCGATCTCCCCGATTCGGTGCTCCGGCGTGCGTTCGTCGAGAACCTCGATGCGATACTCCCGCACGTCGAGGACCTCCTCGAAACGCTCGGCGGCAAGACGGTCGTCACCGCCGATCACGGCCAGATGATCGGCGAGCGCTCGTTTCCGATCCCGTTCAGGGAGTACGGCCACCCGCCGGGCATCTACACCGACGAGCTGCTTTCGGTGCCGTGGCACGTTCACACCAACGGTCAACGCCGGGAGATCGTCGCGGAGGAGCCCGAGCACGAGCCCGAACGCGGCGACGAGACGGAGCCGGCGGACATGGGCATGGACAACGATGTGGTGGCCGACCGACTCGAAGATCTCGGCTACAAGATGTAACTCCCGATCCGATCGGGAACCGTATCGCGAACGAGCAGCGTCGTGTCCGTGAGCGTCAGCGGGGTGTTCGAGGATCCGTGGCGATCAGTGGAGGGGACGGTTCACGACTGCCGCTCGAACGGCTGCGTGTCGGTGCCGCACGCAAAAAACGGGACGACCCGTCGGGGGTCGTTACTCGTCGAGCGTTTCGGGGTCGGTGGTGATCGAGACCGAGTCCTCGATCGATGCCTGGACGAGTTCGCCGGTGTAGGTGTACTCGTCGCGGAAGCTGCCGACGCCGCCCGAGACCGAGCTGTTGTCGTCGGAGATCGGGTCGGTCGAGTCGTCGGCGTGTTCGAGTTCACCGGTGACTTCGAGCGAGTAGTCGGTGCCGCTCCCGTCCTCGCCCATCACCGTGATGGTGCCCGCGTCGCCGTCGAGCTTGATCGTCGCACGGTCGTCGACTTCGAGTGAGACGATCTCGCCCTCGTACTCGTAGGCGTCGCGCCACTCGTTGACGCCGCCCGAGGCGCTCTTGCCGGAGATGTCGTCGTTGGAGTCCTTGGTCGCCCCGCCAGTCCCGGCCTTGTCGATGTTGCCGCTCGTCTCGACGTCGTAGGGGATGCGTCCGCCCGAGGTGTCGGTATCCGTGACGACGAAGTTGGCGTTGTCGGATGGTTCGGGGACGTCGGACTCGTTGACGTCGCCGCTCAGTTCGTCGTCGGAGCCCGCACCGTCGTCGTTGTTCGACGAGTTGTCCGAATCGGACGAGGAATCCTTGGAATCGGAGTCGTCGCTCGATTCCGAGGAGGAGTCGTTCGACGAGGACTCACTCGACGAATCGTCGCCCGACGACTCGTTACTGGACGAGTCGCTGCTGGACGAGTCATCGCCCGAAGAGCTGTCGGAGCTATCCGAATCGGAACCGCTCGAACCCGACGAGCCGCTGTAGCTCGACGAGTCGAGGTTCGGGGCGGGACAGCTGCCGCTCTTGTCGATCCCGCTGACGTTCACGTCACCGTTGCGGACGCGGACCGCCTGTGCGCCCGCGTTGATGGTGGAGTTCTTGACCGTACTGCCACCACAGTTGTGCAGTGCGAGACCGGTCCGCCCGCCGCCGGTCTGCTGGATACAGCAGTCCTTGACGGTCGTACCGGAACGATCCTCGATGAGGACGCCGACCCAGTCGGAGGCGTCGCCGGTGACGCTCACGTTCTTGAACGTGCCGCTGCCGGAGCCGCCCGGCTTCGCGCGGATCGAGTAGCCCTGTGGGTTGTACTCAACGTTCGTGTTCTCGATGGTGAACTCGCCGTAGTTGCCGAAGATCTGGATCCCACCGTCGGCGTTGACCTCGGGGCCGACGCGGACGTCACAGTTGCGGACGACGGCACCGGAGCCGCCACGGTCGCTTTCGAGGCGGATGCCCGAGCCGTTGAGCATGTCCTTGGGGTTCGGCGATCGGCTGTCGGAGACGTCGGCCTCGATCGTCGCGCCATCGACGTAGCTGCCCGAGCTGCCGATCCGGACCTGCGAGAGGTCGTTGTTCCGGTAGGTGCCGCCCTCGACCTTCACCACACCGGGGGTACGGCTGGCGTAGACGCCGTTGTTCGAGAAGCCCTCGACGTTGCAGTTGCGCAGGGTGATGGTCCCCTTGTTCGAGCTGCCGATCCAGATACCGGAGCGGGCGTAGGCACCCATCCGGCCCTCGTTGTGCGCGACGAGGTTTTTGACCGTCCCCGAACCGCCCGAGGAGCGAATCATCGGCGTGAACGCGTCCTCGGCGCTATCGCTCGATTGGAGGCTCTGGCCTTTGATCGTGACGTCGTGAACCTGGAGGTTGTCGTCGGGAGCGACCTGGAGGTTCGGACACGCGCCGCTCTGGTCGATCGTGATGTTTTCGACCAGCGCGCCCGACCCGCCGTTGATCGCCAGCAGCGTGTCGTTGAAGCCGTCGGGGACGGTGAAGGTGACGTCGCCTTCGCCGACAATACCGACGCTACCGCCGCTGATGACGTTCTTCTGGGTGAACTTGTACGTTCCCGAGGGGAACTTGAGCAGGGTGTTGCTGCTTGCGGCCGACTGAAGTGCACCGTCGGACGCCTCGTTGCCGTTCGGGTCGGCACCGGCATCAGCCATGTTTACAACGTTATCGAAGCTGATCCCGTGGCGTTCGGTCGCCGCCGCCCCCTCCCCAGCGAGCAGCGGAACCGACACGGCAGCCGCACCGGCAGCCTTGAGATACGACCGTCGGCTTGGTTTGAAACCGTCGTCTGTGCTATCGCTATCGTTGCGTACTCCGTCGCGTGGCATCGTCTGCTCATTAGGCATTTGTAAAATACCGCTTCTGGCCAATTAGTTACGTTTACGTATTTTTCAGCTAGCATAGACGGCATTTCGTGACGAACCGAAATAGATGCGCTTTCGGTTTTCCTGTAATAATATGTCTGAGGGCATCGAGACGGTGATCCGTGCGCGAGTGGTAGATCGTGGCATGACACGGTAGCGGCCGCCGCGGGCCGTCTCGCCGGGAAACGGGCTACTGATGGTCCCAGTCGATCCAGTCGTGTTCCCAGCCGTTGTGCCGCTCGGCGCTCGCCCGTGCGCGCTCGCGGTCCTCACGAACAGTTCTATTGCGCTCGACCGCGTCCGACTGTTCGCCCTCGACGAGCAGCGGCGCGAACCGCACCGGGCCGAACCGCTCGCGCGCTCCCTGTTCGTCGACGGCGACGAGCGACTGCTCGTGGTTTCCAACGGGTGCGACGAGCCGTCCATCGGGGGCGAGCTGGTCGACGAGCGCGCTCGGTGGTCGGACGACGGCGGCTTCGAGAAGGATACGATCGAAGAGTGCGTAGTCGGGAAAGCCGTACGTTCCGTCGCGCCTGTCGACGAGCACGCCGCCGTAGCCCGCGTGCGAGAGGTTCCGGCGCGCGTCGACGACGAGCCGACGGGCGATGTCGACCGCGTGAACGTTCTCCTGACCCACGATCTCGGCGGCCACCGCGGCCGTATAGCCGACACCAGCGCCGACGACGAGCACGCTATCGCCAGAAGCGGGCGAAAGCGCCTCGAACAGGCGTGCGACCGTACTTGGTGCGAGCACGCGCGTGTTCGCGTGCTCGGTCGTCCGATCGGCGTAGGCCGCACGCTCCTCGGGGAGGAACTCGTGGCGCGGGACGGTCCGCATCGCCACGCTGAGTGCCTCGCTCTCGACGACCCCCTTGCTCTCGTGTTCGAGGCCGTCGACCATGTCCTCGCGCACCGCCGCAGGCTCCATGCGGAACGAACGCCGCGTAGAGCCTTGAATCGCGTGCCTTCGGCTGCGCGCTAGCCTTGCATCGGGACGAACCGCACGCCGCCGTGCTCGGTCCTGTCGAGGCTGCCGTCGGCCCGCCGGCGAGCACGCACGAGCGTCTGTCGTCTCGTACCGATCGGCGCGACGATCGCTCCGCCAGGACGGACCTGCTCGGCGACCGCCTCGGGGATCTCGGGGGCTGCACATGTGAGATACGCGCCGTCATAAGGCGCGTGCTCGGGCCAGCCGTCGTGGCCATCGCCGACGCGGATGTCGACGGTGTAGCCGAGTTCCGAGAGACGTTCACGGGCGTTCTCGGCGAGCGATGCGTGATACTCGATGCTCTTCACGTCGCCGGCGATCGCGGCCGTGACGGCGGCGTGATAGCCACAGCCGGTGCCGATTTCCAGGATCGAGTCGTTCGCCTCGGGCGCGAGCAGATCGCTCATGATCGCCACCATATGTGGGGCACTGATCGTCTGATCCGCGCCGATCGGCAACGGCCGGTCGTCGTAGGCGTCTTTCCGTCGACTCTCGGCGACGAACTCGTGGCGGGGGACGGCGAGCAGCGCCTCGCGGGTTGCGTCGCGCTCGATGCGACCCTGCTCGTCGAGCCGAGCGACGAGTCGCTCGCGGGCGCGCTCGTGATCCATCACCAGGCGGACCAGGCCGAACTCGACTCGTCATCGGCGTACACCCGGTTGATGTCCTTGGCGAAGGCCATGTCGTCCTCGTGATCCAGGTGCTCGAAGCCGTATCCCTCGGCATCCGCGCGCAGGTGGATCCCCTTCACCGTGAAGCTCTCGTCGGCGAGGTCCTCGCGCTCGCCGACGGTAAACTCGTAATCGCCGGGCACGCGGAGTTCGATGCCGCGCGTCTCGTCGCCGCCGCCGGTGGGGTTGAGCGTCACGTCGACGGCGACGTTGCCGACGACGCGCGTCCAGACGGTCCGGATGTCCGGGACGTCGGCCTCCTCGGTGCGCCCGCCCTCGACTTCGAGGCTCGTGATCCGCACAGTCAGGAGTGCCTCCGGCGTGTCGAGGACGAACTCCTCGCCGACGGCGAGTTGCTCCTCGCGCGGGATCTCGGTCGTCGTCGAGAACGACTCGCCGTCCTGGGAGACGATGACGTCGCGCTGTTCGGTGGTGGGTTCTTCGAGGCGCGTCTTGTGGACGTGACTGCACTCGCCGCAGCGGACGGTCGACTGGCCGCCGGATTTCAGCAGTTCGTGGACCACGGGTGTGTCGGGTGAACACGCCGGACAGGTGGTGCCGACGCGCTCGGTGGCTTCGCTCATGGACGACCTATCGGTCGCACGGATAAAAGCCCGTGGCGTTCGCTACGCCCCGTTCGGCGTCGGCAGGTCGATTGCCTCGCCGTCAGCATAGACGGTCGGCTCGCGGAGAATCCCGTCGAGATGGAGCGGTGCCTGCGTGTCGCCGCCGATGCCGTGGTCGTCGCCGATGGCGATATGAACTGTGCCAGCGGCCTTCTCGTCTAGGAGAACGGATCCAACTAGTTCGGTGACGGCGACGTTCGTCCCGATGCCGAGTTCGGCGAGGTTGTAGGCGTCGTCGCCGACCTCCTCGGCACCGCGCTCGACCTGCTCGCGAACCTCCCGATCCGAGATCTCGGTCACGAAACCGTCCTCGACGGTGAACTCCAGCTCCTCGTCGAGCAGCCCGTGTGGCATCATCGTGCCGTCGACGACGTAGGTTCCCGACGCGCTCTCGGGGCTGACGAACACTTCTCCTGCTGGAAGGTTCGACATCGCACCCGCCTCGTGGACGATGCCCGTATCGGCGAGCCACTCGCGTTCGCCGGGCTCGAACGTGATGTCCGTGCCTGCGGGCGAGGTGACGCGGATCTCGCTCGCGTCGGCGACCACATCCAGGATCGACTCACAACTGCCCTCGATGGAGCGATAGTCGGCATCGAGCCCGGTGCGGAACACCTCCTCGGTGATTCCCGGTAGAGTCGCGACGCGCGCGCCGGCCTCGTTGGCCCCCGAGCGGGCGCGCGTGTGACTCAGGCTCTTCGTCGTCGGGCAGAACACGACGTCCGCCCCGCGCATCGCCGCGGCGACGGGTGCCGGCGGTTCGGTGCCGTGCTGGTCACCCGGCGGATAGCGCAGCAACACGACGTCGTCGCTCACCGCGCATGCAGCGTCGTACAGCGCCTGCCCGATCGAGAGGCGCTCGTCGTCGGTGATCACGGCACAGGATTCGTCGTTCCCGAGCGCGAGACACTGGTCGACGGCCGTCTCGGCGGCGCTGTCGAGCGTCGCGTCGGTGTTCGTCCGGCTCATAGAACCACCGACGGGGCAGCCGTGCCTGAGGCTTTCGGCTGTCGGAGCCGTCCCATCGGGCCATCCGTCGAGCGACAGTAGAAACGATTATCCCGGTCGGTCGAACAGCATTACTATGCTCAGCGTCGGCGTCAACGGCTACGGCACGATCGGCAAACGCGTCGCGGACGCGGTGGTCGCCCAGCCGGACATGGAGCTCGTGGGAGTGGCAAAGACTCGGCCGAACTACGAGGCCGAACGTGCTGTCGCGAACGGCTACCCGCTCTACGCCGCCATCGAGGAGCGCGCCGAAAAGTTCGACGCGGCCGACATCGATCTCGCGGGACTGGTCGAAGAACTCGTCGAGGAGGCGGACGTGATGGTCGACGCCACCCCGTCGGGCATCGGCGCGGAGAACAAATCGCTCTACGAAGAACACGACACGCCCGCGCTCTACCAGGGTGGCGAGGACGCCGATCTCGTGGACACGAGTTTCAACGCCCGCGCGAACTTCGCCGACGCCGCAGGGGCCGACCGCGTGCGCGTCGTCTCGTGTAACACCACCGGATTATCGCGGCTCGTCGCCCCGCTCGAAGAGGAATACGGCATCGAGAAGGTGCGCGCAACGCTCGTCCGGCGCGGCGGCGACCCCGCCCAGACCGACCGCGGCCCGATCAACGACATCCTGCCGAACCCGCGGACGATCCCCTCCCATCACGGCCCCGACGTCCAGACGATCTTCCCCGATCTCGCCATCGACACCTTGGGGCTCAAGGTACCCGCGACCCTGATGCACACCCACTCGATCAACGTCTCCCTGACCGGGGACGCCACCGCCGACGAGGTTCGTGAGCTGCTTGAATCCCAGACCAGGACGTTCGTCATCCCCGAACACCTCGACATCGACGGGGCGGGCAAACTGAAGGAGTTCGCGCTCGACGCCGGCCGCCCGCGCGGCGATCTCTGGGAGAACTGCATCTGGGGCGAGTCGATCTCCGTCGAGGGCGACGATCTCTATCTGTTCCAGGCGATCCACCAGGAATCCGATGTCGTCCCCGAGAACGTCGACGCCATCCGCGCGGTGGCCGAGACGGCCGACGCCGACGAAAGCATCGAGACGACGAACGACGCCCTCGACATGGGCCTCTGAAGCCCCGCGAACACGAGTCGCGCGATCACCGAATCACAGTTCGGATCGACCATCTCACGGCCGATCGCAATCGTTCCCCTGACGCGAACCCTTTTGTCCCGTCCGCACCAACCGATGGTCATGCAACCGGGCGACCGTGACGACCGCGATCCCTTCGACGACATCTTCGACGAAATCGAACGGATGATGAACGGCATGATGAACGGCAACGTCGATATCCGAACCGAGGGTATGGGCACCGACGCCCACATCGACATCCAGGAGGACGGCGAACTCGTGCGCGTGATCGCCGACATGCCGGGCGTCGCCAAGGAGGCCATCGATCTCACCTGCGACGGTCGCCACGTCACCATCGAGGCCGCGAGCAACCGCCGCGAGTTCGACGAACGCGTCTCATTGCCGGTCCGTGTCGACGAGCAGTCCGCGAACGCCTCCTACAACAACGGCGTCCTCGAAGTCGTCTTCGAGCGCGCCGACACCTCCGCCGACATCGATCTGTAGTACCTTTTTACTTCGTCGGGTTCGCGCGAAGCGCGAACCACTCCTCGCAAAAATCTACGCTAAAAACTCCCCGCTCGTTCGCTGCGCTCACTCGCGGTGAACCGCGCTCACATTCGTTCACGCGGACAGGACCACTCTCCACAACTGCCCTCCGCACAGCACCGCCGAAGCCCTCAACCGCTTCGCGGTCTCGCCCTTCATCCGCCAGGAGAGCAAGCTCTCCTGAGCCTGCGGTCGCAGAGCGACCGCAGACGCCAGGACAACACCGCTACCGCCACCGCACCGCGGCCGCGGGCCGCCACAGCCGGCCGCACCGCGATCACACCTGCGCTTCGATCAGAGCAGCTAATTCGTCGTAGAACCCAGGTTCGTACTTCGTTTCGTCGTCGATCGTCGGGCGCGCGTTGGTCTCGGAAACCACTACGCGATCATCGGTGACGAGCAGATCGACGCCGAGCCACGGGATATCGAGCAGTCGTGCGGTGCGCTCGGCGATCCCCCGAAGGTTTTCGGGGAGGTCGACACCCGTGGCCTCGGCCCCCCGGTGGACGTTGTGTTTCCAGTCACCCGCGGCGCGGGCTGCGTCAGGAAGTCGGCGTTCGACCGCGCCCGCGTAGCGACCGTCGATGCACATCGCGCGGTAGTCAGTCGCGTCCTCGATATATTCCTGGACCAGAAACGAACGGTCGCCGGTCGCCGGGTTGCGGTGGATGAGTCCGAGATAGTCCGCCACGCCGAGAAACGAATCGCGATCGGTGATCTTCACCACGCCTGTCCCCCGCGTCGTCGAGTTCGGTTTCACGACGAGCGGCGGATCGAACCGGGAGAACACCGCCACGAGCTCGGCCTCGTCGACGGGGTTCGAGATCAGCGTCGTCCGCGGAACAGGGAGTCCCGCGCGCGCGAGGCGGGCGATGACCCCGGCCTTGTTCCGCGAGGTCAAGATCGCGTCGCGGTCGTTGACCCACGGCACGTCGAGCAGTGCGTCGGCGACGCCACCCTCCATGAGACGCGACGGATGGACAAAGCCGACGTCGAAGCCCGCCCACTCGTCTCCGGGGTCAGTGAGCGAGACGGTTCGCTCCTCGGTTGCGACGTGGCGAACCTCTATGCCGCGCTCGGCGAGCGGGTCGGCCATCCGTCCGAAGGTCTCCTTTCTGGTGGCGACGGCGAGAGTGAGCATGGGACGTCGAAAACAGCCGCAGAGAGGCTTTATCTGACGAGCAGCTCGGCACCGCGCTCGACGGTGATGTCGCAGGGCGAGCCGAGCTTGTTGTACGCACGCCGGAACGCCTCTTTGGCCACGTCGGCCTGATCGACGTCACACCAGATGGTGAAGATGCGCTCGTTGGCACCGACGCGGGCAGCGGTGCCCACGGGTTTGCCGAACGCCTGACGCATCCCGTCCGAAACGCGGTCCGCGCCCGCACCGGTCGCCTGTTTGTTCTCCCGAAGCACGTGGTGGGGGAACTTCCGGAGGATCATCTTGTAGTTTCCCTCGCCGAGGTTCTTCAGGAGATAGCGGTTCGCCGAGAGCCGCGAGGATTCGAGCGCGCCGTGGCGGAGCTGGATCTCCTCCTCAACCGAGAGGCTGATCTGGACCGGGAACTCCTCGGGGTCGGCGCGAACGTCACCCATCTTGTGCTGGGCGATCTTCGAACCGGGAATGCCGGTGATGTACTCCTTGCGGGTGTATGCGGGTTTGGAGATCTCCCGATACATCGAGGCGGGTTTGTCGGCCATGGGAATCGGAGGCCGAGGGCGCGAATAAACCCTTCGAAGCCACCGTAACGGGCGGGAAACACCCGCGACGGGGCTTTATTCGTCGAGACCCTACCCGCTACGTGAACCAACTCGTCGACGGGGAGTGGCGGACCGACGTCTACGAAACGACGAACGACGACGGCGAATTCGACAGAGAGGAGACCAGTTTCAGGAACTGGGTGAAAGCCGATCCCGACGCGGAGTTCCCGGCCGAGGCGGGGCGCTACCACCTCTACGTCTCCTATGCCTGCCCGTGGGCACATCGGACGCTCGTGACGCGGGCGCTACGCGGTCTCGACGATGTCATCTCTGTCGACATCGTCGATCCCTACCGCGCCGAGGACGGCTGGCAGTTCACGCCCACGCGCGAGGGCGCGACGACCGACTCGCAGAACGATTTCGACTATCTCCGTGAGACCTACGTCGCGGCCGATCCCGACTTCACGGGACGGGTAACGGTGCCCGTGCTCTGGGACACGGAGAAAGAGACCATCGTCAACAACGAATCCGAAGAGATCATGCGGATGCTCAACCCGGCCTTCGCGGAGTTCGGCAACGACGTGACGCTCTATCCCGAGGGGCGTCGAGAGGAGATCGACGAGACCATCGACGCCATCTACGACCCGATCAACAACGGCGTCTATCGCGCGGGCTTCGCCGACACCCAGGAGGCCTACGAGAACGCCGTCGGCGATCTCTTCGACGCACTCGACCACTGGGAGGGAGTACTCGCCGATCAGCGCTATCTCTGTGGTGACGTTCTCACCGAAGCCGACGTTGCCATGTTCACGACGCTCATCAGGTTCGACGACGTCTACCACACCCATTTCAAGTGCAACGTCCGGAAGATCGCCGAATATCCGAATCTCTGGAACTACCTGAAGGAGCTCTACCAACTCCCTGGCGTGGCCGACACGGTGTGGATGGACCACATCAGGGAACACTACTACGAGACCCACACCGACGTCAACCCGAAAGGCATTGTCGCCGTCGGGCCCGATCACGATTTCGACGCCGAGCACGACCGTGATCGGCTGGCCGGCGGGCCGCCAACCGATCTGTTTGCTGCTATTTAGATAAATCTGAAGACTGGTGTAAATAACAACTATCCTATATCTGGAGGCTGAGCCGTTACTGGTAGACGGCCCGGTTGCGTCCTGTTATTCTTCGAGTACGACCCGCTCAATGGCGATATCGTCGAACGCTTGGTCGCTCGACAGAATCGCGTCGCCCGCAAGCGCCGCGTGAAACGCATCGAACGTGTTCAGGCCGTCGTCGATGTACTCCGAGGCCTGAAAGACGATGTCCGTGTCAACGGTCGTCTCGGCCAGCTCGAAGATCGCAAGGGTGGCCTGTTCGCGGTCGAAACCGTATCGCTCCTCGATAAGGAACAGTTCCACGAAGGTCACGAGAGAGACTTCGGGGTCACCGTCGTGCATTTCGAGGTACTGTTCGGCGCGCTCGGCCAGCCAGTCGTCGTCCTTCAGCAGGGCGAGCCAGAAATCGACGTCAGCGTACATTCTCACCCGCCTGCTCCTGTGCCTCGTCGAGGCCTTCTGCACGCAGTTCGTCCATCGCCGCCTGTTTGAACGCCTCGCTTGCCGCCCCGCGGAGCGCGGCCACGGGATCGTCCGGCCGCGGCAGGAGTTTGATCCCGTCACGGAGTTCGACAAGTCGATAGCGTTCGCCGAACCGTTCGCGGAGCTCCTTCGGGATGGTGATGCGCCCGCGTTCGTCGGTCGCCACCTCACTCGTTCCCATACAGATACAAGAAGTGGGAAACCTATGAATATATCCCCGCTCAACCGCGCTGGCCGGTTCACTTGAGCAGCGGCCGAATCAAAAATTCTCGAATGTGAACTGGAGCAAGACGGTCCTGCTCGTTCGCGTCGCTCACGGTCTCGAAGTATGCCGCCTCCCGGATTTGAACCACGGTCGTTCCGGTCACATCACTCTCTGATTCAAATCACGGTCGGCGTCGTTTCTTCGGCCACTCACTCCGTTCGTCGCCGCAGAATATGCCGCCTCCCGGATTTGAACCGGGGACAGCTCGATCTTCAGTCGAGTGCTCTCCCAGTCTGAGCTAAGGCGGCTCACTCCGATCGATGTCGACCGAACGAAAAAGGATTTCGAAAGGCGGCTCAGTGGACGAACAGATCCGCCACGTCGAACTCGGTCCCACAGTCGGTGCAGACGTAGCCGAGTCCGTCCTGGGTCTGCACGTGACCGCCGCATTCGGGACACGTCGAGCCGGATATCATCACCATTATTTCGCCACGGCGGGCAAAGCCACTTTCGCTCGGCGAACGTCGCCCGACCGGTTTTTGCGCTCCAGCGACAACTCACACCATGACGACTGGACAGACGATGGCGGTGCTCTTCGGGCTCGTAATGGTGATGTTCACGGCGGGGTTCGTGATCGTCATCCTCCTCGGTTGATCGACGAAACCACACAGATCCGATGGGCTCGGGCGGAGTCGAACCACGCGAACGTCGCTCGCTCCGCTCGCTCGTTCTCTCCTTCGAACCGCCCTCGCGTGATACGGACGCGGCTCGCGTCCGCTCGCCGCGGTCCGGTATGGGCTCGGGCGGAGTCGAACCACCGATCTCGGCCTTGTAAAGGCCGCGTCATAACCAACTAGACCACGAGCCCTCATCGGGGGAACTGCCGCACGTCGAATAACCCTTTCTCTCCGTCGGAACGTTTAGGCCTCCGCTCGTCAATCTCCATCCGTGAACCGCGGACGCGTTCTCAACGTCCTGTTCGCGCTGGCCGTCGTCGCGCTGGCCCTGACGACGGCCGTCGCCACCGGCGTCGTGCCGCCGCCAGCGACGCTGTTCGACGCCGGCGAATACGATCACGCGGAGATCACGATCACGAACAACTGCTCGCAGGAGTTGGGGACGGTCGACGTGCGCATCGCCGACTCGCGCCAGCAGAAGATCGTCGGCCTCTCCGAAACGCCGACCCTCCGGAACGGTTCGGGCATGCTCTTCCCATACGATGACTCGGGCGACCACACCTACGTGATGCGCGGGATGGACTACCCGCTCGACATCGTGTTCGTCGGGGGCGACGGGCGGATCAACGCCATCGAGAGCGCGCCCGCACCCGGACCGAACCAGGACGGTAACGACATCCAGCGCACCGGCACGGGGAAATACGTCCTCGAAGTGCCTCGTGGCTGGATGGAAAGTCATGGGATCGACATCGGCCATCGCGTGACGATCGATCGTTCGTGAGCCAACGGCGATGCCCGAGTTCGAGGGTATGGAACTGTTTCACAGGCCCGAGAAGCCTTTTAGGTGCGCATCCGCTTTATTGGTTCAATGAGTTTTTCTTCCGACGACGAGGATCCCTTCGAGGATCAACGGGAGGGGACCGACAACGCCATGCGACGGCTGTTTGCCGAGTACGGTCGCAAGAACGCGTTCTCCTTTCTCGTCGGTACGCTGACAAGTGTGGTCGCGCGGATGCTCGATCTGCTGCCGCCGCTGCTGCTCGGTATCGCAATCGACGCCGTGCTCAATCAGAACCAGCCGTTCGGGCTGGGGCCGGTTCCACAGGCGTGGTTGCCGACCACCCGCACCCAGCAGTTCTGGCTCATCGCCGGCATCATCGCCTTCGCCTTCTTCGGCGGCGCGATCTTCCACTACGGACGTAACTGGGGCTGGAACTCCTTCTCGCAGAACATCCAGCATCAGATTCGGACGGACACCTACGACAAGATGCAGCGGCTGAACATGGATTTCTTCGCCGACAAACAGACCGGCGAGATGATGTCCGTGCTCTCGAACGACGTGAATCGGCTCGAACAGTTCCTCAACGGCGGGATGAACTCGGTGTTCCGCCTCGCGGCGATGGTGCTCGGGATCGCGACCGTAATGTTCCTCACGAACTGGCAGCTCGCACTCATCGCGCTCTCGCCGATCCCGCTGATCGCGGCGTTCACCTACTACTTCGTGAAGAAGATCCAGCCGAAGTACGCCGCCGTCCGCTCGTCGGTCGGCGAGATGAACTCCCGCCTCGAAAACAACCTCGGCGGGATCCAGGTGATCAAATCAACCAACACCGAGGGCTACGAGTCCGACCGCGTCGACGACGTCTCGCAGTCGTACTACGATGCCCAGTGGGGCGCAATCAAGGTGCGCATCAAGTTCTTCCCCACACTGCGCGTCATCTCGGGGATCGGCTTCGTCGCGACGTTCATCGTCGGCGGCATCTGGGTGTTCCAGGGCCCACCGGGACCGTTCACGAACAGCCTCTCGGTCGGACTGTTCACCACGTTCATCCTCTACACCCAGCGGTTCATCTGGCCGATGGCGCAGTTCGGTCAGATCATCAATATGTATCAGCGCGCCCGCGCCTCCGCCGAGCGCATCTTCGGGCTGATGGACGAGCCGAGCCGGCTCGCACAGGACCCCGACGCGGATGAACTCGCCGTTTCGGAGGGGCGCGTCGAATACGACGACGTGAACTTCGGGTACGACGACGAGCGCACGGTCAAGGACGTCTCCTTCGACGTGGACGGTGGCGAGACGGTCGCGCTCGTCGGCCCCACGGGAGCGGGGAAATCGACCGTGCTGAAACTCCTCCTCCGGATGTACGACGTCGACGACGGCGCGATCCGGATCGACGGCCAGGACATCGGTGACGTGACGCTGTCGAGCCTGCGCCGGTCGATCGGCTACGTGAGCCAGGATTCCTATCTGTTCTACGGCACGGTGAAGGAGAACATCGCCTACGGGAGTTTCGACGCGAGCGACGAGGAGATCGTCGAAGCCGCGAAGGCGGCCGAGGCCCACGAGTTCATCGAAAACCTCCCGGAGGGCTACGAGACGATGGCCGGCGAGCGCGGCGTCAAACTCTCGGGCGGCCAGCGCCAGCGCATCACCATCGCACGGGCGATCCTCAAGGACCCCGCGATCCTCGTGCTCGACGAGGCGACCTCCGACGTCGACACCGAGACGGAGATGCTCATCCAGCGCAGCCTCGATCGGCTGACCGCGGATCGCACCACCTTCTCGATCGCCCACCGACTCTCGACGATCAAGGATGCCGACCAGATCGTCGTTCTGGAGGACGGACAGGTGAAAGAACACGGCACGCACGACGAACTGCTCGAACTGGGCGAGCTGTACGCGAACCTCTGGGCCGTCCAGGCCGGCGAGATCGACGAGCTTCCCGAGGAGTTCGTCGAACGTGCGACCCGCCGACAGGCCCAAACGGAAGCCGGAACCGGCGACTAAAGCGACTGCTCGCCGTCGCCGTCAGTCACCGTCGAGGTACCGCGGTCGGAGTAGTTCTCGCGGCCGATCGCGTCATCGCCGACCAGGTTCAGGATCATCGTTTCGAGCTCGTCGGCATTCTGGTAGGTCTGCTCTTCGTCCTGTAGCGGTGCGAGCAGTTCGTCGAGACGCGTCTCGCCGTCGGACAGCCCGATCTCGGCGTCGCCGTGTTCGTCGAGCAGCGTTTCGTGATCGAGCGGGTAGTCGAATGAGTCCATGCGATCGCCGAACGAACCGAACTCGACGCCATGCTGTCGCGTGTCGTCTGCGTCGGTCATGCACCCGCCCTGCGCGGAGCACGGTCAAATCAGTTCTGCCTGCTTAAGCCGCTGGCTCCGTTCGTCGGGATATGCAGCTCACCGAGGCGACGTGGACCGACGCCGACGGGCTCGATACGGACCTCGCGCTCCTCCCCGTCGGCAGCACCGAACAGCACGGCCCGCACGCCCCGCTCGGTACCGATCGACTGACCGCCCGCGCGGTCGCAAGGAGCGCAGCCGACGTTCGCGAGGAGAACGGTGAAGAGACCGTCGTCGCGCCCGCGATCCCCGTCGGCATCGCCGAAGAACACCGCCAGTTCACGGGCACGCTCTGGGTCTCGCCCGACAGCTTCCGGAAATACGTCCGCGACGTCCTCACGAGCCTCGCGTCACACGGCTGGCGGAAGATCGTGGTCGTCAACGGACATGGGGGCAACGTCGGCGCGCTGCGGGAGGTCTGCGCGGACGTGACGCGCCACGAGGAGGCCTACGCCGTCCCGTTCACGTGGTTCGACGCCATCGGCGCAACGGAGATGGGCCACGGCGGCCCTGTCGAGACGGCCATGCTCAGAGCCACCGATCCGGAGCTCGTCCACGACGAGCGCATCGAGGAGGCGAGCGCGGGCGCGAGCGACGGCTGGGGCGAGTGGGTGTCGGGGACGAACCTCGCCTTCGACTCGGCAGAGTTCACCGACAACGGCGCGGTCGGCGACCCCGGTGAGGGAACCATCGAGCGCGGCGAGGAGCTGCTGGAGGAAGCGACGGCGGCGCTCGTGACGCTGCTCGATGCCGTCGACGAACGGGATCGTTGAGCCTGACTACTCGGCGACTTCCTCGCGGTCGTCGCCCGCCTCGGTGCTCATCTCGCTTTCGTCCTCACTCTCCCCGTCTGCATCCCCACCGTCCGCACGGAGATCGTCGAGCGCACCGCGGAGTTCGGGAACCGTGCTCGCGAGTTCGCTCGCGTGCTCGTGGGCCGCTTCGACGTCGGCCATCGCATCTTCGAGCGCCACGATCCGTCCGTTGAGTTCGTCGGAGTCGTCGAACACCTCGGCGCGCTTGCCCATCATGTACGACTTCTTCGCGTCGCGGAGATGCCCGGTGGCGTCGCCGATGTCGAGCGCCGATCTGAGCGCGTTGAGCACCCCGAGCGTGTTCTCGGCTTCGGCCTCCCAGATGGCGTCGCCGTCGGGTAGCGCCGCCTCGGCCGCGTCGAGATGCCCCTCGACGTCCGCCCGGATGTCGTCGGCTGCCTCGTCGAAGAGGTCGTCCTCGTCGAACGTCGCCTGGCTCATGCCATGGGATTCGGTCCCATGTGATTTAAAAGCGTGCCCGAAAGCGAAAGTGAAAATCGGTTCGACAGTGAGGTTCGCCGTTGCTCAGCGATCTTCGACCGATGCGATCTCCATCAGCGGGTAGCCATCGTCCATCGCCATCCGTGCGGTGACGGTCCGCCCTTCGCGTGCGACCACGATCTCGACGGTCATGAACCGGCCGGTGAGCTCGGTGTATTCTCCATCGGCGGCTGCCGCGAGCGCTTCCTCGTCCATTTCGATCGCGACTGACTCGCAGTGGGGTTGGTTCTTGATTGCGTCCTCCATCGCGCGGGCGAGACTGTCGGCGCTCTCTGGGTTCACGGGGGTGCCCGCGAACTGGTGGTACAGCGTCCCGAACTTGATGCCGACCTCGAAACACGCGATCTCGGCCTTGGTCGGGTCCGTATCGTCGCTCTCTGCGCTGCTCATTGTCGGTCGGTTCGTGATGCCCGAACTAATGTGCTATCAATCGAATACACGAGAGCTGATCGACGACGTGTATCAGCGGCGTATCGGCGATGGCGATCACGTCCTCAACAGCGATCTCAGCCGCCGCGTAAACTAACAAAAAGGAGAGACCGCAACCGCCCCGCACAGCCCACACACCTCCCCAGCCGATTCGCTCGCTGCGTTCGCTTCGCTCACTTTGCTCGCTCATCCACCGTCAGAACGAAGTTCTGACGAGCCTGCACTCACTTCGCTCGTGCAGACCTCGCACGTTCTCCGGCCTCCGGCCGGATTCATCGCGCGCCACCGCGTTCGGTATTTGGTGAGATTCGGGAAGTGACGGGGCTGCGAGCGGACAACGGGCCTGTTGCGCTCTCTCACGGAATCCATTTAGGTCGGAAGCATCGATTTCGGGTATGGACTACGAAGCAAGCCTCGATCGCGCGATGGACTCGGTGCCGGATCTCGACACCGGCGATTCGCGCCTCGACGTCCCCGATGCGGAGGCCCAGAAGGACGGTGCGTTCACCCGGCTGACGAATCTCGGCAACGTCGCCGATGCGCTCTCGCGCGATCCCGAACATCTCCATCGGGTGATCCAGCGCGATCTCGGGACCAACGGCCAGTTCAGCGGCGATCGCGCGCGCTACAACGGCACCTTTTCGGGCGAGGACTTCGACGCGGCCATCGACAGCTACAGCCAGGAGTTCGTCATCTGCTCGGAGTGTGGGCTTCCCGACACGCGACTGGAGATGGAGGGTCGAACCCAGATGCTGCGCTGTGAGGCCTGTGGCGCGTTCCGCCCCGTCGAGAAGAACACCGGCTCCCAGGAGACCGAACAGCGCCCCGACGTCGAGGAGGGTCGCACCTACGAGGTGAAGATCACGGGCACGGGCCGCAAGGGCGACGGCGTGGCCGAACAGGGCAAATACACCATCTTCGTCCCCGGTGCGCAGGAGGGTGACGTGGTCGATATCTACATCGAGAACATCAGCGGAACGCTCGCGTTCGCGCGACTGGCCTGAGCGGAAAAAACCGCACGGTACTTACCGGTGCCTGCCCGATCCACACCCGAATGTCGGGGAGGCCACGGGAGCCGACGGTGTTACTCACCGGCGCGTCCGGGCGCGTCGGTCGCGCGATCCTCGGCCGGCTCGGCGACACCTACGACTGGCGACTCGTCGACCGCGAGCCACCGACCGGCGAGACCGAACACATCTATCTCGTCGCCGACGTCACCGATTCGGAAGCGATGGTCGAAGCGATGGCCGACGTCGATGTCGTGGTCCATCTCGCGGGCGATCCGCGCCCGGAAGCGCCCTGGGACAGCGTGCTCGCGAACAACATCGACGGCACCCAGACCGTGCTCGACGCGGCCGCGACCGCCGGCGTCGAGAAATTCGTCTTCGCCTCCTCGAACCACGCCGTCGGTGGCTACGAGACCGACGAGCGGACGCCGGGGATGTATCGTTCTGACGATGACTTCGACCTCGACGGCACTGAACTTCCGCGCCCGAGCAATTTCTACGGCGTGAGCAAGGCCACCGGCGAGACGCTCTCTCGGTACTACCACGACGAACACGACATGAGCGTCATCTGTCTGCGCATCGGCAATCTGACGGAGAACCATCCGCCCGAGGACTACGAACGCGGGCAGGCGATGTGGCTCTCCCATCGGGACTGCGCACAGCTCTTCGAGCGCGCCATCGAGGCCGACTACGACTACGAGATCGTCTACGGCATCTCCGACAACGATCGAAAATACTACTCGCTGGAGGGTGCTCGCGAGGTGCTCGGCTACGAACCGGAGGACAACTCCGCGGAATACTGAGTTACGCCTCGAACAGCCCGTCGACGTCGTGCTCGCGGGCGCGACGGCGCTCGGTATGTTCGGCGAGGCGCTGGTGGACGATCCCCCTGTTCTCCCCGCGCGCGAAGTCGAGCACGAGCGTGACGAACGGACTGGTGGGTCGGCCGTCGTCGAGATCAGCGCGAGCGTAGCCGACGGCGCGCTCGATCATCGTCTCGTCGTAGTCGCTGTTTTCGGCGAACACCGCCGCAGTGATCGTGCTCGCGTCGAAATCGAGGTCGGTGAGCGTGAGTTCTCGATCCTCGTGGGTGAGCGCCAGCGGCGGCGCGCGCTCGATGCGCTCGGGGTCCGCACGGAGAGCAACGAGGAACCCCCGCACCGCGGCGACATCCACCCCGCGATAGGGCGAAGGGAGCGAGGCGAGATAGTCGCTGGCGCTGTCGGCGAGCCCGGTCGCCCCGGTCCAGTTGCGTTCGCGAGCGTGATGGATCGCGGCAGTGAACTGGATCAGTCCGTGGAGAAACCGTTCGTCGTCGCCATCCGATTCGAGCCAGCGCTCCTCCCAGGCGTCGTGGGCGGCGTGGTGGTTGCCGGCGTTGTGGATGGCGATGCCGGCGCGGAGATGCGATCGCATGGCTGCTCGGTTTTCGACCGACGGGTTCAGACGACGTCCTCGCGGTCGGCGAGGTGGTCTTCGAGCAGCGAGACGTTGCGCTTGTTCGCCTTCCAGGCGGCGTCGACGAGCGTGCCGAGCACCGGCACCGACCCGCCGAGGGTGTCGAGGGCCACGTTGGCGACCATCCTGAGCAGTGTCTTCGGCGGGACGCCAAGCCGAGTGGCTTCGGCGATGATGTAGAGCGACAACGCCGCGCCGGCGGCATCGCCCGAAACGGGGGCGATGCTGAGTAGCGGGTCGAGACCGACGCGGTAGCCGATGCCGGGGATGGCGACCGCCTCGTCGAGCAGTCGTGCCATCGTTCTGGTACGCGCGAGAGCCGCTTGCTCGCGGCCCGTGAGCGCGTTCTCGTCGAGTTCGTCCGTCATGCATCTCGATGGGATCCCCGCACGGATAGGTGCGTTGCCAGCAATCGCCGACGACGTGGTTCTCCTTTGTCTCCCTTCCCCCACCCCACCCCAGAGTCGGCACGGGAACAGCTATCACGCCGGCGGGTCGGGGGGATGCATGGGTCGCGACTATTTCGAAGACGTCGAGGTCGGCGAAATGCGCACGTTCGGCGAGCGCGACGTCACCCGTGCGGAGATACTCGAATTCGCCGAACGCTACGATCCACAGCCGTTCCACACCGACGAGTCGGCCGCGAGTGACTCCCTGTTCGGTGGGTTGATCGCCAGCGGCTGGCACACCGCCGCGATGACGATGGAGTTGCTCGTCACGAACGTCTTCGCCGACTCGGCGGCGACGGGTGCGCTCGGCGTCGACGAACTGCGCTGGCCGAACCCCGTTCGGCCCGGGCACGTGCTCTCGGTACGAACGGAGGTCATCGACACCGAACCGTGGGACGAGGAGTTGGGGCTCGTGAAGAGTCGAACCACGACGCTAGCCGGCGAGACCGAGGTCATGTCGATGGTCGGGCTCGTGCTCTACGAGCGCCGCGAGCGCTAGGAGCCGAGGACGAACAGTCCGACGCCGGCGAGGACGAACCCGGCCGGCACCGCGAGCACGGTCTGGGGGATCGAGCAGATGCTCGCGCCGCCGTCGCGGCTGTAGACGAGCGCCCCGTCGGCGAGTTCGACGAACTGAACCGGCCCCAGTCCGCCGATCGTGTCGCCGGTCTGCACACAGGTCGCGGTCGGTTCGAGCACGGCGATGGCGGCGATAGCGGCGACGCCGAGCGCGACGACGGCGATCCCGACGCCCGTTTTGCCCTCCATGCGGCGATATCGTGCATCATGACAGTAATAATCATGGGTCCGATGGATTGCAGTTGCCGGATGAACACTGATAAGCGCTGCCGTCGAAACGGGGGCGAATGAGTGACCACGATCACGAGTACACCCTCGCCGTCCGGCCGAACGCCACGGTTCAGCTCGCCTACAGTACCGACGACGGCAAACTCGCGGACGCCTTCCTCGCCGTCGAGTACGGTCGTGAGGNCCCTCGCCGTCCGGCCGAACGCCACGGTTCAGCTCGCCTACAGTACCGACGACGGCAAACTCGCGGACGCCTTCCTCGCCGTCGAGTACGGTCGTGAGGGGATCGATGGCGACGACGCGACCGCGGAGGGGATCGCGTGGCGTGGCTACGAGATCGCGCTCGCCCGCGACGGCGAAGCCGTTCTCGGCGAGAACGTCGAGGCGGCGCTCGATCGCGGGGTCGATCGCGTTCTCGACGGCGAGCGGGCGCTGACCGACGACGATCGTTTCCAGCGTGCCGTGAGCGTTGCGAGCGCGTACGGCCAGCGGGCGAAAGCCGGTCTGGCGGGACTCCGCGGACGCGAGGAGACGGCGCTGGACGCCGAGTTGCCGGAGACCGTCGAACTGTCGGGGCCGGGCGGGACGACGATCGACGTTTCGCTGTCGGAGACCGCTGCCGCGTTCGATCTCTACGAGGACGATGGCGGGAACTGGCGCTGGCGACTGGTCCACGACGACGAGACGCTCGCGGTCAGTCCGTCGGGCTACGATTCGCGCGACGATGCCGAGGCGACGATCACGACGATCAAGGAGAACGTGCTCGGCGCGGAGATCGAGGAGTAGCGCGTCCCTTTCGCCGTCCCTTCATTCGTTTCACCGATTCCCTGTTCTTTTGATCGGGATCACATAGGTGGCGTCGAGCACGCACGAGGCGAGCAGTCAAGGTTCTCAGGACCGTTCCAAACCGTTCGCCGTTCCTATTGTCGATGTGTGAAATTTGAAAATATTAAGGCGAGCGATGCACTATGCTTGTCGCGTTATGAGTCCGAAACGTCCTGGCGGAGTCCCACGCGAGCGCAGCGAGCGTGGGGCACGCCAGGACGCGAACGAACGAAGTGAGTGAGCGTCCTGGCGGAGATTTGAACTCCGGTCACCGGCTCCGCAGGCCAGTAGGATAGTCCACTACCCAACCAGGACTCACTCTCCAGTAGCGGACATCCGGTTAAACCCGTTACGATTCGCGCGTCGCCGCAAGACCCATGCCGCTGGTGGTCGCCCGACCCACATGGAACGCCGCGAGCTACTCCAAGAACTGCTTCTCGTCGGTGGTGCCGTCGCCGTCGCGGGCTGTATCGGCGGCGATGGCGGGGAGAACGGGTCGTCGCCGACCGGGGCCGGGACGAGCCAGGTGGAGAACGGTGAACCGACCGTGGCGGGTCCCGAACCGACCACCGCGGGGCCCGCACCGACGAGGGGGCCGGCGACGGGTGAGCCCGCGACGAGCGAGCCGACGACGGAGCCGGGCGAGGGGACACCGATCGGAACAGAAACCCCGAGCGCGACGGAGCGGGAGGAGGATACGACCGATTCGCCCTCGGTCGACGTGCCCGGTGGCGGGAATGGCACGTCGACGGGCGGTTCGGCGCGCGTGACGATCGAGGGGGATGGCTCGCGGATCGTCGTGGAGGGAACGATCGTCGGGCGGAACGGCTGTCAGTCGGCGGTGCTCGACTCCGTTCGGAAGAAAGGGTCGGAGCTGGTCGTCACGATCGCCACGGAGAACGAGGCCGGGACGGGTCAGGCCTGTTCGATGGCGCTGACCGAACTCGACTACCGGTTCGTCGTCCGGCGCGACAGCCCGCCCGATTCGGTGACGGTCGTCCACCGCAGCGCTGGCGGTGAGCAAACGGTGATGCTCTGTTGATCGCCGGTTCCGTCCGGCGATTCTACCGCTGAGTTCAGGGGAATTGGACGCCTTCTTGCGGTATGGAACGTTTGCGA
>NZ_AOMC01000044.1 GCF_000336695.1 Halococcus morrhuae DSM 1307
GCCGCTCCGTCATCTCGAAGATTATCTCAACGAGATGCCCGGGATTCTCGACGTGTTCGGGTTGGAGAAGTCGCCGGATCACACGTCGTTTTGCAACTGGGAGAAAGAGATCTCGATGCGAACACTGCGCAGCCTGCTCCGCAGAACGGCGGAGCAGGCTGGCTTCTCGGGAACTGGTGCGATCGATGCCAGCGGCTTCCAGCGTGGTCAGGCAAGCCATCATTACCGCAAGCGGGCGGATTACTCGTTTCAGGCGATGAAAACCACGGTTC
>NZ_AOMC01000045.1 GCF_000336695.1 Halococcus morrhuae DSM 1307
TTGCAGGTCTTCCGGCGGAACGCCGGAGACCTGCGGGAACTCCTCGCGGATAAGATGTACTCGTGGAAAGAGCTTCGAGAGAAGTGTCGAAAAGAAGCCACACGTCCGGTCATCAAGCATTGTGAGCAATCCCCGTTGCAGAAGGCTCACAACGCCCGGATCGACGATGACGTCTACAATCAGCGGTCAATGAGCGAAACCGTCTTTTC
>NZ_AOMC01000046.1:0-89356 GCF_000336695.1 Halococcus morrhuae DSM 1307
ACGCCGCCGCCCGCTCTTTCTCTGTCAGATGGTCTGAGAGGCATCACCAGCGATACGCCGATCCATCCGCCGATCTTTATCAAATCTGTCAATTCTAACCCAACCGCAAATCTATGTTTCTGTATCGTGTGTCACGTAGAATCGTTGGTTAGAGCCGCTAAGAGTTGTATTCAGCTACCCCACCCCTTCGCTGTCTGTCGATCAACAGAGCATGTTGCGGCGTTCGTTCTGCGAATCGCTCTTCGGGAGGATATCAAGATTTGAGTTACAGCCGCTGAGTAGGCCGGCGGCACCCAGACTCCCAAGTGTCTTTACCGCGTTCCGCCGATGGAATCTGTGTCGCGACTGATCGGCCATAGTCGACGTTGGAGTTGACGTGCTGAATCATTTTTGTTTGTAGGATTGCACTCAGCACGTGTTGTCGATATTTTGAGGTTTTCACTCTCCAAGGTTACCGGAGTTGATAGGCCTATCTTACATAGATATTGATATTGTCTTTGGCTGATCATTCCATGCTGTCAGCCAAGAGTGGATCGGACGAGATGTTGCCCAGCCATGCTTTGAGGGCTGATGACAGTGTTTGCTCCGGCTCGCTTGAGTTTTGCTATATTTTCACTATTTGACGAAGAGGAGACAATGTGGATATCAGTATCTGAGTGGCGTGCTGTTAAGATTACAAGTGCATTCTCAGCATCATCACCCGTAGCAACCAGAATTGCTTGTGCATCGCTAAGACATGCTTGAGTGAGAATCTCTTCATCGGTAGGATCCCCACTGAGAAAATGGCGATTACTGTCTGCAAAGAGTTGATCCTGTGGACTGTCTTGTGCAACCACTAGCACATCCGTGGTTCGCGGAAGTTCTTCAAGGATTATCTCAGTGAGGTCACTACAACCCGCGAGTAGAATGTGACCTCTAAGCCTCTCTAGCTCTGGATTGGTCATTGGTTTGCGTACAGACTTCTAATCACGAGCCCACTAATATCTACGTGATGTGTTCGACTCGGCTCTATTGAATCCGCCGACGGCGTCGGGGTGAGTCGTTAGAACAATTGAGATAAAGCGGAAGAGGAGTCTTTGTGCAGAAGATTCTCTTCCGCTTCGTCAAACAGGCTGTCTCGATCGCACGAAAACTTACTGATGCAGCGCTGATCCAGATCAGCGATCCTGCCGGCAACGGATAGTCATTTGGATAACTTCTGAAGATACGGAGCGAGGAATTTCTCGATCCATGAGACGGCGAAACTCAGCCGATCAGTGAGGCGGTCGANCGTGTGTCACGTCGAATCGTCGGTTAGAGCCGCTAAGAGGTGTATTCAGCTACCCCACCCCTTCGCTGTCTGTCGATCAACAGAGCAAACGGTGACGACCGCGACCCCGTGAGGGCCGTACCGAAGGCGTATCGTGCGAACGAAGGAAATGACAAATCGACGGCCAGCGGCGGGCTGTTCGGCGACGACAACGCTTAAGCGGCCACCGCCTATGGTTTCGTTCAATGGGTGCGATAGCGGACATCTATGCGGACCTCGATGCCGAGGTCCCCGAGACGGAGTTCCGCGAGGCCGTCGAGGAGAAGGTCGAGGAGATGGGCGGGCTCGCCGACGAGGAGACCGCGGCGATGCTCATCGCCCACGAACTCGCCGACGGGGAGATCGAGGGTATCGCGGACATCGAGGCGGGCATGGAGGAGGCGAAGTTCGCGGCGAAGGTCACGCACGTCGGCGAGCTCCGTAGCTTCGAGCGAGACGACGAGGACGAGGACGGGAAGGTCGTCAACGTCGAGGTCGCCGACGAGACGGGGCGAGTGCGGGTGGCCTTCTGGGACGAACCCGCAGAGGGGGCCGTCGAGGAGCTCGAACCCGGCGACGTGCTCAAGATCGCGGGTCGACCGCGCGAGGGCTACAACGGGATCGAGGTGAGCGCCGACCGCGCCGAGCCGGCGGACGTCGAGATCGACGTCGACCTCGACGGCGCGGAGAGCATCGAGGGACTCACGCTCGGCGAGTCCGACGTCACGCTCACAGGCGTCGTGCTCGACACCGACTCGATCCGGACCTTCGAGCGCGACGACGGCTCGGAGGGGAAGGTGGCAAACCTCACGCTCGGCGACGAGACGGGAAAGGTTCGAGTAACGCTCTGGGACGAGCAAACCGAGCACGCCGACGAACTCGATCCGGGAACGACGGTCGAACTCGTCGACGGCTACGTTCGCGAGCGCGACGGTGAACTCGAAGTCCATCTGAGCGCACGGAGCACGCTCGAACCCGTCGATGCCGATGTCGAGTACGTCCCCGAGACGACACCGATCGAGGATTTGGAGATCGATACGATCACCGACATCGGTGGCGTGGTTCGCTCGACCGATCCGAAACGCACCTTCGATCGCGACGACGGCTCGGAGGGCCAGGTCAGAAACGTCCGGATCCAGGACGACAGCGGCGACATCCGCGTGGCGCTCTGGGGCGAGAAAGCCGACCGCGATATCGCCGCGGGCGACGAACTCCAGTTCGCGGACGTCGAGATCCAGGACGGCTGGCGCGACGATCTCGAAGCCTCCGCCGGCTGGCGCACAAGCGTGTTCGCCATCGACGGTGGGGCGGCCACGAGCGCCGACGAAGAGGACGATTCGGCGGACGGGCTGGACGCGTTCGGTGGCGGCGATACGGAGGCTGGGACAAGCGACGAGTCGGGAAGTGACCGAGCAGTGTCGGGCGACGAAAGCGGAGATGGAGGAAGTGGAGACAGCGGGAGCGACGAGGACGGCG
The DNA here is from genome assembly GCF_000336695.1 of Halococcus morrhuae DSM 1307. Classification (GTDB taxonomy): domain Archaea; phylum Halobacteriota; class Halobacteria; order Halobacteriales; family Halococcaceae; genus Halococcus; species Halococcus morrhuae. Next base: position 2,765 of record NZ_AOMC01000046.1, read on the forward strand.
AGCCGACGGAGTTCACCGGGACGGTCGTTCAGGCGGGCGATCCGGTCGTTCTCGACAACGGCAGCGAGACGATGCGCGTCGTGACGGACGCCGACGTCGGTCTCGGGGAGGAGCTCACCGCTCGCGGGTCGGTTTCGGAGGGACGACTCGACGCCGACGAGCTGTTCTGAGCCGGCACGGAAACCCTTAAGACCGAAACAGACTCCCGTATGGCCATGAGTGTCGAGCTCCCGTTCGCCCCGGTCGACGCGATCATCCGGCGGCACGCGGGCTCGTTGCGCGTGAGTAGCGAGGCCACCGAGGAACTCGCACGCCGGATCCAGCGGCAGGGTGCGCGACTCGCCAGCGAGGCCGCCGATCGGGCGACCGACGACGACCGGAAGACGCTGCGCGTGGCGGACTTCGATGGCGACGGCTCGACGGACTCGGAGCTCCCGATCGCGCCCGTCGATCGCATCGCCCGGCTCGACATCGACGAACGATATCGCGTCTCGATGGACGCGCGGGTCGCACTCGCGGGCATTCTCGAACGGTACGCGGGTCGGGTCGCGTCGGCCGCAGCCGTTCTCGCGCGCCACGCCGACCGGCGGACGATCACGCTCGCCGACGTCGAGGCGTATTTCGAGCTCGAACCGTACTACCCGACAGAGGAGGCGTCGTGAGCCCAGTCGATCGAACCGCCATGGGGTGGGGAAGATGAGGTACGGCTATTCGAGCGACTGTCTGAACCACGACACCGGCCCGCGTCATCCCGAGAGTCCCGATCGCCTGCGCGCCATTCGCCAAGGGCTCTCAAGCCGTCACGGCGTCGAGTACGTCGAGGCCGACGCGATCGACGAGGCGCAGGCCCGCGCGGTCCACGACGACGAATACGTGGAGGAGGTTCGCGAGTTCTGCGCCGATGGCGGCGGCCAGTGGGACCCCGACACGGTGGCCGTCGAGGCAACCTGGGAGGCGGCGCTCAAGAGCGCCGGCCAGGCCGTCTGGAGCGCGCACGAAGCCCTCGATGGCACCGAGGGACGGGAGACGCCGTTCGCCATCGGTCGGCCGCCCGGCCACCACGCGGTCGCCGACGACGCGATGGGGTTTTGCTTCCTCAACAACGCCGCCATCGCCGCCCAGTCGGCGCTCGACGGGGCCGCAGAGCGCGTCGCCATCATCGACTGGGACGTCCACCACGGCAACGGCATCCAGGACATCTTCTACGACCGCGACGACGTGTTCTACTGCTCGATTCACGAACGGGGGCTCTACCCAGGGTCCGGCGAGGTCGGCGAAACAGGTGAGGGCGACGGCGAGGGGACGACCGCGAACGTGGCGTTCCCGGCCGGCGGCGACGACGACGCCTACCTCGCCACCATCGACGACGTGTTCGCGCCGTTGCTTACCGAATTCGATCCGGACCTGCTGCTCGTGAGCGCTGGCTTCGACGCCCACGAACACGACCCGATCTCGCGGATGACGGTCTCGACGGAGGGCTACGGCGTACTGGCCGCACGCGTCCGCGATCTCGCCGAGCGCTGCGATGCCGGTCTCGGCTTTGTCCTCGAAGGCGGCTACGGTCTGGAGACGCTCTCGGAGAGCATCAACAAAGTGAACGAGGTGTTCGAGGGCTACGAGCCGGTCGCGCCCGACGGTGAGGTCGACGATCGGCTACGATCGATCCTCGACGATGCGCGGACGGCTCACGGGCTAGGCGAGAAGTAGTCGGCGAGATCGGTGCCGAACTCGTCGGCGAGCGCCGGGACGTCGTCACCGACGAGAACCGAGTAGCCGTCGTCGATCGCCCGTTCGATATCGGTCCCGAGTGCGATACCGTCGAACCCGTCGGCGAGAAGGTCGTCTGCCGTCCGGTAGTCGCGTTCGCGCTCGACGACGTAGCGGTCGCCGTCGACGAACGGGCCATCGCAGTCGGCGGTCGCGTAGGTTTCGTAGAAGCGGTCGGCGTGCTCGCGCGCGCTCACCGGCGGGCCCTCGTGTCGCTCGACGGCGGGGCGCTCGGCGACGGCGAGTTCGTAGAGCAGGACTCCCGCGCGGTCGGCGAACGCCCGCGAGCGGAGCACGTCGAAGCCGTGGTCGTCGAGGGCGGTGCGAACGCCCGCGAGCGATTTCTCGAGCTGTGGGTAGAGCTGGTCGTCGACGAGCGCCGGCGCGTCGAACCGGATGGCGACGGGTGTCGTCCCGCGGCGATCGAGTTCACGTCGAACGTCTGCCGACGAGAGCGCCGTTGCCGAACGAGGAGCGAAGCGATCGTCGTCGGGATCGGCGAGCAATCGCCGCGCGTGGTGCTGAAAGCGGGCGAGATTGGTGGCCGAAAGTACCGCCGCGACGTTGCGCTCGGGATCGGTCGGATCGATCACCACGAGCGGGTCGTCGAAGCGCCGCGTGCCGTGGTTTTCCGGGTCGAAACGCACGGGTGGCTGCCAGTCGGCGGCCGCGGTGACGAGTTCCCGGAAGCCGCCGTGTTCGAGCACGAGCAGTTCGGTGAGATAGCCCGAGAACCCGCGGGTGCGGAGGTCACTGCCGTAGACGCCGATCGCCGTGAGGAATCGTTTGGCGACGCGGACGTCGGTCGCGAGCGCGTCGTCGAGGCGGGCGGCGAGATAGCGCGTGTGGAATGGGGTGCGATCGACGGCCGACCGGATGGCGGTCGCGCTCTCGACGCGATAGCAGGGGACGAGATCGACGGCGAACCCCTCGAACTCGCCGGTGACGTAGGGGTGTTCGGCGTACTCCTCGTGGCCATCGGGCAGCACGGCGTGGCCGATGGCGAGCCCGTACTGTTCGAGCTCCGCCCGCGGCAGGTCCGGTGGGAACCGAACGAACAGGTCGATGTCGCGGTCGCCGGGCAGCCACGTCCCGCGGGCGGTCGAGCCGACGTGGAGGGTGTCGGCCGCGACGGGGCAGTCGTCGATGGCCGCCGCGACGCGCTCGTCGAGGCGGGCGGTTGCGGCGTCGAGACGGGCTCGCTCGTCGCCGTCGGGCGTGACGCGCTCGCGGACCCGCGCGAGGAGTGTGTCGAGGGCGTCGGTCATGTCGTCCCTCCCGGGGCACCGGGCGAAAGCGTGTCGGTCGAAAGCGAAACGGCTATGAACGAACTCCCGCTTTGTCAAGACAGGGCCGCCGTAGCTCAGTTGGTAGAGCACCTGGTTGTTACCCAGGTTGTCCCAGGTTCGAGCCCTGGCGGCGGCGTCAAAATTCTTGGATTTCGATCCGCGTAGTGCAACTTCGGGACAACAGCGAAGGTCATCAGCGGATTCGTCGGGCTGTGCCGGCCGTACGACCCCGATTTCGCCAACAGACGCACTTTTATGCCACGATGGATGACTATGCCCGTAGACGGGCCCTTAGCTCAGTGGTAAGAGCGCTCGGCTCATAACCGAGTGGTCGTTGGTTCGAATCCGACAGGGCCCATCGATTCTCCGGCGAGCGATAGCGAGCCGTAAATCAGTGGCCGAGGATTCGGAGCAGGGAGTGAAGCGGGCGAAACGACCGTGGTTCGAATCCGACAGGGCCCATCCCTTTCGATTCCGCTACGATGGGCGGTTCGGCAGCGCTGTGAGTGGTTCGCGAAGGATTCTCGACTTCGCTGCGAGTGAAAAGAGGGTCGTGTGTTTAGTTTCGGCGCGTTGCGAGCAGTGCGACCGCGAGCAGCGCGACGACTGCGACGGCGAGGCCGAAGCCGGGACCGGACGAACTGCTACCGTCGCCGCTCCCGTTCCCGCCACCGCTTTCGTTGCCGCTGGCGTTAGCGTTGGCTTCGGTACTGTCGGCATCGCCAGCCTCGGTCGCTTCGCCGCCGGTGTCGGTGGCGGCGCTGTCGTCGCTCGCGGAGTCCGTCGCTGCGCCGGCGTTCCCGGCGTCCTCGACGGTGACCTGGGCGATGTCGACGACGCGGCGGTCACCCTGCGTGATCGGGGGGTCCTGCTGGCCGTTCGAGGAGACGAAATCGAACTGGTCGTTGCCGTTGCTGTCGGTGTGGACGACCGCCGTCAGCGATGTCGATCCGTTGACCGGCTCGTCGAGCTGGATGCGAATGTTGTCCGACGTGCCGGCGCTGAGCGGGTAGGAGGCACCGACGACCTGGTTCGTCTCGTTGCCCGAGCGGGTGCTGTCGTAGATGGCGACGAACCCCTTCTCGGGCAGCGTTGCCGACGAGATGAGCACGCTCTCGCCGCTGCTGTTCTGGTCGTCGAACGTGACGGACGGACCGCTCGTTCCGGTTGCGGAGTCGCCCGTGCCGCTCGTTGCCGTGCCCGCGTCGGTCGTGCCGGCCGGTGACTGCTGTGCGTGGAGGGAGTCGGTGACGGCGAGCGCGCCGCCCGTACCGGCGCTCACGGCGAGGAGGGCCGCGACGAGAGCGATGGCGATCGAACGTGGTTGCATACTGAGTGCGTCTACAAATCCATCCGACATAAATGTAGAGATATCGGTCGGACGACCCGCGCGTTTATTCCGCCGGCGACGTAGGGGTCGTATGAGCGATCTCAGCCTCGACGCGACCCAGCTCGACCGGTATTCCCGTCACATCATCATGGACGGGGTCGGTCCCGCTGGCCAGGGGTCGCTGCTCGACGCGCGCGTGCTCGTCGTCGGCGCGGGCGGGCTCGGCGCGCCGACGATCCAGTATCTCGCCGCCGCGGGCGTCGGCCGGCTGGGCATCGTCGACGACGACGTGGTCGAGCGCAGCAACCTCCAGCGCCAGATCGTCCACGGCGACGACGACGTCGGCGAGAAGAAAGTCGACAGCGCCGCCCGGTTCGTCGAGCAGCTGAACCCCGACGTGATCGTCGAACCTCACGACGAGCGACTGGGTCCCGACAACGTCCGCTCGCTCGTCGACGAGTACGACTTCGTCGTCGACGGCTCCGACAACTTCCGAACGCGATATCTCGTCAACGATGCCTGCACGCTCGCCGGGATCCCCTTCTCGCACGGCGCGATCTACCGCTTCGAGGGCCAGGTGACGACTTTCGAGGGCAAGTCGCCATGCTATCGCTGTCTGTTCCCCGAGGCACCACCGGCGGGAACGGTGCCCGACTGTGCGACGACGGGTGTGCTCGGCATGCTCCCCGGCGTGATCGGCACGATACAGGCGACCGAAACGGTGAAATCCCTGATGGACATCGGCGAGCGCCTCGACGGCCGACTGCTCTCCTACGACGCGCTGGCGATGAGTTTCGAGGAGCTCCCGCTCGGGGCGAACCCCGACTGTCCGGTCTGTGGCGAGAGCGGTATCGACTCGATCGAGGAGATCGAGTACGCCGGTTCCTGTGCGGTCGCCGACTAGGACTCGACGAGCAACGCCGATAGCGGGCGCGCAGCCTCCTCCGGCGGGCGTGCGAAGGCTTCAGGGTGGATCACGCCGGCGAGATGTTCGAGCGAGTCGACCAACCGGGTTCCGGGCCGGTTGACGTACTGGTGGCCGTCGATGGCGTACGCCCGACCGTCCTGGACGGCGGTGAGTTCGTCCCAGCCCGGACGATCGGTCAGGTCAGCGAGGTTCTCGGTCGTCTGATCGAGATCGAATCCACAGGGCGCGACGGCCAGCACCTCGGGGTCGTACTCGCGGATCGTCTCCCACTCGACCGGGCGCGAGGCCGCTCCGTGGTCCGTCAATCCATAGGAACCGCCGGCCAGCTCGACCATCTCGGGGATCCAGTGGCCGGCGACCATTGTGGGATCGGTCCAGTCAAGCACCGCCACGCGCGGGCGCTCGTCGGTCATCTCGGCCGTTCGCTCGACGGCCTGTACGCGCGCTTCGAGATCGGCGACGAGTGCCGACGCTTGGTCCTCAGTCCCGGTCGCCGCGCCGATGCGACGGATGTCGTCGAAGACGTCGCCGATGCTGTGGGGATCGGTCGTGAGCACCTCGCAGTCGAGTTGTAGCTCGTCGACCGCCTCACGGACGGCCACCGCGTCGACCGCACAGACCTCGCAGATCCCCTGTGAGACGACGAGATCGGGATCGAGGCGTGCGAGCGTGTCGAGTTCGATATCGTAGACGCCGCCCGACCGCTCGGCTTCGAGCACCTGTTCGTCGATCTCCCCGCTCGATGCGGTGGGATCGACCCGTGAGCGATTGACGGCGGGTTTCTCGGCCATTCGCGGGGGATGATCGCACTCGTGGGAGACGCCGACCGGCTCGATGCCGAGTGCCGCGACGATCTCGGTCGCCGAGGGGAGTAACGAAACGACGCGCATGCCCGATCGAGGGGCGCGACGACCATAGCCCTTCGTGAACGGTTTCACCGTACGGAGCCACCAGCACGTATGCAATCGACGACGAGCGGCACCTTCCGCGTGCTCGCCAGTCCACGCGATCCGGCCGAACTCCTTCTGCTCGACACGAGCTCACAGGACCCGACCTACGTCACGACCGAGGGCTACGACGGCGATCTCGGACGGACGGTCGACGACGTCGAACCTGGCAACCGCATCGCCGCCACGCTCTCCTGGACGGACGGAACGCCCCGCTTCGCCGAGACCGACATCGAGACACGCACGACGGTCGAGTTCGCCGACGGCGCGACCGGCATCTTCGAGGTCGCCCACGAGACGTGGCAGGAGGCCGAACGCGAGGGCCGAGCGATGAACGCACGGACGACGCGCAACACCGACAACGAGGCCAACGGCGTCGTCTACACGTTCGCCAAACAGGCCGGTCAGCGACGCCTCTACGACGAGTTCGCCGACGGGATCACGCCGCTGGAGCCGCTCATCGGCCGGCTGGCTGCGAGCGCCGACCCACCGTTCGCGGTGTTCGTCCTCGAACCGGCCGACGAACCGTTCGTTCTCGTGGTCATCGCGGCCGATCGGGATGGCCAGTTCGCCGAGACGATGATCGAGAGCTACGACGGCCTCTGACGCGTCGTTTATACGCCACGCTATCCAAACGCGACCACCCATGCTCGACGAGACGGACCGCAAGGACCTGGAGAACGTGCGACTGCGACTGCGCGTGCTGAGCGGGATGCACAAACTCGACGCGATCGAGAACGGCGACGGGATGGCCGAGCACGACGCGGGCGACGCCGAAGGCAAGAGCGTCGCCTACGGGAAAGCTGCCGATCACATCGCGGCGCTGCTCGACGGTGATTACGGCCAGGAAAGCGTCACCGAACTCGTCGACGATCTCCCGGAAGAATGGAGCATGAACCTGCTGCGATATGCGGCCTACAGCGAGCGTACCGATGATTAATCGGAGGTGACAGCGACTTCGCCCTCGGGGCGGTCGGTCTCCTCGCTCTCCTCGGCGCTGACCTCATCGCGGGCCTCGCGCTCCTCTTCTTCCTTCTTGTTCTTGATCTTCTTCATCCGGAAGATCTCCTCGCGCTCCTGCTCTTCGAGCTTCTGCTCGATGTACTCCTGTGATTCGTGGAGTTCGGGCAGCAGCTTGAATTCGAGAGCGTTGACCCGCCGTTTGGTGGTCTCGATCTCGTTGAGCATCTTCTTCATCGCGGTCTCGACCTCGGCGGCGAGAACGATCGAGTCGATGAGTTCCTCGTAGGCGTCGGCAGCCTCGTCGATCTGCGCGCTCGTGCCGAGGATGCCGTAGCCGCGCTCGTCGAGCCCCTTCTGCACCTTCGAGGACTCGATCTGGGGGACGACGACGCCCATGATGTTCTTCGACTGGATGGTGATCTCGGGGTGCTCTTTGAGCGCCGCGGCCGCCCCGCGCACCGCGAGATCACCCTCGATCGCACGCGCCATGTCGATCGTCTCCTGGGCCTCCTCGTAATCGTCGCCGAGACCCGATCGCACGTCCTGGGCCTGATCGAGGATGTCCATGAACTCCATGATGAGCCCGTCGCGTTTCTGCTCCAAGGTGTCGTGACCGCGCTCGGAGAGATCGATGCGATCCTCGATCGCCATCAGCTCCTTGCGCGTGGGTTTGACGTCGTTTGCCATTGCCTGAAATAGTCGACCGAGACCCTTAAGCTTCGGCCTCGGACTCGGCCGCGTCGCTCTCGTCGCTCGTCGATTCCTCGTCCGGTTCGCCAGCATCCTCGCGGTAGTATTTCTCGATGAGCTCCTCGTCGATGCGGTTGAGCGACGATTTCGGGAGCGTCGAGAGCAGGTCCCAACCGATGTCGAGCGTGTCTTCGATGTCGCGGTTGTTGTCGAAGCCCTGATCGACGAACTCGGTCTCGAAGCGGTCGGCCAGATCGAGATAGCGGTTGTCCTGCTCGGAGAGCGCCTCGCGACCGACGATGTTCACCAGGTCGCGCAGGTCCTCACCCTCCGCGTAGGCGGCGTAGAGCTGGTCGGAGACGTCGCCGTGATCCTCACGCGTGAGCCCCTCGCCGATCCCGTCGTCCATCAGCCGCGAGAGGCTCGGCAGCACGTTGACCGGCGGCTGCGCGCCCTGCGAGTTGAGGTTGCGATCCATCATGATCTGGCCCTCGGTGATGTACCCAGTCAGATCGGGGATCGGGTGCGTATCGTCGTCGCCGGGCATCGTCAGGATCGGGATCTGCGTCACCGAGCCCTCGCGACCCTTGATCCGGCCCGCGCGCTCGTAGAGCTGGGCGAGGTCGGTGTACATGTAGCCCGGATAGCCACGCCGACCGGGCACCTCCTCGCGGGCGGCCCCGATCTCGCGCAGCGCCTCACAGTAGTTGGTCATGTCCGTCAGGATGACGAGCACGTGATAGTCCTTCTCGAAGGCGAGATACTCGGCCGTGGTGAGCGCGAGCCGCGGCGTGATCTGACGCTCGACGGCAGGGTCGTCCGCGAGGTTCGAGAAGACGACCGATCGTTCGAGCGCGCCGGTGCGCTCGAAGTCCGCGAGGAACTCGTTCGACTCCTCAGCCGTAATGCCCATCGCACAGAACACCACTGCGAACTCCGAGCCATCCTCGTCATCGCCCTCCTCGTCGATCTCCTCGGGCACCGTCGCCTGTCGGGCGATCTGGAGCGCGAGGTCGTTGTGCGGGAGGCCGGACGCCGAGAAGATCGGCAGTTTCTGGCCCCGTACCAAGGTATTCATCCCGTCGATCGCCGAGACACCGGTCTGGATGAACTCCTCGGGATACTCTCTGGCGGTTGGATTGATCGCCGCCCCGATGATGTCCTCGCGCTCCTCGGGGACGATCTCGGGGCCGTCGTCGATCGGGCGGCCCGAGCCGTCGAGCACTCTGCCGAGGAGGTCCTCGGTGACGGGCATCTTCATCGTCTCGCCGAGGAACCGGACCGAGGCCTCGCGGTTGATGCTGTCGGTCCCCTCGAACACCTGGATCGAGGCGAACTCCTCGTTCGATTCGAGCACCTGGCCGCGCTTCTGTTCGCCGTTCGGTAGCTCGATCTCGACGATCTCGTCGTAGCCCACCGGTTCGTCGATCTCGACGAACACGAGCGGCCCACTGATCTCCTCGATGGTTTGATATTCTTTCATTTTCGGTCGTCAGTATTTCTCCCGGAGCTGGCTCTCGATGTTCGATTCGACGTCGTCGATGAACGCCTCGTACTCCGCAGTCGTGCCGATGCGGTTGAGCCGCGGTGCGGCGTCGATATCCGTGATCTCCTCGACCGGCACGCCCGCATCGAGCGCCGCGAACGCCTCGTCGTTGTAGGTCCTGATCGCCTGCATGATGAGGTAGGTCTTCTCCGGCGCGGAGTAGGCATCCACGTCGTCGAGCGCGTTCTGCTGGAGGAACGCCTCGCGCAGATAGCGCGCGATATCCAGGGTGAGCCGCTGGTCGTCCGGCAGCGCGTCCTCACCGACCAGCTGGACGATCTCTTGGAGCTCGCTCTCCTCGTCGAGCGTGTCGATGGCCCACTGGCGCACCTCGGGCCAGTCGCTCGCGACGTTCTCCTCGAACCACGGGTCGAGCTGGTCGCGATAGAGCGAGTACGACTCGTCCCAGTCGATCGCCGGGAAGTGCCGGCGTTCGGCGAGGTCGGCGTCGAGCGCCCAGAACGTCTTCACGATGCGCAGCGTGTTCTGGGTGACGGGTTCGGAGAAGTCACCGCCCGGCGGGGAGACAGCGCCGACCGCCGAGATCGATCCTTCAGTGCCGTTGATGTTCTGGAAGTAGCCCGCGCGCTCGTAGAACTCCGAGAGGCGCGCCGCGAGGTAGGCCGGATAGCCCTCCTCGCCGGGCATCTCCTCCAGGCGCGAACTGATCTCGCGCATCGCCTCCGCCCACCGTGAGGTGGAGTCGGCCATCAGCGCCACGTCGTAGCCCATGTCGCGGTAGTATTCGGCGATCGTGATGCCCGTGTAGACACACGACTCGCGCGCCGCGACCGGCATGTTGGAGGTGTTGGCGATGAGGCAGGTCCGGCTCATCAACGGCTTCCCGGTGTTGGGGTCTTCGAGCTCGGGGAAGTCGTCGATCACTTCCGTCATCTCGTTGCCGCGCTCGCCACAGCCGATGTAGATGACGATATCGGCGTCGGCGTACTTCGCGAGGCTCTGCTGAGTGACGGTCTTCCCGGAGCCAAAGGGTCCCGGGATCGCCGCCGTTCCGCCCTTCGCGAGCGGGAACAGCCCGTCTTGGACGCGCTGTCCCGTGATCAGGGGCGTCTTCGGCGTTTCCTTGTCGACCGTCGGGCGGGCCTCGCGCACCGGCCACTCCTGATGCATCGTGACCTCCTCGCCCGAGTCGAGTTCGACGACCGTCTCGGTGACGGTGAACGCGCCCTCCTCGACGTTCGTGACTGCGCCACCCTCGTAGTCCGGCGGCACGAGCACCTTGTGTTCGATGCTCTCGGTCTCCGGGACCGTGCCGACGATATCGCCGGCCTCGATCTCGTCACCCTCCTCGACGGTGGGCGTGAACTCCCAGCTCTCGTCCATCTCGATGCCCGGCGCGTCGACACCGCGGTCGAGAAACGCGCCGAGCTGGTCTTCGAGCTCGTCGAGCGGGCGCTGGACGCCGTCGTAGATCGAGTAGAGCATGCCGGGCCCCAGATCGACCGAGAGGGGTTCGCCGGTGTTCGTGACGGGCTCGCCGGGGGCGACGTTCGAGGTCTCCTCGTAGACCTGGATCGTCGTCCGGTTGCCCTCGATCTCGATCACCTCGCCCATCAGCCCTTCGTCGCCGACGTAGACCACGTCGTTCATCCGCGCGCCGAGGTCCGCCGCCACGACGACCGGGCCGCTCACGCTCGCGATCGTGCCGTCCTCGTCACCCTGTGTATCGGTTGCCTGACTCATAAATTAGTTCTCGTCCATCAAGTCGATGCCGATGGCGCGTTTGATCTGCTCGCGCAGTCCGCCGCTGCCGGCCCCCTCGCCGCCGAGGGTTACCAATGTGGGTTCGATGCTCGTCTCGGCGTTCTGTCTGACGCCGCGCGAGAGATGCTCCATATCGTCCTCTCGCATCACGACGATACCGATCTCCTCGTCGTCGAACGCCCGCTCGACGGCCGCATCGAGTGCCGCGTCTTTCTCGTCGTCGGGAACGTTCTCGAAGGCCCTGACGCCTGCGAGCCGAAAGCCCGTCGTGAACTCCGGGCTGCCGACGACGGCGATCTCCTGGCTCATGCGTCCCCCATCGGGACTGCGCCGGTTTCGGCCTGTCGGTTCATACCATCACCAGCTCCTCCTCGATCGTCTCGGGGTCGAGCCCCGCCTCCTTGCCGCGCGCGATCGCGCGGACGTTGTCCACCTCGCGCATCTTCGCCAGCACGTAGGCGAACACCGGACAGACCGAGAGCGGATACCGGTTCGAGAGCGTCCGGGAGTATTCGAGCAGCGCCCTGTTGAGCGCACGCTCGACGCCCGAGAGGCCCTCGGCTGATTCGAGCTCGTTCAACGCTGCGTCGAGATCGTCGCCGTACGTGCTCTCGCGCAGGCGCGAGACGAGCTCGTCGGTGTTGGCCACCAGCGCGCCGATCCCCTCCTCGTCGAACAGCCGCCCGCCGTCGATGTAGTATTCAGCGGGGTCGACGTCCGCACCGCTTCGCGAGAGCCGCAGCGCGTTCTCGATGTTGCGGAAGTCGATCTCGGCTTCGAGGAAATCGATATACAGCTGTGTCGCCCGGCTCGGCTCCGAGGGGAGCCCCGCGATCAGCGCCTCGTAGAACGCCCGATCGACGGCGTTTTCGAGGGGGACGAGCACCGCTCGCTCCTCGTATTCGCCGTAAGCACCGGCGAGCGCGTCGCCGAACATCGTGTCCGCGAGCACGTCGATCACCGCCTCGATCGACTCCGCGCCGAGCAGGCGCTCGATGCGCCGCTCGGAGAACTCGCCGGCACGAATGAGGTCGGTCTCGACCGACTCGCGCTCGGCGTCCGAGTAGATCCCGCGCATCACCGTTTTGATGTTCCAGGCGTCGAACTGCCGGAGATAGCGCGCGATGTAGTCGTACAGTCGTCCCTCGGCGAACCGAAGCAGATCGTCGAAGTGGTTCGCGAGGTTGCGGTGGAGGGCGTGCTCGATGAGATCGACGCCCGAATAGCGCGCGCCGAGGGCGTTCATCGCCTCCTCGTACTCCGATTCCTCCATGAACCGGGCGATCTCGCCTGGTCCCATCCGGATCAGCTTTCGGTAATCGTCCTCGTCGAACAGTTTTGCCCGGCGCGACCGCACGCGCGCGGTGACGTACTCGTAGTTCGACCCCGATCCGTTCGTTCGCGTGCTCATTGCTGGAACAGTCGTTCGCTGACCGCCTTCAACTCCTCGTCCCAGACCGCGTCGAACACCGAGTCGAAGGTGTTGTTCACCCGCAGGCGCGAGGCGTCGCTCTCGGCGACGATGCCACCGAGGCAGTCGACCGAGCCGGCGTGTTCGAAGCCGTCGTAGTCGGCGACGATCGATTCGATGAGTGCAGCGTCGTCGTCGCGACCGTACACCGTGACGGGGCCGTCGTCGAACTCCCCCGCGGCGTCGTCGAGCAGCTCGCGGGTCAGCTCCTCGCGCCGGTCACCGGAGATGTCCGCAACCGCCGCCTCGGCCCGATCGCGGACGTCGGCGAGGCTGTCGCGGCGGGCTTCGAGGCGTTTCTGTTTGGCCTCCAGCTTCGCACTGGAGAGTTTCTGCTCGCGTTCCTGCTCGATCCGCGAATCGAGATCGTCCTCGCGCTCGGCGATGATCTCGTCTGCATCGCTCTCGGCCTCGGCGAGGATCTCGTCGGCGCGCTCGTCGGTTTCGCGTTCGATGCGCTCGGCGCGCTCCCTAGCGTCGTCTTTGATGTCTTCGGCGACCGTATCGAGACTCATTGATGGGAGGGCGCTACTGCAGGAACAGTGTGACCAGCGTGAGGAGCACGATCGTCTCCGGCAGCACGGTCAACACCAGGGCGATACCGAACGAGATCGAGTCCTCGGCGAGCGCACCGATCGCCGCCGCACCGATCCCGCGCTCAGCGTAGCCCGCGCCGAAGCCGGCCAACCCGACCGCCAGCGCCGCCACGCCGGTCCCGGTGATCGCCGGGCCACCTTGCTGAAGCAGTACCATCGCGTCGATAAACGCAGCCGTGAGTTCGAGTCCTATCATGGATTAGTTCCGTTGCGTGTTCGCTCGTGTCCGAACAGTGTCTACTCCCGCGACCGGATTCATAAAGCTTCCCAAAAAATCCCGTCAACCGTGGATGGACAGGCTCATAACCCCACACAGCCGAGAGAAACGGTTGGAGTGACACCCCCCTCGTTCGGGGGACGATCCGTCAGTTTTCGGCCGTGTGTTCGCGCTCGCGACCGAAGGGATTGTACCGATCGCCGCCACCCTCGTAGAACTTGTTCAGGAACTCGACGTATTCGAGGCGGATCGCCTGCAGGCCCGCGCTGGTGACCCCGAGCGCGAGCACGACCACGTGTCCAAAGACGAGGACCACGATCCCGCCGATCACACCGCCGATACCCATGTGGACCAGCCCGGGGAACATCAGCTCGGCCCCGGAGCCGAGCCCGTCGACGTAGCCGGGGCCGTGATCAAGCAGGAAGTGGAACTCCTGTGCACCCGCGGGGCCTTCCCGGTAGGCACCGAAAAAGAGCAGGTTGACGACGAACGCCATCCCGGCCTTCGCCAGCAACACCGCCGCGAGACGGGTGTACGAGAGCACGTTCACGAGCACTTGGAGGCTTTCGAGCGCGCCCGAGACGATCCCCGGCAGCACGCCGAAGTGGCCCACCTCGCTGATGATGAACAGCACGACGCCGAGCAGGAAGCCGCCGACGAGCCCGACGATGCCGACGGTCGCCGAAAAGCCCGAAAAGCCGAGCGCGAACGGCTCACCGTTGAAGACGGTGAAGAGGAAGTCGGGCTTGGAGTCGGCGGCCGACTCGCTGAAGATCCAGATCCAGATGCCGAGCATCCGGATGAGCCACGAGCCCGATTCGAGCACGGCCGTGCGCAGGTCGGCCTCCATGAACTCCTCGACGAAGCCGATGAGATAGCCGACGGTCATGTGCAGCAGCCCCACGAGGAGGCTCACAACGAGCCAGAGCTGGGCCCACTCGACGCCGGCCGGCGACAGCCCCTTTTCGATCGGTGGGTGGCCGCCCCAGACGTAGTCGGCGATGAGATGCAGTCCGAAGACCTCGCCGTAGAGGATGCCGAACAGCATCGTGAACCCGCCCGCCCAGAGGCCGATCGCGCCGAGACTGCGGATCCCGTCGCTCTCGAAGCGCATGTAGACCAGCCCGCCGATCGCCGTATAGAGCAGCCCGTAGCCGAAGTCGCCGATCATGAACCCGAAGAACGCCGGGAACGTCAGGAAGAGCACGACCGACGGGTCGAGTTCGGAGTATTTCGGCCGGTCGATGAGGTTGACCAGCATCTCGAACGGTCGTACCGGATCGGGGTTCTCCTGGACGACCGGTGGCTCGCTACCGGACATCGGTCGGTCGGCCTCGGCGCTGCCACCGTCGGTTTCGACCGCGACACCGCCGTCGGCGGCCGTCTCCGGCTCACCACGGCCGCCCTCGTCGGCGTCGGTCTGCTCGCGATCGATGAGACGACCGTCGCTATCGTAGGCGGCACGTTCAAGCTCCTCGACCTCGCAGTGCTCGCCAACGCTGTCACCCAGCGCCTCGGCGAGATCAACGAATCGCTCGGTCGGGATCCAGCCCTCGGCGACGAAGGCGTTCTCGGTCGTCGCAAAGGAGAGCGGTGCCTCGCGCTTTTCGACCTCGATGGCGAGCTGCTCCTCGGCCGCCAGCAGGAAGTCGGCGTGCTCCTCGCGCAGCGCGTCGAGTTCGTTCTCGACATCGTCGGTCTCCCGATTGAGTTCGTCGCGGCGCGATTCGAGCTCCGAGACGTACTCCGCGGGCGCGCCGTCGCCCTCCGGCACGTCGATCGCCGCGAACTCCGCGCCGACGAGCACGTCTTCGAGCACTCCCTCCTCGCCGGCGGCGGGTTCGGCGAACACTGCGATGGCGTCGTCCTCGACGAACAGTTCGTGTCGGGCGACGTCGTCGGCCGCGTCGAGCGCCGCGCGGACGGAGTCGGGTTCGCCCTCGCCGACGCGCGTTTCGAGGGTGTCGTAGCCCGAGAGCAGGTCGAGATCGATACCGAGCGCCCGGAGCGGCCCCATCGCGCTGATGCGCTCGTCGACCGAGCGGCGTTCCTCGCGGTACTCCTCGCGACGGTCATCGAGCGTGTTGGCTTCCCTGCGGATCGATTCGAGACGGTCGGCGACGTCAACCGATCCCATTCGTCCCTCGCGCTCGGGATCGACGTCGAGCAGCGACTGGAGCGAGCGGACGGTGACGAGGCGTTCGGCGGCCTCGTCGGCACCGGCGATCGGATCGCCGGGATCGAACCCGTCCCACGCGCCGTCGTAGTCGGTCACGTCGACCAGCCGGAGCTCGTGGATCGTCTCGATGACGTCCTCCAGCACGCGGTCCGCGCCGGTGACCGACACCCGGCTCATCCGCTCTGGCCTAAGCATGTACCTTCTCGACGAAGCGCTCGACGACGTACTCGACGGTTTCGTCGCTGCGCTCTCGTGCTTCGGCTTCGAGCCGTTCGCGCTCGCCCTCGCCGGCGGCGAGGATCTCCTCGCGCTCGGCCTCGATCTCCGCGCGGGCCTCCTCGAAGCGCTGTTCTTCGAGTTCATCGGCCTCCTCGCGGGCCTCCTCGCGGATCTCCTCGGCCTCCTCGCGGGCCTCGGCGATGCGTTCCTCGCGCTCGCGTTTGGCCTCGTCGAGTATCTCGTCGGCCTCCCGCTCGGCGTCCTGGATTCGGTCGAGAACCTCTGGTCTCGCCATTCTTCTGCGAGGGTTGTGTGAGCGGCTATTTGGTAGTTGCGAATGTCCGTCAGTCATCGTGAACGCTCCCGAGACTGCTGTGGCGCGCGATGAATCCGGCCGGAGGCCGGAGAACGCGCGAGGGATGAGTGAAGTGAGGGCGAAGCCCGAACGGAGCGAATCGGCTGGGGAGGTCTGTGGCTGTCGCGGTACGGTAAGCGATAGCATCCGCGCGAACGCAGTGAGCGCGGTTCGCCGGGAGTGAGCGCGAAGCGCGAACGAGCGGGAGTTTTTGATCCAGCTTTTTGGTCGGGGGTTGAGCGCGAGCGACCGAAGGAAGCGAGCGCGATGCCCCCGTCTAAAAAGGTGGGAGTTTATCCCGGCGGCGATCGGAGAGCTGCCAATGGGTATCCTCGAGAACAAGGCGCGCGCACAGGTGTTCTACAAGTACCTCTCGAACGTCTACGACGAGATCAACCCGTTCGTCTGGAACGCCGAGATGCGTGCGGAGGCGCTCGAACTGTTCGACGTCGACGAGGACGACCGCGTGCTCGACATCGGCTGCGGGACGGGCTTCGGCACCGAGGGATTACTCGAACACACCGAGCGCGTACATGGACTCGATCAGAGCGCCCACCAGCTGAAACGTGCCTACGGGAAGTTCGGACGGGATGGCCCGGTCAAATTCTACCGAGGCGATGCCGAGCGCCTGCCGTTCGAAGACAATACGTTCGACGCGCTCTGGTCGTCCGGTTCGATCGAATACTGGCCCGACCCCGTGGCGGCCCTGCGCGAGTGCCGGCGCGTCACGGAGCCGGGCGGCAACGTGCTGGTCGTCGGCCCCGACGCGCCGAAGACCTCGGTGGTCGGCCGACTCGCCGACGCGATCATGCTGTTTTACGACGAGGACGAGGCCGATCGGATGTTCGCCGCGGCCGATCTCGACGTGGTCGAACACCGCATCCAGCAGGCCAACCCCGGGAGCCCGCGGGCGATCACGACGCTCGCGCGCGTGCCCGAGTAGTCAGGTTCGCGCCGTCGCCACCGGTTCGCCTTCGGTGTAGATTTTGACCGTGACCTGTGAGCCAGCGGTCGGCTGTGGGGAATTCGTTCCAGCAATTACCAGTGAGGTCTCCTCTCCAGCGGTCCAGGTTTTATCCTTTCCTTTTTGCAGTGGAGCAGATGGAGCTCCAAAGAAACCATTCATCCCTGCGGCAACGGGAACCTGTGGCTGGGGTTCTAACGGTTCTCCATCGACGAAAATTCGGATAGTAAGGTTTCGAACGATGAGTTCGTCACCGCTAACATGAGTGAGGAGAATTTCCGGATTGCCATAGGTTTCACCGGTTGCCATGTCAGCGGAGATAGCAGCTTTCGGTACATCATCGGTCTGGCCGATGCCGATGGCGAACGCCCCGACGATGGCCGCAAGTACGACGGTGACGCCGACGAGGAGGACGACACCGACGACCGGGGCAACGGCACGGCGTGACACACCACGGCTGGCCTCGGCCTGCTATTTCAACGTTCGGCCGTAGATGGTGAGCCAGCGGCAGTCGTCGTCCGGTTGCTCGCCGGGGAGAACTCCGTCTCGATCCGGACGGTGTCGCCGTTCGCCTGGGCAACGACGGTGGCGCTGTTCCGTGGCGCGACCGCCCAGAGCGAGCCGTCGGTACCGGTGCGACCGACCGAGTGGTTGGCGATCGTGATGCGCCCATCGACCGGTTCGCCCGCGCGGTCCGTGAGCGAGAGTTCGACCGGTCCCGTGGGATAGGTACGGTTGACGGTCAGTCGGAGGTCGCCGCTGGTCCGGCGAAGCGGATCGGTCGTGGGCATGGCCGAGAGACGGTTTCGCTGCTGTTCCGAGAACACCGCGCCCGAGCGGCTGTCGAGGTTGGTCGTCAGTCGGCCGTGATCGTAAAACAGCGTGAAGCGATAGACGCCCGCCTGGCGATCACCGCTCGCGTCCCGTGACACGGAGTTGTTCCACGCCCACGGGTAGCGATCGGCAACGCGATCGAGCGCGGCGGTGATGTCGGTCAGGCTGCCCGCCGATTCGTTGGCCCGTTCGCTCGGGAGATACGCCTCGCGGGAGTGGCGACCATCGTCGACCGTCGCCAGTACGACGCCTTCGTTTGCGGTTGCAACGTACAGATCGAGCGCTTCGAGGCGCTCGTCGGGTGCCGTTTGCGCAGCTTCGAGATCGGGGGCGGTCGACGCGTCGAGCGGAGCCGTGTTTTGCCCGCGCAGCGTCGTGGCGATGCTCTCACGAACCGGGCCGCGCAGCGGACCGAGTTCGACGCCACGGTTGCGTGCCCAGCTGACTGCCGGCTGGCCGTCGATAGTCGAGCCGGGAATCGAGCGTGCGCGATCGGCCACACGGCCGGCAGCCACGCCGAGCCGTCCGGCCGCCGTGTGGATGCGCGCGAGTTCGATGACGAACTCCCGGGCCGTGCTCGTCCCGTTGTTGTACTCGCGCACTGCCGTCGACTGGTGGCGCTGCAGCCCGTCGATACGCGATTCGATGCGGTCGGCGTTCGTTTGGAGCATTTCCCGGCGTTTGGCCGTCGAGTCGGTCGCGGCGAAGCGCTCGTCGAGAACGAGCTGTCGATAGCGGCCGTCGAGACCGCGCGTATCGAGCGCGAGCGTCCCCGAAACGTCGAGCGTCGCGCGCTGATAGCCGGTCGATTCAGCCGCATCCGGGCCGATCGTCAGATACTCGCTCGTGTTCGTTGCCGGCGTCGCCGGCCGAGCGCCCTGCCGATCGCCGGCGCTCGGCACCGCGACCGCAGCCCCGGCGAGCAGACAGCAGCACACCACCACGGCGAGCGCACGACGCATTGAGAGGGGAAACGAACGGCTGCTATTAAAACCATGTCGCCGACGACGAACAGGTCAGGGATGGAAACCGTTTTCGCGTCGGCCCGAGGACGGCCCGTATGCGCGTCCGGGCGGTACTCGTCGTCCTCGCCCTCGTGGCCGTCGTCACCACTCCGGTGACCGGAGGGGTCACGCCCGATACAGCGGAGCTCGCACCGACGGCGCAGGCGGATGCCGGCCAACCCAGCGGCGCGAACAACACGACCATCGCCATCCACCCACGGCCGAACGGTGACGCACGGTTCAGGGTGTCGACGGGGTTCGTCCTCGACGATACGAACGACTCGTCGGCGTTTCGCGCGCTTGGACGGCGGTTCGAGGAGGGGAGCGCCGGTTTCTCGGTCGAAACCTTCCGGCGGGCCGCCAACGAATCGAGCATCGTCACCGGCCGGTCGATGAACGTAACGAACGTCACACGAAACGCGACCATCGTCGGCGAAAACGCAAGCGGGCCCGACACCGGACGGCTCGTCCTGGGGTTCACGTGGACGGGATTCGCCCGAACGAGCGGCGATCGGCTGATCGTCGGCGACGCGTTCAACACCACCCGCGGGACGTGGCTGCCCGGTCTCACCGCAAATCAGACCCTGATCGTCGAGTCACCACCACGGTACATCGTCACCCGCTCGCCGGTCGGATTCACCAACGGCACGCTCGTCTGGAACGGGCCGGAAACCTTCCAGCCGGGCTCGCCGAGAGCCGTGTTCACGAGCCGTGAGAGCGCAAATCGGACGACCGAATCCGGCGGCCCGCTGGCATCGCTGCCCGCGCTGGCGGTCGGCGTCGGGATCGTCGCACTCACCGTCGTCGGAGTCTACGCGTTCGCACGGCACAACGGCGGTGACGCGTCGACGGCCGACGCGGCACCCCCCGACGAATCGACGGCGAGCGAACCTGCCGCGCCACCGCCGACGAAGACGGAGACCGAACTGCTCTCCGACGAGGAGCGCGTCGAGCATCTGCTCGAACGCAACGACGGGCGGATGAAACAGGCCGCCATCGTCACCGAGACCGGCTGGTCGAACGCGAAGGTCTCACAGCTGCTCTCGGCGATGGCCGAGGAGGGCCGCGTCGAGAAACTCCGCATCGGGCGCGAGAACCTCATCAGCCTCCCGGATGATGGGGAAGGGTGACACTCCGGAACCGTTAACAGCCACGCGATGGGTGAATCGTTCATGAAGGTTCTGGTGGCAGTGGCGGAGGTGGCCGACGTCGAGGACGAGTTCGCAATCGACGGGCTGGCCATCGACGAGCAGTACCTGAACTACGACCTCAACGAGTGGGACGACTACGCCGTCGAGGCGGGCGTCCAGCTCCAGGAAGCCGGCGACGACGTCGAAGTAGTCTCGGTGACGATCGGGCCCGAACGCGCCGACGAGACCATTCGGATGGCACTCGCCAAAGGCGTCGACCGTTCCATTCGTGTCTGGGACGAAAATCTGGAGGGAACGGAGTATCTCGACAGCGGGACCAAAGCCGACGTTCTCGCAGCTGTCGTCGAGGACGAACAGCCCGATCTCGTGCTCGCTGGCGTTCAGTCCGACGACACCGCCTTCGGCGCGACGGGTGTTGCCCTCGCCGAAGAGGTCGGCTTCGAGTGGGCCGCCGTCGTCAACGATCTCGAATACGAGCCAGGAAGCGACACCGCGTCGGTTCATCGCGAACTCGAAGGCGGTGTCGAGGAGTTCACTGACGTCGAACTCCCGGCCGTGCTCACGATCCAGACGGGGATCAACGAACCGCGCTACGCGAGCCTGCGCGGGATTCGACAGGCTCAGTCCAAAGAGATCGCTCCCAAGACCCTCGACGAGCTGGGTCTCGACGCTAGCGTCACCGACAGTGACGTCTCGTTGACGCAGCTCTACGAGCCGGAAACCGAAAGCGATGCCACCCTCTTCGAGGGCAGCCCCGACGAGGAGGCCGACCAGCTCGCTGAACTCCTCCGCGACGAGGGGGTCGAAGCATGAGCGATATTCTGGCCGTCGCCGAACACCGCCGCGGCGATCTTCNCTCGCCGACGCCGCCGATGGCGACCTCCACGTGGCCGTCATCGGCGGCGATGTCGACGGGTTTGCCGACGAGCTGAACCGCGAGGGTGTCGACGCCATCCACACCGTCGCCGAGGGCGAGGAGTTCAATCACGACGTCTACACCCAGACCGTCGAAGCGCTCTACGACGAACTGGCTCCGGAAGTGCTCCTGCTGCCCAACACGGTCAATGGGCTCGACTACGCGCCCGCCGTTTCGAACGGCCTGTCGCTCCCGCTGGTGACCGACGCCATCGACGTCGAGTATGGTGACACTCTCTCGGTCACCCGCGAGATGTACGGCTCGAAGGTCGAAACCGTCGTCGAGGTCGACGCCGATCGGGTGGCGTTGACGATTCGCCCCGGCGAGTGGCCTCCCGCCGAGGGTACTGGCGATGCCGAAATCAGTCAGTTCGACGTGGATATCGACGAATCCTCTGTCCGCTCGACGGTCACGGGCTTCCAAGAGGTCGGCGGCGGTGACGTCGATATCACTGACGCTGATGTCTTGGTGAGCGTCGGCCGCGGTATCGAGGAAGAGGAGAACATCGCGCTCGTCGAAGCGCTGGCCGACACCCTCGGCGCGACGCTCTCCTCGTCGCGCCCGATCGTCGACAACGGCTGGCTCCCCAAAAATCGGCAGGTCGGCCAGAGCGGGAAAGTCGTCACTCCTGATATCTACATCGCCATCGGGATCTCGGGAGCCGTTCAGCACGTCGCCGGCATGAAAGGTGCTGACACCATCGTCGCCATCAACACCGACGCGAGCGCCCCCATCTACGATCTCGCCGACTATGGCGTCGCCGACGATCTCTTCGACGTCGTTCCCGCGCTTATCGAGGAGTTCGGTGGCGAACCACCCGCGCTCTGAGGCGATTCTTCTTTTCAGGATTCGGCCACCGCGAGATCGTACGGCTGCGCTTCGATCTCCGTCCGCAGCCGTTCGAGTGGCGGGTTGTCGTCGGCGGCGAACTGGCCCACGATCGCGAGCACTTCTGCACGGGAGATCTTCACCCCACCCTCGCGGAGCACGTCCTCGGCATGGGCGTCGAGTTCGCGCAGCGTCCCGATCGCGAGCAGGTACGGTACCGCCCACGCCGCGAGCGTGTTGCCGTTCGTCTCGGGTGCAGCGGCGAGATAGCGCCGTGCGTCGTCGGCGTAGCTCTCCGCCCGATCGGTGACACGACGGATGACGCGCGCGACCGACTGCGTGTTCGACGGCTCACAGACGTTCTCGGGATCGACATCCTCGGCGCGGAGCCACTCCGTCGGGAGATAGACGTTGTTCTCCTCGCGGTAGTCATCGCTGACGTCCTTCGCGACGTTCACGAGCTGGAGGAGCAGCGAAAACGAACGGTCGGTCTCGCGGAGTTTGCGGGTTCGCTCGGGCGTGGCGTCGCGCGCGAGCAGGTTCGTGACGAGCGTGCCGACCGTCCCGGCGGCGTACCAGCAGTACTCTTCGAGTTCCTCGATCGTCTCGATCCGGAGGCCGTCGGTGTCGGCGTGACGCTCGACGAACAGCGCCATCCCGGAGACGAGTTCGCGAATCGGGTCGAGCACCGCGGCACGCGCATCGGGCGCGAGCGATTCGAACGCCCGGAGCACCCGCGGTGCGTTGGCGACGACGCGCCAGTCCTCGCCGCCGTCGTCGGGGAGCCACGGCTCGACGGCGTGTTCGAACGCCTCGACCGCGTGGTCGTCGTCCGGATCGAGCACTCGATCGTAGTTGCGAAGGAGCGTACTCTGGACGTTCGGCGGGATGTGGCCGGCGTCCTCGATCGTATCCGCGATCCGGCAGAGCAGGTAGCTGACACAGATCTGCGTCGCCATCGGTTCGTCGAGCAGATCGACGGTGATGGCGAAGGTTCGCGAGGTACCGTCGAGCGCTTCGTGACACCACTCGCGCTCGGAACCGGTCGGTGTATCAGCAATCATCATTGTTCATAGGCGTCTGAACTACAAAAGCTCTGAGAAATACGAACCATACGTTCAGGAGTGACACGGGTGATATCGTCGCTGGCGGCGGGGATCGATGGCGGGATCGTCACCTACTTTCACACGCCGATCCAACATCGGACGATGGACGATCTCGAACGTCGGCGGGCGCTCGTCGAGGACCGCCTCGAAGCCGTCTGCGAGGTGGTCGAACCCGACACGCTCGGCGCGCGGATCGCCCACGTCGCGCTCTCGGGCGGCAAACGCGTCCGCCCGACGGTCACGATGCTGGCCTGCGAGGCCGCCGGCGGCGATAGCGAGGCGGCTGTCGATTTCGCGGTCGGCATCGAACTCGTCCACAGCGCGTCGCTGGTCGTAGACGACATCATCGACGATTCGGCCGTTCGCCGGGGGACCGACAGCGCGTGGGCGTCGTTCGGCTACGGCCCGGCACTCATCACCTCGGACGGCCTGCTCGGCGAGGCGTTCGCGCTGTTCGCCACCGACGAGCGCGCGATGGAGGTCGTCAGCGAGGCGCTGGTCGAGCTCGGTGAGGGTGAAGCGACCGAACTCGTCGACCACCCGACGGCCGAGGACGAGTACATGGAGCTCGCGCGCCGGAAGACGGGTGCGCTCTTTCGTGCGGCCGCGGAGCTGGGCGCGGTGGCGGCCGACGCCGACGCGCGCACCGTCGAGGCGTTCGGCGAGTACGCCGAAGGGGTGGGTGTTGCCTTCCAGATTCGCGACGACGTGCTCGACGCGACCGCTGACGCCGATGATCTCGGCAAACCGACCGGCCAGGACAGCGCGATGGAGCGACCGTCGTTCGTTGAGATCACCAATCTCACACCCGAGGAGGGGACCGAGCGCGCACGGCGGAAGGCCGATGCAGCGCTGTCGGCACTCGATTCCGTCGAGCTGGCCGACGAACGGGCCGCGGGCTATCTCCGTGATCTCGCGGAGTTCGTCGTGGAGCGCGAGCGCTGAGAAATTTTAGGCGTAGCGTTCGAGTTCCGGGCGATCGAGATCGGCGAGCACGTCGCCGGCGGTCTCGTCGAGCAAGCTGCGACCTTCGGGCGTGACCCGCCGACCCTCACCTTCGGCGGTCTCGACCAGATCCTCTTCTTCGAGCTGCTGGAGTGCGGTGCGGATGATCTTCCCGCTTCCCTCGGTGGATTTCGTCGGCGCGACCGTGTATCGGTTCGAGCCGCCCTTCGAGCCACCGTAGGCGGTCGTGAGTCGGTCGACACCGATCTCGCCGTCGATGGCGACGCGTCGGAGGAGGCTTGCAGCGCGGGTGCGCCAGAAGTCGTCCTGTTCGGGTGGGAGTTCGCGACTCATGCCGGTCTTGGCGAACCGTGCCCAGTCGGGTTCATCGACCGAATCGGGGAGCTCCGCGGCGACGGCCGCGATGAGCTCGTTCGCCGGAACGTCGTAGAGAGTTGCCATGCTTCCAAAACGCTCGGCGCGGGGTTTAAACGCGTCGTTAGCGTTCGACCGCCGGTCCGTGTCACCGGTCGGCGAGCACCGCCGCGGTGGCCCCGCCGACGACCGTAGGCAGCGCGTAAGTCGCTCCGCGATGGATGAGGACGGCCGCCAGAACCGTCGCCGCCGGAATGCCGCCGGTCGTCGCGGTCACGAGCACACCGAGGACCGTCTCGACACCGCCCAACCCTCCCGGAAGCGGCGTGACGCCGGCCATCGCGCCCGCCGGGATCGCCACGAGCACGACCGCCGCCGGGACGGTGTGGCCGAGCGCGAACAGCGAGAGCCAAAGAGAAGTAGCGAGACCGACCCAGCCGGCCGCCGAGAAGCAGAGCGCGAGCAGCAGTCCCCGGGGGTTGGTGCCGACGCGCTCGACGGCGGTGAAGAAGCCCTCGATGCGGCGTTCGAGCCCCGCTCGACTCGGCGGTGAGAGCCCCGGAACGACCCCGCCGACCCGTCTGGCGAGCGGCGTCAGCGTGTCGACGGCGACGCGTTCGACGCGATAGCGGTTCGTCCAGCCGAAGTAGACGGCGAGGAGCAGCGCGATCGCGAAGCCGACGACGACGGCCGAGACGAGCAGGAGGTTCTCGCCGAAGGTGATCCTGGTCGCGAAGTAGCCCAGCCCGATGAGTGCGAGGATGATCGAGGGGACGAAGTTGAGCGCGTCGACGCTGGCGATCGCCGCCAGCCCGGTCTCGTACTCGCTGTCGGAGGCCCGCGAGACCAGCAGCGCGCTCACCGGTTCGCCGCCAGCCTGGCCGAACGGCGTGACGTTGTTGGCGAAGGTCGCGCCCGCGAAGACGAGCACGGCGACCGGGGCCGTGATCGGCGCGCCGAGAACGCCCAAGACTGTGCGCAGCGAGAGTCCCCAGGCCGTGAGCCAGCAGACCGCGACGGCGATCACGACGAAGATCACCGAGGGGTCGGCCAGCGACAGCGCACCGAGGATATCCTCGATACCGACGAGCAACGAGAGGGCGGCGAGAGCGACGAGCGCGCCCGCGAAACCGACGAGCGTCGCTCTGAGGTTACCGCCACGTATCATATCCGCCGAAGGACCGACCGTGGCATGAACCCTCCGGAACGCCCGCCGGCGGCCGCTCGGGCGAACCGGACCGGTTTTGGTCGCCGCCCCGTCATCCGGAGCATGGACGAACGGGCGGCGCTCGCGCTGCTCTCCGGGCGCGTCGCGGGAGCCGGCGACGACTGTGCGGTCTTCGACGAGTCGCTGCTCACGACTGACATGCTCCACGAGACGACCGACTTCCCCGACGGCACGACCAGATACACGGCCGGCTGGCGAGCGGTCGCGGCCTCGCTCTCGGACGTGGCGGCGATGGGCGGGGCGGCCAGCGCAGCGGTCGCGATCTACGCTGCCCCCGCGTTCGACGAGGACGAACTGACGGCGTTCGTCGAGGGAGCCAGCGACGTCTGCGAGTCGGTCGCTGCCGAGTACGTCGGTGGCGATCTCGATACCCATGAGGAGTTCACCGCAGCGACGACGGTACTCGGACGGGCCGAAAATCCCGTCCTCCGCTCCGGCGCGAGCCCCGGCGAGGCGATCTGTGTCACCGGGACGCTCGGGCGGAGCGCGGCGGCACTCAGGCTGTTCGAGCGCGGCGACGACGCACGCGCGAACGAACTGTTCCGATTCAGCCCGCGGGTCGCGGCCGGTCGGGCCATCGGACAGCAGGCAACCGCGATGATGGACAGCAGCGACGGGCTCGCGCGCTCGCTGCACCAGTTGGCCGACGCAAGCGAGTGCGGGATGAGGGTTTCAGAGACACTTCCAATCGATGAATCGGTCACGGAGGTCGCCGACGATCCCGACGAGGCTCACGAACTCGGCGTGTTCTTCGGCGAGGACTTCGAGCTGGTGTTCACGGTTCCCGAGGACGATCTCGAAACCGTCCAGGAGAACTCACCCGTGGCCGTCACGCGCATCGGAACGGTCGTCGAGGACAGCGTCGCGCTCGACGGCGACCGCCTTCCCGACCGCGGGTTCACTCACGGGTAGGTCCGAGGCGGTCGCGGCTGCTGGCTGCGGCCGGCGGTGCGGGCCTGGTGGATGAAGGGCGAGGTACGCGAGCGACCGCAGGGAGCGAGTAGCGAACGAAGTGAGCGCGTGCCGAGGGCTTCGGCGGTGCTGTGCGGGGGCGAGTATCCGCGCGAACGCAGTGAGCGCGGTTCACCGTGAGCGAGGCCGGAGGCCGAGCGAGCGGGGTGTTTTTAGCGTAGCTTTTTGCGAGGGGTTGAGCGAGCCGAAGGCGAGCGATGCCCCGAAGTAAAAAGGTACTTCATAGTGAGAGCTCGTTCTCCATCCCTTCGGTCGCCTCGTCGAGCCCGTCGCGAGTGACGTCGTCGGTGTGGCTGGCGAGGTCGGCGTCGAGATAGATCTCGTCGAAGGCTTCGCGGAAGCGATCGCCGACGGCGCGGCGGGCGGCCTGCGTCTCGGCGACACGGTGATGGTGTTCGACGGTTTCGGTGGTGGTGTCGAGATCGGCAGCGACCGTTGCGACGTCGGCGTCGGCGAGGCGTTCGCGGAGGTCGCTCGGTTCGATCGGGCTGTCGGTCTCGCGGTCGCGGACGAGGTGGAGCGCGAGGCGAGTGCGTTCGACGGTCTCCGTGGTGGTATCGAGCGATTCGGCGATGGAGTCGTCATCCGCGCCCGCGTAGAACGCCGCGACGAGATCGACGCGCTGGGCGTCGTCGAGGCTCGTCGGGAGGTCGTAGCGGTCGGCCATCGCCGCGATGACGTCCGCGGTGCGGTCCTCGGTCGAGCCCTCGCGCGTGAGCGAGCCGCGCACGTCCTCCTGGTGTTCGGTCACGGTCGACTCCTCGGTGACGTCGATGAAGATGTCGCGTAGCGATTCCGTTTTCTCGTCCATCGGTGGGGGACCGAACTGTCGGCGAGCTATCGGTAAAAGCCTGCCGCCGGCAACAGCGCGTTCGTCAACCGATCGTATTATATGGGTTGACGGAAGGGTGGGAGTATGAGCATCGAGAACACCGACACCGAGATCGTCGGCGACGAAGTGGTGAGCAACCTCGCCCGTGCGGCGCTGTTCGCCGCCCTGACTGGCGCGTTCGCGTATGTGAGCTTTCCGAACCCGGTCTCACCCGCACCGGTGACGCTGCAGGTCCTCGGCGTCTTCCTGTCCGGGATCTTCCTCGGGCCGCTGTGGGGCGGCGTGGCCTGCGGGCTGTATCTGCTCGCGGGCGCGCTCGGCGCGCCGATCTTCGCCGGCGGGGCGGCAGGGATCGGCGTTCTGGTCGGCCCGACGGCTGGCTATCTCCTCTCCTATCCGCTCGCGGCAGCCGTCATCGGCGGCGTCGTCCACGGCGGTCGCACACCCGTCGATCCGGGAGCGGTGGGGCTCGGTCGACTGGTCGGCGGGCTGGCGCTCGGCACGGGTGTGATCTACGCGATCGGCGTGGCCGGGATGATGATCGTCCAGAGTCTGGGGCCCGTCGAGGCGTTTCTCGTCGGGGCGGCGGTGTTCGTCCCGGCCGAGCTACTGAAGATCGCCGCCGCCGTCGGCATCGTCCGCAGCGACGCGATGACCGCCGCATGATCGAGACGCGCGAACTGACCTTTCGGTACGGAAGTGATGAATCGGGCCCTCCAGCCGTCGACGACGTCTCGTTCACGATTCGAGATGGCTCGTTCGTCGTACTCGCCGGCCCGAACGGGTCGGGCAAGTCGACGCTCGTCCGGCAGTTCAACGGATTGCTCGACCCCGATTCGGGGAACGTGTTGGTGAACGGCCAGGCGGTCGACGAGAACGTCGTGGCCGCCCGGACGGCCGTGGCGATGACGTTTCAGGACCCCCGCGACGGGTTCGTCGCCGCAACGGTGGCCGCCGACGTCGCCTTCGGGCCGGAGAACCTCGGACTCGCGAGGGAAAAGATCGACGAGCGTGTCGCGGACGCGCTCGCTGCGGTGCGGATGGACGGGCGTGGCGACGAGCGCATCGACCGACTCTCGGGTGGTGAGCAGGCACGCGTCGCCATCGCGGGCGCGCTCGCGATGGAGCCCGACCATCTCGTGCTCGACGAACCGTTCGCCGGACTCGACCAGCCGGCGCGCCAGTCGGTGCTCTCGCGGTTGGAAGCACTCGGTGCCGCGGGAACGGGGATCGTCGTCGTCACGCACGACCTGCGGGACGTCCTCGCGCTCGCCGACCGTGTGCTCGTCATGAACGAGGGGCGCGTGGCGCTCGATGCGGACCCCGAACTCGCGCGCGAAGAGCTTGCGGGACTCGCCGTTCGCGCGCCGTGCTGAGCTACGAGCCTGGAGAGTCGATCGCCCACCGGCTCGACCCGCGGGCGAAACTCGCCGTGCAGATCGGGTTCGCGCTCGCGGCGTTTGCCCACACCAGCCCGCGCGGGCTCGCGATCGGGACGGTGCTGGCGGGTATCGTTCTCGTGGTCGCGGAGCTCCCCCCGCAGGTCGCCGTCTGGGAGGTCCGCTACGCGCTCCCGTTCGTGCTCGCCGGGCCGCTGCTCGCCGCGTTCTCGCCGGCTCCACCGTGGATCGTCCCCGCTGAGGCGATCGCACCGGCGCTCGCGAGCTATCGCGTCCTGCTCGTGTTGGTCGTGAGCGTCGCGTACGTCAGGACGACGCCGGTGCGCGACTCGCGGGCGGCCGTCCAGCGGCTGCTGCCGGGGCGACTCGGGCGGCTCTGTGGCGTCGGCGTGGCGCTCGTCTTCCGCTTTTTGCCGGTGGTGCTCGGCGACCTCTCGCGGGCGCGGGCGGCAATGCGTGCACGCCTCGGGAGTGAACGCTCGCTCGCCAAACGGATGAAGCTCGTCGCCATCGCGGGCGTTCGCCGTGCGGACGGGCGGGCCGACAGGCTCGCGGTGGCGCTCCGTGCCCGCTGTTTCGCCTGGAACCCGACGCTGCCGGCGCTGCGGTTCGCCGCGATCGACGGTCCCGCTCTCGCGTTCGCGCTCGCGCTGTTCGTCTGGGCGCTGTCCTAAACGGGTCGAGCCGCCGGCAGCAAACGTATAGCAACTGAGGGAAAACGGGGTGCATGGTACTTACCGAATCGGAGTGGGACGCGGCCGAGCCGACACGGGACGTCCGTGCGCGTGTCGAAGAGATCCTGGAAGAGGACGGGCGGGCGTACTGCGTCGGGGATTTCTTCCGCGATGCCGGCCCGGACTCGGAGCGGTTCGAACCGCTGGCAGCGCTCGTCGAGGCGCTCGACTGGCAGACGTCGAAGAATCGCTCGGAGCTGCTCGTCGAGACGGCGCTCGAACGGCTCGTCGCCGACGGGACGCTCGAAAAGCGTGTGCGACAAGAGGACGACACGTCGGTTGCATACTATCGAACGGTGGATCGGTAAACGATGAACTAGTTTTTCGTTCCCGACGGACAGCAGGCAGACGGTGTGCGTTGGCAAGACTTAACCCGGCCGCCCGGCTCTCAAACGATAATCAATGACACTCGTGCTGCAGGCGGGCGAAACCATCACCCGGGAGACCTTCTGGCGGATCGGCCCGGTCGGGAAGGCGCTGTTTTACTTCCTGGCCTTCCTGGCGATCGCGATACTGCTCTACGGTGTCTACGATCGGTTCGCCGGCTATCTCCGGGGCACCGACGACGCCGTTGCCCGACTCGACGATCTGCCCGAACGAGTGGCGAGCGCCGTCAAGATCGTGCTCTCGAACGAGAAGCAGTTCAACCGCGACCTCTACGGCGGGCTGATGCACGCGTTCATCATGTGGGGATTTCTGACCCTCCTCATCGGCACGACCATTCTGATGATCGACATGGACGGCTACCAGCTCGTCACCGGTCTTCTGGGCGAAAGCCAGTCGTTCTTCATCGGCGACTTCTATCTCTCCTATTCGCTGGTGATGGACGCGCTGGGGCTGCTGTTCGTCGTCGGCCTCGGAATGGCGATCTACCGGCGGTACGGCGTCCGCAACGAGCGACTCTGGGATCGGCACACGAGCCTCGAAGACGGTGCGTTCGTCTGGACGCTGTTCTTGCTCGGCGTCGGCGGCTATCTCGTCGAGGGCGTGCGCATTCTCGCGACCGGCTTCCCCGACTTCGAGACGGTGAGCTTCGTCGGCTGGTTCGTCGCGCTCGTCTTCCAGGGCGCTGGCATCTCCCAGGAGCTGGCGACCACGGTGTATCCGGCCGCGTGGTGGTCGCATTCGCTGCTCGCGCTCGGATTCGTCGCCGCCGTGCCGTATGCCAAACCGTTCCACATGCTGTCGAGTTTCGCCAACGTCGTCACGCGCGACGAGAAATCGGGCGTCCGTCTCCCGGGAGTGCCGGCCGACGAGGACCCCGACGAGATCGGCTTCACCGAAGTGGAGGACATGTCCTGGAAACAGATGCTCGACCAGGACGCCTGTACCAAGTGCGGGCGCTGTTCGTCGGTCTGTCCCGCCAAGGCGTCGGGCCGGCCGCTCGATCCGCGGAACGTGATCCTCGACCTCAAGAACTATCGCGAGTCGGTGGACGCCGGCGGCGAGACGAAGGAGATCGTCGCCGATGGCGGTGCGAGCGTCATCGACTCGCGCACGATGGAGTCCTGCATGTCCTGTATGGCCTGTATGGACGCCTGCCCCGTCGATATCGAGCACGTCCCGCAGTTCACCGAGATGAACCGCCGGCTGACCGAGATGGGCGAGATGGACGACAACGTCCAGGAGACGATGATGGACGTCTTCCAGCAGGGCAACTCGTTCGGCGAGCCCGAGCGCAAGCGCCCGGACTGGGTCGAGGAACTCGACTTCGACGTGCCCGACGCGCGCGATGGCCCCGTGGAGTACCTCTGGTACGTCGGCGACTATCCGAGCTACGACGAGCGCAACAGGCGCATCGCGCGCTCGGTGGCGACCATCTTCGAGCACGCGGGCGTCGATTACGGCATCCTCTACGAGGACGAACAGAACGACGGCAACGACGTCCGGCGAGTCGGCGAGGAGGGACTCTACGAGATGCTCGCCGAGGACAACGCCGCCGCCTTCGAGGACTGCGAGTTCGAGACGCTCGTCTGTACCGATCCCCACAGCTACAACACGTTCAAAAACGAGTATCCCGAGCTGGAGGGCGTCGAGTGGAATTCTGATGGGGAGATCGACGTCCACCACTACACGCAGGTCGTCCAGGAGCTCGCCGACGCCGGCGCGCTCGATCTCTCGGGGACGGCGCTCGATTATACTGTGACCTACCACGATCCGTGCCATCTCGGCCGGATGAACGACGAGTTCGAGGCTCCGAGGGAGCTCGTCCGGCGTACAGGTGCGAGCCTCCACGAGATGCCACGAAATCGGTCGAACTCGTTTTGCTGTGGCGGCGGCGGTGGCGGACTCTGGATGGACTTCGACGAGGAGCCCAAACCCAGCGAGGAGCGCCTGCGCGAGGCGCTCGAAGACACCGACGCCGGAAACGAGATCGAGAAGTTCGTGGTCGCCTGCCCGATGTGCATGACGATGTACGAAGACGGCCGGAAGACGGGCGATTTCGAGGACCGCATCGAGATCGTCGGCCTCTCCGAGCTGCTGGCCGAGGCGCTCGAAGCGGACACGACAGCCGGAGTGGTCGAGACGGGCGCGGACGCGGCCCCAGCAGACGACTGAGATCGTTTTCGGAAAACAGTTTCAAAACGCGACTTCGATGACGCCGAGCGAGATCGCCGCGAGCGCCGACTCGAAGATCACGGTGCCGATCGCCGAGAGGACGACGAACTTCCGGGTGCTCATCTCCGCGAAGCCGGCGGGCACGGTGAGCATCCCGCGGGTGAACAGCAGGGCGTTGCTCACCGGGACGACGACGGGGCCCCAGCGCCCGAACCAGCCGTCGAAGCGGTCGAGAGTCGACTCGCTGACTCGGAACCAGCGCTTTTCGAGCAGCCATTCGCGGCCGCCGCGCTTGGCGAGCACGAACAGCCCGACCTGCCCGACGGTCGCGCCAAGCACGGCGACGCCGATGATCGTCGCGATGCTCGGCACCGAGTGGCCGAGCAGGCCGATCGAGACGGGGACGATGGCCTCGCTCGGCATGAAGTACATCAGCATGGCTCCTTCGAGGACGAACACGCCGAAGAGCGCGACGAGGGCGAACTCGGAGTCGAGCAGGTCACGGAGATAGGGCGGCATCTCGGCGACTTGGAGGACCGGAGCGGCCATCGACCGGGGCTACTCCGCTGGCTCCTAAATCGTTTGCGTCATGCCGCGGGTGTTTTGCCGCTCGCGGGCGGAGTGAACGCATGGACCTCACGCATCGCCCGCGACGGCTCCGCCGGGACGGGCTTCGCGACCTCGTAAGCGAAACACAGTTGCAAGCGAGCGACCTCATCGCACCGATGTTCGTCGACGCCACGACCGACGAACGCGAGCCGATCGAATCGATGCCGGGCCACGAGCGCGTTCCCGTGAGCGAGGCGATCCCGCGCGTCGAGGAGATTCAGGCAACGGGCGTCGAGTCGGTGATCCTGTTCGGAATTCCCGGGTCGAAGGACTCGCGCGGGACACGTGCGTGGGCCGAGGACGGTGTCGTCCAGCGCGCGCTCCGGCGCATCACCGACGAGACCGACGTGTTCGCGATCACCGACGTCTGTCTCTGCGAGTACACCGATCACGGCCACTGTGGGGTGCTCGACGACGGCGCACGCGAGCGCTGGGAAGGTGCCCAGACGGACGGCGGCGTAGCGACGAACGAGCGGGAAGCGAGCCTGACTGTCGACAACGACGAAACTCTGGAATTACTTGGGAAGATCGCCGAGAGCCACGCTGCGGCGGGTGCGGAGATGGTCGCCCCGAGCAGCGCGACCGACGGGATGGTCGGCGCGATCCGGGAAACGCTCGACGAGACGGGCCATACCGACGTGCCGATCATGAGCTACGCCGCCAAATACGAGAGCGCGTTCTACGGGCCGTTTCGAGATGCCGCCGACGGTGCGCCGGCCTTCGGCGACCGTCGCCACTACCAGATGGACCCTGCGAACGCCGACGAGGCGCTCCGAGAGGTCGATCTGGACGTCGAGCAGGGCGCGGACGTGCTGATGGTCAAACCGGCGCTACCCTATCTCGACGTCGTCCAGCGTGTCGGCGAACGGACCGACCAGCCCGTGGCGGCCTACAACGTCTCCGGCGAGTACGCGATGTTGCAGGCCGCCGCGGAGAAGGGCTGGCTCGACATCGATGCGGTCGCGCACGAATCGTTGCTGTCGATCAAGCGCGCCGGCGCGGATCTGATCCTGACCTACTTCGCCGAGGACGTCGCCGAGTCGCTCTGAGAGCTGCGCACAGCGGATCTGCAGGTGAGCAGGGCGGCAGGAGCGAGAGAGAAGATACTTGGCCGGCGGCGGGTAGATCTACTCGATGTACGATTTCGTCGTCGTGGGGGCCGGACCCGCCGGCTCGCGCTTCTCACGACAGGCCGCGCGGGCGGGCCACGACGTGCTCTGTCTCGAACGCGGCGAGGTTGGACGGCCGCTCGCCTGTTCGGGCCACGTCAGCACCGACATCTGGAACTTCACGCCCGAAGGCGCACGCGACGAGCTGTTGCAGAACGAGGTTTCGGGAGCCCGCTTTCACGTCGGCGGCCCCGGAAGCGAGAGCCACCTGTTCTACAAGGACGAGACCATCTCGAACGTCATCGACAGGGTCGGCCTGGATCGCACGCTCGCGCGCGCGGCCCGCGAAGCGGGGGCAGACCTCCGGGAGAACCACAGCGTCGTCGGGATCGACGAAGATGCCGACGGGGTGACGGTGCGAGTGCGCACACCAGACGGCACCGAGACCGTCCGTACACGGATGATTGCGGGCTGTGACGGGCCGGTCTCGCGGGTACGTCGCGAGCTCGCCATGCCCGAACCGGGCGAGAAGCTCCAGGGTATCCTCGCCTTTTCCGAGGAGCGCGATCCGGGCTCGCACGTCGACGTCCACCTCACGGTGCCCGAATTCTTCGCGTGGCGCATCCCCAGAGGCGACGCCGGCGTCGAATATGGCCTCGGGGCCGCACCGGGCGAGAACGCCACCGACCTATTCGACCGATTCCTCGACGAATACGGCGTCGAGACGGGCGAGACCTGTGCCGGGATGATCCCGATCGGGCCGGCCGAGCGCGTCACGAGCGATCGGGCCTTCCTCGTCGGCGACGCCGCCGCACAGACCAAACCGTTCACCGGCGGTGGCATCCTCTACGGGATGACCGCCGCCGATCACGCTGCCCACGAGATCGACCCCCAGAGTCCCGAAACCCTCGGAGCGTACGAGCAGGCCTGGCGTTCGGATCTCGTGCGCGAGATCCGCCTCGGCCACTGGGTTCGCCGGGCGTACTCGCTTCCCGATGCCGTCCAGCGGGCAGGACTGTCGGCGCTCTCGGGAGAGATCGGCGTCCACATGGACAAACCCTCCACGCTGTTCTCGCCGGAGAGCCTCAAAACGCTGCTCTCGCGATCTTAGTAGTCGGGGAGTCGCGCCGAGCGATCGCTGCCGTCGACGAACGGGAGTGATTCGACGGTCGCCGCACGTTCCTCGCCGTCGACGCGAACCGTCAGTTCGTCCGCATCGAGAGTGAAGTCACAGAGCGCGAGCGCGATCGGTTTTTCATGCACAGGGCTCTCGACCGCACGCGTCACCTCGCCGACGGTCGCGTCGCCGTCGAAGACCGCTGCACCCGCTTCCGGGAGCGACTCGGGCGCGAGCCCGACGAGTCGGCGGCTCGGCCGACCCTGGTTCTCGACGCGCGAGACGACCTCCTGGCCGACGTAGCAGCCCTTCTCGAAGTCGAGCGCGTTCCGCAGGCCGAGCACGTTCGGGATTTGCCCGCGGAGCTCGCTCTCGAAAAGTGGCGTTCCGGCTTCGAGCGTGAGCGCCTCCCAGGTGTCGTAGCCGAACGGCGCGGCGTTCAGGCCGTTGTTGATGAGCGTATCGAACACCGATTCGGCCGCGTCGGCGTCGCAGACGACCGTGTAGCCCTCCTCGCCGGAGAGTCCGTCGTCGCGAATCACCGTCACGCCGTCGTCGCCCATCGAGCCGCGGACGAAGGCGAGCTCCGCCTCGGGCGAGCTCGCGCCGTTGAGCACGCTCGCGATCTTTTCCGTTGCCTTCGGGCCGTAGACGCCGAAGACGCCGAACGCCTCGGTCGCGACCGTGATCTCGACGTCCTGGATGAACGTCTTTCCCGACCACTCCTCGGCGACCGCGGCGGCGCGCTCCGGCGGTGTGAAGACCAGGAGGCGCTCGGCGGTGGTGTAGATGTAGAGATCGGTCTCGATCTTGCCCTGTGGGTCACAGAGAAGCGCGTAGCAGCCCGTTCCGTCCTCGCGGTGAACACGGTTCGAGACGGCGTTGTCGACAAAGTCGATCCGGTCGTCGCCGGTGACGGTGAGAACGCCGTAGCCCATCTCGATGACGCCGACGACGTTTCTGACGGCCAGATGGGTGCGTTCGGGGCGGCCGTAGTGGGCGGCGACGCGGACCCCGCCCCGGTCCGCGAAGGTCGCGCCGTGGGATTCGTGGAGCGTTTCGGCGAGCGTCATTGCCCGCGATTGGGGCTGATCGCGGATAAGGCGTGTCTTACAGGCCGAGGCGCTCGCGGAGGCGGTCGAAGAACGTCGGCTCGTGGTTGTCCTCGTCGGGATCGGGCACCACTCGCTCGTCGGGTGTGATGTGTAAGCGTCCGTCCTCGGTTTCGGTCTCGATGAGGCCGTCGTCGTTGAGCGCGGCGAGTGCGTCTTCGAGTTCGTCGATGCCGGTGTCGGCGTGCGAGCGGAGTTCGAACACCGTCAGCCCCTCCTGACGGTCGACCAGCGCGTCGAGGACCGCCACCTCGACGTCGCCGCGGTCGCGAAACTCGCGCTTTGCCCTCATGGAACGGGGTTCGACCGGACCGGTCTTACGCTTATCCCTCGGCGGCTAACAATAGACTTTATTGCACGCGATGCGAAAGCACATCCCGATGGGAGTCAAGTGTTCGCTGCTCGGGCACGACTACGGCGAGAGCGAGATCGAGCGCGAGCGCGACGAGGAGGGCGACGAGGTCGTCCGGACGGCCAAACGGGTCGAACGCTGTCGGCAGTGCGGGCGGACGCGAACGATCTCCGAGAACACGGAAGTCACCACGCTCGAAGCCGCCGCCGGCGTGGTTCGCGAACCCGACGGGACGGTCGTCGCCACGACCGACGAGGCGACGATCACCGACGAGATCGACGGCGACGTCGTCATCGAATCCCCCGCCGGCGAACGGCCGGTCGGGGGAGCGACGGCAGTCGAGGAGCCTGCATCGACCGGGGAGCCCGCATCGAGCGGAGAATCCATAGCGAACGGCGAGCCCACGTCGGTCGAACCGCTCGGAGCTTCTGACACCGAATCGGAGATGAACTACTCGTCCGAGATAATCGAGTCGGTAACGTCGTCCGAAACCGACGACGGTCGGGTTGTCGAGGACGAATCCACGGGGTCGGTCGCCATCGATCGCATCGGCCACGACCGCAAGCCACAGCGCCCGACGCGCGCGCCCGGTGAGTGGCCGACCGACCCCGACGAGGACGGGGCGACGACGGGCGATCCCGACGACGCCGGCTCGCTCGCCGACGGTGGCGCAGCCGTCGCCAGCTGGCCCGAGACGGACGGGCCCGAGGCGGTTGCCGACGACGAGGCCGAAGCGACGACCCGTGGGAAGCGCCAGAGCCGCCGGCCGGGCGATACGCTTTCGTGTGGCTCGTGTCGGTTCACCAGACTCGTCGCCGATTCGCCGCTGCGTGCGGGCGACATCTGTCCCGACTGCGGCAGCGGCTATCTGGCGTGGGAGACGCGAAAGGGGTAAATTCACCCCT
The DNA here is from genome assembly GCF_000336695.1 of Halococcus morrhuae DSM 1307. GTDB lineage: Archaea > Halobacteriota > Halobacteria > Halobacteriales > Halococcaceae > Halococcus > Halococcus morrhuae. Next base: position 40,039 of record NZ_AOMC01000046.1, read on the forward strand.
CGCAAAGCTGGCGTCCATGCGTGAGTACAAGATGCGCCGCGGCGAGTATTTGGAGGAGCGAATTCCGGAGATGGAAACGACCGTCGAGGAGTATTTCGGCCCGCCGACAGCGACCGAGGAGTTCGAGGGGAGCGACCTTCACGTGGTCGAAGACCCCGAAAACGCTGTCTTCGAGCGTATCGTCGCCGGTACGGTCGAATACGGATCGAAGAAGGATACCCTCGCCGTGCATTTCGAGGAACGACCCGCCGAGGAGGTCATCGCCGAAGGCAACGCCGACGCCGCCGCGGACGCGGTGGACGCGAAAAACGATTTCCTGCTCGAAGCGACCGGGCGGGACGCGAAAAGCCGCCGCGAGTCGATGAAGCGCACGGTCGAGGACGACGCGGAAACGCCCGACAACGTCTGAGGCCGTCTCGGGAGGGTTACGTTCGTACAGCGTTATTACTGCGGACGACGAGTCCCATCCATGCTGACTACACCGACGCGACGAACGATCGTCGCCGCATTGATCGTACTGCTCGTGCTCTCCGCGGGCTGTTCGCAACTCACCGAAGATCCGATCGAGCGAGAAACCACCGATGCAGTCTTGGAGGGGACGGCAACGCCCGATGCGTCCGCCGCGACCACGACGGCTACGGCGACGGCCACAGCGATCCCGACGACTGTTGCGACGGAGACACCGACTGAAACGCCCACCGCAACACCGACACCGACGGAGACGGCGACATCCACGCCGACGCGAACCGAGACGACCACTCGGACGGCAACACCGACCGAGACGCCCACCGCAACGCCGACAGCAACTGAGACACCGACGGAGACGGCAACTGAAACGCCGACAGCGACGACCTCCGCAACGACGACGTCGGACAACCGCAAGGTGCTCGTCATCGAGGCGGCGGGCGACGGAGCGTCGTCCTACAAAACGGTCTTCGACGGCTCCGCGAAGTACGGCCCCGAGGCCGACCGACCGGGCGAAGCCGACCATCCCGATGACATTCGCCGGATCGACGCCGAACCGTACATCACGATCAACGGCTACGTCGGCGACGGTGGCTCCGACTCGTACTACGTCACTGGCTACTACGGATCGCTCGAAAACAAGGGCGACGTGCCGCTGAATGTCTACTACGACGGCGAACTCTGTATGACCGTCGAACCACAGTCGAGGGATTCCTGTACCCCGTAGCTGCATCGACGGCGCTCACTGGTTGCTATCGATGCGAGGAAAGGAAGCAGCTCGGCGGTTGCCCCCGACGCGGTAGATGCGAAGAGCGATTCGTGCACGAAGCCACCGTCCGGGGCGCGAAAAACCATGGAGGTCAAAAACGCGCAGTGGAAAACGATGCAGACACGCCCGTCGACATCTGAAGTCGTCTACAGGCGGATTGTGGTTCATGTAGCGTTATTAGGCAGGGCAATGAGTTTCTACCCATGTCGACCACGCCGATGCGACGGACGGTCGTCGCCTCATTGATCATGCTGCTCGTGCTCTCCGCCGGCTGTTCGAGCCTCACTGACGATCCAAACGCACAGGAAACGACCAGAACAGTGCTAGAAGGGACGGCGACACCCGATTCGTCCGGTGCGACCACGACGACGGAGACCGCGACAGCCACAGCTAGTCCGACGACTGTTGCAACGGAGACGGCGACGAAAACGCCGACGGCAACACCCACGCCAACGGAGACATCGACACCAACGCGGACCAAGACGGCCACTCGGACAGCGACATCGACTGCAATCCCGACGCAGTCCTCGACGCAAACGGATCGGTCGAGACCCGACGGTACGTACAACCTGACGATCGTCGCAGCCAACGACGGGGAGTCACATTATCGGGTGTATGTCGATCAAGTCGGAATGAAACTCGGTCCCGAAGCCGATAGAGAGAACGCCACATACCCGGATGCGATATACAACAACGATCCGTACTACATTCAAGGCTACATCGGCGATGGCGGTGTAGATAGGGCCGTGTTTAATCGCTAGACAACGTCGGATCAGGTCGCCAGAGTGACGGAGTTGAAGCGGAAGACGGCGAAGTATGTCAACGCAAATCTTCCGCTTCACCGAACGTGTTGTCTTCGCCGTCAAAAGGGTTGCCGATGATTGGGACGAACCCGCCGCCCCGGAAGGTGGCGGCGGGTTCACCGATGCAGCGATGATATCCATCCACTGTCTCCGGATTTACCTCGATACGACCTACCGGATGACGATCGATGTGTTGACGGAAATGCCACGAATATCGCGGGAGATCGGCCTTGAACCGACCGATCTCCCGCATCCCTCGACGTTATGTCTCGCTTTCGATAGAATTGAGATGGCGGTCTGTCGGACACTTCTCCAGCAGTCTGCGCAGTTTCATAACACTGGGACGATCGGAGCGATCGACGCTACGTTCTTCGAGCGCTCGCCTGCGAGCCGCTCGTACTGCAACAAGACAAAATACGAAGTACAGGACCTCAAAGCCACGAAACTCGTCGATACAGAAACAAACATCATCCTCGATTTGCACTGTACGACCACCAGAGAGGGAAGTGACGCCGACATCTGCAAGCANCGCCCGCCGGCAGGCGGACGAGTTGCAGATCCTCACTGCTGACAAAGGCTACGACTGCACGTGGCTGCGTGAGTACCTCCGTGAGGATCTTGACCTCCGACCGTTGATCAAGCACTGCATCAACAAGCCCTACGATCACGCCCACAACGCCCGAATTGACGACGATCTCTACCACCAGCGCTCCATGTCAGAAACCGTCTTCTCCTCGGTCAAGCGCTCGCTGGGCGTCGCCCTGCGAGCGCGGACATGGTATCGAGAATTTCGTGAGATCGCGTTGATGTGTGCGGTGTACAACATTAAGGAGGCCGCAAAACAGGAAATTCCACTTCCGTCATGCGATTAAACACGGCCNGAGATCGCGTTGATGTGTGCGGTGTACAACATTAAGGAGGCCGCAAAACAGGAAATTCCACTTCCGTCATGCGATTAAACACGGCCGTACGATCACACCCCGTTTGGCTATCCCACGGTGAGACGGTGAGTGGACGGGCTACTGACCGACGATATCGTCTTCGAGCGCCGCGACCTCGTCGATGATGCTCTCGACGTGGGGTTCCGCGACGCCGTTCGCACGCATTGCGTCGGCGAGATGGCCGGCGACGTGCGAGAACGCCGTCCCCGTGATTCCCATCCCCTCGTGGGCGCTCTGCATGTCGTCGCCGCTGTAATCGACCGGGCCGCCGGCGACGGCGCTCACGAACTGGACCTGGTGCGCGAAGAGCGCCTCCATGTCGTAGCCCTCGAAATACGGTTCGAGAAGCGGGTCGTCGAGGACGCGCTCGTAGAAGTTCGCCACGACCGCTTCGACGGCTTCGCTGCCACCGATCTCCTGATACATCGAACTCCGTGCTGGCATCATCAGGACGAGGTGGGGGAGACGGTAATAGTTTCACCCGAACCCGTTCGGGACGAATGACTATCACAACCACGGTCCACAATACCGTCCTTCACCAATCCCGCTCGCACAGATCTTCATTATACTGATATGGTGGTTCGACGGTACTGGCTCGATACCGATCGACGGGCATCGCACCGACGGCGAACGATGAGGGTTCCGGCCGACGGCGAATCGGTGCTTCCCGTCGATTCGGTGGCTCACGGCTCCCGATCGCGGCTCCTCCGAACCGCGAGGAACCCGCCGAAGACGAGCGGCGAGAGAACGGCCATCAGCCCGCTCCCGGCCAGCGCGCCGCCCCACGGCGTCGAGAGCACGTCGCCGGCCGACGGGAGATCGGGGTTGCCGACGACGAGCAACCCCTTCATCCCGAGCTCCTCGTAGGCCGGACAGGAGTATTTCACCACCCGATTGCCGGTGAACGTCCACTCGAACGTCTCCCCGTCCGTCCCGCTGAAATCGGTCCAGAACGACTCGTCGTCGGCGACGACCGTGAGCGCCTCGCTCTCCTCCAGCCGTCGCCAGACGATCGTCGTCCCGGGATCGATGTGGATCGCCGGCGGGTCGAACGCGAAGATCCCGCCGTTGCCCGGCGCGCCCACCCCGATCTCGACGCGATCGCGACCCGTTCCGTCGACGACCTCCTCGAAACCATCGACATCGTCGAGCCAGCCACCGTATGGCGACGACGACTCCTCACTACCGTTCTCCGCGCCGCTCCCGACGGCTGCATCGGCCCCGACGAGGACCGCCCCGCGCATCCCCATGCTCCGATGGGGTACGCAGGCGTAGTTGACCGCTCCCTTTTCCTCGAAAGTGTGCTCGAACGTGTGGCCGGCCTCGCTCGCGATCTCGCTCTCGAAGGCCCCGCTCTCGGCGACGACGTTGTGGCCGCCGCCCTCGCCGGTCCACTTCCACGTGATCGTCGTCCCGGGATCGACGCGGATGGCTGGCGGCGAGAACGCGAAGTTCCCGCCGTTACCTTTCGCGCCGACGGCCACTTCGGTCTGCTTCGTTCCCGTCTTGTCGACCACCTTTTCGAAATTGCTGACGCCGTCGAACCAGCCCGCAGCGCCGCCCTCCTGTGCGCTCGCGGTCCCTGCCGTCGCGCCGATCGCCCCGATGCCGACGGCCGTTCCGCCGGCGGCTTTCAGGAACCCCCGTCGACCGCATCGTGCCGCGCTCGGGTCCGCTGTGGTTCCCTGCATCGCGATCACTTCCCGTCGTAGCCGGCATACTCCATGAGCTGGCCGAAGATGTCGGAATCCATCGCCTCGCGGTAGACGATCGCGCCGAGCATCCCGCCGGGATAGCTGTCGCCGTTCATCACGTGGTTGACCTTGTGGCAGTGCAGGAGGTAGATGCCCGGGTCGGCGTCGGCGGTGAACTCGATCACGCGGCGCTCGGCGGGCGCGACGTTGGTGACGTCCTGATCATAGCGGGCGACCTCGGGAATCACGCCGCCGTCGTGCTCGATCACCTCGAAGCGGTGGTTGTGGGTGTGCAGCGGGTGGGACATGTAGCCGCCGTTGACGAAGTGGACCCGAACGGTGTCGCCCTTGTCGACGATGATCGGCGAGCCGTCCTCGGGGTGGAACGAGCGTGGGGCGCTCTTGCCGTTGATCGTGAACACGTCGGGGTTGCGATCGCGCGGGCTGTACTGGGCGTCCCCGCCGGCCATCATCCGATTGAGCCGGGAGTCCCACTCCTTGACCGTCATGAAGTACTCCTTGTCGGCCGGTTCGTACCCCCTCGGGTCGACGCGGAGGATGCCGTACATCCCCATATCGATGTGGCGATGGGTCTGGTAGTGGCAGTGATAGAAGTGCGTGCCGGGGACGTTCGCCGGGATGGAGTAGGTGTGTTTCTCCCCCGGCTCGACCTGGATCCCGGTCGTGGTCGGCACGCCGTCGTTCTTCCAGGTCTTCTGTGAGCCGTGGAAGTGGACCGTGTGCGGGCGCATTCCGTCGGTGTTGTCGAGCGTCACCGCCATGTCGTTGCCCTCGGTGGTCCGGAGGATCGGTCCCGGCACGCTCGCCGGCCCGTCGTCGGCCTTGAACGCCCAGACCTGCGGAAGTTCGATCGGCCCGCCCATCGTCTCCTTCGGATGCACTGCGTGTCTGCACTGCTCGGTGGCGAGCGTCACCTCCCCGCCCTGATCGTCGACCTGGACGACCTCGGGCGGGGATGTGTACGGGAGCTTGCCGTCGCTCCCGCTCACGTTCGCCGGCGGCTCGCCGACCGTCGGGTTCGTCGCCGACTGCCGCCCGCCCGCCGTGCAGCCGGCGAGCATCGCCGTGCCGACACCACCACTCGCCGCCAGAAACTCCCGCCGTGAGATGCCCGTCCCCGGAGCGCCGATGCGGTCGGTCATGATACAGTTGTACGTTCGAATGAGAGTTGAATAAACCGCGAACCCGATTTTCATCCAGTGAGAACCGGCCCACTGGTGGTCGATAGTGATATATATTTCCATGCCGATCTCGCACGTTTCCGTCACGATCGGCTTTCGACGAGCGCGCCATCCCGCCGACGGTCCGATAGCCGCTGCCTGATTCAGACGAGCGGCGCGACCAGCTCTTCGCCAGCGTCGAGCAACGCCGCGACCCGCTCCCCGCTTTCGGCCTCGGCGTAGACCCGGAGTACGGGCTCCGTCCCGCTCGGTCGGACGAGCAGCCACGCACCGCTTTCGAGTACGGTCTTGAATCCGTCCTTGGTCACGATGTCCGCGACCGGTTCGCCTGCGACACGATCGGGCAGCCCACCCTCCAGCTCGTCGAGCACGCGCGCCTTCTCGTCGTCCGGGCAGTCGACGCTGATCTTCGACTGGTGGATCTCCCCGTGCTCGTCGAGCAGGCGATCGACACGGTCGTCGAGCGATTCCTCCCGTTCGGCGGCCGCCGCGAGCAGCGCCAGCAGCACGCCGTCCTTCTCGCGGACGTGACCGTCGACCGAGAAACCACCCGATTCCTCGCCGCCGACGAGTGCGCCCGCCTCGGCCATCGCCCGCGCGACCCACTTGAACCCGACCGCCGTCTCGACGACCGACTCGCCATGGGCCTCGGCGATCCGATCGATGAGAAACGTCGTCGAGACGGTTCGCACCGCCGGCCCCGATGCCGATTCCAGGAGGAAGTCGTACAGCGCGGCGAAAAACAGGTTCTCGTCGAGGTGGCCCCGTTCGGGTGTCACCACGGCGAGCCGGTCGGCGTCGCCGTCGTTGGCGATGCCGAGGCTCGCGTCCCCGTTCTGGACGCGCGTCGCCAATTCGGTGAGATGTTCGGCGCTCGGTTCTGGTGGCGTGCCGCCGAAATCGGGTGCGCGCTCGCAGCGCAGGCGCTCGACCGACGCACCCGCCTCCGAGAGCAGTTCGTCGGTGACGCCACGGCCGCTGCCGTGCATGGCGTCGTAGGCGACGGTCAGGTCGTCGAGGGCGGCCTCGTCGGCGTACTCCGCCACGAGATCGTGGGCGTGCTCGGCGTGCGAGGCGACGAAACCCGTTTCCTGGATCGTGCCCCACTCCGCTTCGGGGAGCGGTTCCGGCTCGGCGAGGTTCGCCTCGATCGATTCCGTGACTTCGGGCAGCGCGGGCGCGCCGTCGTCGGGGATGAACTTCACGCCGTTGTAGTCTGCGGGGTTGTGCGAGGCCGTGACCATCAGCCCGCCGGCGAGGTCGCGATCGTCGATCGCCCAGGCCAGCAGCGGTGTCGGGCGATCACGTTCGGGGAGGAGGACGTCGAACCCGTTGGCCGCGAGCACGCGCGCGAGCTCTTCGGCGAACCCACGCGAACTTTCACGGGCGTCGTAGCAGACGCCGACCGGCGCGTCGCGCCCGTCGAGATGGGTCGCGACCGCCTGGCCGACCATCCGCACACGAGGGGCGGTAAAGACGTCGAGCGTCGCCCGCCAGCCGTCGGTACCGAACGAGATAGCGTCCATACCTCCGGTGTCGCCGCCGTGAACAAAAACTTCCCGTCACTCGCACAGCTGTTCTTTCCGGCTGCGCGAGAGCCCCTTGATCTCGTGTTCGCGCGACAGCGCCGCCCCTTTCAAGTCGAACGTCTCCGTGTAGCGCAGCTCGACGGGCGTCCGCCCGCGGGTGTATTTCGCGCCGGTGCCGGCGTTGTGCTCGGCCACCCGTCGCTCGACGTCGGTCGTGTAGCCGGTGTAGAGGGAGCCGTCGCTACACTCGACGATGTAGACGTGGTGGCTCACGGAGGGCGTTCAGGCGTTTTTCGCACGCTCTTTGGCCGCCTCGGCGATGCCGGCGTTCGCCGCGCAGCCGGGACAGGCGAACAGCCGCCCGTCCTCGTCGGCGAACACCCGCTCGAACTGCTCCGAGACGTGCTCGCCACAGTAGTCACATTCTGGCATGTGTGGTGTGCTGGCAGTGGTTTCGCCAACGTAGATTGTAGGGTCTCACGCGGTAAATACCCTTTCCGCGGCGGTATCGGCCCTGCACAACCCTCTCCTCCGTGCCCGTCTTCGCTCATTTTCGTGCTCCGTCGAGCGCCCGTGCAATCAACCCTGCCTGCGCGCCCGCGACGAACCCCGCATCGACGTTCACGGTCGTGAGCGCGGTACACGACTGGAGCGCGCCGGCGAGCGCCGCCTCACCCTCGCCTCCATAGCCGTAGCCCGAGGCGGTCGGCAAGGCGATCACCGGAACGTCGACGAGCCCGGCGATCACGGTCGGCAGCGCGCCCTCGCGCCCGGCGGCAACCACGAGTACGTCCGTTCCCCGGAGCTCGTCGAGCTCGTCGAACAGCCGATGGACGCCGGCGACGCCGACGTCGTCGTAGCGCTCGACGGTGGCTCCCATCTCGCCGACGACGGCCGCCGCCTCGCCCGCCGGCCCCGCATCGACCGTGCCGGCGGTGACGATCCCGATCGTCGCCTCCAGGACTGGCGGCTCGAAATCGGCCGTCCGCACCCGGAGGACGTTCGCCCGTGCCTCGTGATCGATCTCCGCCGTGGGTCGGTCGTCGACGAATCGGTCACGCACCGTCGTGGCGGTGTCGTCGTCGATCCTGGTGGCCAACCCTCGTCCCGTCGTTTCGAGGGCGAGATCGAGCAGTTCGTGGATCTCGTCGGTCGTCTTTCCCTCGGCGAACACCGCCTCGGGCACCCCGCTTCGTGTCTCGCGGGCGGCGTCGAACCGTCCCGCCTCGCCCGTCGCGTAGCCCGCGAGGCGCGCCTCGGCGGTCGCTATCGAGATCTCGCCCGCCGCGAGGGCGGCCAGCGTTTCGCGCATGCGCTCCCTGGGTGCTGGACGTACTACTCCTCGTCGTCTTTCCGACGGCCGCCCGCCGTCGACCAGCGGTCCGCTTCGGCCGTCGTCGGTAGATTCCACGACGCCGATCGTGGTATTTTCCGACCGCCGGCGTCGCCATCACCCCGGGTGACCGGATGAACCGCTTCGAGAGCGCCGATATCGAGCGATTATGGCAATATTTATAAAGCGCCCTTTTGAAAACGGCCCTGTATGGCAGACCTGATCGTCAAAGCCGCCGTGAAGGATGAGCTGAGTGACATGAATGTCTCGTCGGACTTCTACGATGCCCTCGACGAGGAGGTTTCGGCGCTGCTCGAAAACGCCGCCCGTCGCGCCGACGAGAACGACCGCAAGACCGTGCAGCCGCGCGACCTGTAAGGTCGAACTCTCGATTTTCGAACTATTTTACCGCCGATCAGCGACGGCTATGGCGTGTCGAACATCAATGCAGTATCGCCAGTAGCGTCATCGCCGAACCCGTTCATCCGTTTACCGAATGGCGATGGTCACAGTCCGATTCGATCGTCAGGGCCGCGTCGCGGGACGTGTCATTGGATGTCCATCCGGATGAAGCGGAGCCGGCTCAGTCCCACCAAAACGACTGTGGCGGCGAGCAGGAGGGCCGCGCCGGCGACGTCGTACACACCGTCCAGCAGGATGTCGTTCGGGTCGAAGTGGGCCATCGGGGCGACGTTCGCCAGCCAGCCGACGTCCGTCACGGGAACGAACGACTGGAAGAGATACAGCGCGAACAGCAGCCCGATGGCGGCGTTTCTCGCGGTGTCGGCGTCGTCGAGAGACACCGAGAGCGCCAGTCCGATCGCCCCACAGCAGAGCAGATACGGGATCGAGAGCGCGTGGAGGACGGCGAGCTCCGCGAGAGGAACGGTGACGTCGATGTACGCGGCAGCGAGGACGATCACCACCGGTGTGACGACGCTCGCGGTGACGATCGGGACGAGCAGCGCGAGGAACTTCTCGAACACCACCGCGCCCCGCGAGATCGGCGCGGAGAGCAGCACGTCCATCCGGTCGGTCTCGACGTCGTCGGCGATCGACCCCGCCGCGGTGTAGGCGAGATAGATGCCGAAGAACAGGCTCCAGAACAGGGTGTAGAACTCGCCGGCGAGCAACCCCTCGGCGCTCGACAGGCTTTCGAGGCCGAACGCCTGAACGAACGGCTGTGGCAGCTGCGTGGTGAGCTGCTCGAACTGTGCGCTCGTGGCGACGTCGGACGTCACGAGCGGCGCGGTGGCGACGAACGCGAGCCCCATGAGCCCGAAGGCCGCGCTGAGGCCGAGCGCGGCGGCGATTCGTTGTTCGCCCTCGTACCGGAAGACGTCGAGCGTCATCCGATATCCATCCTCCCGAACCGAACGAGACCGGCGAGCACCAACACCGCCGCGGCCACGAGCAGGATCGCCCCGCCCGCGAAGTCGTAGCTGCCGTCGACGAGGATCGCGGTCGGATCGATGTAGTTCATTGGCGCGATGGTTCCCAGAACCTCGTAATCGGTGCCGATGAACACCGTTTCGAGCAGATACGTGACGACGAGGGTTCCGACGGCGGCGATCCGTGCGTGGCTCTCGTCCGTGAGGAACACCGAGAAGACGAACCCGACGGCCGCACAGCAGAGCAGGTAGGGGACGGCGAGCGCGTGCAGCACGACGAGGTTCACCGGATCGAGCGTTTCGTCGAGGAAGCTCGCAGCCACGAAGAGCACGATCGGTGTGACCGCGTTGATCGCGAGGATCGGGAGCAGTAGCGAGAGGAACTCCTCGCCGGCGAGTCGCGTCCGCGAAACCGGCGCGGCGAGCAGGCTGTCGATCCGGCCGGACTCGATCTCGCCGGCGATCATCGAGGCCGCGTTGTACGCGAGGTAGATGCCGAGCACGAGCAGCCAGCCGACCTGGTAGAGCTCGACCGAGAGGATGCCGGAAAGGGTGTTCATGCTCTCGATGCCGAGCCCCTCCGTGAGCTGTTTGGGGAGCTCGGCGAAGAGGCTCGCCAGATCGAGGTCGGTGAACGAGGGGGCGATCGCCACGAACATCGTGCCGTAGAACGCCGCCGCGACCACGATCGTGAGCGCGAGCATCGCCCGGCGCTCGCCCTCGTAGCGCGCGACCTCAAACATCCGCGCTCTCCTCCGGGCTCGATTCCGCTTCGGCCGTCCCGCCGGCCGCCGACTCCGTGTCGGGATCGACCTCGCCGTAGAAACGCATGAACACGTCTTCCAGGGGCGCGTCCGCGATGTCGAGATCGAGGATATCGTACGCCACGAGATGCGAGAGGAGATCGTTGTAGTCGCCGGTAAACGTGAAGCTCACGCTCGTGCCGTCGCGGCCGCCCGACGAGGAATTCCCGTTCCCGGATGGTTCGTCGGCGGACGACGGCCGATCGCTCGCGGTTCGCGCCCCGTCGCCGCTCTCGCCCCCATCGGCCGTGGTCGGCTGGGGCGATCGCTCGTCACCGGCGACGCTCACGTCGTGTGCGCCCTCGATGGCGAACGCCTCTCTGTCGACGGGGTCGGCGACGCGCACCGAGACGCGCTTGCCGCCACGATCGAGCAGGGTTTCGACGTCTTCGAGCTCGACGAGATGGCCGTTCCGGATGACGCCAACCCGATCGCAGATCTTCTGGACCTCGCTCAGGATGTGCGAGGAGAAGAAGAACGTCTTTCCCCTCGCCTGCTCGTCGCGGATGAACTCGTAGAAGCGCTCCTGCATCAGCGGATCGAGCCCCGAGGTGGGCTTGTCCATGATGACGAGATCAGGGTCGTGCATGAACGCGAGCACGATGGCGAGTTTGCGCTTGTTGCCTGTCGAATACTCGCCGATCTCCCGGTCCATCGGGGGATCGAACAGCTCCAACAACTCTTCGCTCCGGCTGTCACCCTTGAGTGACGCCTGGTAGCGCAGAAATCGGTTGCCGGTGACGTCCTCGTCGAACCCCATCTCGGCGGGAACGTATCCCAGGTGGCGCTTGGCCTCGATCATCGCTTTCCGATCGGTGACGTCGTGGCCCAACACCGTTGCGCTCCCGCTCGTCGGCGACTGGAAGCCCATCAGCGTACGGATCGTGGTTGACTTGCCCGCGCCGTTCGGCCCGAGATAGCCGAACACCTCGCCCTCGCGCACCTCGAAAGAGAGCTCCTCGTTGGCCCGGACGTCGCCGTAGTGTTTGGTCAGCCCCTCGGTTGTGATTGCAGCCATGGTTCTCGGCCCGTCCCGATCGCTACGCTCGATGAACACATGAACGTTCGTCCGATTCGTTTTCACGACCGCTCGATCCGCGATTTTCGCTCCACGACGAGACTGCCACGAAGAGCGGTCGTACGGCCGACAGGAACCCGGAGACCGGCCGCGAGCGTATCGTCGCCTATATATTGGATGGCACGAAATGACACTGTATGCCGGAATGCCAGAACTGTGGTGCGTTCGTGACGGCGGCGTATGCGCGAGTGTTCACCCCAAGCGGCATCGACGAACCACGCGTCTGTCCCCAGTGTGAGGACAAGATCCGCGACGGCGCGGACGTCAGACAGGCGCGCTCGACGCGGCGAAGTTAACCCGACCCCTCCTTCTGACGTGCATCCGCGACGACAGCGCTCGCCAGCTCGAACAGTTCCTCACAGCGCCCCTCGTCGCGCGCCTCGGCGGTGATCCGCACGAGCGGCTGTGTCCCACTCGCTCGCACTAGGATCCAGCCATCGTCGAAATCGATCCGAACGCCGTCGAGCGTCCGCACGTCGTCGTACTCCGCAGTCACCTGCTTCTCGATGCGCTCCATCACCTGGCCTTTCTCCGCGACCTCGACGCTCTCGCGGCGAATCGGGTACGTCTCGATCTCGGCGACGCGTTCGGCGAGCGGACGCTCGGCGGCGAGGGCCACCAACCGAACGGCCGCGAGCGGGCCGTCGGGACAGAGAGTCTGTGTGGGCCATATCCACGCGCCACTCGGTTCGCCGCCGAAGACCACGTCCGCATCGGTCGCGCGCTCGGCGACGAAGACGTCACCCACCCTCGTGTGTGTCACCGATGCCGCCGGCGCGAGCGCGTCGTCGACCGCGAGGCTCGTGTCGACGGGGACGGCAACCTGGGGGTCGTCGACGTCGCTCTCGGCGACTGCCTCGCGGGCGAAGAGTGCGAGCTGGACGTCGCCCGGGATGAACTCCCCTTCGCCGGTCACGGCACGCATGCGGTCGGCGTCGCCGTCGTGGGCGAGTCCCACCGCGGCGTCGTTCGCCTCCACGAGCGCGCGAAGCGACTCGCAATTCTCGGCGGTGGGCTCCGAGGGTCGTCCCGGGAAGGAGCCGTCGGGCTGGGCGTTGAGCGTCTCGACCTCGCAGCCGAGTTCCTGGAGCGCCTCGACCGTGAGCCCGCCGGCACCGTTGCCGAGATCGACGATCACCGACGGCGGGTCGTCGATCTCGACTTCGCCGAGCACGTCCAGGTGGTGCTCGCCCGCGTCGATCTCGCATCGCTCGCCGAGCTCGTCCCACGGGACGAGGCTCGACTCTCCATCGCGCACGCGCCGGGCGATCTCCTCGCGTCGCTCCTCGTCGAAGGCCTGTCCGCTCGGTTGCCAGAGTTTGAGTCCATTGTCCGGTGCCGGGTTGTGGCTCGCCGTCACCGAGACGCCTGCGTCGGCATCCTGCCAGCCGACAGCCCGGGCCACCGTCGGCGTCGCCGCCAGCCCCGCGTCCAGGACGTCGGTGCCGGACTCGCGCAGGCCGGCCGTCAGCGCGTCGGTCAGGAGACGGCCACTTGCGCGCGGGTCGCGTCCGACGACGACACGCTCGGAGTCGATGCCGAGCGCGCGCCCAACGTCGAGGGCGAGCGCCGCGGTGACTTCCTCGCCGACCGGTCCCCGGATACCGCTGGTGCCGAACATAGTCGTTCGAATGTCGAGCCATACAAAACGCTGACTCACGCGACCACGCCGCCCCGCGATTCGGATACGAACGTTCTTTCGGACGGCCGACGCACACAGATCATGACCATCGTACTCGTTCGCCACGGCGAAACCGACTGGAACGCCGAGCGACGCCTTCAGGGCTGGGCACCGACGCCGCTGTCCGAGCGCGGGCGCGAGCAGGCGACCCGCGCCGGCGAGCACCTCGCCGCGCGCTACGCGTTCGATCGAGTGATCGCCTCCGATCTCCGACGGACACGCGAAACGGCCGAGCGCATTCAGCAGGCGGGTGTCGAGCCCGAACCGACGTTCGAGCAGCGCTGGCGCGAGCGCGATTTCGGCGTCTATCAGGGGCTGACCTACGAGACGATGTTCGAGGAGTATCCCGCGTTCTCCGTGGATCAGTCGGGCGAGTCGGCGCTCGCGGCGACGCCCGAGCGCGGCGAGAGCCTGCTCGACCTGCGTGAGCGCGTGCTCGCTGGCTTCGATGCGCTCGCTGGCGACGACACGGTGCTGGTCGTCACTCACGGTGGGCCGCTCTACGCGGTCTGTAGCCACGTTCTGGAAGGCGATTACGCGACGGTTCTCGACGAGCACTCACAGGACAACTGTGCGGTGAACGAGTGTCGACCCACGGCGGACGGGTTCGAGCTGGTTCGACGGAACGACACGAGCTATCGCGAATCGGCGTAGAGCCGGTCGATCGCCCTACCGCTGGGACTCCCGGAGGATCAGCGGCTCGATGGCGAGCGTCCGTTTGGCGAGCGTCACGATCCTGGAGATGTAGGAGACGAGCAGCAGGAACGGCAGCAGCGTCACCGTCAGGCTGGCACCGACCAACAGCGCGATGTTCTCGATGCCGAGCGTGCTCCCGGGGAACGTCCCCGCCTCGCCGATCACCATCATGATGCCGGCGACGGCGAGTGCCGGCAGCGCCGCGTAGAGGATCAGCTGCGAGAGCGACGTCAGCGCCCACTCGAAGTAGAGCGTCTTGACGTGTTCGCGCGCCGGGCCGAACATCGAGAGCGCCGTCTTCAGTTCGTTCAACAGCTCGTTCTCGCGCTCGCCGAGATCCGCCTCGTGATCGTTGAGCAGTCGTTCGATCTGGAAGATCTTCCAGCCGTAGTTGTAGTTCAGCGCGGCGAACACCACGTCGAAGTTGCCGAACGTGCCTCCCTGAAGCTGGTCGCGCACGGTCTCGGAGTTGCCGATGACGCTCTGGGTGAACTGGTCGATCTCCCACCGGAGCTGGTCGCTTTCGATATCGCCGAACCCGTCGCGGATCGCCTCGGCGCGGTCCTGACAGACGTCGATGATGTTCCGGAGGAACGCCGAGGGATCGGCCGGGCTCGGTGCTCCGACCAGCTCCTCGGTGTAGTCACGGAAATCCATCGAGTCCTCCATGCGCTGACGCTGTTCGCCCAGCGGGCCGTTCTCCTGTGAGAGCACGAGCTGGGAGATGGTGACGACGAGCGTCACACCGGTGATGACCGCGCTGATCATCGTCGAAAAGAGCGTGTCGATCGTGTCGCTGCTGTTGAGTTGGGGAATCAACGGCGGTGGTAATACCGTAACCCCGATAACGAAGACGACGAAGAACGAGACCGCGAGCACGGCCGTGACGAGGAGCCGGTTGGCCTTGAGCAGTATCCAGAGTTTGAGGCGACTCTCGTTGGCGCGCTCGCGCATCGTGTTCGCCGTGCTCACGTCGAGATCCTTGTCGACCGCAGAATCGTCGACGTCGGCCGTCACGACCCGTCTCCCGTCGCTGCCGAGCGGGGCCGTTCGAAGACGATATACTTGGTCCCCCCACTGGTGTAGTCGATCGTCTCGACGAGTCGCCAGCCCTCGGCCGCCAGTTCGTTGATCGCGGCCTTCGGGTTGGCGGCCTCCTTTTTCGTCTCGTCGCGCGGCGGCCTGAGAATTTCGTACTCCCACCGCCGGGAGTCCTGATCGTCCATGTGCCGTCCAGACTCGGCGACAGTAAAAGTCCCCACGTCTGCCTCACGACTCGCCGCTAGTTCAAGGGAGCTGGTTCCCGCCGGTCGAAACGTTGAGCGTGTCGAGCGTCGTCGAGTTCACGCTGTTGGAGGCGACGAGCGTCGCGTTCCGGTTGGCGGGGATCCAGAGCGGGACGACGCTCTGGCCCGACGCGACGCTCACCGTGTCGTACTCCTCACCGCTCTCGCCGATGATCGTGATCGTCGTGACGTTGCCCGCCGCCGGCGTCGAGCGCAGCGTGGCGTTCACGCGGACGTGCTCGCTCGCCCAGGGCTCCTCGGCCGAGAGGCTCTCGAAGACCGCCGAGCCGTCCGTATCCGCCGATATCGACGGTCCGAGTGTGAGACAGCCGCTGGAAACGAGCACGACGACGAGCACGATCGCGAGGGCACGACGCGGGGCTCCGACCATATCCGTCGTTCATCCGTCGCGAGGAAAACAATTCTGGTCGGTATAACTACCGGACCGAAACGCCCGCCCCGTCAGCTCCGTTCGATCATCGTCGTCAGCATGATCCCGTAGTTGAGGACGAGCGCGACGAGACCTGTCACCAGCGCGATCTCAACGGGGCCGCTCGCGCCGGAACCGATGGCGACGACCGTCCCCGTCGCGCCGGCGACCACTCCCACCTCTGCGCGTCGCGCGTCGTCGAAGCTCTCTCGATCGAGCCGAACGCCCATACGAAATATTTCGACCGGCGATCAATGAATCTTTCTCCGACGGCAGCGCGTGCGCGCTTCAGTCCTCTGGGGTGGGGTACTCCGCACCGAGGTCGAGATCGTCCCCACCTCCCTCGCCGGGACTGACGCTGCCGGTTCGATACCCCTCCAGATCGAGCGTGACGTGCTCGAAGCCGATATCGGAGAGATGCTCACGGGCCGCGCGGGCGAAGTCGGGATCGAGCGCGCGCTCCAGCTCGTCGGGCGCGACCTCGATGCGGGCCAGGCCGTCGTGATCGCGCACGCGGAACTGCTCGAACCCCCAGGTTCGCAGCAGGGTTTCGGCCTTCTCGACGCGCGTCAGCCGCTCCTCAGTGACTTCGAGCCCCGTCGGAATCCGCGAGGAGAGACACGCCATCGAGGGTTTTTCCGAGACCGAGAGGTCGTACTCACGGGCGATCTCCCTGACCCCCTCCTTGGTGATCCCGTGTTCGAGCAGCGGCGAGTAGGCGTTCAGCTCCTCGACGGCGCGAAGGCCGGGCCGGTGGCCCCCGCCCGGATCGGCGGCGTTCGTCCCGTCACAGACGGTCTCGATTCCCAGCTCGCGGGCGGCGTCGAACATCGCCGACAGCCGCATCGTCCGGCAGTGATAGCAGCGCTCGCCGTCGTTCTTGACGAATTCTTGACTGTCGAGCTCGGAGAACTCGACGACCTCGTGGCGGATCCCGATCTCCTCGGCGACCTCGCTGGCCCCGCCGAGCTCGGCGTCGGGTAACGTCTCGCTTTTGGCGGTGCAGGCTACCGCGTCGTCGCCGAGCGCGTCGTGAGCCAGCGCCGCGACGACGCTCGAATCCACGCCGCCGGAAAAGGCGACGAGCACGCCGTCGCGCCCCGCGAGATCCTCGCGTGCGGCGACCGCTTTCTCTCGGACGCTCATGCTCTTGATGGGTGGCCGCGCGCCAAAAGCACGGCGCTCGTGCGCTGCTTTGACGCTCTATATATTATAAGATCTGGAGAAGTATGTAAATTATCTATATTGGTTTCAATCTTGTCCGTTTTCAGAATCACCATCGCTGTCTTTAACTTGTCTTCCTGAAAGATTATCTGATAGTATTTTCTCAGCAGTTTCTTTCTTCTCTTGTGTCCCAGCGAGAAACCCATATGCCATCGCTGTGCGATCAACCGCTTCTTGAGGGTCTGTATTTTCATGCTCCATCAAATTCTTTGTTTTATCTATCACATCTATGAGGTCTTTCAGACTAGCATAGAAATCAACAACCGCTTCGGTCTCCTCTTTTGTGAGTAACTGTATCTCACTGATTAGGGATTCATAAGCATCGGTAGGGAAATGAGAATAGGATGGCAGATGACCCATGTTCTCTACTGTAATTGCGTCTGGTTTGTCTTCATTCATTGTCTCTAGTCGTTCCATATTCTTCATTTCCGTCAAGAGTGAACGTCTCACTCGGTCTTTTCTTCTGCGGCGTTGCAGATATTGTTTGATGTATCCTGCACCAAATGTCGTGAGTGATCCAAGAAATGCAGCAATTATCGCAGCAGTTGCAGGATCAATATTTGAGCCAAATACTGGCATATTGTTACAATATTATGGGAACACAAACTTAGTTCTAACTATAACCTATCAGTAGCCCGGAAGATAGGGGACCAAAAACTACATTATCATATGGTTGTAGTTCACACTTTACTTGGACAGGATCAATATTTGGATTGTTGGCATCCAAAAACTCAACAATCAACCCAGCATCTTCGTCAGTAATGTCGGCACTACCTTCCATATTGTCCCGTGGTCGCTCATCCTTTATGGCTGTTGCCAGCATCGAACATTTATAACGGAGAAATAAAGCCATGGACTCGTTCGAAGATCTTACTGCAATCTCCGGGGTCGGGGAGAAGACCGCGGCACGCCTCCAGTCGATCGAGGAGCCGGAGCGCGCGCTGCGAGAGGGCGACGTGGCGGCGCTCGCGCGCGCACCGGAGATCACGCCGGGACGGGCGGCGGCCATCGCCCGCGCGGCCATCCGTGCCGAACACGACGATTCGGGGACCTTCCTCGCCACCGATCGCGCGCGGGAGATCCATCGTGCCGTACTCGATCTCCTCCAGGAGCGCGCGGTCACGGACGACGCCGCCCACCGACTGGAGACCCTCTTTCCAACGGGGAGCGCCTCGCGCATCGAGGAGGTCCGAGAATGGGTCGAGCGGGCGATGGAGCGCGAGCCCGATCCCGAAACCTTGGACGCGCTCGTCGGCGTCGGACCGCTCGAATCCCCGCCAGCGGAGCGGATTCGCGAGCGCTGTCTCGCGACCGCGGACGCCGAACGCCACGCCGAGGCCCAGGAGGCGTTCCCGGAACTCTCGGTCGAGGTCGTCGAGGACACGCGCGGGCTGGCGGATCTCGCGCGCGGCTACGCGACCGTCATCGTTCTCGACGAGGCGTTCGCCGGCGTCGATATCGACGGCGACGTGCGGGTCATGCCGGACGCGCTCGACAGTCCTGAAGAAGTGGTCCCCGAGCGCACGCTCGCCTTCTTCGCGCACAACCGCGAGCGCATCCGCGCGGCGAGTGCCGTCCACCGCGCCGCGGAGCTCGATTCATCCCTCGATCTCGCGGCGCTCGACGACCGACTCGCGGAGCTCGACGACGACGGAACGGTGATCGGCGACGAGGAACTCGACAGATTGGAACGGGCGGTCGACGACTTGGACGCGACGGTCTCCACAGCTGAGAGCGTCGCCAACGACCGGCTTCGGGAGGCCATCGAGGAGCGCGACGTCACGATCGAGGGGGCCGATCTGCTCTCGCTGGTCGAGCAGGGCGCGGGCGTCGATTCGCTGCTCTCGCGTGAGCTCGAGGACGAACACGCTGCGGCCATCGAGGCCGCACGCGACCATCTCGTCGATGCGCTGGCGCTCGACAGTAGTGAAGCCGAACTCGCGACGCGCGCGTTCCCCGAGGAACCGACGTTTCCGGTCGAGCACGACGAGGGGATCGTCAACCGACTGCGCGAGGACCTGACGGTGGCGCGCGATCGGCGGGCAAGTCGATTGAAGCGCGATCTCGCGGCCGATCTCGCCGGCATGCGCGAGGGCTGTGACGAACTCGTTCGGGCAGCGCTCGCGCGCGACGTCGAACTCGCCGTTTCACGCTTCGCCCGTGACTTCGACTGCGTGCTCCCCGAGTTCGGGGACTCGGGCATCGCCATCGAGGGTGGTTGCTCGCCGCTGCTCGACTGCGCCTTCGCGGAGGTCGAGCCGATCGACTACGAGGTATCGGGGCCGACCCTCCTCTCGGGCGTGAACTCGGGGGGCAAGACCTCGACGCTCGACCTGCTCGCGCTCGTGACGGTACTCTCGCATATGGGGTTGCCCGTCCCCGCCGACTCGGTACGCATCGAGCGCTACGAGGCGCTGCACTACCAGGAGAAGAGCCAGGGCACGCTCGATGCGGGCGCGTTCGAGGCCACCCTCCGGGAGTTCGCCGGCCTCGTCGCGGGCGGGACACACCGGCTCGTCCTCGTCGACGAACTCGAAAGCATCACCGAACCCGGCGCGTCGGCGACGATCATCGCCGGCATCCTGGAGGAGCTCGCCGGCAGTACGACGGGCGTGTTCGTCTCACATCTCGCCGGCGAGATCAGCGAGGCGGCCGATTTCTCGGTCTCGATCGACGGGATCGAGGCCGTCGGGCTCGAAAACGGGGAACTGGTCGTCGAGCGCTCGCCGAAGAAGGACGTGCTCGCGCGCTCGACGCCCGAACTCATCGTCGAGAAGCTCGCCACGGAGTCCGACGACGACACCGACGGGTTCTACGAGAAACTGCTGGGGAAGTTCGAGTAGTCGGGTCGGTGTCACGCGTCCGATCCGCCATCGCGCTCCCGAACGGCTGTCTACACGAGTGGAACCGCTGATCGACTTACCGCGAATCACGACACGGACGGGAGTCGCGTGCCGCCGCAACCGCGGCAAACGAAACTCCGGTTGTACCAGCAGTTATGCCGTTGGGCCGTCTCCCGTCGATCGCAATGGACGTCCACGAGGGTCAAACCCGTTCGTACGAGCGCACGTTCAGCGAGGACGACATCCAGCGATTCGCCGAGCTGTCGGGCGATACGGGCCAACAGCACGTCGAGCGCGACGCCGAGGGCCGACTGATGGCCCAGGGGCTGCTCACCGCGACGCTCCCGACCAAGCTCGGCGGCGACATCGACTACATCGCCCACACGCTCGAGTTCGAGTTCGTGCGCCCGGTCTTCGCCGGCGACGCCATCACCTGCGAGTCGGAGATCCGATCACTCACCGAGACCGACGACCGGACGCTGATGGAGTCGGTGTTCGTCTGCCACAACGGGGACGGAGAGGTCGTCATGCGCGGCGAGTCCGAGGGGATGATCCCGGCGTAGAACCGCTCGCCGCCCGCACCGATCCTCTCCCCGAATTACCGACAATCATATCGCGCCGGCAATAATTACTGACAACTAACGAAGGGTTTTGGTCGAGGGAACGGTAGCGCGGGTATGGACGACGATCGACGGTTCGACACGACGGCGATCGCCACGAACGGGGATACCGCCGAGAGCGGCGACGTGGTACGACCGATCCATCTCTCCTCGACGTTCGAGCTCGGGGCGCTCGACCCGAGCGTCGGTCTCGACGACGCCGACCCGGCGGCCGGCGAGTTCCTCTACTCGCGGCTCTCGAACCCGACGCGACACGCCCTCGAAGAGCGTCTCGCGGCGCTCGAAGGCGGCGACCGCGCGTTCGCCTTCTCATCGGGGACGGCAGCGGTCGCGACGACGGCACTATCCGTCGTCGAACCCGGCGATCACGTCGTCGCCTTCGACGATCTCTATGCCGGCACGCGTCGACTGCTGGAGACCGTCTTCGAGGATCGGCTCGACGTGGCCGTCGATTTCGTTGACGCGACCGATGCCGAAACCGTGGCGGCGGCCATCGAACCCGAGACGAGCCTCGTGATGATGGAGACGCCGACCAACCCCTTGTTGAAGCTCTGTGACATCGAGGCCATCGCGGCGGCGGTCGGCGACGACACGACCTTCGTCGTCGACAACACCTTCCTGAGCCCGTACTTCCAGCAACCGCTCGATCTGGGTGCGGATGTCGTGGTCCACAGCACGACCAAGTATATCAATGGCCACTCCGACTCGGTCGGCGGCGCGGCGATCACGAGCGATGACGACCTCGCCGCGACGCTCGAATTCCACCAGCGGGTCGGGCTCGGCGACATGCTCGCGCCCTTCGATTCGTTCCTCGTCGCGCGCGGGCTGAAGACGCTGCCCGTCCGGATGGAGCGCCACGAGGACAACGCGTCGATTCTCGCGACCCACCTCGACGAGCACGAGGCGGTTCGTGCCGTCCACTATCCAGGACTCGACAGCCATCCCCAGCATGAACTCGCCCGGAAACAACAATCGGGCTTCGGCGGCGTTCTCTCGTTCGAACTCGACGGCGAGTTCGAGGATGCGCAGGCCTTCCTCGAAGCGCTCGACGTGTTCTCGCTCGCCGTGAGCCTCGGCGGCGTCGAAAGCCTCATCGAGCATCCCGCGGGCATGACCCACGAGCCGATCCCGCGTGAGACGCGCCTCGAAAACGGCATCACCGACACGCTGATCCGGGTCTCGGTCGGCATCGAACATCCCGAGGATCTGCTCGCCGACCTCGAACGCGGCTTCACGGCGATCGAGCGCACCGACGCGCCGACAACCGACTGAGTCGAAGGTCGGGGTAGTCGAGGGAGGTCGTGAGGAGAGGGAGTCTTCAGAGTCCCCGCGTCGCCCCGCCGTTCCGGAAGTCCGCCGCACCGGTGTACGCGCCGGTTTTCGGGTCCCGTCGAATCGTCATGACGTTGCCGAGTCGTGTGAACGGCGCGAGCTCGTAGCCGAGATCGCGCAGCCCCTGCTGGACGTCCCCCGGCACGCTCGCTTCGGGATAGATCGCGGGTTCGGAGTTGGCGTAGAGTCGCGGCTCGGCGACCGCCTCGGCCAGGTCCATGTCGAAATCGACGAGATTGATGATCATCTCCGCGACCGTCGTGATGATCGTCGTGCCGCCGGGCGATCCCACCGTGAAGAACGGCTCGCCGTCGCGGAAGACGATCGTCGGGCTCGTCGAGCTGAGCGGCCGCTTGTGTGGTTGGACCTCGTTCGGTCCGCCGGGCTCGGCGTCGAAGTCGGTGATCTCGTTGTTGAGCATGAACCCGTGATCGGGAACCATGATGCCGCTGCCGAACAGCTGCTCGATGGTGCTCGTCCACGAGACCATGTTCCCCTCGCTATCGGCGACCGTGAAGTGCGTCGTGCTGCCGCGCGGACTGGGAATGTACGGGCGCGGTGCGTCCTTGACCTGCGAGACGTCGTCGACGGTGAGCGGGTCGATGGCGTAGGGGTCGCCGGGCTGGTAGCTCCAGGGATCGCCCGGCTGCTGGGTCTCGGTCGTCACCCCGCCGCCCTCGATCGTCGTGCGGCGCTCGTCGAGATACTCCTCGTCGAGCAGCCCTTGCCACGGCGCGTCGACGAACTGCTTGTCGCCCATGTACTCGCCGCGGTCGGCGTAGGCCAGTTTGAACGTCTCAGCCAGCAGTCGGTAGAGTTCGACCGACTGTCGGTCGTACCTCGCGAGATCGAACGGTTCGAGCAGCGAGAGGATATGCGCGATCGTCAGCCCGCCGGAGCTCGGCAGCGGCTGCGTTCGCACCGTGACGTCGCCGTACTCGACGTACTCCGGCGTGTCGATGGTCACGTTGTACGCGCCCAGATCGGCGGGCGTCATGCTGCCACCGTTCTCCTGGACGACGTCGGCGACCGCCTCGCCGACACCACCTTTGTAGAGTGCGCCGACACCGTTCTCGGCGATGGTCTCGAAGGTCGCGGCGAGATCCGGCTGCTCGACCTGATCACCGATGGCGAGCGGTGTTCCGCCGGGCGCGAACACCGAGCGCGCGGCGTCGTTGAACTTCTCGTACTCCTCCTCGATCGTACTGCCCAGGTAGTAGTCGACCCGTGCCCCGCCCGCGAGATCGATCGCTGGCTCGATGAGATCGGCGATCTCCCGCGTGCCGAACCGCTTCAGCGCGATGTCGCAGGCCTTGAGCGTGCCGGGCACGCCGACTGCCTGCCCGAGCGTGATGCGCTCGTCGAACGGTATCGGCTCGCCGTCATCGTTGAGGAACATATCGGGCGTCGCGCCGAACGGCGCGCGCTCGCGGTTGTCCACCGAATAGAGTTCGTCCTCGCCCGCGTCGTAGACGAGCATGAACCCGCCACCGCCGATACCCGAGGTGTGGGGCTGGACGACGTTGAGCGCGAACTGGACGGCGACCGCCGCGTCGACCGCGTTGCCGCCCGCGTCGAGCACGTCGGCTCCGATGGTGCTCGCCCGCGGGTCCGACGAGGCGACCATCCCCTCGCCGCTGGTGGCCGTCTCGACGCGATCGACACGATCGCCGTCATCCGATTCGTCGTCGTGAGCAGTGGCCCGATCGGCCGTAGCTGGGAACGCGCCCGCACCGAGTGCGACGGCCGATCCCTTCAGAAACGTTCGGCGTCGCGTTTTACTCCGTCCGGTGCCTGCTTCTCCCTGCCCGTCGACGGACTGTCCGTCCTCCACGTCCCTTTGACTGTCATCGTCTGTCATTCACTTCCAACTCACGACAGACCATATTAACGCTACTTGATGTATTACGCACCGGATGACATCGAAAACAACTCGTTCGGCGGCCCATGGTCAGCGCGCAGACGGACGAACTGTGGCGTAATGACGCTCCACCCCTCGATATCGCCGGAACGGATCGGCTTCGTCGCGATCTCGTTGCTGTCTTCGCGATCGTACCGATTCGATTTGGTATTCGGTATGAAATATAAGTTACAAAAGATATACGCGGGTAGCTGTCCAAATAGCGTCCATGTCCGCTTTATTGGACGGACAGACGGCCGTGATCACCGGGGCAGCGAGCGGGAACGGACGCGGCATCGCCCGACGGTTCGCCGAGGAGGGCGCGGACGTCGTGGTCGCCGACATCCAGGACGAGGACCGTCTCGGCGGGCAGCCGACGCACGAACTGCTCGAAGCCGAGACCGACGTTCGAGCGAAATACGTCGAATGCGACGTGACCGACCGCGAATCGCTGGAAAGTGCGGTCGGGGCGGCCGAGGAGTTCGGCGGGATCGACGTGATGGTCAACAACGCGGGGATCCTCGGCCCGCAGAAACCGCTCACGGAGGTCGGTTACGAGGAGTATCGGGGGCTCATGGAGATCAATCTGGATGGTGTGTACTTCGGGACCCAAGCCGCAGCGGCGGCGATGATCGAGCAGGAGGACGACGGATCCATCGTCAACATGGCGAGCGCGGCCGGCTTCGAGGGCTATCCGAACCTCACGCCGTACTCGACCGCGAAAGGCGGTGTTCGGCTGTTCTCGTACGCCGCGGCGGCCGATCTCGGTCAGCACGACATTCGCGTCAACTCGATCCATCCGGGCCAGATCGAGACCGCGATGTCGTCCGAGGACATGGCGCTCGACGAGTCCGAGGGTAGCGAGCAGACGGAGCAGAGCGATCAAGCGTCCCCTAGTATCCCGCTCGGTCGGCCTGGCTCACCCGAGGAGGTCGGCGACGTCGTCGTGTTCCTAGCGAGTGATCTCGCGAGCTACGTCACTGGCGAGTCGATCCTCATCGACGGCGGACTGACCAACACCGGGTAGGGCTCGCCGCCGAAGCCTTGAAATCGTCGGGGAGCGTGGTGAAAGTGATGGCCGAGGACGGCATGCTCTCGTGGGACGAGTCGATCTTCCGTGACGAGCACGTCTTCGAGATCGATTACCTGCCCGAGACCTTCCGGCATCGCGACGAGCAGCTGGAGGGGCTGCAGTACGCGCTCCGGCCCGCCGTCCGGGGATCGCGCCCGCTCAACGCGATGGTGCGCGGGCCGCCCGGCACGGGGAAGACGACCGCGATCCAGAAACTGTTCGGCGAGCTCGACGGTCGGCGCGGGGTTCGAACCGTGCGCGTCAACTGCCAGGTGGACTCGACGCGCTACGCGGTCTTCTCGCGGATCTTCGAGCAGCTCTTCGAGTACGAACCGCCAGCCAGCGGCGTCTCGTTCAAGAGCCTGTTCAAGCAGATCACCGACCATCTCACCGACGAGGACGAGATCTTGACTGTGTGTCTCGACGACGTGAACTACCTCTTTTACGAGGGCGAAGCCTCCGAGACGCTCTACTCGCTGCTCAGAGCTCACGAAACCCATGCGGGCGCGAAGATCGGCGTCCTCCTGGTTTCCTCGGATCTCGACCTCGACGTGATCGCCGAACTCGACGGGCGCGTCCAGAGCGTCTTCCGCCCGGAGGAGGTGTTCTTCCCGGCCTACGACGAGGACGCGATCGTCGACATCCTCGGCGAGCGCGTCGCGCGCGGCTTCCGCGATGACGTACTCGCACTCCCCGTCCTGGATCGGGTGGCCGCACTCACCGCCGAGACGGGCGATCTGCGGGTCGGGATCGACCTCCTTCGGCGGGCGGGGCTGAACGCCGAACGCCGCGCGAGCGACGCCGTGGAGAGCGAGGACGTCGAGACGGCCTACGAGACGGCCAGACACGTCCATCTCTCGCGACGCGTTCGCGGGCTGTCCGATCCCGAGCGAACGCTGCTGACGACGATCGCCGACCACGACGGCGAGCGCGCCGGCACGGTCTACGAGGCCTTCCACGACGAGACGGGGCTCGGCTACACCCGCTATTCGGAGCTGGTCAACAAGCTCGACAGCGTCGGACTGATCGATGCCGACTACACCACCGTCGAGGGCCGCGGCCGGTCGCGCGAACTCTCGCTTTCCTACGACGCCGACGCGATCCGCGATCGACTCTGAAGTCGTCGCTCGTGGCGCTTCGCTACTCACTGCCCGTCCAACGGAGCAGTAGTAGTGTGCCCTCGAACAGGGTGATCATCGTCGCCGCGACGAGGATGGGGGCCATCCCGGTCGGGTCGGGGCTGAACAGGAAGGAGAGCCCGAGAAAGGCCCCCCAGAAGTAGAGCCGTTTGCTCGCGAGCCAGGCTCGCGAGGGGACGCCCATCATGATCGCGAGCATCACGAAGAGTGGAATCTGGAAGACGAGCGCGAAAAAGCCCATCAGCAGCGTCATCAGGCCGAACGTCTCGGTCAGCCCGAACGCGATCGTCGTCACGCCCTCGGAGTACTGGAGGAAGTAGGTGAAGATCACAGGCAGGATGAGGTAGAACGCGAAGGCGACGCCGGCGATCGCGAGGATGAGGCTCGTCGGCACGGCCGCGAGGTAGTAGCGGCGCTCGTTGGGGTAGAGTCCGGGGCGCATGAACCGATAGGTCTGAAAGACGAAGAGTGGTAGCGCGATCACGAACCCCGCGAGTGAGGAGACCTTGAGTCGGGCGAGGATCAGCGCGAGCGGGTCGTAGACGCGTGGTTTGGCCGCTCCCGGTCCCATCGGTCCGGGCAGCAGTTCGTACCAGATGAAGTTGATGAGGTCGTCGGCGATGGGGAAGACGACACCGCTGACCAGCGCCATGACGACCAGTACGATCGCCAGCCGCTTGATCATCTCCTCGATGTGGTCGGCAAGCGGCATCTCGGTGTCGTCGAGCGGCACGTTCTCGCCGTCTGTGACACCCGTCCCCGTCGACTCGGCCATTCGATCGATCGTTTCGCGGTCAGCGTTGTAAGCCTTCTTCTCGCGGCCGCGACCGACAAGATTGATAACCGGGAGTCAGCAACCCTCTCGTAGAATGTCCGGAGCCGTCGACGACGACGTTCGCCGCTCGGTCGCGCGCGGACGGGAGACGCTGGGTGCGCTGCTGTCGGCCGCCCAGACGCATCTCCAGAAGGTCGCGATCGTCTTCCTCGTCGCCTTCCTCGGATCGTTCTACGCGCTCTGGCTCTACGTCTGGGATCGCCTCAAAACGGATCTCTTCGCGCGATTGCCGCCCGCGGTCGCCAAGCAGACCTCGGTCGTCGCCACGACGCCGTTCGACGTCCCGCTCCTGCAGGTGAAGATCGCGCTGTTCGTCGCCGCGTTCGTCTCGCTGCCCGTCCTGCTCTACTACTCGCGCGACGCGCTCAAGACCCGCGGTTACTGGCCGCAGATCGGCGGCCGCTGGAAGGCCGCGCTCGTCGTGCTCATCGCCGCGCTGTTGTTCGTTCTCGGTGCCGCCTACGGCTACTTCGTCTTCTTCCCGCTGATGTTCGAGTTCCTCGCGTCGAACTCCGTCGCGGTCGGCTTCCAACCGACTTACTCGATCGTGCTCTGGGCGCAGTTCATCCTCCTGCTCTCCATTTCGTTCGGCGTCGCCGCCCAGCTCCCGCTCGTGATGACCGGGCTCTCGCTGTCGGAGATCGTCCCCTACGAGACCTTCCGCGAGAAGTGGAAATACGCCATCGTCGCCGCCTTCGGCTTCGGCGCGCTGTTCTCGCCGCCGGACCCGTTCACGCAAGTGCTCTGGGCGCTGCCGATCATCCTCCTCTACGTGCTCAGCCTCGGCCTCACGCGGTTCGTCGTGACCCTCCAGCGCGGTGGAAGCGCCGTCAGCGTCCGCGGGGTTGTTCGCGACCGCTGGGCGCGCGTTCTCGGGATTCCCGTTCTGATCGCCGGCGGCGTCGCCGGGGCCATCGTCGCCGGTTTCGGCGGCTACTTCAACCGGGTGATCGTCCCACAGATCCCCTTCTTTGCGCCCGAGGAGCCGGTGTTCAAGTATATTGGTCCACTGCTCGGCCTGCCGCGAGACGCGGCCATCGCGGTCGTCGCGGCCGCGATCTTCCTCGCGCTCGTCGTCCTCGCGCTCGTCTACTACCTCTACCGCGCCGTCGAGCGTGCCGCTGCCGAACCCGGTCGCCCCGACAGTCCCGCGACGATCGACGTCGGCGCGCTCGATGCGGCGGGCGTTCGGGCCGCGCCGGCCGAGGCGTTCGCCGAAATGAGCGAGGAGGAGGCGACCGCGCAGGCGAGCATGGCGATGAGCGACGGCGATCCGAACAAGGCACAGGCGATCCTCGATCGCTTCGACGACGCACAGACCGCCGGCGAGAACGCCGACGAACTCGACGCGGATGCCGACCAGGACGAGGAGTTCCCCGACGAGTTCGAGCCGGCCGTCGAGGACCAAGAACCCGAGGAACCCGAGGGCAACGCGCTCACCCGGACGACCGCCGGGATGGTCGATTCGTTCACCGCCGAGGAGACGACCGAGGAGGACATCGGCGGCTACTACTACGACATCGCGTTCGTCCTCAACAGCCTGCGCTCGCGGGCCTTCCTCCTCTTCGGACTGTTCATGGCCGTGCTCGCCGGCACGTTCATCTGGCTCTCGCAGGGAGCCATCGGCGGGATCCGATCGGACTTCCTCACCCGTCTGCCGGCGGCCGTCCGTCCCGAGAGCATCGGCGTCGTCGAACTCCACCCCGTCGAGGCGCTCGTCTTCGAGATCAAACTCAGTACGCTGCTGGCGGTGCTCGCCATACTCCCGTTCTTCCTCTACTGGGCCTGGCCAGCGCTGCGCGAACGGGGTCTAGCCGGCGGCGACAGACGGGTGCTGTTCGCCTGGGCCGGTGCGATGCTGGCGAGCTTGGTCGGCGGCGTCGCCATCGGCTACACCACCGTGGCCCCCACAGTCATCTCGTGGCTCGCCGCCGACGTCGTGGGTTCGAACATGGTGGTCGCCTACCGGATCAGCGCCGCGGGCTGGCTCGTCTTCTTCACGACTGCCGGTATCGGCCTGCTCGCGATGATCCCCGTGACGATGGTGCTGTTCCATCGCGGGGGGCTGGTGCTCTACGGCGCGATGCGCAACCGCTGGCGCGAGGTGACGGTCGGCGTGTTCGCGTTCACCGCTTACGTCTCGCCGCGCGGCGTGTTCATGATGTTCATCATCGGCATCCCGATCATGCTCTGCTACGGGCTCGGGCTCGGCCTGCTCTGGATATACACTCTCGGCGGGCGGCGGACGACGCGCGGCCAGCGCGAGAGCGCCGACTGATCGAACGGCCTATCTATACGTAGCGTTCGCCTCCGATATGACACACTCCTCGACGGATAGCGCCGGGAGGCCACGATGAGCGATCGCGGGGCCTCCGGCGTCCAGGTCGCGCTGATCGCCCTGTTCACGACCGCGCTCGTGACCGCCCAGCTCACCGCGACGAAGGTGCTCGCGTTCTCGATCCCGTTCTCGCTGCCGATCGTCGGCTCGGAGCTGATCCTCCCGGGCGCGTCGCTCGCCTACGCGCTGACCTTCCTCGCTTCGGACTGTTACTCGGAACTGTACGGCCGGCGGTCGGCTCACGTCCTCGTCAACCTCGGTTTCGCGATGAACCTCGTCCTGCTGGTGCTGGTCTGGGCGACGATCGCTGCCCCGGCCGCAGCCAGCAGCGCGGTCGATCCCGGGACGTTCGCCGCGGTGCTCGGCGCGAGCACGAACGTCGTACTGGGCAGCCTGATCGCCTATCTCGTCAGTCAGAACTGGGACGTGTTCGTCTTCCACCGGCTCAAGGAGTACACCGACGGGCGCGCGCTCTGGCTGCGCAACGTCGGCTCGACGGCGACGAGTCAGGCGATCGACACCGTGATCTTCGTCGGCGTCGCCTTCTATCTCGCGCCGGAACTGCTCGGCGTCGGCAGCGCGCTCCCGCCGTCGATCCTGCTCGGTCTCGGGATCGGCCAGTATCTGCTCAAACTCCTCATCGCGCTGTTCGACACGCCCGCGGTCTACGCCATCGTCGGCTACGCGCGCTCACGGACGACGGCCGGATCGGCCGCCGGCGCTGACTAACCCTCCCCACTTCCTCACTCGCCGTCGTCCGATTCCAGTTCCGCCCGCCCGCTGGTCGCGCTCAGCAGTCGTTCGCGCAGCTCCGCAGCATCGGCGCTCGGCACGCGCACCGCGAAGCTCGCGCGCTCTTCGTACTCGGCCTCGAAATCCACGTCACTACTTTCGAGGATCCCACGTACAGTCCCCGAGTCGTCGTAGTCGACGGCGAGGCGGAGCCGTTCGTGCGGGCGCTGTTCGACGGTTCCGGCGTCGTCGAGCGCGAGCTTCACCGCCCGGCCGTAGGCACGGGCGAGCCCGCCGACGCCGAGGTTCGTCCCGCCGTAGTAGCGCGTGACGACCCCTGCGACGTTCTCGATCTCTTCGCGTTCGAGAACCGTGAGCGCGGGTTTGCCGGCCGATCCGCCGGGCTCGCCGTCGTCGCTCGCGTACTCTCGGAGCGGATCGGCGCGCACCCGATAGGCTGGCACGTTGTGCGACGCGTCCGGATGTTCGTTCTCGATGGCGGCGACGAACGCCTCAGCGTCGCCGACCGTTTCGGCCGGTGCGATGTAACCGAGGAACCGTGAACCGCGCTCCTCGAAGGCCGCCTCGCCGCGTCCCTCGACCGTGCGGTAGGTCTCGCTCATTCGAGTTCGAGCTTGCGGACGAACGGGAGCTCGCGGATCTCGGTCAACACGTCACCGGGGAGCGGCTCGTCGGTGATGATCGACAGCCGCGGCTCGTCGGTGAACTCGGGGTCCTCGCTGATCGTCTGGCGGATCGAGACGTCGTGATCGGCGATCACGGTCGTGACGCGAGCGACGATACCCACCCCTTCGGCGTCGCCGACCGCGACGGTGAGCACCGAGAGATCGAGCACCGGCGCGAGGTCCTTCAAACTGGGGACCGCCGAAATGTTCTGGAAGATGGGTCGCAGTTCGTCGTCGTCGAGCAGCGTGTCGGTCGTCGAATCGACCACTCTCCTGTCGACGCCGACCTCGGTCGCGATCTGCGTGTTCGGGATCTCGATGTCGCCCGAGACCACCCGGCCCTCCGAACTCACCGAGAAGCCGCGTTCGAGCAGTAGCCTGACGACGGCCTGCTGGCCCGGACTGCCAGCGAACTTCGCCATGATCTCGTCGAACATCACAGCGTGCCCTTCGTGCTCGGGGTTCCCTCGCGGCGCTCGTCGGGCCGGGTGGCGTCGTCGAGCGCCCGCGCGACGGCCTTGAACAGCGCCTCGATCTCGTGGTGGGCGTTCTCGCCCGTTATTTCGGTATGGAGCGTCAATCCAGCATTTGTCGCGAGCGAGCGGAAGAAATGCGGGGCCATTGCGCTCGTGAACTCCCCGACCGTGGCCTGCGAGAATGTGCCATCGAACCGAAAGAGCGGTCGTCCGGAAACGTCGACGACAGCGCCCGCGACGGCCTCGTCGAGGGGAACTTTTCGATCGGCGAACCGTTGGATCCCGGCACGGTCGCCGAGCGCCTCGTCGACGGCCGTCCCGAGCGCGATGGCGACGTCCTCGATCGTGTGGTGGTCGTCGACGTGGAGGTCGCCATCGCAGGTCACGTCGAGATCGAACAGGCCGTGTTTCGCGAACGAGTCGAGCATGTGATCGAGGAAGCCGATGCCCGTCTCGGCGGTCGAGTCGCCGTCGCCGTCGATGGTGAGCGAGAGCTCGATGGCCGTCTCGGCCGTCTCGCGCGTTACGGTCGCAGTCCGGGGCATATCGGTGCTTTCCGGGCAGACGTAAGGCGGTTGTGCTAGCCGTCGGCCGTTCCAAACCCTTATTTTCCAGCCGACTGCCATCTGAGCCATGGATATCGACGATGGAACGAGCGACCGTGACCCGGACGACGACCGGTCCACCGCCGGTGATCGTTCCACGGCCGACGATCGCACCACGACTGACGGCCACTCCACGGCCGACGACCGCTCCACGACCGACACCACCCCGACTGCCGACCGATCGACCGGCGAGACACGCCGTGAGGGTGGTGCTGGTGAGACGATCGGCCGGAGCCTCGACTCGGCGCGCGACACGCTCGCCCAGTCCGGCCCGCGATCACAGCTCACGTTCGTCATCGGGCTGTTCGGCATCGTCGGTGCCGGGTTCGGTCTGCTGGGCGTCATCGTCCTCGAACTGCTCGCCGGCGGCAGCGGTGGCGGGTTCGGCGGGGCGATCATCGCTGGCCTGTTTCTGATCTCGGTGCTGATCGTCGTGTTGCTGACCGGTCCCGTCATGGCCGTCATCTCCGGGCTCCGTATCGCCGAACGGTTGGACGAGGCACGGGCGACCTATCTCACGAGCTTCATCGCCACCGCGGTCGGCTACGTCGTGATGGTGCTCATCGCTGCCGTCCTCATCGGCCTCGTCGCCGGCGGTGGCGGCGGTGGTGCCGAAGCCACCCCAACTGGTAGTACGACCACGAACCCCTTCGACATCGCCGGTCTCATCGTCCCGCTGGTCGCTCTCGCCATCCCGGTCGGTCTCACCGGGTTGGCGTCGGCGTTCCTCACGCGTTGGAACGCCACTCGGTGAAACGAAACCGTCCTCTCACCCTCGATCGCTGATTCGCTAGCCGTCGCCGTACTGACCCCGTGCCGGCGGTTCCCTCATTCGTCGAGCGCCGCACGCGCGTCGGCGAGCGTGAACCTCCCTTCGTAGAGCGCGCTGCCGACGACGACCGCGTCCGCACCCGCCCCGCGGAGCGTCCGGATGTCGTCGATCGTCCCGACGCCGCCGCTGGCGACGACCGGGATCGAGACCGCCTCCGTGATCCGACGGACGCGCTCGGCCTCGACACCCTCCAGCCGGCCCTCGACGTCGACATCAGTGAAGAGAATCCCGCCCGCCCCGCGCTCCGCGTACTCGACGGCCGCCTCGGCAGGATTCAACCCTGTGCTCTCGGTCCAACCGGCGACGACCACTTCGCCATCGCTGGCGTCGAGACTGACGAGCACCCGTTCGGGGTGGGTCTCGCTGATCTCGTCGACGAGATCGGGATTTTCGACGGCTGCAGTACCCAGAATCACGCGCTCGACGCCGCTGTCGAGCAGCGAACGGGCGTCGGTGGCGGTGCGGATCCCGCCACCGAGCTGCACGGGGACATCGACTGCCTCGACGATCCGTTCGATCGCCCGTGCGTTCTCGCGTTCGCCCTCGAACGCACCGTCGAGATCGACGAGATGGAGCGTGCGCGCGCCCGCCGCGACCCAGCGTTCGGCCGCTTCGACCGGGTCGCCGTACGCCGTTTCGCTCCCGCGCTCGCCGCCGACGAGCTGGACGACCGCTCCCTCCTGTACGTCGACGGCTGGGATCACCTCGAAACCCTCGAACATGAGGGGCTCTCCGCGAGCGCCGGCCTAAACCCGTCGGAAGCCGTCGCCGATAACTTACGAAATGGTTTCTCGTGAGCGAGAAAGAACTATCCGTTCGGCGTCGTATGAGGAACTATGGCACTCTCGGCTCTCTTCGTGGTCGGCCTCGGCGTCGCGGTGTTCGTCGGCTTCAACGTCGGCGGCTCGAACATCGGCGTCGCCTTCGGGCCGGCCGCCGGCGCGAGCGCGGTCTCGAAGACCGGCGCGGCGGCGCTGATGACGCTCTTTTTCTTCCTCGGCGGCTGGACGGTCGGGCGTGGCGTCGTCCGAACGATGGGCGGGCGGATCGTCCCGTCGAGCTATTTCACGCCCGAGACGAGCGTCATCGTGCTCTTCTTCATCGGGTTCGCGCTGTTCCTCGCCAACGTCGTCGGCGTCCCCGCCTCGACCTCGATGACCGGCGTCGGCTCGATCGCGGGCCTCGGGCTGGCGAGCGAGGCGCTCGACTGGGCGACGATGACCGAGATCCTGACCTGGTGGCTCGTCTCGCCGATCGTCGCCTTCTGGGTCAGCGCCGTTGTCGGCCGGTATTTCTACTCACGGCTCGCCAGCACGCTCGCGATCAACCAGACCCAGGGATCGCTGTTCGCACTCGATCGCCGGGGAGTGCTGCCACGGCCGCGCCTCGGGGCGAACACCACCCGTCGCGAGGCCGTCGGGACGCTGTTGGTGGTCATCGTGGCCTGCTATACGGCGTTCAGTGCTGGCACGTCGAACGCCGCCAACGCGATCGCGCCGCTGGTCGGCGCGGGCACGCTCGCGATAGAGCCCGGATTGCTGCTCGTCGGCGTCGCGGTCGGGCTCGGCGCGTTCACGATCGGCCGGCGAACGATCGCGACGATGGGCGAGGGGCTCACCGAGATGCCGCTGCTGGCGGCGCTCGTGGTCGCGATCGTGAGTTCGACGCTCGTCACGATCTTATCGTGGTTCGACATCCCCGTCAGCGTCGTCATCATCGCCACGATGTCGATCGTCGGGCTCGGCTGGGGCCGGGCGACCCGGACCGTCGACGAGCGCACCGATCCGCTGGCGACGGGTGGGACGTCGGTCAGCGAGGCTGTGGTGGCCGACGAGGACCTGCGTGATCCGGGGGCGACCGACGAGGCGGCGGAGCTGTTCGAACCGGCGACGACGGCGAAAGTCATCGCCCTCCAGAACCTGGTTCCCGCGATCTCGACGATCGCTGCCTACCTCGTTTTCCGGTTTCTCACGGTCTTTTAATCGATTCTGTGATCCGAACAACAACACCTAACAAGCCGGGGGGTCAACGGCGGGTGATGCCCACCGTAGAATACGTCAACTACGAAGTGTTCGACGATCAGGGATGGGAAATCGACGACGACGACCTGTTCGAGAAGGCCGAAGACGCCGGTCTCGGTGAAGAGGATTACGGCACGATCGACGTCAACGAGTCGGAGTACATCCTCGAAGCCGCCGAGGCGCAGGGGTACGACTGGCCGTTCTCGTGCCGGGCGGGCGCGTGTGCGAACTGCGCCGCCATCGTCAAAGAGGGCGAGATCGACATGGACATGCAGCAGATCCTCTCCAACGAGGAGGTCGAGGACCGTAACGTGCGTCTGACCTGCATCGGCAGCCCGGCCGCCGACGAGGTCAAGATCGTCTACAACGCCAAACACCTCGACTACCTGCAGAACCGCGTCATATAACGCCCCCACTTTTCACACGGGGTCTTCGCTTGCGCCTCCGGCGCTCGCTCGAACTCCGTGGGAACCCTATCCTCGCGCGTCGACAGTGAACGACGGCTCAGAGGCGCTCCGCTCTTTAGGTGGATGAACGACTCCCGCTCGCTCGGCCGTTGGCCTCGCTCGCTACCGTCAGTTGCGCTCGCCGCCACCCTGCTACCCCGCCATCCCGATCGCTGCCGTCGCTCCGTCACCGCCGACGATCCACCGAACAGTTTTGTGACTGCATGGTGAGTGATGAATATGACACGAACGGCCGTCATCGCGGGCGTCGGTCCCGGACTGGGTGCGTCGATCGCCCGGAAATTCGTCGCGGAGGGCTGTGCAGTCGGCCTGTTCGCACGTTCCTCGGCATTCATCGAGGAGCTCGCCGACGAACTGAACGAGGACGGTGAGGCACTCGCGATCCGGACGGACATCACCGATGCGGAGCAGGTCGCGGCGGGATTCGAAGAGATCCGCGAGGCGTTCGGCCCCGTCGACGTGCTCGTCAACCACGCGAGCGGCGGCGCGTGGAAGGGACTGCTGGACCTCTCGGACGAGGAGTTCGAGGAAGCCCTCGCGATCGGCCCGCAGGGGAGTTTCCACTGCTCACAGGCGGCCGTTTCCGACATGCTCGATAACGACGGCGGGACGGTGATCTTCACCGGTGCGACCTCCTCGGTTCGCGGCAACGAGGGTGCGCTCGCCTTCTCGGCCGGGAAGTTCGCCGTCCGCGGGATGGCCGAGTCGATGGCCCGCGATCTCGGCCCGCAGGGAATCCACGTCGCTCACGTCGTCATTGACGGCGGCATCCGCCCGCCCGATCAGGACGTCGAACATCCCGACGACTACCTCGATCCCGACGCCATCGCCACGAACTACTGGCAGCTCGTCGAACAGGACGAGAGCGCGTGGACGCTCGAACTCGATCTCCGCCCGCACGCCGAGGAGTTCTGATTCGCTTTCACCGGCGAGAACACTGCTCTGCAGCAGAAGCTACATTGCAGAACCGACTCATCACGATAGCATGCCGGAAATCGTCCACCACACCGACGAGAGCGCCGCTGGCGGTGTGTCACCGTTCGATGCCGCGATACGGGAGATCGTCGCCGACGAGGAGGTGCTGTTCGCGTCACCGTACATCACGCTTGACTATCTCGATGGCGTTCTCGACGATACAGCGTCGTGGCGGCTGTTGACCGACATGGAGGCGTGGCTCGACAACTACCGCAGGAGTGAGCGCGAAACCATCCGTGAGTTCGTCGCACGCCACCCCGAGCGAATACGTGACGTTCGGAACCTTCACGCGAAGGCTGTCATCGGTGAAACCGGCGCGCTCGTCGGATCGGCGAACCTCACCCGAACTGGGCTGGGACGACGGGACGAACTCGGCGTTCGGTTCGACGACCCCGAACGAATCGTGGAGCTACGCGAGTGGTTCGAGGGATTGTGGACCGAAAATTCGCCGGCGAAACTCGATGCCATCGACGAGCGCATTCAAACCTCCTCTTCCATCCCGAGCAGCGCAAGCGCGAGCAGTGCAACGTCGATTCCCTCGGAATCGCGTCGGGTTAGCGCTACGATAGCAAAATCCAGTCCTGAAAAACGAACAGGAGATGGCTATGACAGACTCATAAATCGTCTAACGAAAGCACCGTGCCGCGAGTGGGCTGCGGAACATCTCGAATTGATGCGTGAACTCATCGAGATATCTGGATTGGATGATGAGGACAAGCAGTTGGTTACTTCAATTCCTTCATCAGGAACCGAGATCAGACTGATCATCGGGAACAGAGTTGTTTTCGGTTTCGTTGGAAAGACGGGAAATTGGACGCGATTCATCATTCCTGATGACTACGAAAATATCGGCGAATTGCTGCAGTCTGTCCCACGAAACTACGATTTCAAGGGAGAAAGCGCACCTCATTTGCCAGCAGTTACTGATGGTCTACATAGGGCGCGCCAAACGCTATTCCGGAAGGCATGGATCGAAGCAACACTCAACGAGATCGGTCGATATGAGACGTCACCCTATCGTGATCGTAGCCACGAACCAGCCGTGTATCGAGCGGCTGTCGACCACGATTACAGAGAACGAATCCTCGACGAAGCGTTCGATCGATAGCTGCCAACAGCTGTTCTCGCGAAAAGCTTCATGCTGACGCACACGCATGTGTACACATGGGGACGAAGACCATCCGGCTGGACGACGAGGCCTACGAACGTCTCGCCAGCCGAAAGCGTGAGGACGAGAGTTTCTCGGATGTCGTCAAGCGTGTCACCGGCGAGCGATCGTTGCTTGAAATCGCCGGAATTTTCTCGGACGACGAGGCCGAAACGATGCGCGAAACCGTTGCCGAGCGGCGTTAACGTTCGCGTATGACTGCAAAATTATTTGTTGACCTGAATAGCTAACTCAGCCTTCGAAACCGTCCTCGAACCGGAAGGTCCCGTCGCGCTGGATGACCTCACCGTCGACTTCGATCCGCGAGTCCTCGCTCATGTCGACGATCATATCGACGTGCTGTGCGCTCTGATTCTGCTCGTTGTCCTCGCCGACGTTGTCGTCGTAGGCACGCCCGACGGCCATATGCACCGTGTCGCCCATCTTCTCGTCGAACAGCATGTTGTAGCTGAAGTGGTCGATGTCGCGGTTCATCCCGATGCCCAGCTCGCCGAGGCGGCGCGCACCCGCGTCGGTATCGAGGATCGTCGTCAGCAGGTCCTCGTTCTTCTCGGCTTCGTGGGAAACGACCTCGCCCTCCTCGAAGGTGAGTCGCACGTCGGTGATCTCGCGGCCGCGGCGATAGACCGGTTTGTCGAAGTGGACGTCGCCCGAGACGGAATCCGGCACCGGTGCGGTGAACACCTCGCCACCGGGCAGGTTGTGGCTGTCGGTGTCGTTGATCGCGTGGTTGCCCGCGATCGACATCGTGACGTCGGTCGAGGCACCCGAGACGATCCGGACCTCCTCGGCGTCCTCGAGGATTTCGACCAACTGGGCCTGGAACTCGGCCTGTTCGTCCCAGTCCTTCAGGATGGCGTCGTAGACGAAGTTCTCGTAGGATTCGATGCTCATCTCGGCGAGCTGGGCGTTCGCCGTCGTGGGATGCTGGGTGAGCGTCCAGCGGTGGCCGAGGCGCTCTTCGAGGATCGGGCCGTGGGCCTTCTCGTAGGCCGAGTTCACGTCCGGGTCGACGTCGCCGAGCTCGGTGACGTTCTCGTGACCGCGGATGATCGCGTGGCAGTCGGCGGCCTCGACGAGCGCGCGCTGGTGGGCGGGCGTCTCGAACTCCACTCCACTCTCGTCGGCAGCGTTGAGATAGGCCCGCATCGCCCGGCCGCTGCGATTGGTCCGGATCGCGAGCGGATTGGCACCGCGTTCGCCCGCGACCTCGTAGAGGGCGGTCACGAGGTCGTCGGCCGGCGGTTCGGATTTGATGAGGAACTCGTCGCCCGCGGCGAGATCGACGGCGTCGGCGATCAGCTGTGCGTGCTCGCGCACTCGTGGGTCCATGTCTCATCGAGCCGTGGACGATCCAAACCAGTTTCGGAACCCGATCTCCACCGGCCCGCTTTAGTCCGTGCCGCACGTTCGCGGTACATGACCGAGTTCAGCCCCGAGAAGTTCGAGGACAAGTACGCGAACTACTTCCCCGAACTCCAGACCGCCTACCGCAACGCCTTCGAGTCGATGAGCGAGCGCTACGACTCGGAACTGATCCACGCCGTCGACCAACAGGTGCTCAACGAGAGCGAACCGTTCTACGACGCGGACGAGGGGTTCCGGATCGCCGTTCCCGACGAGCCGTACGATCGGCTCACGGCCATCGTCGTCGACGAGGAGAAGTTCGACGCGGTGCTCGCCGAATACACCACGACGCTCGAAACCGAGCTGGCGAACGTGTTCGACCTCGATGCCGGGAGTCCAAAGGTCTAAGAAGCGTGCGAGCGTACCGACGAGCATGAGCACCGAGAGTCAGAGCAGCGATGACGACCTGCGCGAGGAGATCTCGAACTTCCTGCGCCGGAACTTCCCGCAGATCCAGATGCACGGCGGCAGCGCGGCGATCCAGGAGCTCGATCGCGAGTCGGGCGAAGTGACCGTCTCGCTCGGCGGTGCCTGCTCGGGCTGTGGCATCTCGCCGATGACGATCCAGGCGATCAAGAGCCGGATGGTCAAGGAGATCCCCGAGATCAACCAGGTCCACGCCAACACCGGGATGGGCGGCGGTGGCATGGGCGACGGCGGCTTCGGTGGCGGCGGCATGAGCCCCTCGTTCCCCGGCGAGACGACCGAGGACGACGAAGGCCCAGAGGCCCCGTTCTAAGCCACTCCGCGGGTTCCGGTCGCAGGATCCGGAAACGATCGACGGTTTTTCGGCCGGCTATCTCTCAGTGACTACTGTCGCCACCGAGCGCCGCGTCAGTCGTCCGCGCCCTTGCCCTTCGGTTCGATATCGAGACCGAACTCCGCGGCCTGCGTGCGCCAGAACTCTTCGTAGGCCTCCTCGCTCTCGTCGACGGTGCTCCGGCCGTCGTCGACGCGGTCGAGTTTCAGATCCACCTCTTCGAGCAGGCGATCGCCGATGTCGCCGCTGATGACGCCGTTCTGGACCGCGTCCTGCACGGCGCTTTTCTCGCGCTGAAGCAGGCGGCGCTCGCCGACGAGCAGCTCCTCGCGCCGGAGATCGGGGTTCTCGCGCATGAGCTGTGAGATGGCCTCGCGGAGGTCGTCGCGCTCCTCCTCGTATTCGGTCGTGAAGTCCTCGTAGACGTCAGCCGGGATGTCGCCACGGCTGTGGAGGCGGTCGGCAGCGTCGAGGGCGGCGTCGGTGGCGCGTTCGCGCCCGCTGAGCAGTTCGTAGAGCTGCTGGTCGGCCGAGCGCGTGACGATGCCCAGCCCGTTGAGCAGCCGCGGCATCGTCAGCCCCTGGACGACGAGGCTGAAGGCGGCGACGCCGAAGACCATCGCCCGGAGCTGGGTGCCGAGCTCGAAGCCCGGCGGGAGCCCGAGCACGAGCGCGATCGGGATCGAGCCGTGGAGCCCGCCCCAGACCATGACGTGCTGGTAGTCGAAGGGCACCTCGGTGCTCGCAAACCGGTTGACGAGCCCGGTGAGCGGGTAGACCACCACCGCGCGCGCGAGGATGACGAGCACGATGGCGACCGCGATCGGGACGGCGAACTCGCCCAGCCGACGGATCGGCGTCGTCGCGCCGATGGCGACGAAGATGAAGGTGTTGACGATGAACGCGGCGGTTTCGAGCGTGTTGAAGATCGAGAGCTTCGTCTGTGGGCTCATCGCGTACTCGACGCCACGGTTGCCGATGAACAGTCCCGCGACGACGGTGGCGATCACGCCCGAGACGTGGAGGTAGTGTTCGGCCAGCAGGAAACTCCCGTAGGTGAGGATCAGCGTGAGGACGATCTCGGTCATGTGCTCGTCGAGATTGACCATCACGCGGTAGACCGCGTAGCCCGCGAGCAGGCCGACGACCATCCCGCCGAAGCTCGTCACGAGGATGTCCAACCCCGTCGAGCCGATCTCCTGCAGCGTGAGCAGCTCCGAAACGGGCGTACCGGTCCGTCTGGCTTCCTGGACGAGCGTCAACAGCGCCGTGAAGACGACGACGCCGACCCCGTCGTTCAACAGGCTCTCGCCCTCGACGAGCGTCGAGAGCCGTTCGGGCGCGCCGAGCTCGTCGAACAGCGCGAGCACGCTCACCGGATCGGTGGGGAGGATCATCGCGGCGAACAGCAGCGAGACCAGTAGTGGAAAGCCGAAGGCGAACTGGCCGACGAGTCCGAGCACGAGCACGGCGAGTATCAGGCCGGGAACCGCGAGGGTGAGGATCGTCACGAGGTTGTTGCGGAACGATTCGAGGTCGGTCGTCGCCGCGCCCTCGAACAGCAGCGGCGGCAGGAGCACCAGCAGGATCAGATCGTGCGAGAGCTGGATGTCGAACAGCTGGATGCCGGTGAGCGCTTGGATGATCGAGATACCGAAGCCGGCGAGGAGGAGGGCGATCGTGTAGGGAAAGCGGCCGATCTTGGCGACGAAGACGCCGACGCCCGCGGCGATCATGAAGACGACGAGCAGATTGACTTCGGTCGCCGCGACCGTCTGGGCCAGCATGTGGCGGGGTATTCGACACGATCGGTTAAGCGCCTCGCCTGCGGCGGAGACGACCGGTTGGCTGCCGAGCGGGGCGAACCGCGCGTATTTAGGGTCGCGGTCGCCACGGGAACGTATGAGCGACACGCCCGCGCGGAACGTCCTGTTCGTCGTCATGGACACGGTCCGCAAGGACCACCTCTCGGTCTACGACGACGAGCGCGAGACGACGCCCGGACTCGAAACGTTCGCCGAGGAGGCCGCGGTCTACGACCAGGCGGTCGCTCCGGCCCCGTGGACGCTCCCTTCCCACGCCTCGATGTTCACCGGTCGCTATCCGGGCGAGCACAACGCGACCCAGGAGAACCCCTATCTCGAAGGCCATCCGACGCTCGCCCAGTCGCTCACCGATCACCGGAGCTCCTGTTACTCCTCGAACGCCTGGATCACGCCCTACACGCATCTCACCGACGGGTTCGACAGTCAGGACAACTTCTTCGAGGTGATGCCCGGCGACCTGCTCTCGGGACCGCTCGCGCGCGTCTGGAAGACGATGAACGACAACGAGCGACTCCGACAGGCCGCCGACTGGCTCGTCAACCTCGGCAACGAGATCCACGAGTTCCTCGCGAGCGGCGAGGGTGCGGACTCGAAGACGCCCGCCGTCATCGACCGCACCATCGAGTTCATCGACGGGACCGACGAGCCCTACTTCTCTTTCATCAACCTGATGGACGCCCATCTCCCCTACCACCCACCCGAGGAGCACAAGGAGCTGTTCGCACCCGGTGTGGACTCCACACAGGTCTGTCAGAACTCGAAGGAGTATAACAGCGGCGCGCGGACGATTAGCGAGGCCGAGTGGAACTCGATCCGCGGGCTCTACGACGCCGAGATCCACCACGTCGACGCCCAGCTCCACCGGCTGTTCGAGTGGATGCGCGCGAACGACGAGTGGGACGATACGCTCGTGATCGTCTGTGCCGACCACGGCGAACTCCACGGCGAACACGGCCTCTACGGCCACGAATTCGGGGTCTACGATCCGATCGTCAACGTCCCGCTCATGGTCAAACATCCCGATCTCGATCCGGGCCGGCGCGACGAGCAGGTCGAACTCCAGGACCTCTACCACACGGTGCTCGATCACGCCGACGCGCGCGGCAAGGGCCTCCCGCTCGACCGCGACCGATCGCTGCTCTCGGAGAGCCACCGCGAGTTCGACGGCGGCGAGAACGCCTTCGTCGAGTATCATCGGCCGGTCGTGGAGCTCAACCAACTCGAGAACAAGGCCAGCGCCGCCGGCATCGAGCTCGACGAGAACTCGCGGTTCTACTCGCGGATGCGCGCGGCGCGCCGGCCCGACGGCAAGTACATCCACAACGAGCGCATCGCCGACGAGGCCTACCGGCTCGACAGCGATCCCGAGGAACTCGCGGATCACACCGGCGACGAGGACCCGATCATCGCCGACCTCGAAAGTGCCCTCTCCGAGTTCGAGCAAAATCGCGACGACTGGGGGAGCGTTGAGGGTGAAGAAGTGCTCTCCGAGATGGGTGACGACGCCAAACAGCGCCTCGAAGATCTGGGCTACATCGACTGAGGACCAGCATTACCCGTTCAGTCGGCATATCCACGCTCACGCGCACGGATGAGTGCGGCGAGCGTCCGGTTCACCGGCACTCGACCATCAGCACGATCGACGACGGCACCATTGATTGCGTCGATCTCGGTTTTTGTCCCTGCTCCGACATCCTGCGCCATCGACGAGGTGTTTCTCGCGGTCGCCTCAACCACCGATTCGAGCGCCGCGACTGCTTCGCTCTCCGCGAGCTCGACGCCCTGCACCTGAGCGACGCGGGCAACTTCGCGAGCGGCCTCGCTGGCGACGTCGTGGAGCGGATCGTCGGCGAGCGCGCCGTTTTCGACTCCGGCGAGCGCGGTCGTCGGATTGATCCCGGCGTTGACGGCGAGCTTTCGCCAGAGTCGCTTCGGCATCCCGTCGTCGTGTACGGCGTCGATGCCCGCCGACTGGAGCGCCTCGACCGCGCGCTCCGCAGCCGCCGAGGGACCGCCGTCGGGCGCGCCGAGCGCGATCTCGCCGATGCCGGTACACTCGACCCGTCCGGGAGCGGGGCGTCGCGCGCCGTAGGTGCAGGTGCCGGCGAGCACGGTGTCGAGCTGCGCGGCGAGCGACTCCTCGTTCCCGAGACCGTTCTGGAGCGAGCAGGTCATCGAAGGACTACAGTCGGCGAGCGCGCGCCCGGCAGCGGGCGTGTCGAACGATTTCACGGTGACAAATGCGAGATCGGCCCGCTCGGGGACCGTCGTTCTGGCTTCGGGGTGGGTCGTGAACTCGACAACTCCCTCGACGGCGAGCCCCGATTCGCGGACCGCCGCAATGTGCGGGTCGCGCCCGACCAGCGTCACGCTGTGCTCGCGTGCACAGAGCCCGCCGACGAGGCTGCCGAGACTCCCCGCACCGAAAATCAGGATCTCCACGTCAGTCTTCGGTCCAGTAGTACAGTTCCTCCTTCGGTGCGTCGCACGAGGGACAGCTGTCGGGGATGCCGCCCTTGAGATCCCCCATCTCGCCGCACTCGCCACAGCGCCACATCAGCTCGGCCTCGCCGAGCGCGTGGCCCGCCCGCTCGTGTTCGACCGAGAGCGATTCGACGCCCTCGCGGGTCGTGACGAAGAAGCCGTCCGTGTCGAACCCACGAACGGTACCGATCTCCTCGCCCTCCTCGGTGTAGACGGTCGTGCCGACCGTGACTGTCGTGGACTCGCGGCTCATGGCGGTCGTTCGTCGTCGATCGGTATAAATTCCACCGCCCGACTCACCTTCGATCGACTACCCGGAGCGCTCGCTCTCGCCGAACAGCTCCACGAGCGCGGCCGCCTGCTCGTCGCTTGGCTCCTGGCTGCCGTCCTCCCACGTTCTGATCGCGGTCGCCGTCGTGTCGAGGTGGGCCGCCAGCTCCGTCGGGTTGAGACCGTGCGCCCGTCGGCGAGCACGGAGTTCTGCGCCGAGCGGCGGGTTATGCGTCGTCATGATCGAGGATTCGCCGCCCGACGGTCATCAACTCCTCGCGTTCGTCGGGCCGAAACTCGTACCGTTCGGGCTTGGCGATCCCGATCGTCCCCTCGACCCTGTCGTCGGCCCCGAAGATCGGGGCGGCCAGCGATCCCTCCATCCCGGTCGCCCGCGCACCCTCCTCGGCGACGCCCGAGTCGTCGGTCTGGAGGTTGCAGACGTCGACCGGTTCGGCGCGCTCGGCGGCCAACCCGGCCATCCCCTTGCCGATCGGAATCCTCTCGATTCGTGAGAGCACGGCTTCCGGAATGTCGACCGACGCGACGAGCGTCAGTTCGTCGCCGTCCCGCCGATGGAGCGTCCCCGACGTGCAGTCGAACGCCTCGACCGTCTCCCGAAGGACTGCCGCCGTTTCCTCGTCGGGGTCCGGTTCGATCGTCGAGGGTGTGTGTTCGTCGCTCATCGTTTCGCCGTCTCTACCGCCGCCGGCCGGTTAACGCTGCGGAACTCACGACGCACGTCCGTACGCACTCCTCCGCCACCACC
The DNA here is from genome assembly GCF_000336695.1 of Halococcus morrhuae DSM 1307. GTDB lineage: Archaea > Halobacteriota > Halobacteria > Halobacteriales > Halococcaceae > Halococcus > Halococcus morrhuae. Next base: position 84,921 of record NZ_AOMC01000046.1, read on the forward strand.
GTTTTCACATGAAGTCGGCGATCCCGCTCTGTTTGTTCTTGTCGTTCTCGAACACGCTCTCCAGTGTGCGTTCGAGCACTTCGAGGCGCTGTTTCGTGTAGTCGCGAGTACCGTACTCCTCGGCGACGCGGGTGGCGGTGCCGATGTATTTCTTCACCGACCCCTCGTGCACAGTCAGGTTCACGTCGCCGCCACACTCTCGACACTCGCCGGTAAGCGGCATCCGGCGATATTTCGTCCCGCAGTCGAGACATCGGGTTTCCTGTCGGGAGAAGGCTCTGAGGTTGCCGATGAGATCGGGCAGGAAGTGGTATTCGATGATGCGCTCGGCGACGTCTGTTTCGTCGACCGCGCGGAGCTTCCTGGCGAGCTCGAGCTGGGCGTCCATCTTCTCGGTCATCGACCCCAATGTTTTGTACGCCGACAGCGACGGCCCGAGCGCGAGATTGGATGTATCGTGGGTGTGGCGAAAGCCCGAATATTCGCTTTCGGTGCCGACGCTCTCCTCGGCGATCTCGATGTCGACGCTCCCTGGATCGGCCATCTCCAGGGTGGCCTCGTAGAACTCCTTCGGGTAGGACTCGACGACGTCCATGTTGTGGGCCTCGTCGTCGATCTCGGCCGGGTCGATCCGCGAGGACATCACCAGCGGCGCGTCCATCCGCCCACCGCGCTTGTCGGGCAGGTAGGCCTTCGAGAAGTTGAGCAACCCGTCCAGCAAAAGCATCACGCAATCTTCGTCGCCATCGCACTGGCCGACGAAGAGATCGTTCGCGACCAGCCTGTTCGTCTCCGCGACGGTGAGTGAGTAGACGTGGTCGACCGTCGACTCCATGATATCGACCCGGACCACCTCGTCGAGCCAGACGTCCGCGCTGCCGCCGTCGCCGAGCAACCGCTGTGTGCGGACGTCGACCGTATCGAGCACGGTAGCGAGCGTCCGTGATTTCCGATCGAGATGGAACCCGATCTCCTCCGCGAACCGGACGACGTTTTCCGAGGTTATCTTACAGGTCCACGAGTGATACTCCGGCACTGACCCGTCGTGGAACTCGGCAACGGCACCCGTCGACGGAACGCGACGTTCCTCGTAGGTTTTGGCCGCGACCCCGAAGCGCTTCAGTGCGGCGACGAGGTCGCGCTTCAACTCGTCGCTGACGGTCGTCGCACGGATCTCGATGCGGTCGCTCGATACGCTACCGTCGCCGCTGAAGTACGCTGCGAGAAATGCACCGAGTTGTGGGGTCGGTGCGTTCGTCATGCAGTCGGGGATCCGCTTCGTCTCCGCACGCGTTCCGGCGGCGAAGACGTCCGCGAAAAGCGTGGCAACGAGCCGACTCGATGCCGTCACCTTCCACTCGCTTTCCTCGTAGGCCTCCACTCCGAGTACCTCCTCGAAAGCGTCGATGACATCCCGGCGTGCGGCGTCATCCGGCGTACAGATCGTTGTTTGATAGAAATTCCCCGCTTCTCGACGTGTGAAACCCTCGGCCGCGTAGTAGCCGAGCAGTGTCGCGAACCCTTCGTCGATTTCGAGTGTTCGCGCGACAGCGGTTTTGTCGCGCTTCACCGAGAGCGAGACATCCTCCGGCAGACGATCGAGCAATGCCGTATCGTCGAGAAGTGCGACCAAGACGGATACTGGAACACTGTCGCGGCCGATCCAGTTATAGACGGTCGAATCGCTGCAATCGAGCGCTTCCGCAACGGGTTTGACGTGGCCTTCCGCTTCGGTCGCGTCATCGAACAGGGACTTGAGGTCCTCGGAGCCAATACCTCGTATCACCAGTTCGTCGTTCGGCACCGCATCGATATCGAGGAACGCGTCGAGCAGATCGACACTCGCTGCTTCGCCATCGTAGTCGATCCGTTTCGGCGATGGAATCGTATCTCCGATTTCGAGCTCATGCGCCTCGATATCCTCGATGCCCCCGTCCCATCGCACCATCGAATGGTCCGGCGTCACGGTCAGTTCGCATCCGCTCCGCGTCTCGATCTCGATAAGGTGGTCGGGTGCGGTATGCTTCGAAACCGCTTCGATCGGTTTTCGAACCCGCTTCCCATCGTCGTCGATCGAGGGAACACGAACCTCGCCGTCGAGCTCCTCCACGAGCGTGCCGAAGTCGTCCTCACGGGGATCATCGAGCGATTCTTCGACCAACGAGGAGATCCGTTCGTGTCGCCAGTCTCCCTCGTCCTCGACCCAGAGCTTCGTCTCGGGGTGGAAGCAGTTCCTTCTCTTCGACGCATGGAAATACGGGTGTGCGTAGCCGACGGCGGCGCTCGTGAAGCCGATCACGCGGCCGACGACCGCCGCCGAGGTGTGCGGGGCCATTCCGAAGACGAGTTCTCCCACCAGGTCGTCGCGATCGTCGAGTTCGTAGAACGACTCCAGTCCGTAGTAACTTTCGAGCAGGTCGTCGACGAAGTCGGCCGTCTTGAGCATATGCTCGGCCGCGCCGTTCGAGAGCACGACGTCCTGGACCTTGAGCTCGACGAGCTGATCGTCGTGACGTAGCGGGTCGCCGTTCATGTCCTCGTGGTAGCCGAGCTCGCGGAACTGCTCGACCGAGACGTCGAGTTCCGCCGGTCTCACGCTCGTCACGGGCAGGTCGGTCATGTCGTAGCGAACGGTGCCATCCTTGAACGTCGAGACGCCGTGTTTCGCTCGGAGAACGCCTTTCTCCATCGGTTCGGGGGTTTTCAGCTCCGAAGTCAGCCCCTTCACACCCTTCATGATGTCGAATGCACTCTCGCGCTCGCCGACCGCGTCCAGCGCGCCCTGATACTCCTCACGGAGATTCACCGATTGCCATTCGGTCGGCCACGCCTCGCTGCCACACCGGGGACACTCCACCTGTCCGGATTCGTCGGGTTCGACCGCGATCTCGCAGTCGGGACACTCGTAGCGCGGTTCGGTCGGCGCGCCACAGTCCGGACAGCGCGTCTCGTAGCTCCGCTCGCCGCAGTCGACGCATTCCCGACGACCGATCTCGACGGGGACGACGCCGCGCTCGCCGCCCTCGTCGTGGACGTACTCGGTGGCCTTGCTCATGTCGCGCTGGTTGCCGCCGGCCTCGCCGATCGGAAAGAGCGTGTGGACGGCCGGCGAGAGTTCGCGCGTCTCCGATTTCTCCGGCCTGCCCATCCGCCCGCCGATGCGCGTCGGCGCGCGCTCACGGAGGGCGAAGGGCGCGACCTCGCGGACCGCTTCCATCGCATTGGGCCACTCGCGTGCCGCCTCGGAGAGTCCGTTCGTCGCGTCGTCGAGCGATTCGTCGAACCCGAGCGAGCGAACGAACGGCATCGGGTTGGCGATCCTGAGCGCGTCGCCGGCCTGTGAGTGGGGAATGAGGAGTGCTTCGAGCGCCTCGCGGACCGCGGGACGGGGTTCGAGCGCCAGTCGCCCGTCGACGAACTCGCCGGCCGCGACCGCCTCGCGGAGCGTCGCGAACGCCTCGACGGAGATATCGTGCCAGCAGTAGGTGTAGTCGGGATGCAGCGGCGCGTCGTACTCGACGGCCCACTCGATCGCCTCCGCGGGCGTGGGATGTTCGAGATCGACGCGCGTCGAGTCGGCGAGCGCGCGCACGTCCGCGGCAGTGGCTTCGAACTCCTGGATCCACCAGTCGTAGGTGTAGGAAGCCGGTGCCAGAGGGTGGTTGTTCTCGACGAACTCACCGTAGTTGACGAGATATTCGCCGAGATCGATGATTGCCTCCACCCCGTTGCGGAGTTCGAGCGCCTCCGCCGGGTCGTCGATACGCCGGACGTCGCCGTTCGCCAGCCTGACCGTGGGCCCCTCGATCGAATCGACGGGAACGACGCCGGCGGCCTTCCCGGGTCGCTCGGTCTTGAGCTGCGTGCCGGTCGCGAGGAAGTCGTCGACGAGATGCATCGTCGCCGGATGGACGCCCGCAGTCGCGAAGCCGTGATTCCGCGCACGGCCGTAACGCAGGCGAAACCCGCCGGCCTCGCTCGGATGGCCGAAGACCGGCCGGCCGGCGATGAGGTCCCGGAGGAACTTCTCGGAGGGGTCGGGCCGGAGCGGTCCCGCCGGCTCGTCGTCTGTCTCCTCGATCGCTTCCTCGGCCGATTCGTCCGATGCGTCCTCGTCGTCCGGTTCGTCGGCTTCCTCGTCGGCACCGTCGATCGTCCCCGCGATCAGGTCGTCGAGCCACGGCCAGTCGACCTCGTCGAGTTCGCTGGTGTAGCGCTCGATCTTCGGTGCCTTCTGGGCGATCCCCTCGCCGAGTACGAGACACATCCCCCCTCTCGCGCTGTTCGTCCCCACCCGTTCGAGATCGCGAAAGCCAGAGACCTCCTCCTGACCGGTGGCCTCACCGTCGAGCATCACGGGCGAGTGGCGGGCGATGAACTTCGTCTCGGCGTCCTTTTGCGAATACCTGTCTCTTATACACATCTCTGATGGCGCG
>NZ_AOMC01000046.1:89361-112091 GCF_000336695.1 Halococcus morrhuae DSM 1307
GAGATGTGTATAAGAGACAGGACGAACTGCGTCCCGTCGGGATTGTCGGCCAACTCCACCCGGTCGATCCCCTCGATCGGGGCGGCGACGACACCCTCGGTGAGCAGTGCGACCGCCGTCCGGACCGCGCCCTCGATCGTGCCGGCCTGTGTCTCGTAATCGCCGACCCGGCCCTCGGCGAAATCCGCCGCGAGTTCGAGGGCAGCCTCCTCACGGCTCATCTCGCCCTCCAGCTCACGCACGCGCTCGGCGACGCCCTCGATCCCCAAAATGTTCTCCACGCGGTCGGCCATGTCCTTGGCGACCGGGATCTCGATTTCGGGGGTCGGATCGCCACCCTTCCCGCGTGCTTCCTCGGCGATCGCGATGGCCTCGTCGAGCTGCCCCTCGATCCCCTCGAAGTAGCGTTCGTCGTCCGCTCTCATCAGAGCGGCCAGAGATCGAGATCGGTCGTCTCGTCGTGTTCGCGTTCGAGGTGAGCGTCGAACTCCCGGAGATACACCTCGCCGGCGAACACTGTGCCCGAATCCAGATGGCCCGCCACGGTCGAGCCGTCCGCGCGCGAGCAGACCGCGTGGGTGTGGGCGAACCGATCGCCGTCGAGCCACGAGACGTTACCGACGCAGGCGGCGACTTCGAGCGGTTCGTCGAACGTCACCGAATCGTACTCTTGCCTGTCCTGATCGTAGAAGAACAGTTCGACGTCCTGCACCGCGCCGAGCGCGACGAAAAAGCCTGCATCGACGCCCGCGTCGGTCGCGAGCGCTTCGATCTCCGTGCGCCAGTCCGCGCCGTGGTCCAGCCCGGCGACGAACTCGCGCCCCCCGTCGAGTTCCCGGTAGTCCATATCCATCCACTCGCGCGGCGGCGGCAAAAACCTTCAGTTCGCCACGGCATCGATCGGGTCGGCCCCCTGTCGAGTGATCGACCCACCGAGACGGGACTTCAGTCGTCGTGGTCCGTCCCGACTCCGTTCAGCTCGGGATCGAACAGGTCCTCGATCCGGCAATCGAAATAGGCGGCCAGTTTGAACGCCAGTTCGATCGAGGGATCGTAGCGCTCGCGCTCGACTGCGTTGATCGTCTGGCGAGTGACGTCGACGGCCGCCGCGAGGTCGGCCTGGCTCATGTCTGTCCTGTTTCGATGCCGTCGAATCGTGTTTTTCATCCGCGATACCGATACCACGCGCCGATGAACAGCGCCACCAGGAACAGTACGACGTAGCCGTACAGTGCACCTGCGAGTACCGGTGGAACCGTGTAGATTCCGGCCCACGCCAGCACTCTAGTGGCTGACGCGCCAATGACCAATACCGCCGCGAAAACACTCAGTGTGGTCATCGCTGTGCGTCGTTCAAGTTCTTGATCGCGTTCGTCGAACAGTGTCAGGGAGGTGCTGCGCCAGATCGCGAGGACGCTGATGATCCCAAGCCAGTACACTGCTTCGCCAACGAACGGATAGCCGATCGATCTGAGGGCGAGGCCGATGGCGACGCCGGCGAGGAGCACACCGACCATCACACGGCGGTAACGGCGTCTCTTCGTGAAGCGCTTCCGTCCGGTTGTTTCGGTTTGTGTCATCGTTCGTGTGTAAAGCGAACGTTCCGTAAAGCTCGCTTTACAGTAAAGCGTATTTTACACACCATAATAAATCTGTTGCTGCTTGACCTCTTGCTCAGAACATCGATCGTACTCGGAAATCAGATGCCAATGCTCGTCGACCCGCTCAGGGCGTCGGCGGATCGCCGTCGTAGGCCGCGTGATCGGAGTAGAAGTTGAGCATGGCGAACTTGAGTTTCTCCGGCGCGACGTCGAGCAGTTCGGCGCGCTCCTCCTCGGGGAACGTCTCGCGGACGCCGTATTTGCCCATCTCCTGCCGGCCGCGTTCGGTGTAGCGCGCGTCGAGCAGCGCACGCACGCCGATCTCCTCGGGCGAGCGCAGCACGCGCCCGAGCGCCTGCCGCGTCTTGCGGATGGTGGGGATCTCGACGGCGTACTGCCAGCCAGCGCCGTAGGCGGCGTCGTAGGCGTCCTCGACGGCTTCGAGCCGGTCGTCGAGATGCGGGTAGGGGACGCCGACCACGACGACGGTGTGGGCGTCGTCGCCGTCGAAACTCACGCCCTCGGCGAGCGTGCCCCACAGCGACGTGAAGAGTGCACCGTGCTCGTCGGCGGCGAAGCGCTCGCGCAACGATTCGACGGCCTCGCCCGGCTCGTCGAGATACGTCGTCGCGTTCGTCGCGGCGGCGACGCGGTCGTGATAGCGCTCGGCCTCGCTATAGCTCGGGAAGAAGAGGAGCGTGTTGCCCGGCGTGAACCGGATCGCGTCGTCGAGCGTGTCGGTGATCGTTCGCTGGACGTCCCTGCTGTCGCGCTCGCTGGCGAACAGTGCTGGCGTGTCCACGGCGAACGTCCGGCGGCGTTGCTCGGGAAACGTCAGCCCGTAGGCCATCGTCTCGGGTTCCTCCAGCCCGAGCACGTCGGTCACGACGTCGAACGGCCGCAGCGTCGCGCTCATCAGCACGCTCGCGTGGAGGTTCTCAAAGAGCGGCTCGGTCACGTCGCGCGGGATCGAGGCAAAGGATTCCGCACGACCGTAGACCCCATCGGGCCCCTCACGTACCGAGATCACGGGATGACGACCACCGGATGCCCCGTCTTCGAGCCACGATTCGACGAACCGAGCTGTTTGTAGGGTCTGGCACTCCTTGCGAACCTGTGTCTCGCCGTTGCGGTACTTCCGGTCGTACTCCCTGTCGAGGGCTGCTCCGAGCGCGAGCGCCGCCTCGACGTCCGTGTCGATGCCCTGGCCGGTGTAGGCGTCGAGGAAGGCGAGCGTGAGGTCGTCACGGCCCTCGCTGTTGGCGATCTCCAGGTCTTCCCAGTCCTCGCCGATGTGTTCGCGCTCGCCGAAGCCCAGCTCGTCGTCGTAGGTCGAAACGAGTGCTTTCCGGAAGGCACTCACGACGTTTCTCGCCTGCGGAGCCCGCGGATCGTCGCTGTCGTCGCACTCGGCGAGCGCCGAGTCGAGAGTTGTCTCGGTGAGGGTCCGGGTGGCGTGTTCGCGCGCGGCGCTCTCGACGTTGTGGGCCTCGTCGAACACGGCGATGACGTCCTCCGGATCGCGGCCGAGCCACCGGAAGAACTGCTCGCGGATCACGGGATCGAGCAGATGGTGGTAGTTGCAGACCACGAGATCCATCTCCTCCATTCCGTCCTTGAGGAGTTCGTAGCCACAGAGGGTCTCCTGTTCTGCGTACTCGTAGATCTCCTCCGGCGTGCGCACGTCGCTGGCGAGCCACGCGTAGAACGCCTCGGTGTCGACGGTGAGGTTGTTGTAGTAGTGCTCGCAGATCGACTCCTCGCGCAGCTCCTCGACCTCGCTCTCGACGCTTTCGAGTTCGTCCATCACCGCGCTGCGCGCTTCGGTCGCGTCGGCGTCGCCCGACTGACTCGCGTCGAGGAGATCCTCCTCGCGCGCTTCGAGCTCGTCGAGATCCTCCTCGGCATCCACGAGGTCCTTCGTACTGTCGCGCAGCACCTGACACTCCTCGTAGTCGACGTCGATATGACACATCGAGGATTTCCCCTTGAACACCGTCGCGCGGAGCGGTTCGCGGTCGTTGATGGCGCGGGCGTCCTCGATGAACTGACGCATCTGCTGGTGGACGTTCGTCGTGATCACGACGGTTTTGTCCTCCTCGCGGGCGAACTCCAGGGCGGGCACGAGCGCCGAGAGCGTCTTGCCCGTGCCGCAGGCACCCTCGAAGAGGACGTCCGTCCTCTCCCCGAGCGCATCGTGGATGCGTTCGATCGCCTCGCGCTGGTTCTCGTACGGCGACTCGTAGGGAAAGAACCGGAGGGGGGACGCGTCGGCGGCCACAGTAGTGAAAACTGGCGCGCCTTCGGGGATAAGGATTTGCGTACCGGGGCGGAAGTGGTCTCGTCCCCGTAGCTACACCTCGGGCTCGATATAGACCTTCTGTACCTGTGGGTTGGTTTCCACGAGCGCGTCCTCGATCTCGGTGATCCGCTCGTCGATCGACGTGGTTTCGAAGCGCGGATCGAACTCGACGTCGCCGGTCACGATGACCTCCTCGGGGCCGAAATAGACGGTCCGGAAATCGACGACGGTGTCGACACCGCTCCAGCCGGCGACGAGTTCGCGCAGTTCGCGCTCCTCGGCAGCCGGCAGGCTCTCGCCGAGTAGGAGGCGCTTGTTCTCCCACGCGAGCGCGACCGCGAACCCCATCAGGAGGAGGCCGATGAGCAGGGCGGCGACCGCATCGTAGAGCGGATTGCCCGTGATCCGACTGAGAAACACCCCGAACAGCGCCAGCCCCGCACCGCATATCGCGATGGTGTCCTCGGTCAGCGCCGTCAGCGTGGTCACGTCGCTCGTCTTCCGGAACGCCTCGCGAAAGCCGCTCCAGCCGTGGTCGTCGATCTGGCGGCGCATCGCCGCGTGGGCCTTCTTCAGCGCGTAGCTCTCGAACGCGATCGCACCGACGAGCACCGCGTAGTTGACCCAGACGCCGGGAAAGGAGCCGATCACGGGAAGCGAAACCATACCAGTGCCCGGCGGATGCGGATGGACGATCGCGTCGTAGCCGTGTTTCGCGCTCTCCCAGCCCGCGATGCCGAAGAGCAAGACGCTCACGAGGAAGCTATAGAAGAACTGTGCCTTCCCGTAGCCGAACGGATGCTCGCGGTTGGCCTCCTTCTTCCCGTACCGGATCCCGATGAGCAGGAAGATCTGGTTGCCCGTATCGGAGATCGAGTGGTAGGTCTCGGACAGCATCGCGGCGCTGCCGGTGAGGAGAAAGCCGAGGAATTTCAGCACGGCGATGGCCCCGTTGGCGACGAGGGCGGCGATGACGACGGATCTGCTTTCTGCCATGCTCGTCCTGCTCGCGCCGTTCGCAAAGGACTTTCTACGCGACTGGCCGGCTACTCGTCACAGAGCGTCACGAAGTTCCGCAGGATTCGCAGGCCGGTCTCGCCGCTCTTCTCGGGGTGGAACTGCGTGCCGAAGACGGTGCCCGACTCGTCGGCGACGATGCTCGGGAACCGCGTCCCGTACTCGGTGCTGGCGACGGTCGCGCCCTCGTCGTCGGGTGCCGCGTAGTAGGAGTGAACGAAGTAGGCGTACTCTCCATTTACACCGTCGACGAGCGGGTGGTCGCGTTCGACAGCGAGTTCGTTCCAGCCCATGTGGGGGACTTTCATATCGCCGGTGAACCGCCGGTTGCGACCGGGGATCAGATCGAGCCCTTCGACTTCGCCCTCGCCGGCGCGGTCGGCCTCCTCGCTCGTGGTCAGTAGCATCTGCATGCCGAGACAGATGCCGAACACCGGCGTGCCGTCGTCCGCCGCCTCCAGCAGTGCCTCGCGGTACGGCCCGGCGTTCTCGACGCCCTCGCGGAACGCGCCGACGCCCGGTAAAACGATGCCGTCGGCGGTGGTGAACTCCGCCGGATCGTCGGAAACGTCCACGCTGGCCCCGGCGCGTTCGAGGCCCCGCGTCACGCTCCGGAGGTTGCCGAGCCCGTAATCGACGACGGCCACCGACGCCGTCGCCTGCTGGGCGTGTCCCGTGCTCATACGAGCCGCACGCACCGCGCTGGCAAAGTGGTTTGGTATCGCGACAATCGCACCGATCCACTGTCGCGCAGCGGCCCCGAATTCATCCGTTTCGGTGTCTCAGCTCGTGATCGGTGGTGTGCGATAGTCGCGATCAGAACCCGCCGAGACGCGACTGGCCATCGCCCTCGCCCGCGCCGATGACACCGGCGGCCGTGGCGACCGTCTCGGTGAAGGTCTCCTTCTGCGAGCCGTCGTAGAGCGTCGCCGCCGGATGGACGCAGACGAGCACTCGCTGTGGTGTTCCGTCGATGCGGGCCTCCTCGATGGAGCCCGCCTCTTCTGTCACGCGCGCGTCGCGTCCGAGGAGGTGTTCGGTCGGAACCTTCCCGAGCGTGACGACGAGTTCGGGATCGACGGTCGTGATCTCCTGTTCCAGAAACTCCCGACAGTTCGCGAGTTCGTCGGTGTGGGGATCGCGGTTGTCCGGCGGATGACAGCGCACACAGTTGGTGATGCGGATGTCCTCGCGGCCGAGCCCGGCGTCGCGCAGCGTGTCATCGAGGACCGTCCCGCTCCGACCGATGAACGGCTCGCCGGTCTCGTCTTCGTTCTCACCCGGTCCCTCGCCGACGAACAGCAGGTCGGCGTCGTCCGGTCCGTCGCCGTTGACGATGCGGCTCCGCGACTCGCAGAGTGCGGGACAGCGCTCGCAGGAATCGACCTCCAGCCCGTCCATATGGCCCGTTTTGCTCACACGCGACGTGGGGCACGACAGGTCTTAACCGTCCGGCTTTGGCATCCCCTCCGTTTCGACTGCGGTCGGCGCGCGCTCGCGCTCGTGTGCGAGCAATGGCGAGCACCGAGCGCGAACACTGTGCGAGGGATGAGCGAGTGAGTGAAACGAACGAGCGAATCGGTTGGGGAGGTATGTGGGCGGTGCGGGGCGGTTGCGGTCTCTCATTGTCGTCAGCATTCGCGGTTCTCGCGCAGTTTCGAGATAGGGGTGATATTAGCCCGAATCAGCCGTCGCTACCCGTCTTCGATTCGTCAGTCGTCCAGGAATCGGCGGCACGGGCGGCCAGCCGGGCGACCCGTAGCGGCTCGGGCCGTCCACCTTCGAGCGTGAACCCGCGGACCACTCTGGCAGCCCCCTCGTCGTCGATACCGACGCTTCTGACGAACAACGTCTCGTCGTTGACCGAGCATCGACGGCGCGGCGGCTGTGCACGATACGTGTCGAGTCGGGTCGCGAGCGCATCGCCCGAAAATTCCTCCCGCAGCGCCGGTTCCAAGCCCTCACTCTCCTCGAAGGAGATCGAGAGCACGGGTATCCCGGTCGCGTCGTGGAGACGCTGGAGGTCGAGAACGTTGTACCACGCGGGCGCGATGCCCGAGACGAAGAGATAGTTCACGTCCGCACGGTCGAGGCGGGCGTGGAGATCGACGATGGCCTCGGTGGCGTCGGTGCCGCCGATGGCACAGGAGCCGACGACGAACCCGTCGACGACGCGGCTGGCCCGGACGACCGCGCCAGCGAGCGTGCTCCGGCCGCGCTCGCCCCGGTAGGATTCGGCGATCCCGAGCGCGCGCGTCCCGGCCTTCACTCCTCTTTGATGTCCTCGAGTTTGTCGAGTAGCTCGTCGTTCGAGGCGCTGAACTCGAAGTTCACCTCGCCCGCGTGCGCCTCCTCCTCGGTTTTGAGCCCGTCTTCGTCGTCCTCGAAGTCGGTGTCGTACTCCTGATTCCCCTGTTCGGATTCATCGTAGCTCCCAAAGCCCATACGTGGACTACGGGAAGGCAACGGAAAAATCGTTTGTCAGCTTTCAGTCGTTTTTCGGCAGCCTCAAAACGCTCGCTCCCCCACGATCGGCATGGCCGTCCACACCGTCACGGAGGGCGCAGAGACGTTCACGGCGAACGTCTATCTCGTCACGGGCGAGCGCACAGTGCTGATCGACGCCGGAACGATGGCCGGCGTCGAGGACGTCGTCGCCGAGCACACCGACGAGCTCGATGCGGTCGTCCTCACGCACCAGCACGGCGATCACGTCGGCGAACTCGATGCCGTGCTCGACCGCTTCGACGCCGACCTGCTCGCCTACGGTGATCATCCGCGACGAACGGAAAAAATCGCCGACGGCGACACCGTCGCCATCGGTGACGAACGATTCGACGTGATCCACACGCCGGGTCATGCCGACGATCACGTCTCGCTGGTCTCCGAGACGACGATCTTCTCCGGAGACGTCGTGGTTCACGACGACGGCGCGTTCGACGACGGCAGCTTCGGCCGCACGGACATGGCTGGCCAGTCCAGAGACGTGCTCATCGAGAGCATCGAGCGGATCCTCGCCCGACTGCCCGAGGGCGTCGAACGGATGTACGCCGGTCACGGCGACGAGTTCCACGGCGACGTGCGCGGGGTGATCGAGCGAGCGCTCGAACGCGCCGAGCGCCGCGAACCGAAATATTCCGACTAAAAACGACTCAGTTCTCCTCGGGGCCGCTCCCGAGGAAGAAGAGCGCGCCGCCGAGCATCGCGGTGTTCTTCAGGAAGTGGATCAGCTGGCCATCACGCTCTTCCTCGTCCTTGTTCCAGAAGTCGTGCATCGTCGGCGTCACGCCGACGAGAAATGCCGCGATCGCACCGCCCGCGAGACGCGGCGCGCGCCCGAGAACGGTGGCGATGCCGCCGAACAGGAGCATGACGCTCGACAGCGGCACGAGGCGGTCGGCCGCCGGCACGCCCTTCGAATCGGCGTAGGCGCTCATCCCCTCGATGTCGCGCAGGTTGTCGATCGCCGTGTAGGCGAGTACGCCGCCGAACAGCGCACGCCCGAGTGTTTCGAGTCGTCCCATCAGCGGGTCGCCTCCCGCGACTGTTCGCCGTATCGAGCCGCGAACGCAGTGGTCGATATCACGATACAGTCGTTCGGTGCGGCACTCACATAGCCCTTGCCAAACGCGACGAACTCGGCAACTCAGGCGAACAGCTCGCGCGCCTCGTCGATGGCGGCGATCAGCTCGTCGACCTCGTCTTTCGTGTTGTAGAGATAGAACGACGCGCGCGCCGAGGCTGCCGTGCCCAAGACGTCGTGGAGCGGCTGCGTACAGTGATCGCCCGGCCGGATCGCCACGGCGTGGTCGTTCATGATGCTCGCGAGGTCGTGGGCGTGGACGCCGTCGAGATTGAACGAGACGAGCCCCGCGCGCTCGTCGGCCGGCGGCCCGTAGATTTCGATGTCGTCGAACGACTCCAACCGATCCATCGCGTATTCGACGAGTTCGCGCTCGTGGCGTTCGATGCGGTCGAGACCGACGTCGTCGAGGTAGTCGGCGGCCTCGGCGAGCGCGATCCCCTCGGCGATCGGCGGCGTGCCGGCCTCGAACTTCTCGGGCACGTCCGCCCACGTCGTGCGGTCGAACTCGACCTTGCGGACCATCCCGCCGCCGTACATGAACGGCTCCATCGCCGCCAGCAGATCCTTCTTGCCGTAAAGCCCGCCGATGCCCGTCGGTCCGCACATCTTGTGGCCGGAGAAGGCGTAGAAATCCACGCCCAGCTCCTCGACGTCGACGGAGTGGTGGGGGACGGCCTGTGCGCCGTCGGCGAAGATGAAGCTGTCGTGCTCGTGGGCGAGATCGGCGAGTTCGGCGATGGGGTTGACGGTTCCAAGCGTGTTCGAGACGTGTGCCACGGAGACCATCTCGGTGTCTGGCCCGATGATCTCGCGTGCGTGCTCCATGTCGAGGTGGCCTGCCTCGTCGACGCCGATGAATTTCACGTCGGCTCCCGTTCGTTTGGCGATCTGCTGCCACGTGACCAGCGAGGAGTGGTGTTCCATCTCCGTGAGCACGACCTCGTCGCCGGGTTCGAGCTCGCGCAGTCCCCAGCCGTAGGCCACGAGGTTCAGCCCCTCGGTCGTGTTCTTCGTGAAGACCATCTCCTCGCGACCGCCCGAGGCCCCGATGAGCTCGGCGAGGCGGTCGTGGGCGTTCTCGTAGGCCAGCGAGGCCTCCTGGCTCAGGTGGTGGATGCCCCGGTGGACGTTCGCGTTCGTCCCCCGGTAGTAGTCGCTCATCGCGTCGACCACGCGGTCGGGGGTCTGGCTCGTGGCGGCGTTGTCGAGGTAGACGACGCGCTGACCGTCGCCGACGTCGCGTTCGAGGATCGGGAACTCGTCCCTGATGCGCCCGATATCGAGCGGCTCCTCGGATCGAGTGCTCATTGGCGATGTGTAGGAACTGAACGGCCAACACTCCTTCGGTCAGTCGCCCGCTCGACGATCTCCCAATCGTCGCCGAGTCCTGCCGGTGGGCGCTACTCACACGCTCGTCGTCGTGATCGATCGGCTCGGTGGCCCGGTCAGACGTGGCGATCGTGTCACTGACGAACGGAAAGAGTGTAGTGGGCGCGGCCCCATCTACCGTTTGTATGGTGCGTGATGCCAGGGAGCCATACGGGGCTGGGGAGCTTCGCTTCGAGCAGACGCCGTCGCTCGATCCGCTCGTGCGGCGGTGTCCGGAGGCCGACGACGGGGAACGTCACGACCTCTCGACGGCGACCGATACGAACTGTACCGACGGTCGTCGCGTGCTCGTCGCACGAACCAAGTGTAGCTGCGGCTGGGAGGACGAACGGCTCGTCTGAAAGCCCGGGGTTCGTTCGTCAGAGTCGCCGCGACATCACGAGCAACCCCACGACGAGCAGTCCGATCCCCCAGTAGAGCGAGTCGTACGGCGCGAGCTTCAACAGCAGCGTGACCACGCCGGAGGTGAACAGCGACCAGCCGATGGTCGACGAGTAGCTCATGCGAACTCCTGCGGCGCGACGCGGATACGATCACGGCCGGCACAAGCAAGCGAGCCGGGCTCGGATCGACGGCCGAAATCCCTTTACTGCGCGCCCGCCGAACGCTCTCATGCAGACGTGGCTATCGCTGGTCGAAGCCGACGGAGCGGAGTTTCAGGACCTTCAGGAGCTCGCTTCGCTGTGGGGCGACATCAACCTCGAAGTCGAGGAGCTCGACGCCGAGATGATCGACACCTACGCGCTGCTCGGCCGGTTCGACTTCCTGCTGGTCTTCGAGGCCCCCGACCGCGATACGGTGTTCGAGCTCTCGCTGGCCGCCGAGCGCCACGGACTCGACATGACGACGATGGAGGGTGTGCCGATCGAACATTTCGGCCACCTGATCGACGAGTAGCTCAGCCGAGACGCACGAGTTGGGCGTGCGTCGTCCCGCCCACGTCGAGGACGTTCGTCTCCTCGACGAAGCCGTGTTCGACCGCGAGATCCACGGACCGAGAGCCGACGATGTTCGCCACGCGAGCACGCGCGAGGCTCGCCACGACGCGCTCCTCGTCGGCGGGTTCGCCGTCGTAGAACTCCTCGGTGACCTCGAAGGTCACGCCGTCGTTCTCGAAGCTCTCTCCGAGCACGTCGTCGTCACAGACGGCGACGAGCCGTCCTTCAGCTGTTTCGCGCTCGTTGACGATCACGGACGAGTTCCTCCTCGGCCTCTTCGCGCAGCTCTCTGGCCTCCTCGGCGACCTCTTCGGCGCGCTCGTCCTCACCGACCTCTTCGAGCGCGCGGGCTTTCTCCTCCAGCACCTCGGCGTTGCGGAAGCCGAGCCGGATCGCGTTGTCGAAGCTGTCGAGCGCGTCCTCGGCGAGCCCGCGTTCGAGCAGGAAGAAGCCACGGTTGTACCAGCCCTGTCCGAAGCGCTGGTCGCGCTCGACGGCGCGCTCGGCGTGTTCGAGTGCCTGCTCGCTGCGCCCGCTCTCCCAGAGCGCGTACGCCAGATTGGTCTCGGCGCTGGCGGTGTGGTCGGCATCGGCGTCGATGTCGAGCGCCTCGCGGTAGGCCCCGATGGCGGCGTCGTACTCCTCCAGTTCGGCGTGGGCCGCGCCCTTGTTCACCCGGGCCTCCTGTTCGACGCGTTCGTCTTCGGCGAACTGGGCGGCGCGCTCGAACGTCTCGGTGGCCTGTTCGTACCGGTTGATCTCGATGTAGCTCAGTCCCACGTCGATGAGTTCCTCGACGTCGACGTTCTCGGTACCGAGCTGGCGCTCGTCGAGTAGATCGGTCAGAACTCGGGAGTCGATCGGGTCGACCTCGCTCGGGTCGACGGAGAGTTCGGGCGGATCGAGGTCGAACCCCTCGGGATCGTCGAACCCCTCACCCTCGGAGAAGGGATGGTCCCGGTCGCGGCCCTCGTCGGGATCGCGCGGGTCGTCGTCGGTCATGGCCACCCTATGTGACGACCGTGATTAAGGCCTGTGGCCTCCTCGTTCCACCATGCGCCTGTTCGTCAGCGTCGATCTCGCGGGGTTCGACACCGAAATCGAGCGCATTCAGGACCGATTCGCCGACGCGAGCGGCGTCAGACGCACCGATCCCGAAACCGTCCACGTCACGCTGAAATTTCTCGATGACGTAAACGACGAGCGCGTCCCGGCTCTCACCGACGTGCTCGAAACGGCGATCGACGAAGCGGGCATCGATCCCTTCACTGCGGAATTCGGTGGACTCGGTGCGTTCCCGAGTGATGAGTACATCCGCGTGCTCTGGATCGGCGTCCGGGAGGGCGGTGACGAACTGACCCGGTTGCACGAGGCGATCGAGGAGCGAACCACCGAGATGGGCTTCGACCCGGAAGCCCACGAGTTCACGCCGCACGCGACGATCGCGCGGATGGATCACGCCGGCGGGAAAGAGCACGTCCAGCGCGTGCTCCGTGAGGACGATCCCACGGTCGGGACCCGCGAGATCGCAACGGTCGAACTGACAGAGAGCGTTCTCACGGACGACGGAGCCGACTACACCACCGTCGAGCGGTTCGCGTTGTGACCGATGGGCGGACAGAAGGACAAGGATTTAAGCGCCGCGGCGGAAACGAGTCCATCATGAGCAAGAACTCGAAGGCGAAGAAGAAACGCCTCGGGAAACTCGAGCGACAGAACTCCCGCGTGCCGGCGTGGGTCATCATGAAAACCGACCGCGACACGATGCGCAACCCCAAACGGCGCAACTGGCGGCGGAGCGACACGGACGAATGAGCGCCGAGGACTTCGAGGAGCGCGTTGTCACTGTGCCGCTCCGCAAGGTGAAGGCGGGCGCGAACCACGAAGGTGCCGACAGAGCGATGACGCTCATCCGCGAGCATCTCGCTCAGCACTTCAAGGCCGACCCCGACACCGTGCGCCTCGACCCCTCGATCAACGAGGCGGTCTGGGCACGCGGGCGCTCGAACCCGCCGAGCAAGCTTCGCGTACGCGCCGCCCGCTTCGAGGAGGAGGGCGAGCGCGTCGTCGAAGCCGAGCACGCCGAATAACGTGCTCCGCGCGGCCTTTTCCGGTTCTTCGTACGTCGGCGTCTTCGCCCGTGCGACCGACCACTGCTTGCTCGTCAGACCCGACATCGAGGAGTCGTTCCTCGACGGACTCACCGACGAGCTCGACGTGCCTGCCGTGAAGACGACTGTCGCCGGCTCCGGCACCGTTGGCGCGCTCGTCGCCGGCAACGCGAACGGGCTGCTCACGACCGATCGCATCACGTCGACCGAGCGCGAGCGCATCGCCGACGTCGTCGACCTGCCGGTCGCGACGCTGCCCGGCCGGATCAACGCCGCCGGCAACGTCGTGCTGGCCAACGACGAGGGTGCCTACGTTCATCCCGACCTGCCCGACGACGCCGTCGAGGCGGTCGGCGACCATCTCGACGTGCCCGTCGAGCAGGGGATGCTCGCGGGCGTCCGCACCGTGGGAACGGCGGCGGTCGCCACCGATCGTGGCGTGCTCTGTCACCCACAGGCGACCGACGAGGAGCTCGACTTCTTGGAGGAGCTGCTCGGCGTACCGGCGGATATCGGGACCGTGAACTACGGTGCGCCGCTCGTCGGCTCGGGGCTGCTCGCGAACGCGGCGGGCTACGTCGCCGGCGAGGAGTGCACGGGCCCGGAGCTCGGCCGCATCGAGGACGCGCTCGGCTACATCGACTGAGACGCGCCGACAGAGGACAACATACTTCCGGCGCGCTCACCCAAGCGGGGATATGGATACGTTCGTCACTGACAGCGAGACGCATAGTCGAGTGTACCGCACGGAGGCAGGCCGATGAGTCTGGGTGGCGGCGGTGGTGGTGGCGGTCAGCTCGAACAGCTCTCGCAGGAGCTCGATGCTCTCGAACGCCAGAAGGAGGCGATGGAGGACGAGATCGAGGGGTTCCGCGAGGAACAGCGGGAGATCGACGAGGCGACTGAGGCACTCGAAAACCTCGACAGCGGCGCGACGGTGCAGGTGCCCCTCGGCGGCGATGCCTACGTCCGTGCAGAAGTTCAGGACGTCGACGAGACAGTCGTGAGCCTCGGCGGTGGCTACGCGGCCGAACGCGACGAGGAGGGGGCGATCGAGACGCTCGAACGCAAGCGCGACGCGCTCGACGACCGCATCGACGAGGTCGACGAGGAGATCACGGAGATCGAGAGCGAGCGTGACCAGCTCGAACAGCAGGCCCAGCAGCTCCAACAGCAGCAGATGCAGCAGCTCCAGGGCCAGATGGGTGGGCTGGGAGAGGAATCGGACGACGAGTAGGCGATGTTCGACGGACTCAAAGACCGACTCAGCAGTTTTCGCCGCGACGCCGAGGAGGAGATCGACGAAGCGGCCGCCGATATCGAGGACGAAGAGGGCGTCGAGGAGTCGGAAGCAGCGGCCGAAACCGACGAACCCGTTCCCGAGAGCGACGCCGACGCAGTCGAGGACACCGAAATTGACGAGGCCGGCGATCCGGTAGCCGAACCCGATGCACCCGATCCTTCGCCAGCGGAGCCCGAAACGTCGGCAGAACCCGACACACCGGCCGAATCCGACGTATCTGACGAACCCGACACACCGACGGAACCCGACAAGCCGGTCGACGCGTCGGTCGGTGGCGAACCGGTTAGTAGCGAATCGGCCGATAGCGAATCAGTCGAGTCCGAGACGGCGGTCGAACCCGGGACGGTCGAACCGTCGGTCGACGATGACGAGACCGAGACAGTAGGAACGGCCGAAGCGGACGAGGCTGGCGAAATGGAAGCGGAGTCCGAGGCTGCGGACGAGCGCGAACCAACCAGGCTTCGTCGCCCGTCACCGTCGGCGGTCGACGAAACCGAAGACGAGGGCGACGACTCGCTCGGGATCGGGACGCGCGCGAAGCTGTTCGCCACCGGCCAGTCGCTCATCGAGGCCGCCGAGCTGGAGGAGCCGCTGTTCGAGCTGGAGATGGCGCTGCTCGAAAGCGATGTCGAGATGAGCGTCACCGAGGCAATCCTCGACCGACTGCGCGAGGAGCTCACCGGCGCGACGCGCGCGCAGGTGAAGGGCACGGGCCTGGTCGTCGAGGAGGCGCTCGCCGAGGCGCTCCGCGAGGTCATCTCGGTCGGCCAGTTCGATTTCGAGCAGCGGATCACCGAGGCGAACAAACCCGTGACGATCGTCTTCACCGGCGTCAACGGCGTCGGCAAGACGACGACGATCGCCAAACTCGCGCGCTACTTCGAGGAGCGTGGCCTCTCGACCGTGCTCGCGAACGGCGACACCTACCGTGCGGGCGCGAACCAGCAGCTCGGCGAACACGCCGACAATCTCGACAAGGAGTATATCGCCCACGAGCAGGGATCGGACCCGGCGGCCGTGCTCTACGACGCCGTCGAGTACGCCGAGGCCCACGACATCGACGTGGTGCTCGGCGATACGGCGGGGCGGCTCCACACCTCGAACGACCTGATGGCCCAGTTGGAGAAGATCGACCGCGTCGTCGATCCCGACATGACGCTGTTCGTCGACGAGGCGGTCGCGGGCCAAGACGCCACGAACCGCGCCAGCGAGTTCGACGACGCTGCGACGATCGACGGTGCGATCCTCGCGAAGGCCGACGCCGACTCACAGGGTGGCGCAGCCATCTCGATCGCACACGTCACCGGCAAACCCATTCTCTTCCTTGGCACCGGCCAGGGCTACGACGATCTCGAACGGTTCGAGCCCGACGTGCTCGTCGACCGACTGCTCGGCGACGAGGAGTAGCGAAATTTCGTTCGAGCCGCACTCTTCGACTGTCCCCGAAATACTGGCTGTCCAGAAGGCCTTTAACCGCTACACGGCCTAACCCCGCCAAATGGTACTCGACGATCTCGGGAGTTCACTGCGGGGTACTCTCGATCGACTGCAGGGAAAGACGCGCCTCGACGAGGAGGACGTCGAGGAGGTCGTCCGAGAGATCCAGCGCTCGCTGATCCAGGCCGACGTCGAGATCGACCTCGTGATGGAGCTCTCCGACGAGATCGAGCGGCGCGCGCTCGAAGAGGAGCCGCCGGGCGGGACGACCGCTCGGGATTTCGTCCTCCGGATCGTCTACGAGGAGATGGTCGATCTCGTCGGCGATAGCACCGAGCTCCCGCTGGAGTCACAGACGATCCTGCTCGCCGGGCTCCAGGGCTCGGGGAAGACGACCACGGCGGCGAAGATGGCCTGGTGGTTCTCGAAGAAGGGGCTCCGCCCCGCGATCATCCAGACCGATACCTTCCGTCCGGGTGCGTACGATCAGGCCGAGGAGATGGCCAGTCGCGCCGAGGTCAGCTTCTACGGCGATCCGGACAACGACGATCCGGTCGAGATCGCCCGTGAGGGGCTCGCCGCCACCGAGGAGGCCGACGTCCACATCGTCGATACGGCGGGTCGCCACGCACTGGAGGAGGGGCTCATCGACGAGATCGAGACGATCGACGATACTGTCGATCCGGACCGCAGACTGCTCGTGATGGACGCGGCGATCGGGCAGGGCGCGAAGGATCAGGCTCAGCGCTTCGAAGAGGCCATCGGCGTCGACGGCGTCGTGATTACGAAACTCGACGGGACGGCGAAGGGTGGCGGGGCGCTCACGGCCGTCAACGAGACCGACTCGTCGATCGCGTTTCTCGGAACCGGCGAGACGGTTCAGGACGTCGAGCGCTTCGAGCCGAACGGGTTCATCTCCCGGCTGCTCGGGATGGGCGATCTCAAGCAGCTCGCCGAGCGCGTCGAGCGCGCGATGGAGACCGGCGACGAGGAGGAGGACTGGGACCCCGAGGACATCATGTCCGGCCAGTTCACGCTCAAGGACATGCGTCACCAGATGAATGCGATGAACAAGATGGGGCCGCTCGACCAGGTGCTCGACATGATCCCCGGGCTCGGCGGCGGGCTCAAGGATCAGCTCCCCGACGACGCGATGGACGTCACGCAGGATCGAATGCGGAGCTTCGAGGTCGTCATGGACTCGATGACCGACAAGGAGCTCGAAAACCCCCGTTCCGTGGGCGCGAATCAGGTCCGCCGCGTCGCGCGCGGCTCCGGCCAGCCCGAGGAGCGCGTTCAGGAACTGCTCGAACAACATCGGATGATGGAGCGCACCCTCAAGCAGTTCCAGGGGATGGGCGATGCGGACATGCAGCGGATGATGAAGCGCATGGAACAGGGCGATGGTGGCGGCGGGATGGGCGGCATGGGTGGGATGGGCGGCGGTGGCGGCCCGTTCTGAGAGCGCGAAGCGGACGTGTTTTTACCGATGGCGGCGCTCGACACGCCAATGAGCGTCGTCGAGGTCGCGCGCGAGGCCTACCGCGAAGCGCTGCCGGCGCTGTCGGTGAGCCTTGTCGCCGGGCTTCTCTCGGGAGTCGTTCTCGGCGGGATGCAGGACGAACTCCGAGTCGTCAGCGGACTGCTCATGCTCGTACCGGCGTTTTTGGCCACACGGGGCAACGTCTTCGGCTCCTTCGGCGCGCGGTTGGCGACCGCGCTCCATCAGGGTCTCATCGAACCGCGGGTACGCGGTGGCGACGAGCGTCTTCGGGCGGCAGTTACGGCCGCTCTCGTGAACGCTCTACTCGTGAGCGTCTTCGCCGCCGTCGCCACGTATTTCGTGCTGACGCTGCTCGGACTGCCACACGCCTCGCTGCTCACGCTCGTTGCGATCGCCACCATCGCGGGTGCGCTCTCCGGTGCTGTCCTGGCGACGGCGGTCGTGGTGGTGGTCTTTGCGGGCTACCGGCGCGGCTACAACCCCGACACCATCGTGGGGCCGGTCGTGACGACCACCGGCGACGTCTTCGGACTCCTCTTTCTCCTCCTGGCCGTCCGGGTCGTCCTCGCGCTGCTCGGGGGTGGCGGCTGAGTGGCGACCGAGTGGTCGGTACGGGCGATCACGCGCGCAATGCTGCCGATCCTCTTCGTGCTCACGCTCGTCGAACTCGGGAGCGGTCTCGTGCTCGATTCGTTCGAGGCAACCCTGCTCCAGTTCCCCTCGCTGCTCGTGCTCGTGCCCGTCACCATCGGCACCGCCGGCAACCTCGGGAGCGTGCTCGCCGCGCGACTCTCGACGGCCCTTCACCTGGGACGGCTCTCCTTCGCACCCGACGACGAGGTTCTTGCGGGCAACGCCGTCGCGACCGTCGCTCTCTCGTTCACCGTCTTTCCGGCCGTGGGTGCCGGTGCGTGGGCGCTGTCGGCGCTGGTCGCCGAAACCCAACTCGCGCTCGCGACGGTCCTGCTGGTCGCGACGGCCAGCGGCGCGATCCTGGCCGTGCTCGCCGTTCTCGTCACTATCGTGGCGACCTACGCTGCCTACCGATTCGGCCTCGATCCCGACGACGTGGTGATTCCGGTCGTGACGAACGTTTCGGACGTGCTCGGAGTCGTCGTTCTGTTCGCCGTCGTTCAGATCGTCGTCTGATACTGTCGGACAGATCCGATCGAGAACCTGTGACGCGAAACTCAGCTCGTTGCAGTGGGTTCCCGGAATCGAATCTTTGCGTACTTCTGTCCGACAGTATAAGCAGGACGGCGGATTTAGGAACCTGGCCACGTTCGGTGGCGCATGGATCGTGGCGTGTGGCTGCTCGTCGGCTGTCTCGTCCTCGCCGGCTGCATGGCCACCGGGCCGGGCGCTGACGGATCGCCGAACGCCACCGCGGCGACCACGATGGTCGATACCTCCGCTGCGAACACCGGTGTCGATATGGGGTCCTCGGCGAAGACGGCGAACTCCGGGCTTCGAGCGACCGTCACGCACGTCGTCGACGGCGATACACTCGACGTCAGATATCCCAACGGAACCACGGACACGGTCCGGCTGCGCGGCGTCGACACGCCCGAGGTCCACGTCCCTACGAATCCGAGCGAGTTCGAGGGCGTGCCCGACAGCGACGCCGGCGCGGCGTGTCTCGGCGACGCGGGCGACGAGGCGAGCACGTTCACGACGCGGGCGGTTGCCGGTGAGACGGTGCGACTCGTGGAGATCGACGGCCGCGGACGCTACGATCGTCTGCTGGCGTTCGTCCGCCACGACGGCCATCGTCTCAACTATCGGCTCGTCGCGACGGGCCACGCGCGAGTCTACGACGACCAGTTCGAGGGCCGCGAGCGGTTCTCCCGGGCCGAGGCGCGCGCCCGGCGGAATGGGACGGCTCTCTGGTTGTGTGCAAACGAGCCGTCGGCAACACCGACCGGCTCCGACGACAGGCCGCTCACGATCGCCGCGATCGCCGCCGACGCACCGGGCAACGACAACGCGAACCTCGACGAGGAGACCGTCACTCTCGAAAACAGCGGGTCGGCCCCGATCGCCCTCGACGGCTGGACGGTCCGCGATGAAGCGGACCACACCTACTCGTTCCCGAGCGACGCCACCCTCGCCGCTGGTGCAAGTCTCACGCTGCACACCGGACGCGGAACCGACACGGACACCGACCGCTACTGGGGAGCGACGAGCGCCGTCTGGAACAACGACGGCGACACCGTGGTCGTCGCGAACGCGAGCGGCGCGGTCGTCGCGCGGCGTTCGTACGGCTGAGCGCAGCACTCAACCGGCTGGCAGCCGTAGCCGAGCTGTGGCATCGCGCCTCGAACTCCCGCCGCGGCTGGTCGACTTATCGATCCTCGTAACTGTGAGTTTCGCGGTCGCTACCGGCCTGCTGAGCCTCGTCTCCGGACGGCCCGGCGACGCGATCGTCTTCGTCCTTCACGGGATAGGTGGGCTGGCGCTCGTTCTCCTCCTCTTCTGGAAACTCCGCCGCGTGCGCCCGCGACTGACCAACCGGGCGGCGTGGAATCGGGGCACGATCGTCTCGGTTCTCCTGACCGGTCTCGCGCTCGCGGCGCTCGCCACCGGGTTCGTCTGGACCTCGGGCGCGACGCCGATGGTCGGCCCGTGGCTGCTCCTGTTCGTCCACATGGCGCTCGGCGTTCTCGTCGTTCCCGTCCTGCTTATCCATCTTCGTGGACGGATCCATCTCCCGAGCACGGACGACTTCGAGGGTCGGCGGACGGCGCTCTCCTCGCTCGCGGTCGTCGGTTTCGGCGCGCTCGCGTGGCGCTTCCAGCGCGGGGCGAACCGCCTGCTCGGGCTCGCCACCGACCAGCGCTTCACCGGTTCGACCGAGGAGGGGACGGACGCGGCCAACGCCTTCCCGGTGACGAGCTGGGTCGCCGACGATCCCGACCCGATCGACCCCGCCGACTGGGAACTCCGGGTCGGGGGCGCGGTCACACGCGAGCGGACGCTCTCGATCGACGATCTCGACCCCGAGAGAACGGAGCGCACCACTCTCGACTGCACGAGCGGCTGGTACTCGACTCACGACTGGCGCGGCCTACGGGTTGGCGATCTCCTCGATACGATCGAGCCCGATCCCGCGGCACGGTGGGTCTCCTTCCGCTCGGTGACGGGCTATCGCTGGAGTCTCCCGATCGAGGAGGCCCGCGACGCGCTGCTCGCCACTCACACCGACGGCGAGCGGCTCTCGCACGGCCACGGCTTCCCGCTCAGGCTGGTCGCGCCCGGCCGGCGCGGCTTCCAGTGGGTGAAGTGGGTCGACGGGATCGAGGTCAGCCGCCAGCGCGACACGAGCGAGTGGCTGGCGATCTTCGTCAGCGGGTTCGACGAGAACTCTACGAGCGATCGCTGACCGGCGCTCCGTCTTCGGTCGGCGGCGCGATGTGATCGATATACTCCTCGACGCTCGGCTCGTGGACCCGGATCCGTAGCTCGATGTCGCCGAGCTCGTCCGGCTCGCCGACCGCGAAGTTGACGACGCCCTCGAAGGCGGCCTGTTTCTTCAGCGCGACGCGCACGATGTCGCCCTGACGGTCGGCGAAGAACTCGTTGCGGGCGCTGTCGAGGATCTCCTGGTCGTGCAGTAGCTCCGAGAAGTGGTCCAAACTATGGGTTTCGGCGCGCACCTCGCCGGGCGCGCGCTCGATCTCCGCACCGGGCACGAGGTTCTCGACGGCCGTGACGACCCGTTCGGTGACTTCGGTGTCGTTAACCGGCGCGGCGAGTTCGACATCGATGCGGTACATCACTGCCCTTCCTCCGCAAGCAGCGTTCGGATGCGGTCCTGAAACGCCGCGAGCGAGTCGGTATTTGCGATCCGCCTGTCGGCGCGCTCGATGGCATCGTCCATCCCGAAGCCGAGTTCGCGCTCGTCGCGGGCGTCGAGGCTCTCGCCGCCGTCGGCGCTCGCGACGTCGCGACCCCGCGCATCGATGCGCTCGGCACGCACCTCGAACGGGGCCTCGATGGCGATGAGCGAGAACGCCTCGCCGAACCGCTCCTCGAACCGTTTGACCTCGACGCCCGACCGGATGCCGTCGACGAGCACCGTCGAGGACTCACCGCGTTCGCGCTCGATGATCGGCAGCGAGCGCTCGGCGATGGCTCCGGGACCACTCTCCTCGCGGAGCGCCTGCGCCACGCGACCGTGGTGTTCGGCGGGATCGAGCCCTCGATCGCGGCAGGCCTCCCTGATGACGTCGCCCATCGTCACGACCGGGATCCCCATCTCGCGGGCGACGGCGGCGGCCTCGCTCTTGCCGCTGCCCGGCAGGCCGACGATACCGATGACGCTCATTGCGCCCTCTTGTGGAGAATCGCTGTTAAACGCTCCGCACCGGACCCAATCGCTTTTGAACCGCTCGCTCTCACCCCCTCCTGTGGGCACGTAGCTCAGCCCGGATAGAGCGTCGGACTTCTAATCCGACGGCCGTGGGTTCGAATCCCACCGTGCCCGTGCAGCGACCGCAGGGAGCGAACCGGCACGCAGGGGATTCGAAGCAGGGAGTGGAGCGAGCGTAGCGAGCGGAACGACCGTGGTTCGAATCCCACCGTGCCCGTAGTACCTTTTTACTGCGTCCCCGTTCGCTCGCTGCGCTCGCTCAGGGTCCTTGCAAAAAGCTACGCTAAAAACGTCCCGCTCGCTCCCTACGGTCGCTCACGGTGAACCGCGCTCGTTGCACTCGCGCGGATACTTACCACTCACGAACCGCACAGCACCGCCTCCGCCGAAGCCCTCGGCGCGCGCTCACTCCGTTCGCTACTCGCTCGGCTCCGCCTCGCTCGCGCACCTCGCCCTTCATCCGCCAGGCACCGCTCGGCGACCGCAACCGCCGCCCGCGGCGCGGGCGGACCACGCGCTTTTTGCTCGCGGAGGTGAAACGAGGGGCGATGAGGGTCGGTATCGTCGCTCGTCGTGGCAACGATCGAGCGGCCGCGCTCGCCGCCGAGGTCCGCGAACACCTCCGCGAGTCGGGTGCCCAAGTGTGGATCGACGAGGCGACCGCCGACGCACTCGCAGTCGATGGCTACCCCGTCGCGCGGATGAGCGACTGCACGCTCGTCGTCTCGATCGGCGGCGACGGAACTTTCCTCTTTACTGCCCGCGAGGTCGGCACCACGCCGATCATGGGCGTCAATCTCGGCGAGGTGGGCTTCCTCAACGCGACCTCGCCCGACGACGCGCTCGCCGAACTCACGCACGAACTCGACCACATCGAGCGTGAGGGCGAGCCACGGACCCGGACCGTGCCCCGACTACGCGTCACCGGCGAGGATATATCGCTCCCGCGTGCGCTCAACGAGATCGTCGTGATGGGTGATCGCGGTCCCGGTCGCGGCGCGGAGTTCACCGTCGAGATCGACGGCAGCGAGTATCTCGACAGCCACGCCGACGGTGTGCTCGTCGCCACTCAAACTGGGAGCACGGCCTACAACCTGAGCGAGGGCGGCCCGCTGGTCCATCCCGACGTGCCGGCGCTCGTCGTCACAGATCTGTCTCTTATACACATCT
>NZ_AOMC01000047.1 GCF_000336695.1 Halococcus morrhuae DSM 1307
GGTCACGATCGGTGTCGCCGACGAGCCGACGCGCATCGCCGGCCCCTCGCTGGAGTTCTTCAGCGCACTCGACAAACTCGACTGACCGGACGGGGATGGCGGTGGGTGTGTGAGTGGAAAAACGGGATGGGAGAAGGGAGCAAGACTGGGGACGTTTCGCAAGGTGTAACGGGGAGGAGCACCAACGAACAGCCGAATGAGCCAGCAGCTGCCGGACGTACAGGCTGCCCAGCCAGATGTAACCGTGGGACTCAATCACGTCGGCGTCACCGGCGTCGAGAAACTCGTCAAACTCGGTCGGGAGAACAAGCGCCCGATCGTGCTGATGGCGACCTTCGAGGTGTTCGTCGACCTGCCGTCGTGGCGCAAGGGCGCGGACATGAGCCGGAACATGGAGGTCGTCGACGAGACCCTCGAAACGGCCGTCGCCGAACCCGCCTACCGCGTCGAGGACGTCTGTGGCGACGCCGCCGAGCGCCTGCTCGACAAACACGAGTACACGACCGAGGCGACCGTCGAGATGGAAGCCGAATACGTCACGCGCGAGCAGACGCCTGCGAGCGACAAGGAGACCCAGGGCACGGCGACGATCATCGCCAGCGCCTGTGCGACCGAGGAAGGCACGACCGAGGAGATCGGTGCCAGGGTCACGGGCATGACCGTCTGTCCGTGCTCGCAGGGCATGTCGGCCTCCCGCGCCCGCGAGACCCTATCCGAGTTAGGCGTCGACGACGAAACCACCGAGCAGTTCTTGGAGGAGGTACCACAGGCCGGCCACTCCCAGCGCGGACACGCGACGCTGCGCGTGAAAAGCGACGGCGCGCCCGAGGTCGACCTGCGCGATCTTATCGATGTGGCGCGCGATTCGATGAGCGCCCGTATCTACAACCTCGCCAAACGCCCCGACGAGGACCACATGACGGAGGCCGCCCACGCGAACGCGAAGTTCGTCGAGGACTGCGTGCGCGACCAGGCCGAAGGCGTCGTGAGCGAGTTCCCCGATCTCGCCGACGACGCGGTGGTGACGATGAAACAGTCGAACGACGAATCGATCCACCAGCACAACGCCCACGCCGAACGGGTCGCGACGGTCGGCCAGCTCCGATCCGAGCTCGACGACTGAATTTTTGGTGCAGATTTTTGCGAGCGCGCGGCGCGAAGCGCCGCGATCTGCGCGAACGGTGAAACCGTGAGCGCGACGCGAGCGACGCAAAACGGTGCAACTGACGGATCGATCCACCAGCACAACGCCCACGCCGAGCGGGTCGCGACGGTCGGACAGCTCCGGTCCGAACTCGACGAAGCAGCGCCGGCCGACGACTAGCCGAGGTCGAGGCGTTCGGCCCCCTCCCAGCGCGGTTCGAACTCACGGGTGATCTCGCCGGCGAAGGAGGGGTCTTTGACGTCGATCATCGCGAACAGCTGCGTGCTGTCGAGCGGGTGTGGCACCTCGATACAGGTTTCGACGCCGTCGATCACGGTGAAAGTCCGCTCGACGGCGTCGCTGATCCGCGTGCTGACGCGATCGTGGGGCAAGAGCGTGTTCACGTAGCGCTCGTTGACGGCATCGGGGAGTTCCGTAACGAGGTCGGGATGCATCAGCAGCGAGACGTCGACGCCACGATCGACGGCCGCGCCCAGTCGCTCGGTGACGCGGTTGCCGACCGATGCCGTGTCGAACTGGGCCGACAGCACCGCCGCGACGACCACCACGCTCTCCTCGGCGGCCGCGAGGCGCTCTTCGAGCAGGTCGATCGTCCCCTCGGCACCGACCGCCGCCGTCCAGAACCGTTCGTTGGCGGGTTCGCTGGCGTCGAGTTCGCAGACGAGCTCATCGACGACCTCTTCGTACTGGTCGGCCCTGGCTTCGAGTTCGCGCCGGCGGTCTTCGAGCAGCCGCGAGAGCGCCGTCTCGGGCTCGACCGCGACGTATTTCTTCGGTCGCGAGGCGCTCTGTGATCTGATGAGGCTGTGGGTCTCGATGCTCGCGAGCACGTCGTAGATGCGACCCATCGGCACGCCGCTGGCGCGTGAGAGCTCCTTTGCGGTCGTCGGACCGGTGTCGAGCAGCGCCCGGTAGACACGCGCCTCGTATTCGGAGAGACCGAGGTCGCTGAGATCAGCCATTGTCCTCCCGTTTCGGGCCACAGCAATAAACTCATCGGCAGTTCATCGGTCGGCGTCGCGGATCGGCTAATGATCCACACGCTCGTCAGGAAAGGGTTTTGCGTGCGCGACCGGTAGGGCAGCCATGCTGCTCCGGATACTCGGATTGCTCCTTCTGATCCCGCTGTTCGACATGGTGGTGCTCGTCGCCGTGGCGACACAGACGTCGCTCGGTTTCGTCGGGGCCGTGGCGCTGGTCGTTCTCACGGCGCTGATCGGCATGCTGCTCGTGCGTTCCGAGGGCCGCCACACCGCCAGGAAGATCCAGGAGCGCATCCGGAACGGCTCGCTGCCGGGCGACGAACTGCTTGACGGCGGGCTGCTCATCGCCGCGGGCGCGTTCCTGCTCACGCCGGGGTTCGTGACGGATCTCGTCGGGCTGGTGCTCGTCGTGCCGGTGACGCGCTGGCCCATCCGGAAAGCGCTCAAGCGCTGGCTCGTCATCCCGTATCTCGACCGGAAGATGGGCGGTATCGCCAGCGGCGTCGCCTACGGCGGTGGCTTCCCCGACGGAGAGGACACCTACGACGTCGATGCCGGCAGTTACGAGGTCCACGACCGCGACGGCGATACGAGTCGGGACTGAGAGCGCGAAGAGAAACGCTTACAAACCGATGGGAGCAACTACTGGTGTCGGGCCAATAGCTCAGTTAGGTTGAGCGCTCGGCTGATAACCGGGAGGTCCGCGGTTCAAATCCGCGTTGGCCCACTGTTCTTC
>NZ_AOMC01000048.1 GCF_000336695.1 Halococcus morrhuae DSM 1307
TGATTGTTGCGGCCTACTTCCACAACGCCGGCCGAAAGCACGGCTTCTGCCGTGTCAGCGCCCGCTTCCGCCCGTTCGGCGGTCGTGCGAGGTCCCGCCTCCATGACGATGGAGAAGAGAATGCGAAGGTGGTCCGCATTTCCCATCAGGTCGCTCATGCGGCGTATCGGAGCGTCGGTATCGGCGGGGTCCCCGCAGACGAATTCGGCTTCGCCGAGGCGGCGGAGGTCGATGGGGAGGTCTTCGGTCGGAACGTGCGAGATGAGGTCGCGTAGTTTTTGAGCCAGCCAAATCGTGTCGAGGAACACGTCCAAGTCCTCGAAGACGATGCGGCCAAGCGGCGTGATGTGGTAGTCGTGGCTGCGGCGTTCAACCCACCCGTGGTCTTCGAGGTCGCCGAGCAGACGTCCCATCGTCACGCGCGTGACGTCGATATCGTCCTGCATGTCGCGGCGCTCGTGTGGCCCTTCGACGAGGAGTTCGAGGAGTCTCACCCGGTTTGCCGAGCGAATCAGGAACTCGGCGTCGTCGAGAGGTCCATCCATGCCATCCGTTACCGCATGTGGCCTCAAATCGTTTCCCCGTGTACGACGACGGACGAGACAACACACTATCTTTCCAAAAACCGACCGTACATTGCTGGTTGCTTATGCCGACCACGTGGATACGTAGCGACCCTGGTGTCGAAAGTTCCATTCGCGGATAAAAGTTCCCGACGGCATACCCACGACGCCGACCAATATCGAACGCCGCCTGATCGACATGATTCCGTGGCTGGCGTTTCGTACCGGTTTAGATGTTCATCCCGCTTTACACCGAACAGGAGACAGTATCACGTACTCTCATGCCCAAGCACGGTACATAATGGTCTCCGAACCGCTCGACGGTCTCGACAGGCAAATTCTCCACCTGCTCCAACAGGACGCCCGGCACAACACCGGCCACGATATCGGATCGAAACACGCATTCGACCGAACCAAGAACGCGTCGGAAGGCGTTGCGCCCCGATGACCGCTGACAACCCTCCCCTGGAAGTCCCATCGCTGTGCGACCGGCAGGAGATCGTTGACACGACGACTCGACTGTGTATGCACGCGGACTTTCACGACTGGACGGGTCTCCGTTCGTGTTTTGCCGACGACCTCACTGTGCACTTTCCGGGCGTGACCGGCGGAGAATCCCGAGAGATAGCAGCCGACGACTTCGTGGCGCGCTGGAAGCGCTATCTCTCCCGATTCGAATCAACCCAGCATCTCTCGACGAATCATCTCGTGGCCGGTGACGACAACGGAGCGACCTGCCAGACGTACTTCCAGACGCAATATTACCGTCCGGCGACGAATGGCGGGGGCTTCTGGACC
>NZ_AOMC01000049.1 GCF_000336695.1 Halococcus morrhuae DSM 1307
GCAGTCGTGGCGGCGTTCCTCGAATTCATCACTTGTTGCCCAGTTTTGTGGGAGGTAGAGTTCACAGCCAAGTGGCCAGGTGAGTTGATCGGCGTTGTAGTGGTCACCTGGGACGGCAAGAACGCAATCGACGCCAACCTGGCAAGAGGAAATTTTGCCAATCGAGCCAGCGTACTGTGATTTGACGCCGACACTGTCATAACCGTGTTTGAGGATATCGACATCGTCGACGATCAGCATCGCCTCGGGCGATGCGATCGTCTCAGGGATGTGCTCGTTGAGATGATCTTGGACAGCGTTGTGTTCCCAAGGACTCTCACTGATGAATCGGCGGACTCGATGCTCATTGATGTCGAGACGTTTGCCGATGCCACGGAGCGTCTTGTGACTGCCCGGACGAATCAACCCCTCAACGTAAGCGGGCGCGATACGCCAGGTGTTTGCTGCCCGTGGCCAAGAAAGCCCACCGGGACGCGTCGTGAACGCGTCCCTGAGGGGCGCAAGAAACCGACGGATATCGATCTTCGGCGTGTGATTTCGGTAGGAAATGCCACTCATAACTTATCTAGGTTAGACAAGGAGATAGCATCACAGTTTAACCGCAGAAGTACAGACAAGAGCGTCGATCTTTGTGACTTCCTGACGTACTTCACGCTCCAGTGACTTCACCGGGATTCTCATGGAGTCACGCTCCCGATGGCTTGATTCCGCTACGCTACACAAGAGCGTCTGGAATTAAGCGATTTCATAGATCTTCTGTCGAGCATCAGCAAAATGGATTTTCTCAGAGATTTTCTCAATCTCTTTCAGCTGAGCGAGCGCATACCGAACTGTCCGTGGTGGAAGCAGCGTTTCCGCACCGATCTGCTTCTGTGTGAGTGGTTCTTCATGTTCAAGAACTATGAAAACGAGCTTCGCACTTGGCGGGAGATCGAGAAGTTTCTGATCAGCACTCATCATCCCAGATATCGGTCCTAAAGCCGATAAACCAGTTGATAAGTATGAACAGCATTGCACCTACCGACCGCACCGCTCACACAACCGCCGTCATGTGTGATTATAGCATGGCAGCGCATGTAACCGCCGTAGTAGCTCTCAGCAATTTTTACTTCTATCTTGGTATCGAGGATTTCACATAAACCGTTACACGATCCGTCTATTCATTGAACGAATGTCGTTTGGATTGGGGTATCTGTTTAGCGGAACAGCCAAGGAGAAATCGTAGCTCTCAGGGAAGAGCAGGACGAACAGCCGCTAATCGTGCTTTCCGGGCCTG
>NZ_AOMC01000050.1 GCF_000336695.1 Halococcus morrhuae DSM 1307
ACAGGACGCTGGCCTGCGGTTGGTGATGTTTGTGGTGAGTCTCCTGCTCCAGAACAGCTGGCGGTATCTGCACTGGCAGTACGTGGCGGCGCCCCGCCGCGGGGGGCGCCGCCTCTGGAAGTGGCCGTTCACAGAGTTCTGCGAGATGGTACTCCGAGCAGCCTGGACAGCACTTGGAGTACGTAGGTCTGTTCCAGCGAATCAGTCACTAGACGATCGGTTCTTCCGGTAGCTGCGCCCAATCAGGGCGTTGGTCGTGAGTGGCGACACTGTCGCGTCGGCGGCGATCGCCGCCGACAGCG
>NZ_AOMC01000051.1 GCF_000336695.1 Halococcus morrhuae DSM 1307
CTCTATCGTTCCGATGTCCGTTCGGGCATCGGTTAGACAAATTCAGCGCCTGCTGGACGGCGTCGGGACTGTGTCAATGTGATCAACTGACATTTATTTCCGTCCACGTCGATCCGTCGTACTGGTATATTATCCCGTTGCCGGCGGCCACGTTGACGTCCGATTTACTCACGCTCGCCACGCCGTACAAGTTGCCACCTTGACCATCGATACCGATTTCCTGATAGCCTCCGCCGCTGTCGGTCGTCTCGTAGATCTTCGTGCTCGTGTTCGAGATGTGCCCGACCGAAGCGCTGGCGAAATCGATCCCTTTCATGCTGGAGCCTGAGCCCGGTTTCTGGGCTTCTCCCCAGTCCATCCCTCCTGAACCGTTTTTCGTCCCGCTGAGAACCTCGCCGGAGCCGTTGACGAGGTGGACGGTTTCGGAGCCCGACGCTCCGGTGACCGCGAGATCCTCCCAGCTGCTCGTCTTCCCTCCCGGCGCGGAGTAGTCGGTGAGCTGCTCTTCGACCACGTCGTACTGGCCGATGACGCCGCTGCCGCCAGCGAACCAGACGTGCTCGCCGTCGTCGGTGACGCCGGCTCCGGTGAGCGTATTTCCTTCGACGGTCGGGCCCTTCGAGAGAACGGTCTCCCAGCCGTTGGCGCGGCGGGCGAGCACCAGTCCTCCGCTCCCGACGGCGTACGGTCCCTCACTCGTCTGTACGACATCGTTGAGCGTTTTGCCTGTCGGCGAGTCGGCCGCGGACCACGCCGACGCCTGTGCACCGGCCGTCCCCGAGACCGCCGCCCCGACGCCGGCCGCGAGAGCCGTCGCGCCGGTGAGCTGCAGGAACCGTCGCCGATTCCGATTGATATCCGTCATTTCTCATCCCAATCTGGACGGTTTCCGGGTTATATTTGTTGCTTGCAGAAACGGTTGGAACAACCGATTGCGAACCGCTCGCGCAAAAACCCGAACGAAAAACGATAACCACCGAACGGGGTGAACGGCCGATTCAGCTTCCGAGTAGCTCCTCGTACTGCGCGCCGGTCTGTTTCAACGTTTCAGTCGAGAAGAGCCGCTCGTGGGTGTGTGGGAGATGTTCGTCGGCGAGTTCGTCGATCTTCTCGTCGACCATCTCGGCGTCGCGACCGTGGATCATCGTGAACAGGTTGTACGACCACCCTTGATCGGGTCTGCGCGGGCGGTGATAGCAGAGGGTGACGTACGGCAGCGAGCCGACCTCGGTCCCGCGGGCGTCGAGTTCGTCGTCGGGCACGTCCCAGACAACCATGCAGTTGGCGTCGAAGCCCGTGACGACGTGGTTGACGATGCAGCCGATGCGCTTGATGCAGCCCGTCTCGCACAGCCGGCGGATGGCGTCGACCACGTCCCCGACCGACTCGTCGAGCTCCGCGGCGATGTCGCGGTAGGGCGTCGCCGTCAGCGGAAAGCCACCCTGGATGGCGAGCAGGAGTCGTGCGTCGAGCGTCGAGAGATCACCGGTCGCCGACTCGCTGATGGCGGTCGCACGCACGTCCTCGCCCCCACCGCTCGACTCGCGGGCGAAGCGATCGCCGTTCACGACCGGGAATTCGAGGTTGATGTAGAAATCCGTCAGCATCGGCAAGTTCAACACCGAACAGCCGGTTCGCTCCTCGATGTCGGCGAGGATCGCGTCGCGCGTCTCGCGCGAGCCGGCGGTGACGACGAACCACATGTTCCAGGGATGATCGCGCCGATAGTTGTGGTTGACCTGCCGGTGCTCGTTGACGATCTCGGCGATCTCCGCGAACCGATCTTCGGGGGCCTGTACCGCCGCGAGCGTCGACGAGCCGATGACGGGCGGGTTGAGCACCGCGCCGAACCGCCGGAAGATCCCCTGCTCGTGCAGCGACTCGACGCGGGCGAGCGCTTCGTCTTCACCGATACCGAGCTCCGCACCGATCGCGCGGAACGGCCGCTCCTCGACCGGGAACCCGCTCTGGTAGTCGTCGATCAGGCGGCCGTCGACCGCGTCGAGATCGGCCCGCCAGTCCTCGGCCAGCGAACTCATTGGACTCCTTACGGGATGGTCGAACTACGGTCTGTCGGTTCCCGCGCGGTTATGATGCTCCCGCTCGACCGCTCGGCATGACCGATACCACGGATCTGACTGGACAGGTCGCGCTCGTCACCGGCGCAACGGGCGGCATCGGACGCGAAATCGCCCGTCGACTCGGCGCTCGCGGGGCACACGTCGTCGTGACGGGGCGCTCGCGCGAGGGCGGGGAGGAAACCGTCGCCACGGTCGAGCGGGTGGGCGGCAGCGCGCAGTTTTTCCGCGCCGATCTCGCGACGATGGCGACCGTCCGCGCGCTCGCCGAGGAGTTCCGTCGCCGCTACGACCGCCTCGACGTGCTCGTGACCAACGCCGGCTGCTCACGGGACAGCCGCCAGCTCACCCCCGACGGCCACGAACTGACGCTCGCGGTCAACCATCTCGCGCCGTACCTGCTCACGCACGACCTGCTCGACATGCTCGTCGAAACCCCCGACGCCCGCATCGTCGCCACCTCTTCGACCGTCCACTCGACCGGCGAGATCGACTTCGCCGACCTCCGACTCGAAACCGACTACGAGGCGTTCGCAGCCTACGCGCGCTCGAAACTGGCGAACCTGCTCTTCACCACCGAGCTCGCCGCACGGGTCGATATCCCCGTGAACGCCGTCCATCCCGGGTTCGTGCCCGGCAGCGGGCTCTATCGTCATGCCTCGCTGCCGACCCGGGCATTCATGGCGCTCGCCGCACGCCTCCCGGTTCTCAGTACGTCGGTCAGCGAGGCCGCCGACCCGCTCGTCGACCTCGCCATCGATCCCGACGCTGATCACACCTATTTCGATCGCCACGACCCGACCGATCCCGACCCGCGCGTCGACGACGATCGACTGCGCGAACACCTCTGGAACGTCAGCGCCGCGCTCGTCGACGTCGATCCCGACTGGCCGTAACTCGCGACCGACTCCACAGCAATCGTGTAGTGGTATGAAACGACGCCGTAACGGGATTCAGAAATCGGCGAGTGCCGACTGATCGGCGGCTTCCAGAACGTCGCGACTGGTCTTCCAGGATGCGCGCGCGAACGGTGGAAGGCCACCGTGCTCGCGGACGTACTCGCGGAGGAATTCCCGGGTAGTGCCATCACCCGGATAGCCGCTGCCGATCGCGCCGTGTTCGGCCGCGAGATCGGCGACGTGCGCGTCCCGAGCGACCTTGGCGACGATGCTCGCCGCGCCGACGTGCTCGTGGGATTCGTCGGCACCGTGCTCGGCCGCGAGTTCCACGTCGGTCGCGGTTTCGGCCCTCACGCGGCGGCCGAACCGCTCTGCGTCGGTGTCGCAGGCGTCGATGATGCCGGATTCGCCAGTGGGCACCGCGCGGTCGATCGCGTCGGCCATCGCCGCAACCGTGAGCCCGTTCAGACGCCCGTCGTCGATCTCGGTGGGCGTGACCTCGCTCACGGCGATCGTGACTCGCTCGTCGGCGCGCAGCTCGGCGGCCAGCGCCTCGCGACGGGCGGGCGCGAGCCGTTTCGAGTCGTCGGTCCCGTCGGGCAGCGCGGTGGCGTCGGCACTAACGCACGCGACGAATAGCGATCCGAGCACGGGTCCGCGCCCCGCCTCATCGACGCCGAACATACCGACGGCTCGCGCGGCGGGCACAAAGCGGTTGGCAAAAACGGAGGTGCTCAGTCGGCCGTCCCTGGCGTGAACGGCTCCGGCTCGTCCTCCTCGTCGGCCGTCTCGCCGTCGTCATCCGCTTCGATCGCCCACTCTGGAAGCTCCTCGTGCTCGTCGTCCTCGTATAGCCGCGTGGAATCGGTCGTTCGGTGGTGGCACATGGGTTGCTACCTCCATGCTATCACACGGCATGGAGACACTTAACCGCTCGGCTCGACGAGATAGGCGGGATCGGCGAACGCCTCGTCCTCACCCTCGACGGCGATCACGTCGAGCGCCGTCACCTCGCTGTCGACGCCGAGCAGTCCCGCGAGGCTCGGCTCCGTCCGGCCTTCGTCGCTGCTCACGAGTTCTTTCACGTAGAGGCCGCCAGCGCCGCGTAGCTCCACGCTCGCGTGGCGGGCGTCGTCGAGCTCGCCCTCGATCTCGTAGACGTCGCGCACCCGGGTTCGACTCGCCCGCCGGTGATCGACCCGCTGGGGCGTGTCCTGTTCGATCGTCGCGCCATCGAGCTCGGCGAGCGCGTCGGCGAACGCCTGCTCATCGATCGGTTCGGCGAACTCGATGGCCATCGCGTAGGTCTTGTGCGCGTCGAGTTCCTTCACACGCTCGACCATCTCGTGGGTTGCGCGCCGGAGCTCCTCGACCTCGACGCTCCCGTCGGCGAACTCGTTGATTCCCGTTTCCAGCTCCTCGGTGTCGACCGCGCGCCGCTGTGGCTGTTTGACCTCGATGACGAACGGCCGGCCGGTGCCCTGCATCGTCGCGTCGACGTCCTCGCGACCCGCGCCGTGGAAGACCGATTCGGAACCATCCATCGCCTCTTCGACGACTGGCGCGGTCAGCTCCTCGACGCTCTCGTCGTAGAGATAGCCGCTGCCGCCGCAGTAGTCACAGGGCTCCTCGCCGCCGTCCGCGACGAACTGCTTGCCGCTGCCGCCACACTCCCGGCAGGGCCACTCGGTCTGGGGGATCCCGCGTTCGAGCTTCCGATAGCGCCCGTAAACGAACGCCGGGTTCACCTGGACGTCGACGTCGCCACGATCGAGGTTGACGAGCGCGAGCACGTCCGGGCGCTCGAAATCCACCTCCGTCCCGGTGCGCTCGCCGAGGCGCTTGCCGACCTCACGGTTGAGCGCGGATTTGAACGACTCGCCGGCGTCGGTGGGGAGATCGCTCTCCTCGCGCAGCAGGCGGTCGTTCTCCTCGATCAGCGGCGGGACGCGCGTGCCGACCTGGTACGTCTCGAACTCGACGTCTCCGAGCGCGTCGACCGCGCGCTCGGCCCACTCGTCGAATCGTTCGCATTCGCCCTCGCAGACCCAGCACTCCTCGGCTTTCTCGAACGGTTCGTCCGCGTCGAGCGCGATCGTTGTTCTGAGCGCGCGCCCGCGCGCCCTGTTCGTGAGGCCGAAGCTCCGGTCGGCGAAGACGCGGCCGAGACAGGGATCACAGACCGGGCCGTCGTCGAGAACGGCCCGTGCGTCGTCGAGGATGGACATGAAACGAGAACGCGCGCCCGACACTCACCTGTTGTGGTTCGTCACCGCTCCAAACCGCGCCGCGACCCCTCACGAGACGACGGTGCGGGCCAGCCGGCGGCAGAGTGCCACGCTGTCGTACTCCGAGAACCGTTCGAGCGCGAGCGCGAGCACGCCGTAGACGACGACGCCGACCAGCACGAGGAGGGTGAACTCGACGATGCCGGTGGCGACGCCCATGCGATGGACGGCGACGACGGCGATCCCCATGAGAGCACTGGGTACTGCGGGGTAGGCGACGAGGCGAAGCAGGCGCGCGTAGCTCCCGTCGACCGCCCGCGTCGCGAGATACGTCGAGACCGGCTCTGAGAACACGAGCGAGTTGCCGACGATCACCAGCCCCGTGCCGACCGCGCCGTAGCGTGCCGTCGCGGGGTAGATGAACGCCGCGATGATCACCAGCTTGCCGAACTGGATCTTCGTGGGGATGTCGGGTTTGCCGATGGCCTGAAAGAGCGGGCCGGTCGTCGCCCCCAGCGAGCGCAGCAGCCCCCACGCGGCGAGCAGCTGGATCATCGGCACCATCGCGTCCCACTGTTCGGTGAGGAACGTATCGACGAACGTCGGTGCGACGGCGGCGATGCCGACCGCGATCGGGAAGGAGACGAACGTCGTGAGCTGAACGGTCTTGAAGAAGCCGTCGCGGAGCCGGCGGTCGTCGCTCTGCATCTTCGAGTAGGTCGGGAAGATCACGCTCGAAATGGTCTGGGTCACCTCGGTCGCGGGCGCGTTCGAGACGCGGTAGGCGAGCTGGTAGAGCCCGACGACGGCGGTGCCGAGATACCAGCCGACGAAGGCGTCGTCGCCCTCCATGATCAGGAACAATACCACTCCGGAGGCGAAGATCCACTTCCCGTAGCCGAACAGCTCGCGCGCGTGATCGAGATCGAAGCGTGGTCGCGGTCGGTAGTCGGCGACGAAATAGGAGGCCACCAGCCGGACGAAGTCGCTCGCGACCAGCCCGAGCACGAGCGCCCAGACCGAGCGGGTGAGAAAGGCCACGACGACGGCGACCGCGACGTAGAAGACCGTCCCCGACAGCGTGTAGGCGAACTGTTTGTCGAAACGGAGGTCCTTCTTGAGATAGAGCAGTCCCGGGTTCTGCAGCCCCGAGAGCAGCGGCGAGAGCGCGAGCACACGGAGGACGGGCGCGAGCTGCGGCTCGTCGAAGACGACCGGCGAGGCGACGATCGGCGCGCTGACGAACAGGATGGCGGCGACGACGAGCCCGCGCGCGTTCTGCATCATCCAGGCCGTATCGAGATAGGCGTCGACGTCGTCGGCCTCGCGCTGGATGAGCGCGGCGTCGATGCCGAGTCTGGAGAGCTTGGTGAGCGCGCTCATCACGACGAGCGCGAGCGCCATCACGCCGTACGAGTCGGGGCCGATGAGCCGCGCGACGAGCAGCACCATCGCGAGCTGGAGCACCCTGTCGACGACGTTCGTGATCGCGACCCAGACGCCGCTGGTGACCGCGCGTTCGGTGAGGTCGCCGCCAGGGCTGAGTACGCGCCTGATGAGGGCGACGACGCTGCTGATCGACACACACCCGATTTCCGTCCGTCGTTCATATCGTCGTCGGAGTCGCCCGCGCCCCCTCTCTGAGCGGTCGACGACCACGTGGCCAGCCAGAACGTTGAAATCGTCGCCCCGTGGATAGGGTGCAATGAGCGTCCGTACCGCCGTCGTCCTCGCAGCCGGGGAGGGCAACCGCCTCCGTCCGCTGACGTACAACCGCCCCAAACCGATGCTACCAGCGGCGAACCGGCCGATCCTCGGCTACGTCTTCGACGCGCTGATCGACGCCGGGATCGATCGGATCACCGTGGTCATCGGCTACAAGCGCGACCGCGTTCAGGAACACTTCGGGCCGACCTACCGCGACACGCCGCTCGACTACGTGATTCAGGACAAACAGCTCGGCAGCGGTCACGCACTGCTCGCCGCGCGCTCGTCGGTCGACGAACCCTTCCTGCTCGTCAACGGTGACCGCGTGTTCGACTCCGGACTGGTGGCCGATGTCGTCGCCGAGTTCGAGGCCTATCCCGACGCGCCCGCCGCGCTCGGCGTGCTCGAACATCGCGACGTGCGCCGCTACGGCGCTGTCGCCCTCCACGAGGGTCGCATCGACGAAATCGTCGAGAAACCCGAATCCGACGACTTCCGCCTGATCAACGCCGGCGTCTACGCCTTTCGAACGGGGATCTTCGACGCGATCGAGGCGACCGAGCGCCGCGACGGCGAGCTTCAGCTGCCCGACACGCTCGCGCGCCTCATCGACGAGGGTGAGGACGTCCGCGGGGTGCGCGTCGATGGCCTTTCGCCGCACGCCACCTACCCGTGGGACCTCCTGACCGTGACCCAGGAGATCCTCGCGCGCGGTCGCGTCGACGAACCCGCGCTCGAACAGGGCGTCTGGGTCGACGACACGTCGCTCGTCCACGAGTCGGCGACGCTCCAGGCACCCGTCGTGGTGGGGCCGGACTGCGAGGTCGGCCCCGGCGCGGTCGTCGGGCCGGACGTCGCGCTCGGGCGCAACGTTACCGTCGAAGCGAACGCGACCGTCACGCGCAGCGTGCTCGACGGCGACACGCGCGTCGGGCCGGGGAGCACGATTCTGGACTGTGTTGCCGGCCAAGACGTGACGCTCGGACCGGGCACCCTCGTGCCCGGCGGGCAGACCGACGTCCGGATCGGTACGCACGTTCACGAGGATCGCTCGCTCGGGGCGGTCGTCGCCGACCGGGTCGACGCCGACGGTGGGGTCACGCTCGAACCCGGCACGCTGGTTGGGCCGGGCGCACGGCTGCACGTCGGCGTGCGGGCACGCGGTGAGATCCCCGCGGGCGCGGAGGTGCTCGACTGATGTGTGGGATCGTCGGCTGCGTCGGCCGGCCGGACGAGACCCTCGACGTGCTGATGCACGGGCTCTCGAAGCTCGAATACCGGGGCTACGACTCGGCGGGCGTCGCGCTCGCCAACAGCGCCGTCGAGATCGAAAAACACGAGGGCGAACTCGTGAACCTCGAACGCGCGGTCGACGACGACGCCCCGTCCGGCCCTGTCGGCATCGGCCACACCCGCTGGAGCACGCACGGCCCGCCGAGCGACCGCAACTCCCACCCGCACGCCGACTGCGAGGGCGAGGTCGCGGTCATCCACAACGGGATCATCGAGAACTTTCAGGAAGTGAAGGACGAACTCACCGCCGCGGGCCACGAGTTCACGAGCGATACCGACACCGAGGTCGTCCCCCATCTCATCGAATCGGCGCTCGCCGACGGCGCGAGCCACGAGGAGGCCTTCCGCGCGGCGATCGAGCGCGTCGAGGGGAGCTACGCCATCGCCGCCGTCTTCGCCGGCGGTGATGCGGTGTTCTGTACACGCCAGGACTCGCCGCTCGTGCTCGGCATCGACGACGACGCGACCTACCTCGCGAGCGACGTGCCCGCCTTCAGGGAGTTCACCGACCGCGTCGTCTATCTCGAAGACGGCGAGTTCGCACGCATCGACGCCGACGGCTGGGACGTCTCGACGGCC